>JAJZYM010000016.1 GCA_021798115.1 Pseudomonadota bacterium | reverse complement strand
AGCCGTCGTCGCGGGCGAGGAGGACGAAGTCGCGGACGCTCTGGGCGCGGATGCTCGCGAGCTGCGCCTCGAGATAGCGCACCCCCTCGTGCACCGCCATCACGATCGTGAGACGGGGAGGGCTCGCACCCGGACGCGGTGGGCCGGAGGAGCCCGTCACGTCCGCACGGTCTTCGGCGGAGCGGGGAGACGGCGACGGAAAAGCCCGGGTGCGCTCAGGACGGGAACGTCGTCGTGGCTCATGCGGCCGACTCGTGGCTGCGGGCGACGCCTTCACTATATCCGGGGCGGCCGCGTCGATCGGGTTCCCGGCTCCCTCCGGCGTCGTCGCCGAGTGTTACGTCTGGTCGAGCGTCCGATCGAGGTTGGCGATCGGGTCGTCGGCGGATTCGAGGCCGATCGAGAGTCGGATCACGCCATCGCCCGCGTCGGCGCTTTGCCGCTGTTCCTGGTTGAGTTGGCGATGGGTGCGGGAGGTGTTCCCAGACCAACGCGTGGTGGGGCTGGCCGGTAACCCGGCGTAGGCAACCCAGGCGACGCGCGGGTGGGTCTCGAGGAACTCGGCCACTTTGTGCCCCGTTACGAACAGGACGGATTGGCTGATGCTGCGGTACGTCCGCGGTACGATGGCACAGGCTGCCGCCGCAAGCCCGCTGGTGATGCCGGGTACTATTTCGTAGTCGATGTCGGCCGTCCACAGGGCCAGGCATTCCTCACCACCGCGTCCAAAAATAAACCGGTCCACCCCCTTGAGGCGCGCCATACCTTGCCGCGTGGTGTAGATCCTCCGGCGGTCGGCGGCCGGTCGGCGTGCTCTTGCCGTCCTCTACCGAACCGGCAGTAATGAAGTGCAGCAAACCGCGCTCTCTGGTCAGTCCTTAAAACTTTTTGAGAAGGGTCGCGTTCTTCAGAAATATCCGGCCTTCTTGTGTTGTTCCATCGATGCTTCCGATGTCCGGTCATCCATTCGGGTTGCGCCGCATTACGAGAATCGCTTGCGGGATGACGCAGGCGCACGGTGCCGCGTCGGATCGACTCCTCGACCGAACGCACGATCAGTCACTCGCCCAGTTCGGCAATGCGTCGGTCGTGGAATTCGATGACTTCAGCGTAGTTGTGGCCGGTATCGATATGCCCAACGGAAACGGAAACTTGCCGGAGTGGAAGGCCTTTTCGGCGATGCGCAGCGACACCACCGAATCCTTGCCGCCGCAAAACAGCAGCGCCGGTTTACCGCATTCGGCCGCAACCTCGCGCACGATGTGGATCGTTTCCGATTCCAGTCAGTCCAGATGGTGATGGCTGGCGGCATCGAGAACATGTTTTTGGGTTGCCGTATGCGTCATGTTTGTCCCGGGGGTTTTTGTGGTGTTGCCGGCCTGGCGCGGATCAGTCGGCCGTCAACGACATGCAGGCCACACTCTTTGGCGGCCGGATTTTCCCACCACCAACGACCCGCGCGGATATCCTGGTCGGGGGAAATGGCGCGCGTGCAGGGGGCACAGCCGATGCTGGGGTAACCCTGATCATGAAGACGGTTGTAGGGCACCTCGAAACGACGGATATAGTCCCAGACTTCTTTGCCACGCCAGTCGGCCAGGGGATTGAACTTGGGCAGCTCGTGGGCCGCATCCCATTCCTGGACGGCAAGGTCTTGCCGCGTAAGCGCCTGCTCCCGGCGCATTCCGGTCACCCAGGCTCCCTTGCCCTGTAAGGCCCGTTGCAAGGGTTCGACCTTACGCATATGGCAACAGGTCTTGCGCATTTCCTGGCTTTCATAAAAGGCGTTGGGCCCGTGTTCCCGGACATAGCGCTCCACTGTCCCGTGCTCCGGGAAATACACCTGGATGGGAAGGTGGTAGTGGCCCCGGGTTTCCTGTATCAGCCGGTAGGTTTCCTCCGGCAAACGGCCGGTATCGAGGGTGAATATCTCTATCCAGGGTGCGTGCTTCGCAATCAGGTCCGTGAGCACCATGTCTTCTGCCCCAAAGCTGGTGGCAAAAGCCGCCGGTGCGTATGGCGCGTTGCGCAATTCCCCGAAAAGAAGGAGCACATCCTGTATTCTGGTTTCTATACGCATGGGTTCCTCACCGTCTCTACTGTACGCGGCAGGCCAAGATCCGAATGTTTTGCCGGCCCCGCGCAGTCCGGCAAACCGTTTCAACCGGGGGCGCAGAATATCCAGCTGGGCTTCTTCGCCCAATGCCTCCCGGTCAAGTGCGTTCAGGCGCATGCCGGTCCGATCGCCGCCCGGATAAAGATTGTAAAGGCTTGGCGCTTTACCGACCAAGCCGATCTCCGCGAGATAGGGCCGGGCGCATCCGTGGGGGTACCCGGTCATACGCATCGTCAACGCTTCTCCTTCCAGGCCGGCCTCGGCCAGAAGCACCTCGATGCGATCCGGGAAAACCGGCAAAGAGCGCTCGGATTCGGCCATCGCCAGGGGACAGATGGGCAGCGGTACGCACGCCATCGCGTGGGTACGGGCAGGGGGAGAGATTCGGCAATCTGTTAGGCCCGTATTCAGCTGGCAGCACCGAAACCGTGGGGTTGTTCAGACGCGAGTAGATGTAGCCGTAGTTTTGCAGGTTGAGCAATGAGGCGGCGTGATCGATCGAGTCGGACACGTAGGCCGCGGTTTGATGAATCGGCGTCGAGCGGGCGCCGGGGGCGGGATCGTGGGCGTCTCTTGGTGCGATTGCGGATCAGACCCGAGTTGATCCCGCTCCACGAAATGGCTTGGCCGGTTCCCGTTGGCGGAGGCCCCTACGAGAGCAATGATCCGGGTGGCGGAGAGAATGCGCCAGGGTGTTTCGTCGGAATAAGGGATCGGGTCGAGCCGGGGTATGGCGTTGGTTCCCGCGACGGACACCTGGGGAGGACTATACCGCGGGGTTCGGCGCTTTGTGGCACCGTGCCGCGCCTCTCTGTGGCGGGCCGTCCCCACGAGGGCGCAGTCCTTCGTGCTCTCCCGAGAGGGTGGCGAACGGCTGGGTTGCGTGCGTTTCGGGTGGTGGCCCCGAGCGTGCCCGAAGGACGCGGGGGGACGTGCACGGGTTCCTCTCGGAACAACCTCTGGCTTGCGGGCGCCGCTAGCGCAGGTAGGAAGCCCCGTTGGCGTCGAGGATGGATCCGGTGAGGTACTCCGCCTCGTCGTCGGCCAAAAAGAGAATGGCGCGTGCGATCTCCTCGGGGCGGGCGACACGGCCGAGAGGGCTTTGTGCGCGGATCGCCACCCCTTCGGGTCCCCGCAGGTGCTCTTCGGCCATGGCCGTCTCCACCCAGCCAGGGGCGACGGCTGTGACCGCGACGCCGTAGGGGGCGAGCGCCTGGGCGAGCGACTGGGTGAGGGCGTGGAGGCCTGCCTTGGCGGCCCCGTAGCCCGGCGCTTCGGGTTCGCCCCGATAGGCCCCGCGCGAACCGACGTTGACAATGCGTCCATAACCGCGGGCGATCATCCCGCGGGCCGCAAGATAGGCCAGAAAGGCCGGCCCTTCGAGGTTGACACGGAGCTGACGGCGGAACTCCGTGCGCCAGCTCTCGTCGTCGTGGAGCGCAAACGGACGGCGGAGATAGAGTCCGGCGTTGTTGACGAGGATGTCGAGGCCGCCGAGGTGCGACTCGCCCTCGGCGATCAGCCGGCGGCAGTCCTCGTCATCGTCAAGGTCGGCCCGGAGGAGGATGTGCCCCGAGCCCGCGAGGCCGGACAGGGTTGCCCGAGCCTCTTCCTCGCGGCGGTGGTAATGGACGGCCACCTGGGCGCCCGCCTGGGCGAAGGCGCGGGCGGTGGCCCGTCCGATGCCGCCCGAGGCGCCGGTGACGAGGACGCGGCGGTCGGTGAAGGAGAGGGAGCTCACAGGGGTCACCGAGGGGGTTCGGAAGGGATGCCTCATCATAGAGGTATCGGTCTTTCGTGTGTGCTGGAGCCTGCCCTGTGTCCACCGTTTCTCCACCTCTGATCGTCGAACCTCGAGACCAAGCTCGTGCGGCGGTGATCTTTCTCCATGGGCTCGGAGCCGACGGGAGCGACTTTGCCGATTTCCCGGCGCGGCTCGGACTGAGTGGGGTTCGTTACATTTTCCCCCACGCTCCGGTGCGGGCGGTGACGCTCAACGCGGGCGCGCGCATGAGGGCCTGGTTCGACATCGCGCGTCTCGGCCCGGGAAGCGGGATCGACTACGCCGGGCTTGAGGAGAGCGTCGCGAGGGTGGACGCGCTCCTCAGCGCCGTGGGGGAACAGGGCGTGCCTGTCGAGAAGACGATCCTCGGAGGATTTTCCCAGGGTGGGGCGGTGGCGCTTTACGCCGCACTCACGCGCGGCTGGCCTCTCGCCGGGGTGGTGGCGCTCTCGACGTTTCTTCCGGTGGGACTTCCGCGTCCGCCGGGAGCGCGACCCGTGGCGGTCTTCCTTGCGCACGGGCTTGCGGATCCGGTGGTCGATGTCCGGCTGGGCGTGGCGACACGGGACGCGCTCCTGCGGGGCGGACACGAGGTCTTCTGGTGGACGCACGAGGACGGTCACGCGGTGGACGGGGACGAGATTCGGGCGATCGCCGCCTGGATGTCGGCGAGGTTCGGGGCGGGCGACGGGGAGGAGCAACGCGGAATACCCTGAGGCGGCCAGCCTCGGGTGAGCCGCCCCGCTCAGGGTGGGGGCCCGAACACCGAGGCCAGGAAGCTGGCTTCGTGTTGGCAGATCGCCACGAGATTGTCGCCCCGACGAAACCCGTGTCCCTCGCCGGTGAGGACGTGGAGGTCGACCTCCGCGCCCCGCGCCCGCAGTCTTCGTACGAAGGTCTCGGTTGTCTCGCGGGGAACAACCGGGTCGCGGTCGCCCTGGAAGACGAGAAGGGGGGTGCGGAGAAGGCCGCCCCGGGGGCGGGGACTCCGTCGCGCCGCGAGGCGGCGGCGGTGCACAGGATCGCGGTCGAGGAGATGCGCGGCGTAGGGTTGCTCGAAGCGTACGCCCTCGTCCTCGAGAGAGAGGAGGTCGCTCACCGGGTAAAACAGGACGGCGCCCGCAGCGGGGATGCGCTCAAGGGCCCGCAAGACCGTGTAGCCTCCCGCACTCGAGCCCGCCAAGACGACACGTGCCGGATCGACCCGTCCCTCGCGGACGAGACTGAGTCGGGCGCGCAGCACATCGAGCGGATCGGCGCGGCCCCACGCGCCGGCGAGAGCGAGGCGAACGTCGCGGCCGAATCCGCTGCTGCCCCGGTAATTGAGGTCGAGAATGGCGGCCCCGAGGCTTCTCCAGAGGAGGAGGCGTGGGTCGAAGACGGGGGAGGCCGCCGAAGTCGGCCCGCCGTGGCACCGGAGGATGAGGGGGGGCGGCGCGCGACGCCCGGAGGGGGGCGGATAGAGCCATCCCTGTAGAGGAAATCCCTTCCGTTCGGGAAGCCTCCAGTTCTGGGGTTCGGGAAGCGTCGCCTCCGGGGGGAGGCCGTCCGGGAGGGAAGAGGCCAGGACGAGCGGTGGCGCGCCTTCGGGATCGACACGGGCCACGCACGGTGGCCGTGCGAGTGCGCCCGCGAGGACAAGTGCGGCTCCGCGTCCGGCCGCGAGATCGCTCACGTCCGTAAACGGGAGCGGCAATGGGCGGACCGTCCCGTCGTGCCCGCGGCGGAAAAGCCGCGCCGCCCCGGCACGGACCTCGACGAACATCAGGACGCCCTCTTCGGTGAATCCGTAATGACGAACGGCGGCGTTCCAGGCGGGTCGCCCGATTTCTCCGGGGGTTTCCACAAAGGGAACCGTCCGTCTACCCTCCACGCGTTCGATCCTCCACCGTCCCCCTCCGTCCGCGAGGACGAAGAGATCGCCTCCGGGCCCGAAGAAGGGCTCGAGAAAAGCGGTGTTTCCGCCGAGCGACAAGGTTTGTCGCTTGTCTGGATGCCCGTCGGCATCAAGCCCGGCGATGACGAGACACGTGCGTTCCCAGGGCATCGTCCCCGTGTCCCAGGAGATCCACGCCAAGCGTTTCCCTGGGGCGTCGAAGACCGGTTGCATGAGGAATCCGGGCTCTTCGTGGAGTTGCTCCCAGCGTCCGTCCCCGGGGTGGAGGGCGAGAAGCCGGTCGCCGTCCACGGTCTCGTGGACGAGGAGGAGACGACGGCGGCCGCGGTCCCAGACGAGTCCGCCGAGTGCCCCTTCCCGGGGGGGGCGGTGGATGCGGAAACCGCCTTCGGGAAGGAGGTGGAGGACCGTTTGATCCTGTTCCTCGACGACGAAGATCCCTCCCTGACCGTCGGTGCAGTACGATCCGCCACCGTAGGCGTGAAGACGGCTCCGCACGCTCACACCGGGGGGACTCAAGACGCGGATCCCGGCCGGGGGGATATGCTCGACGAGAACGTTCCGACCACCGTCCTCGGGACGACTCTCGAGCCAGCGGGCGGTGCCCCGTTCCGACCAGGACGGTTCGGAGAATCTCCGCTGAGCGGCGAGGAGGGAGGCGACTTCCCGGGTGTCCACGGCGTTAGGGTCGCTCTTGGTTCGCGGGGGCAAACGGGCGGAGGGTTTGTGCGTGACGCCGTGGGACCCGAGGCTCGTGGCCACCACGGTCCGCGGGCGGGGCCTGGTTCATGCCGGGTTCGGTCTGGTGAGGCGATGGGGTCAATCTTGTGGGAGCGGGTAGAGGTGGCGAACGGTGCGGGCTTCGACACGCTCCCGCAGGGGCAGGCGTCGGCGGTGAAGAAGGATCCGACGCCGTCTTTCGTGCGCGAACCAGGTGTGGATGGTGGCGGGCGGGCTCCCGCGGAGCGTGTCGGGAAGACGGAGGTTCGCCAGTTCTTCGACGAGGCCGATCAGGTACGGTCCTTGCGGGTAGGGCTTCTCTTCCCATCCCGGACGGGTGTGCCAATCGATGCGGGCGACGGTGGCGAGCGCTGCCGCCCGCTCCCTGCGCCGGAGGAGGTCGGCGGCCTCGAGACGGACGAGGAGAAGACGGCTCGGGAGAACGAGGATGCGGTGCGCGTCGAGATGCGCGCGGGCGGCGAGGAGCCCAAGATCACGGAAATCGTTACCGAGGGCGAGGCGGGCGGTGAGACGACGGACGGGCTCTGCCCCTCGTTGGTCGTGTTCGCCGTGTCCCGGAACGCCCTTGCCTAAATCGTGAACGAGGAGGGCGTAGACGAGAGGTACCGGGAGCTCTTCGGCCGCGGCAGCGTCGAGGACCCGCAAGGTGTGTGTCCAGGCGTCGAGCCCCCCGTGAAGGCGGGGCTCCTGTGTGATGCCGACGAGGGCGGCGAGTTCCGGGAAGAGCGTGCCCAGCGCACCGATCTCGGCGAGGGTCGTGAAGAAGAGCGAAGGTTGGGGGGCAGCGAGCGCGCGCAGCGTTTCGCGGCCCACCCGCTCGGGCGTGAGGGTCGCCAGTTCCCCCGAGGTGTTCATCGCCCTTAAGAGTGTCTGCGTTTCGGGGGCAATCCGGAACTTCCAAGGGGCGAGTTCCGCCCGAAAGCGGGCGACGCGGAGCACCCGCAACGGGTCTTCGACGAAAGCCTCTGAGACGTGGCGGAGCATACGGGACTCGAGGTCGGCGCGCCCCCCGTGGGGATCGACGAGACGCCCGTTTTCGTCTTCGGCCATGGCGTTGATCGTCAGGTCCCGTCGCCTGAGATCATCCTCGAGACGCACCCCGGGGTCGCTCAGAATGGTGAAGCCCCGGTGTCCGTGCCCGTCCTTGCGTTCGGTCCGCGCGAGGGCATACTCCTCGGCGCTCTCGGGATGGAGGAATACGGGGAAGCCGCGGCCGACCATGCGGAAGCCGCGCGCGAGCATGTCCTCGGGGCGGGCCCCGACCACCACCCAGTCGCGTTCGTGCACGGGCCGACCGAGGAGCCGGTCACGGACGGCCCCGCCGACGAGATAGATCTCCATCGGTTCAGGGTTTTCCGGCGAAATCCATCGGCACTTTCTTCCTCGCGCCGAGTCCGGTGAGGGCGGCGGCGAGCGGCGTGGGCACGAGACCGAGAGCGGTGAGTCCTTCCCCCGTGCAAACGCCGGGGACCTCGAGTGAGCGGAGCTGGTCGCGCGTGAGCAAACGACCCGGGAGACGCTCGAAGAGGCCCGCTTCGATGCGGGCGAGTCCGTCGGGGAGCGGAAGGATGCGGACCCGCCGATCCATCGCGAGGGCCACGGCGCGGACGAACCCCGCGAGTGTGGTTTCTTCCGGTCCGCAGAGCTCGAAAGTCTTGCCGATGGTTTGCGGATCATCGAGCGCCCTGAGGAGCGCGCGGGCGACGTCGTCGACGGACACCGGGGCGAGACGGCTCGAGGCCGCGGCCAGTGGGAGGACAGGCAGCGTGCGCACGAGGCGGGCGAAGAGCGTGGCCGCTCCGCCGTCCGGGCCGGCCACGACGGCGGGGCGGAAGATCGTCGCCGCAAGACCGCTGGCGCGGACGAGATCTTCGGCGGCTTTTTTGCTGGCGAGGTAACGGCTCGGGGGGTGGCCGACACCGGCGCCGAGAGCGCTCACGTGGAGGTAGCGGCGGACCTCCGCGCGGCGAGCGGCGGCGAGAACGTGCCGGGTGAGTTCGACGTGCACCGCCTCGAAGCTGGCTTCGGGCCGCCGGCCTTCGCTCAGGATCCCGACCAGGTGGACGACCGTTCCCCCGGGGGGGATGAGAGACGCCAGGGACTCGGGGTCACCGATGTGGGCGGGGATGACGCGGAGCTGCGGGAGCACGTGGAGCTCGCGCGCGAGGTGAGGGCGGCGGGTGGGAACCGTGATCCGTGCGCCGCGGGCGGCGAGGCGGGGCAGAAGGTGGCGGCCGAGAAAGCCCGTGCCGCCGAGCACGAGAACGTCTTCGTCGATCATGGTTCGGGCTCGTGGTTGTGGAAAACGTCCTCACTATACGGGGCGGATCCGGCCGCATCGGCGGGGATCCCGCTCGGGACCGTAGGCGGGGTTGCGCGAAGATCAAGGCCGCGTGCAGAGAGCCAGTCAAGAAGCGGGATCCAGCGCTCCTGCTCTTTGCGGGCGGCGGGGGTCTCGAGTTCGTGGATGCCGCGGCCCTGGGCGGTGGCCGCAACGTAGGATTGGCTGTCGCGGAGGGTGGCGACGAAAGGGATCGTGAGGGATTGCAGGAACAGGGTGAGGGAGGCGAAGGCTCGGGTCCGGCTGCGGACACGGTTGGCGACGACAGCCAGGGCTTCCTTGGGACAGCCGGCGAGCAGGGCGTCGGCGACGACGCGTGGGGCGACGGCGATGTCGACGGACGAGGGCAGCACGGGGACGAGGACGGCGGCGGCGTCGCGCACCAGGAGATCGATCGTCGGCCGCCCGAGACCCGCCGGTGTGTCGAAGATCACGATCTCGCAGGGTTCCGCCCCCCCGAGGAGAAAGGTCCGGGTGACGCCGAGGGGAACACGGTCGGCGGCGATGGCCTGCACAGGGGGGAGCGATGTCGGTCGACGCCGGCTCCAAGCGAGGGCGGCCCCGAGAGGGTCGAGGTCAAGGAGACGGACCGGACGGTGGCGGGAGGCCGCGCACGCGGCCAGCGAGGTCGCGAGTGTGGTCTTCCCACACCCTCCCTTGGCGTTGAGCACAACGACGCGTGGCACCACCATCGGTCCGACGGTCCAGATACCGCTAATATTAGCCGGTGTGGGACCGTTGTTCTTGCGTGAGGACCTCTCGGCCGTGGCTGCGACGCGCGACGAACCGGTGCTGGGCATTGTGTTGGCCGGCGGAGGGGCCCGCGGTGCCTACGAGGTGGGGGTGCTCAAGGCGCTCTTTGGCCTCTACGCCGAGGCTGGGCGGCGTCCGCCACCGCTCGTCCTGAGCGGCACGTCCTCGGGGGCCATCAACGCTCTTTTCCTGGCGGACAGGGCGAATGATCCCGTGGGCGCTCTGGCCGATCTCGAAACGCTCTGGCGCTCACTGCATGTTGGGCGCGTCTACAGCGGCGGCCTCGGTTCGTTGTGGCGCGGGCGCTTCCACGGATTGCGCAACCTCTGGTCGAGTCATTTCCGCACCCGTCGCCGTCCCCATGCGCTCCTTGACAACAGCCCGCTTCGGGCGCTCATCACGGAAGAGATCGGCTTTCATTTTTCCACCCACATCGCCTCGGGGCGGCTGCGTGGGGTCGCGATCACCGCCTCGTCCTACACGACCGGAAAGAGCGTCGTCTTTTTTGAGGCTTCCCCCGAGGTTGCCGAGTGGCGGCGCGCGCGGCGCGAGGGCCGCCGTGCCCGGCTCGAACTCGCGCATATCCTCGCCTCGTCCGCTCTTCCCCTCCTTTTCCCGGCGGTCCGCATCGGCAACGAGTTTTTCGGGGATGGATCGATGCGTCAGCTTGCGCCCCTCTCCTCGGCGGTTCATCTCGGGGCGTCCCGCCTCGTGGTGGTGGGCGTCCACGGACGCGAGGAGATGCTTCCGATGCCATCGGGAGAGCCCGCCTACCCGTCGCTCGCCGCCATCGGGGGCTTCGTCCTCGATTCGCTCTTCATGGACGGGATCGTGAGCGATCTCGAGCGGCTCGAACGCATCAACACGTTTCTCGCCGTCCTCGGCCCGAACCCGCCGGGGCTCCCCCAGCATCTCAGGCCGGTTGAAGCGTTCACGGCGTTTCCCGAGACCGATCTCAGGTCCCTGGTGGCGCGTCACGAGAACGGGTTCCCACCGCTCACCCGCTTCTTTCTCAACCGGCTCGGCGCCGGAGGCGGGAGCGGCCTCGAGCTCAAGAGTTACCTCCTTTTTCACGGAGACTATTGCGGGGAACTCATCGACCGCGGTTACGCGGAGACACGGGCGCGGGCTCGGGAGCTTCGCGCACTCCTCGGCCTGGGGGCGGCTCAGCCGCCGGAGGCCGTGACGCTCGTGGAGGAAAGAACGAGGTCACGGTGACGGACGAGCACCGGGCGTCCGAGGGCGCGGTAGTACGCCGCCATGTGTTCGACCACGGCCACCGAGCGGTGGCGGCCCCCGGTGCAGCCCACCGCGCAGACGAGGGAAATCCGATCGTTCTGCTCGAAGACGGGCAGCCAGGGATCGAGGAACGACGTGATGCCCTCGAGCATGCGTCGGGTGGTCTCGTGACGCTCGAGGTAGGCCTGGATTTCTGTGTCGAGCCCGCTCAATCCACGCAACGCCGGATCCCAGTAGGGGTTCGGAAGACAGCGGACGTCGAAGACGAAGTCCGCGTCTGCGGGGGTTCCGCTCCGGTAGGCGAAGGATTGCCAGGAGAGGACGAGCCGGTGCTGGCCGGTGAGGTCGATACGGCGGCGGATCTCTTCATGGAGTTCGTGAACGTTGAGCCGCGTCGTGTCGAGGCGGAGATCGGCGGCATCGGCGATCTGCCCGAGGAGCGTCCGCTCGCGTCGGATCGCTTCCATCAGACCGAGACCGACGCCCCCGAGGGGATGGCGGCGTCGGGTCTCGCCGTAGCGGCGGAGCAGGGTCTCGTCGCTTGCGTCGAGGAAGATGATCGTCGTCCGCCAACCCTCGCGGGCGAGGCCGCGCACACTGGCGACGATGCGCTCGAAGTCGGTCTCCCCGCCGCGCACGTCGATACCGACCGCGAGACGCCGGACCGGCCGCTCGCCACGGCGGCGGACGACCTCCTCGAGGAGATCGGCCGGAAGATTGTCGACGCAGTAGAACCCGAGATCCTCGAGTGTGTGCAGCGCGATGGACTTGCCGGCTCCCGACAGCCCGCTCAAAAGCACGAAATGGGGGTTTTCGTCCCGCGGGCGGGGAGGGTCACCCGACGCTGTTGCCGTCATGACGCTCGGAGTGATGGTCGGACCGCCGTTCCTTTTCGCGGACGATCTGGCGCACGAGCTTGGTTTCGAGAAGATCGATGGCCGCGTACATGTCCTCGGCCTCGGCCACCGCGTGGGCGGTACCGCGCCGGGAGTGGACGGTGGCTTCCGCGCGGTGGCGGTGGTGCTCGCAGGCGAGGACAACGTGGATGCTGTCGGTGCTCTGCTCACGGTTCAGGAGGTGGGTGAGCTTCTTCTCGGTGTAGCTTTTGAGCGCCGGTGTGAGCTCAAGACCATGTCCGCTGATTTGCATCTGCATCGTGTCCGTCATCGTCGTTCGTCTCCTCCGGAAGAGTGGTCGCGCGTGCGACGTTCGTGCCAGGGCGGGATGCCGTAAACGTCACGGTATTTGCTGACCGTACGCCTTGCGACCATGATACCGCGGCGGGCGAGAAGGCCGACGAGGTCGCCGTCGCGGTAGGGATGGCCGGGTGATTCGGCGGCCAGGATCTCGACGAGAGCGGCATGGACGGCCTGCGGGCTGGCACCGCCCTCCGCCCCCCCTCCGGCGGGTGGCGGAAAAAAAAACTTGAGGGGATGAAGCCCTTGCGGCGAGAGGACGTACTTGCCCTGGACGAGCCGCGAGAGGGTCGATTCGTGCACGCCGAGTTCGGCCGCAAGCGTCCGTTGCCGCAGCGGGTTCAGGGCCGAGGCCCCGCGCCGGAAGAACCCTTCCTGGTGGCGAAGAAGCGCCTCCCCGAGGGCGAGGAGTGCCTGGCGGCGGAGCGCGAGTCCGTGCAGAAGCCCGCGGGCCTCGTCCCGACAGCGCTTCCAGTCGGCGCTGTCGGCTCCGTGTCGACGTCCCGGCCTGAGGCGGCAGAGCCGCAGGCGGGGAAGGTCGTCCGGGAGCCGAATCCGCCAGCCGTTTTTGTCGGCTTCGATCAGAAGATCCGGAAGGAGCCGCACGGCGGGAAGGCCTCCCCAGCCTGCACCGGGGGCGGGATCGAAGCTGCGGAGAAGACGACGGGCGCGGGCGATCTCGCCCGCCGTCCGCCCGAGACGTTGCGCCAGCACCTCGTCCCGGCCACGCGCGAGGTCCACGAGAGGACACTCGAGGAGGGCGATGAGAAGCGCGCGCGTTTCGCTGGAGAGGTCATCGCGCCGGCGCACCTGCGCGCGGAGACAGTCTCCGAGGTCGAAGGAAAAGCAGCCCACGGGATCGAGCCCCTGCAGGCGATGGCGGACGGCGTCGAGCTCCTCGGGCGCGGGAGGGGGATCGCCGGCGAACCCGGATCCCATCTCTTCGGGCGATTCCGTGAGGTATCCGCGATCGTCGAGGCGGTCGAGGAGGTGGGCGGCGAGCGCGCGGTCGCGCTCGGTCATGTGGAGACAGGCGATCTGTTCGGCGAGATGTGTGGTGAGAGGCGGCGGGGGGGCGACGGCTTCCGGCGGCGGAGTGTCTTCGCCGCCGTCCGCGTCCGGGAAATCCTCGGGGAAGAGCGGTTCCTCGTGTGGCGCGGGATCCTTGTCGCCCGTCGTTTCTCCGCTCGTCCCTTCCGTGGGCGTGGCCTCGAATTCGAGGAGAGGGTTTTCGGCGACGGCGGTTTCGATCGCCTGGCGCAGCTCGTCGCGGTCGAGAACGAGGAGAGCCAAGCCTTGACGAAGGCTCGCCGCAAGACGCAGGCGGGGACTCGGTGTAAGACGGGGGCCAAGGCGGGGCAAGGTGCGGCCGCTCCTAGGCGCGGAAGCTCTCCCCGAGGTAGACGCGTCGGACCTCGGGATCGTGCACGAGCTCGGCGGGTGTTCCCGCGGCGATGACACGGCCCTCGTTGAGGATGTACGCGCGGTCGCAGATACCGAAAGTTTCGCGCACGTTGTGGTCGGTGATGAGAACACCGATCTCCCGCCGGCGGAGATGGAGGATGATGTTCTGGATGTCGGCCACGGAGAGCGGATCGACGCCGGCGAAAGGTTCGTCGAGAAGCATGAACCGGGGGTTGCCGGCCAGCGCCCGGGCGATCTCCGTCCGGCGCCGCTCGCCTCCCGAAAGAGCGACGGCCGGCGTGCGCGCCAGATGGGCGATGTGCAGCTCGTCGAGCAGCTCGGCGACGCGGGTTTCCCGCCGGCGGGGATCCGCCATCTCCGGCTGGAGCTCGAGGACGGCGCGAATGTTGTCGGCCACCGTGAGGCGCCGGAACACCGAGGTCTCTTGGGGGAGGTAGCCCACGCCCCGCCGCGCGCGGCTGTGGATAGGCAACCGCGTGAGATCCTCCTCCGCGCAGCGGATGCGACCGGCGTCCGGACGGATGAGCCCCACGATCGCGTAGAAGGTGGTCGTCTTTCCCGCCCCGTTGGGACCGAGGAGACCGACGATTTCTCCGGCGTTGATGACGAGCGAGACGTCGTTGACGACGGTGCGCCCGCGGTAACGCTTGACGAGCCCTTCGGCCACGAGATTCACGGTCGGCCCGGATGCGACGGGATGATCATATGGATGCGATGCCGGTTCCCGCGCCGGGCGACGAGGATCCGCGTGAGCGTGTTGTAGGTGATTTCGTGGGCGACGATCGATTGCGTACCGCGCTCGACGTGCACGTGGCCGACGAGGGTGTAGGTGGTGGTGGCCGGATCGTAGGTGACGGTGAGGGCTGTGCCCCGGATCGGTGGGCCGCGCCGTGAGGTGCGGACGAACCGGACCGGTTGGCCGAGGGCACGGGCGAAGAGAAGCTGACCGTGTGTGTTGAGACGCAGAATCGTGGTCTCAGCCCAAATGGTGATCGGCCCCTGATGAAGAACGACGTGGCCCTGATAGATGTTGCGGTCGACGACCGTCTTGCCGTTTTGCCGAAGACGCGTGAGCGTCATGGTGTTCGAGCTGATGCGTACCGGAAGGGCGGCGGCCGACGTCGTCACGGGCGGGGCGGGGGCCTTGACCTGGGGACTCCGGGCGGGTGTCGGGTGCCCCGCGAGCGTGACGGGCAGGGCGAGCGCGAGAGCGGCGAGCCGGGGGCGGTGAAACGGAGGCGGACGACGCGGGGGCATGGGGATAGAGTACGGCATGCACACGGGCAAGGAGACGGAGACGATGGGCGGTGAGCCGGGCGCGCAGGCCGACACCCCGAACCCGGCTCCGTCCTTCCGAGATCGTGACCGGCGCCCGCGTGTGGACGAGTTCGCTACGGGTGTTGATCCACAGGCGGTGGGTGCGCAGGAGCAGCGGCGGAGCGTGCGCCGACCGCCAGGAGAAGACCCGCACGTGCTTCCAGAGGAGGAGGCGCCGACGCCCGCTGGCCCGCTGACCGTAGCGGGCGTGCACGAGGGTGGTGGCCGTCCGTCCGGGGTGATAGTGAAAACGAACTTCCGTCAAGTCTTCCACGGTTTTCCAGCGCACGAGGCGGCGGGCGTCGAGCCGGTAGCGGACGAGTCCGCGAGCGTTCCAGCGCGTGAGGGTGACGTTGCGTACACGGTAGAGGGGTTGCGGGGAGAGGCTCGCCGGGCCGTGCCTGGCGCCGCCCTCAACGTAGGCGAGGAGGACGAAACTTGCGACGACGGCGAGGACGAGGCCGCTCCAGAGGAGCACGGAGGTTTTCACGACGCGCTGGCGTCCCGCCTTTCGCGGGCGGCGAGGAGGAGGTCGATCACCTCGCGGACAGCGCCCCGGCCTCCCGCACAACGGGTGACGTAGTGGGCCTGCGCGCGGCAGGAGGGATGGGCGTCGGCGACGGCGGCGGAGAAGCCAGCCCGGGCGAGGATCGGGAGGTCGCCCAGGTCGTCGCCGACCGCCGCCAGTTCCTTGTCGGTGAAACCGAACCGCGCCTCGAGTTCGTCGAGAGCGCGGCTCTTGTCGTGCCGCCCCTGAACGATGGCGGCGAGGCCGAGTTCCCCGAGTCGATGCTCGACGGCGGCGGAACGTCGCGCGCTCAGTGCGGTGACGATGAGACCCGCCGCCTGCGCCATCTTGATGCCCTGGCCGTCGTGGACGTGGAAGGATTGGAAGATCTCGCCCGTGGGGCCGTAGTAGAGCCGTCCGTCGGTGAGCACACCGTCGACGTCGAGCACGAGCGCGCGCACATGACGGAGGCGGGCGGTGTCCACCATCAGGCGACGCCGGCGCGGAGCAGATCGTGGGTGTTCAGGGCGCCCACCAGGCGCCCGTCGGCCACAACCAAAAGTGCGTTGACCGCGTGGCGTTCGATGATGGCGAGGGCTTCGCTGGCAAGAGCGTCCGGGGCAATCGTTTTCGGTCGCGCGGTCATGACCTTGGCGATCGGCGTATGGGCGAGGTCGATGCCGGTGTCGAGGGCACGGCGAAGATCGCCGTCGGTGAACACCCCGAGCACTCCGCCGTCCGTGCCGGTGACCGCCGTCATCCCGAGCCCCTTGCGGCTCATTTCCCAGAGCGCTTCGGCCACCGTCACGTCCGGAGCCACCCGGGGAATCCCGTCGGCCCGGTGCATCAGATCTTCGACCCGGAGGAGGAGGCGGCGGCCGAGCGCTCCGGCCGGGTGCGCCCGCGCAAAATCTTCGGCCGTGAACCCGCGCAGACGCAAGAGAGCGAGCGCCAGGGCGTCTCCGAGAGCCAGGGCGGCGGTGGTGCTCGTCGTTGGGGCAAGATTGTGGGGACAGGCTTCCTGGCCCACGGCCGCGTCGAGCACGACGGTGGCGTGACGCGCGGCGGTCGAATCCACCCGTCCCGTGATCAACAGAATCGGAAGATCCATCCGTTTGATCCGCGGTAGAAGAGCGAGGATTTCGGCGGTTTCGCCCGAATGACTGAGAAAAAGGACGGAGTCGTTCTCCGTGATCATGCCGAGATCCCCGTGGGCGGCCTCGGCCGGATGCACGAAGAACGCGGGGGTCCCCGTGCTGGCCAGCGTGGCCGCGATCTTGTGTGCAATGTGGCCGCTCTTGCCCATGCCGCTCACGACGACCCGCCCGCGGGTGGCGAGGCAGAGCCGACAGGCGTCGGCGAAGCGGTGGTCGAGCCGCTCCGCGAGTGCACGCAGGGCCTCGGCTTCGAGTCCGACGACGCGACGGGCTTCGGCCACGAGCGACGCGTCGTCGGAGCCGGTCGCGGGCGGGGGGAAGGGCGTCGTGGACGTCATTTGCTGATCATAAGGCAGAGCCTTCCCGTCCGCGATCGGTGTGCTATGCTGAAACGCACGGTCGGCCCATGGCCGGGTCGGCCGCCACCGCCCCTGGCGTGAGGACGAGCTGTGGACTCCAACGCCGGCTCCGCCATCGAACGATGTCTGCGTGAGCACTTTCCCGAAGCCCGTATTGTTGTCACGAGCGGAGACGGTGTCCATTTCCTTGTCGAGGTGGTCGATGCCTCCTTCGACCGTTTGGCGCCTGTCGCCCGCCACCGCCTCGTGCACCGTTTGCTTGCTCCCCTGATCGCTTCCGGTCACGTCCACGCGGTCGAGATCCGTCCGCGCGCGCCCGGGGAGAGGCCTTTGTGAGCCGCCTCCTCGTCGACGGCGGAACTCCGCTCGAGGGCGAGATCCGCATCTCGGGGGCGAAGAACTCGGCCCTGCCGATCCTCGCCGCCTGCCTTTTGACCGACGAGCCCATGCATCTCGTGAACGTCCCGCACCTTCTGGACGTCACCACAACCGTGGAGCTTCTCCGCCGCATGGGGGTCGAGGTCACCGTGCACGACACGATGGATCTCGAGATTGGGGCGGGCTCGATTCGCTCGTTCTTTGCTCCCTATGAGCTCGTCAAAACGATGCGCGCCTCGATCCTCGTCCTCGGTCCCCTTGTGGCCCGTCACGGCGAGGCGCACGTCTCTCTTCCCGGTGGCTGCGCGATCGGCGTTCGGCCGGTCGATCTTCATCTCGAGGGGTTGCGGCGCATGGGCGCCGAGGTCTGGGTCGAGAACGGCTACATCCGTGCTCGGGCGGGACGGTTGCGGGGCGCGCATCTCTTCCTCGATGTGGTGTCGGTGACGGCCACCGAGAATCTCCTGATGGCGGCGGTGCTCGCCGAAGGCGAGAGCGTCATCGACAACGCCGCCTGCGAGCCCGAGGTGGTTGACCTTGCCCGTTGCCTCACGCGCATGGGTGCGCGGATCCGCGGTGCCGGGACGGACCACATCGTGGTCGAAGGGGTGCCGCGCCTCCACGGAGCCCGCCACCGGATTCTCCCGGACCGGATCGAAACGGGAACCTACCTCGCCGCGGCCCTTTTGACCCGCGGTCACGTCCGGCTCAAGCAGACACGCTTGGATCTTCTGGAGGCCGTCGTCGAGAAATTGCGCGAGGCGGGCGCCGAGATCGCCTACGGTCCCGACTGGATCGAGCTTCGCTCGGTGTGCCGCCCACGGGCGGTGGATGTGACCACCGCGCCCTATCCGGGATTCCCGACGGACATGCAGGCGCAGTTCACCGTCCTCAATGCGGTCGCCGAAGGGGTGGGCACGGTGCGTGAGACGATTTTCGAAAACCGCTTCATGCACGTGCACGAGCTTCAGCGGATGGGGGCGGATATTCGCCTTTCGGGGCGAACGGCCATCGTGCGCGGGGTCCCCGCACTGCAGTCGGCGCCCGTCACCGCGACGGACCTACGCGCTTCGGCGAGCCTGGTCTTGGCCGGTCTCGGGGCCGAGGGGACGACGGTCGTGGACTGCATCCACCACATCGACCGCGGCTACGAGTGCATCGAGGAGAAGCTCACTCAGCTTGGGGCCCGCATCCGTCGGGTCGGCCTCAACTGCGATCCGGGTGTGTTCGGGCGTGCAGAGGACACGGATTCCACGCCCAGTGCCATGGCTCGTGGATGAACCCCCAGGGATTGCCGCGCGGGTAGGAAAGACGGAACCCGAATTGCCCGGCGTGCTCCTGGAGCCAGGCAAAGGCCAAGGACGATTCGAAGTCCTCCTCGAGGACGGGGTGCGTCCCCTCGGCCAGATCGAGCGCGCGGCCCGTGTGATGCTCGCTGTAGCCCGGGGGGGCGACAACACGAAGGGCTTCCTCGAGTCGTTGTCCGCGCTCGAGCCGGCGGCGGACCAGGGTGGACTGGTGGTCGAGGTCACGGAAACTCGAAATCACCACGAGGTCGATCTCTGCGGACTCCGCGGCGGCGTGAAGCTCCCGCCAAGCCGCGGCCGCCTCGGGGAGGAGCCGGACCGGCCGGCCGGAGACGTCCTCGCCGCATGCTTCGAGGCGGGCGGCGAGCGGCATGCGTGGAAGGCCGCGGGCGGTGATCCACTCGGGGGAGATCCCGAGTGCGGCGTGGAGCCGGCGAACGCATTCCGCTTCCTCCGCGGGCAGCGCGGCTTCGGGGGGTGGAGAAGAATCGGAGGGACGGGCGGTCACGGTCGTAGCGGCGAAGGGGCCCGTGTATAATGCCTGAGCACAGGGTTTGTGGGGTTGCCCCTCCCTGTCGCGTTCCTGGCCGGTCAAGTGTGCCCCGACATACGGGTAATCGGCTGGGTTGCGATTCCTGATCCGAGGAGTTCCCTATGAACGAACGGTCCCTCTCCTCCGAAGCTGCGCCGACACGCGGCGGTCTTCTGGGCTGGATCGACGCCCGCTTCCCGCTCACCCAGCTTTGGCGCTCCCAGGTCAGCGAGTACTACGCGCCGAAAAATTTCAACTTCTGGTATTTCTTTGGATCGCTGGCGCTTCTCGTTCTGGTCAACCAGATCGTGACCGGCATCTTCCTCGCCATGAGTTACCAGCCGAACGTGCATGAAGCATTTGCCTCGGTTCAGTACATCATGCGCGACGTGCACTGGGGCTGGCTGATCCGCTACATGCACACGACCGGGGCCTCGCTCTTTTTTGTGGTCGTCTATCTCCACATGTTCCGCGGTCTCATGTACGGGTCCTACAAGAAGCCGCGCGAGCTCCTCTGGATTCTGGGCATGCTCGTTTACGTCTGCCTGATGGCCGAGGCGTTCATGGGCTATCTCCTTCCCTGGGGACAAATGTCGTACTGGGGAGCCGAGGTCATCACCTCCCTTTTCGGAGCGATCCCCTGGGTCGGCAGTTCCCTCGTGATCTGGATCCGCGGCGATTTCGGTGTGACCCAAGCGACACTCAACCGCTTTTTTGCCCTCCACGTCATCGCGATTCCTCTTCTCCTGCTCATCCTCGTGGTGATGCATCTCATGGCGCTTCACCAGGTCGGTTCGAACAACCCCGACGGGGTGGAGATCCACGACCACCTCGATCCCAAGACCGGCAAACCCGTCGACGGCATCCCGTTCCATCCCTACTACACCGTCAAGGACCTCTTCGGTGTCGGTGTGTTTCTGATCATCGCTGCGATCATCGTCTTCTACGCCCCGTCCGGGGGGGGACTCTTCATCGATCCGAGCAACTACCAGCCGGCCAATTTCATGCAGACCCCGCCGGACATCCACCCGCTCTGGTTCTTCACGCCTTATTACGCCATTCTGCGCTCGTTCCCCAACAAACAGTTTGGGGTGGTGTCGCTCGCCCTTTCGGTCCTCATCCTGTTCGGACTTCCCTGGATCGACCGCCATCCGGTCCGTTCGATGCGCTACCGTTCGTGGGCGTACAAGGCCGCGGTCGTTCTCTTCGCTTTCACCTTCATCACCCTCGGGTTCATCGGTGAGGCGCCGGCCACCCTCTTCTGGCAGAGGATGGGCTCCGGTGTCGCGCTCGTCTACTTCCTCTTTTTCGTCGTGGCCTGGACGTACGCGCGCCGCCCGACGCCGCGGCGTCTTCTTCTGACGCTTGCGGCCGTTCTGGCCGTCATCGGGTTCCTCATCTGGCGTTTCTATCTGCCGAGTATCGCCGGACTCATCTGGCGGACTTCACTGGTCCCGATTGTGTACGCTCTTCTTTTCTTGCTGGTTCCGGTCTTCGTGCCCGGTCTTCTTCGAGATCGGCCCGTTCCCGACCGGGTGAGGATGCGATGATGCGCACGACTCTTTTTCGTACCTTGGTGGCTGTCGTCGCCCTGGGGGCGGCCCCGCTTCTCGAGGCGGCGCCGATCCCGCCTCCTCTCATGCACGCTCCGGTCAACGTAGCCGACACCGCCTCCCTCCAAAGAGGCGCCCGCGATTTCATGAACTACTGCATGGGCTGCCACGAGCTCAAGTACGAGCGCTGGAGCCGGCTCGGTCGCGATCTCAAGCTCGGGCCGCGTGCCCTTCGCCGTCTGATGTTCCTGCAGACCAAGCCCTATCAGATGATCACCAACGCGATGCCGAAGGCGGAGGCGATCAAGTTTTTCGGTGAGGCCCCTCCGGATCTCTCGGTGGTGGCCTCGGAAAAAGGCGCGGACTGGATCTACACGTATCTGCAGAGTTTTTATCTCGATCCGAGCCGACCGACGGGGGTCAACAACCTCGTCTTCTACAACGTCGCCATGCCCGATCCCTTCTGGCATATGCAGGGCTTGCGCCGGGCTGTTTTCCGCCGGACGGGATCTCCTCACGGCACCGGTGTACGGCGCTTCGTGCGCTACGTCACGGTCGTCCCGGGCAGCATGCCCCCCGCGGCCTTCCGCCGCCGGGTGGGGAACATTACGAACTTTCTCGTTTACGTGGCCAATCCCGACCGCCTTAAAGCCATGGCTCTGGGCATCCGTGTCCTGGCTTTTCTTGTGCTCTTCACGCTGTTCGCCTATCTTCTGAAGCGTGAGATCTGGAAGGACGTTCACCACTGAGACGTCTCTCGACGCTCCTTCTGTGGCGACTCCGAGACCGTGACCTGCGTCGGGTCCTCCCGCCCGCAGCCTGATGAAACCGCGCCGTCCCTACTTGATTCGGGCCGTTCTTGATTGGATCGCCGACAACGGTTGGACCACGCACGTCCTCGTCGATGCTCGCCGCCCCGGTGTGACGGGGATCCCTCCCGATCGTCTTGAGGACGGGCGCGTCGTGCTCGACTTTGGTCCCGAGGCGTGCCCGGATTTCCGTTTCGACGGGATGGCCATGAGCGGCCGCCTGCGCTTCGGCGGCACGGCCACCACGGTGGTCGTGCCCGCCGCGGCGGTGCTGGCGGTCTTTGCCCGTGAGAACCAGCAGGGACTCATCTTCACCGACGAAGACGGCCCGGAGGAGGACGGCGGAACACCTCCCCCCCGCGGTGGTCGCCCTCGGCTTCACCGAGTGAAGTAGGAAAGACGCGGGATTCCTCCCCCCGTGGCTCCCGGCTCCGCCGCCCGGTGCCGCGCTCCGGTCGTTACCAGATCTCCGGCGCCCAGTTCTCTTCCTTGTGGGCGCCTCCGATCGAGCCCACGCGGATGACGGTATCGCTCAGGTAGTGGTAGGGGGGGACGGGAAGGTTGAGGGGAGCGGGCGAGCCGATGAGCACCCGACCGGCGAAATCGTACATCGATCCATGGCAAGGGCAGTGGAATCCCCCCCGCCACTGCGGACCGAGGGAGCCCCCGGGCTGCGGGACGTAGTCGGGGATGCAGCCGAGGTGCGTGCAGATTCCAACGAGGACAAGATATTCCTTCTTGATCGAGCGCCAGTAGGCGTAGACGCCCTTCGGCATGTTGGGGGGTTGCTGTGGCTGACGGTTTCGGGGATCCTTGAGTTCTGGATCCATCGACGGCAGGATCCCGAGCTGATGCGGAGTCCGGCGTAGGACCCAGATGGGCTTGTGGCGCCAGATCACGGTGATGAGCTCGGCGGGTTTGATCTTGGAAATGTCGACATCAACCGGCTGGGCGTCGGCGACGGCCGCCCGGCTCGGGGTCATGCTGCCGATGAACGGGGCGGCGGCGCTGGCCACCCCCACCGCGCCTACGACGCTTGTGGCGGTGATGAGAAAACGCCGCCGCGAACGGTCGAAACGGCGTTCCTCCGGAGTGGGGCCCGGCGGGATCGCGTCGGCGCTCGTTTTTTCCGGGGCTTTGGGTGCCTTGCTCATGACTGCATCTCCCACGGTACGGCGGCAGGACGAACACGCGCAAACGTCTCGGCGGCGGCGAAGCGCCTACCGTGTGGTGCGGCGTGGACACCCAATAGGATAAGCCTTTCCGGCCGATCGCGCATTCCGGCCGGCTACGGCCGTCCGCCCGCGAGGAGGCGGGCGTAGATCCGGGTGTCGCGCGGCTGGTGCGTGACCACGACGAGACGGGCGAAACGATCCTCGTGCGCCTGCAGAACCCCGAGGGCGATCGCCGCCGCGCGCTCGGCCGGAAAGCCGTAGGCGCCGGTCGAGATGCAGGGAAAGGCGAGGCTTTGTGCGCCGAGTTCCGCCGCGCAGGCCAGGCTGGAGCGGTAAGCACGGGCGAGCACGGCGTCTTCATCGGCCATGCCTCCCTGCCAGATCGGCCCCACGGTGTGGATGACCCAGCGGGCCGGGAGATGGAAGCCCGGCGTGACCCGCGCCTCGCCGGGCGGACAGGGAGCCAGCGCGCGCGAGGCCCGGAGCAGCTCGGGCCCGGCGGCGCGGTGGATGGCGCCGTCGACGCCACCGCCACCGCCGAGCGCGCTGTTCGCCGCGTTCACGATGGCGTCAACAGCGAGGGTGGTGAGATCTCCTTCCAAAAGTTCGATCACGGCGTTCGCGGGCGGCCTCGCAAAAAATCAGAGGGGCAGACCCTTCCCCTGCTCGGGATCATAGGCCCGTTTCCAACCGGCCGCCCGCCCGGCCGAGAGGTTTGTAAGATGGTCGCGGAGGCCCGTTCGGGCCCTGCGGGGGTTTCCCATGCGGCAGGTGGAACGTCGCCGAGGCCTTTTCTCATCGCTTGGGGTCGGGGTGGTTTACCCCTTCTTCGGGGCCGCCTGGTTGCTTTTGGCGTGGACGGTCGCCGGACTCTTTCGACACCCTCAGGCCTCCCTCCTCGCCTTTGTTTTTCTCACGCTGGCGTTCCTCGGACTTTCGACGATCGTTGTCTTTCTCCTCGACCGCGGACACGCCCGCGCGGCGGAGGCGCGGGAACGGGCCCGGGCTCATCAGTTCGATCAGGTCCTCAAGTTCCGGATCATGACCGAGCAGGCCCGCGAACTGAGCGCTCTTCTCACGCCCGACGGGCGTTTCGTCTACGTGAGTCCGTCGTACCGTACGGTGCTCGGGCTCGATCCCGAAGATCTCCTCCAGGAGCGTTTCAGCGATCTTCTGCATCCGGACGATCTCGCACGGATCGGAAGCTGGCGTCCCAGCCGCCTGACCCACTATCGCCTGCGCGACGCGGGCGGCGGTTGGCGTTGGATGGAGGGTTACTGCTATGAGGTACGCTGGCAAGAGCGCCTGTACGTGGTGGGCGTGGCGCGCGACGTCACCGAGCTGCGTCGGGCACAGCGGGCCGTGATCGAATACGCGAACCAGATGCGCACACTCTCGAGGCGTCTTCTGGCCGTCCAGGAGGAGGAGCGCCGCCACATCGCCCGTGAACTTCACGACGAGGTGGGTCAGACGCTCACCGCCTCCAAGATCGTCCTGAACCGCCTCCGTCGGGGTCTCGGCCCCGACGCGCAGGCAGACGCCCAGGATCTCGAACTCGAGCTCGACCGGGTGCTCGAAATTGCGCGGACGCTCTCGCGTGAGCTGCGTCCCGCCATCCTCGACGACTTCGGTCTTCAGGCGGCGCTCCGTCGCCTCGCCGGCCGTACGTCCGAAGACGGCCGCGGGGGGCTGGTCCTGATCTGCGATCCCGATCCCCTGCCGCGTGCCTCGTCCGAGATCGAGACCGTCGCCTACCGCGTGGCCCAGGAGGCGCTCACCAACGCGCGCCGTCATGCCGGGGCCGCTGCCGTACGCGTTCGGGTCCGGGTCCGCAACGGGGAACTCGTCCTTCGGGTTGAGGACGACGGACGGGGGTTTGACGTCGAGGCGGCGCGCACCCGGGCCTTTGCCGGAGAAAGCTTCGGCGTCCTCGGCATGGAGGAACGGGTGCGGTTCCTCGGAGGCCGTTTCCTTCTGACGAGCCGCCCCGGCGCGGGGACGGTCGTCGAGGCCCGACTCCCCGTCGGGGCGGCGATGGGAAGCTCCGGCCCGGGGGCCTGAGACTGGCGCCCGGCGCCGCTTCGCGGCATACTGACACCGTCCCGCTCCGGAGGGCGTTCGATGGCCTCTGCGCTTCGCGTGCTTGTGGTCGATGATCATCCGCTCTTTCTCGAGTCGGCGGTGGGTCTCCTCATGAGCCAGCCGGGCGTCGATGTCGTGGGCATGGCCCGGTCGGGCTCGGAAGCCATTGAGCTGGCTTCCACGCTTGCTCCCGACCTGGTCTTTCTCGATGTGGCCATGCCGGAACTCGACGGCTGGGAGACGGCCCGCGCGCTCAGGGCTCTCGTTCGGCCGCCCGAGGTGATTTTCGTGACGCTCTACGACGAGCCCGAATACGCCCAGCGGGCCCGCGAACTCGGTGCGGTGGCGCTGATCAACAAGATCGAGTTCACGGCGGTCGTCGGGCCACTTCTCGAATCAGTGATCACCCGCCGCAGCGGGGCCTGATCCCTCCTCGTCGGCAAGCAGAGCGCGCAGACGCACGATCCAAGCGTGCGCTTCGAGCGGGTTCAGACGGAGCGGATCGAGTCGGAGGAGGGTCTCCCGCAGGCGGTCCGGCGCGGCGGATGCCGACGGAGGGGAGGGCGGTGGCCCAAGGTGCGCGTCCCCGTCTTTTTCGAGAACGGCGAGCCGCTCCCGTGCTCGGGCGAGTACCGTGGGTGGCACCCCGGCGAGCGCCGCCACGTCGAGACCGTGGCTGCGGACCGCGGCCCCGGCCCGGACCTCGTGCAAGAGCACCAGCCGTCCCCCCTCGAGGCGCGCCTCGACGTGAAGGTTCAGGGCTGCCGGCCGGTGGGTCGCGATCTCGGTGAGTTCGAAGTAATGGGTCGCGAAGAGCGTGAGGGCGCGGACGTTCTCGACGAGATGTTCGGCCACCGCGTAAGCGAGGGCCAACCCATCGTACGTGCCGGTCCCGCGTCCGATCTCGTCGAGGAGAACAAGGCTCTGCTCGGTGGCGTGATGCAGGATGTGGGCTGTCTCGAGCATTTCGACCATGAATGTCGAGCGGCCGCGGGCGAGCTCGTCGCCGGCGCCGATACGGGTGAAAATGCGGTCGAAGGGCCCGATCTCCGCGCGTGCCGCCGGCACGAACGAACCGGCGTACGCGAGCACGACAGCCAGTGCCGCCTGACGCATGTAGGTGCTTTTCCCCCCCATGTTGGGCCCGGTGAGGATCGCGAGACGCCGCTCGGCGTCGAGCCGGAGGTCGTTCGGCACGAAGGGTTCAGCCAGATTCGTCTCGAGGACCGGATGACGGGCGTGCTCGAGCACCAGCCGGGGGGTTGTGATGAACACAGGCCGGCACCAGCCGAGGGACGAAGCTCGCTCGGCGAAGGCCACGAGGACGTCGATTCCCGCCGCGGCCCGGGCGGTGCGCGCAAGCGTTTCGGCGTGTCCGGCGAGGTCCGCGACCAGGGTCTCGAAGAGCTCCTGCTCACGCTCGATGCCGCGGATCCGTGCGGCGATGAGGCGACCCGTGAGGGCCTCGAGTTCCGGGCAGGTGTAGCGCTCGACGTCCTTGAGCGTTTGGCGGCGGACGTAGTCGGGCGGAACGGATTGGGCGAGCTGGCGGGGGACCTCGAGGCTGTAGCCGAGGGCCCGTTGATGACGCAGCTTGAGGCTCGCGAGGCCCGTCCGCTCTTTTTCCCGGGCTTCGAACGCGACGAGCGCGGCCCCGCCGTTACGATCGAGAGCACGGAGTTCGTCGAGCTCGCCGTCGTAGCCTGGGGTGAAGAGGCCGCCCTCCTTGAGGGTGGATGGGATCTCGTCCACAAGTGCCCGTCCCAGGGTTTGCGTGACCCCGATCAGGGGGTCGAGGTCCTTACGAAGCGATGCCAGAAGAGGCGACGGGGCGAGCGGAGCCAGGGTTTCTGCCAAGAGACTCACCCGTTCCAGACTGCGGCGCAGCGCTTCGAGGTCTCGTGGGCGTGCCTGGCGGAGGGCGAGGCGGCTGGCGATGCGCTCGAGATCGGCGAGCCCCTCGAGCGCGGAGCGGACGGCGCCGAGGACGGACGGGTGGGCGAGGAAGCTCGCCACGGCATCGTGGCGAGCTTGGGCGGTCTCTGCGGAGCGGGACGGACGGTGGATCCAGGCGCGGAGAAGCCGGGCTCCCATGGCGGTGCGCGTCGTGTCGAGCAGGTGGACGAGATTCGGGGGGGAGCCGTCGATGGCGAGCTGTTCGCGGCTGGCGGCATCGATCACGAGATGATCAGAGGCGGTTTCGGTGCGCAGGGCCCGGACGTGCTGCGGACGGGCCCCCTGGGTCTCGGTGAAGTACTCGAGAAGCAGGCCGGCGGCAGCCCGCCCGGCGGGGAGATCGGTGAGGCCGAAAGCCCCGAGATCGCTGACCCCGAAGTGTTCGCACAACACGCGGGTCCCGCGCGCGGCATCGAACCGCCACGGCGGGAGACGGGTGCAGGACGGGGGAAGGAGGTCGGCGAGTTCCTCGCTCCGCCGATCGTCTTCGGAGAGAAGGACCTCGCTCGGGCGGAGGCGTGAGAGTTCGCTTCGCAAGGCCCCGAGATCCTCGACGGGGAGGACCACGAATTGACCGCTCGCCGACTCCAAGGCGGCCAGCGTCGTCTCGGGGCCGTCCCCGCTCAAGGCAACGACCCAATTTTCCCGGCGGGCTTCGAGAAGATCCTCCTCGGTCAGGGTTCCGGGAGTCACCACGCGCGCGACCCGTCGCTCAATGAGTCCGCCGTCGCCGTTGCCGATCTGCTCGCAGACCACAGCCGAGCGGCCCAGGCCGAGAAGACGGCGCAGTGTGGCGTCGAGGGCCGCCACCGGCACGCCCGCCATCGGAATGGGCTGCCCGGCGGAACTCCCACGACGGGTCAGTGTCAGGTGCAGGAGGCGCGCGGCTTCTGCGGCGTCGTCGTAAAAGAGTTCGTAGAAGTCGCCCATCCGGTAAAAGACCAGATGGTCGGGGTGCTGTGCTTTGATCCCGAGGTATTGGCGCATGACAGGGGTGTGCGCGGAAAGGTCGGCTGGGTTCATGCGGGAACTCGGATCGGGGCGTGGATCGTGTCACCTAAAGATACGGCCTCCTCTGCGCGACGTCTTGAGGTCCCGAAGTTGCGCCCGCTCCGCAGCCCTCGCCTGGTGGGAGAGGGACGTCTTGCGGCCTTGGGCGGGGCCTCACCGAGGGGGAGAAGCGGCGTCGATGCGGGGTCCGAGCGGCCGCCGCGGCCCAATTTGGTAGTATCCCCGCCATCGGATGCCTGGGCCGCAAAGCGTATGCCGCCGGAGAATCAGGATCTCGGACAACTGGCCGTGCGCTTGGGGGCCTGGCTCCTCAGCCGTCGGGCGCGGCTCGGTCTTGCCGAATCCTGCACGGGAGGGTGGGCCGCGAAGGTGCTGACCGACGTGCCCGGGGCTTCGGACTGGTTCTGGGGGGGTGTGGTGGTCTACGACCCTGAGGCGAAGACCCGGCTCCTCGGTGTTCCCCCCGAACTCATGGCCCGTGAGGGCGTGGTGTCGACCGCGGTGGTTGCCGCCATGGCGAGGGGTCTTCTCGACCGTGTGCCCGCCCTCACCCACGCCGCGGCCGTGAGCGGAGTGGCCGGCCCGACGGGAGGAGATACGGCGACCCCGGTGGGCACCGTCTGTCTCGCCTGGGCGCGGCGGGGGGAGGCCCCGCGGGTTTTTCGCCGCCGCCTCGACGGGGGTCGGGAGGACGTGCGGCGGGAAGCCGTTCGCCTGCTGCTCGCCGGAGTCTGCGCAGAGGATGTGGGCTAGGATCCTCATGCCCGACGGTGGCCGCTCGACCTTTCTCGCTCTCTGGCCTCCCAGGGGGCTACGCGCGGGACTCTCCGCTCTTGCGGACCGTGCGTGCGGAGGACGCCCGGTCGGTCCCGCTGACGTTCATCTCACGGTTCTCTACCTTGGGCCTCTGGCCGACGATGAGCAAAACCGGGTCGTTGTCGCACTCCGGGAGGTCCGTGTTCCGGCGTTTCGTCTGAGCCTCGATCGCCTCGGAATTTTCCGTTCGGGCCGCGTCTTTTGGGTGGGACCTGCGATCGCTCCCGCTTCCCTTGTGCTTCTCAACGCGCTTCTCGCGTCGCTCGACCTTCCTCGTCGGGCGGCCCAGGCCGGTGCAAGACGGCCGTTTCGGCCCCACGTCACGCTGGTGCGCGGTGCCCGTCAGGCGCAAACTGGGGTTCTTGATCCTCCTCTGTCTTGGACGGTTCGCGATCTCGTCCTGGCCGTGCGGGCACCCGGAGGCCGCGGCGTCTACCGCCGTCTCGCCCGCTGGCGCCTCGGAGCAGGCGGGGAGGAGAGGGCGAGCATAGAATAGGGTTCTGACCGCAAGAGTTTGTCTTCCATGAGCGACGATTCCCAGCGAAAAAAAGCCCTCGAACAAGCCATCCAGCAGATCGAGCGTCAGTTCGGCAAGGGTTCGGTGATGCGCCTTGGGGCCGAGGCGGCCCCGGTGGACGTGACGGTGCTGCCGACGGGATCGATTGCGCTCGACGCCGCCCTCGGCGTGGGTGGCCTGCCCCGCGGCCGGGTGGTTGAGATCTACGGACCCGAATCCTCGGGCAAGACCACCCTGACGCTCCATGTCATCGCCGAAGCGCAGAAGCAGGGCGGGGTGGCAGCGTTCATCGACGCCGAGCACGCTCTCGACCCCGGCTACGCCCGCAAGCTCGGCGTGCGTGTCGACGATCTCCTGATTTCGCAGCCCGACACCGGGGAACAGGCCCTCGAGATTGCCGACATGCTCGTCCGTTCGGGCGGGATCGACATCGTCGTGATCGATTCGGTTGCCGCGTTGACCCCACGGGCGGAAATCGAAGGCGAGATGGGCGATTCGCACGTCGGTCTCCAGGCCCGCCTCATGTCACAGGCGTTGCGCAAACTTACGGCCGTCATCAAGCGCTCAAACACCTTGGTCATCTTCATCAATCAGATCCGCATGAAGATTGGGGTCATGTTCGGAAATCCCGAGACCACCACCGGTGGTAACGCCCTCAAGTTCTACGCCTCTGTGCGTCTCGACATCCGCCGCATCGGCACGGTCAAGCGCGGCGACGAAGTCGTCGGTAACGAGACCCGCGTCAAGGTGGTCAAAAACAAGGTGGCCCCACCTTTCCGCCAGGCCGAGTTCGAGATTCTCTACGACCGGGGCATCTCGCGCGAGGGCGAAGTGCTCGACCTCGGCGTCGAAGCCGGCCTGGTCGAAAAGTCCGGGGCTTGGTACAGCGTGCGCGGCGAGCGCATCGGACAGGGACGGGACAACGCCCGTCAGTACCTTATTGAGCATCCGGACCTGAGCGAGACGCTGGCCGCCGAGCTTCGGGCACGACTGCACGCGCTTCCCGCCGTCCGGGCCGAAGAGGTTGCGGACGACGCCTGAGGAGCCACGCCCCAAGGATTCCGTCGCAGGGGGTGATTCGGGGGAACGACCCCTCTACACCCGTGCGCTGGCCCGCCTGGCGCGTCGCGACCATGCACGGGGAGAGCTTGCCGCGTGGCTCCGTCGGCATGGCGGCGCTGAGGACACCCTGAACGCTGTGCTCGACCGCCTGGCGGCCGAAGGCTACCTCGACGATGAGCGCTACGCGAGGGAACGTCTGCGCGTGCTCCTCCGCCGCGGCAAAGGGCTTCTCCTGATTCGGGCTGAACTGACCGCCGTCGGGCTGGCGCGTGAGCTCGTCGATCGTTGCCTGGCCGAGACCCGGGGGGCCGCTCTTGCTTCCGCCGCCGAACTCTGCCACCGACGTCTGGGGTCCGGCTGGGAACGCGACCCCGGGCGCGTGGCGCGGGCGCGTCAGCTTCTCGCCCGACGTGGCTACGAGGCGGCTACGCTTCGGGCCCTCCTCCGCGGGGAGGATCACGAGCTCGATGAAGACCCTCCGCGCGAGGAGCCGTAGGGCGGACCTGGGGGTTCACTGCCCTCCCGGGGACAGAGGACGGGTCGAATGTCGTCAAAGAGTCGCCGAGCCGGCTCGGGTTTGGCAGACTTTTCTGGAAACACCGCAGATTTATCTGCATCGGGTCACGTCGCGCGGCTCTCGGACGCCCGCCCGCCACAGACTGCCGTGGTTCTGGTCGAGCGTCGACTGCGATCTCCAGAAGCGATCCGCACAACGGCAAGATCCGTTCTCTCGTGAAATGCACGACGGTGTGGCGCCTGCATGCAAGACCGTCTCATCCATCCTGGATCAGGGCAATTCAGGCCCCGATCCTGTATTGGTTTTGTATTAAGAATAAATCTCATAAGCGTCAGGTCAAGAGCCATATCATTATTGGAAAAATAAAAGTTTTAGACTTTGTTGAAAATCTTTTTTGCCCTTCAGGCGCGGGTATACTGAACGCATCCGCGTCAAAGCCGGCTTTATGAAGAGGGTGACCGCGTGAGTGTGTGGGCAAAAAACAGTCGGGTGGACAAGAGTTCGTCTGTGAAGCACGGCGTTCAGCACCTTGTTTCATGCCCAGGGGCTGGTGCTCGGTGATTCCCCGGGACGCTTGGGTATGCAGGCGTCGTTCCCGTGACCTCAGCGCGGTGTTGGCGCCTCAACCCACCCCCGATTGCCCTTCTTTTCACGTGCCTTTCGCACGAAACGAGACAGGGGTCGTGAGGCCCGGGACAAACGGGGTCGTGTCTCGGGACGGCTTTGGCATGGATTCACGGCCATGAAGGGAATTCGGTTGAGCTACAGCACGTTCGGATTGACCGATCTGGATCTTCGGAGTGCTATTGACGTAGTCGGGCAAGCGGGCTACACAGGGATCGAGATTGCCTTCCACCGCCGCCAACTTGATCCGTTCGATGCGAGCGACGAAGATTTTGTCGAGCTGAAACATCATCTGCGGAAGGCTCGTCTCGAGGCGGCGTGTGTTGCAACGGCCTCGTATTTCTTTACGCCTTCCCGGCCGCACGAACCGTCGCTGCTCGCGCTTGACCTTGCGGGGCGCAAGCGGCGCATTGATCTCATCAAGCGTGGTATCCGCGCCGCCCGTCGTCTGGGCGCGCCCTTCGTCACTTTTGGAAGTGGTTTTCTCCGTGACGAGCATGCGAGGAGTCTGTCGGTCGACCCACGCACTCTTCTGATCGAGGGTGTCCAGGAATGCCTGCGCGATTTTCACGACGACGAAAACATCACGCTGTTGATCGAGCCGGAACCGGGGATGTTCGTGGAAACGCTTGATCAGGGGCTGTCGTTGATCAAGGAGGTGGGTTCGCCCCGCTTCGGCCTGCATGTGGATCTGTGCCACGCTTACTGTTCCGAAACGGACTACATCCGATCCCTGTCCGAAGCAGCCCCGTGGGCACGTTACCTGCACGTCTCGGATGCGTCGCGCGGATATAACCTCAAGATTGAAAACGATGCCGACGATATAACCTTCGATCTTGATGCGGCGGCGAAACTGATTTATTTCCCGGACAACGCCGACTATCTCCTCGTCGACCGTCGGCACCCACTTTATTTTTGCGATGCCGGTCCAGATCTGCGCCGCCGCCGCCGCATCGACGTCCTGCTCGCGCGTGCGGGTGTTGACAAATCACCGGAATATATCGATTACCCGAGTTTGTACATGGGCTCGTCCGATTTCGACGACGAGATTTGGACCTATCTGATTTCTGTTCCAGGATTGAGCTACGAGGTGTTGGAGCGGGCCAAGCCCGTGATCGCTTATTTGCGCGGCGTGAAGAACCCGCCACGTGTTCGCAAGAGAGTTGCCAACACACGCACGGGCATCACACATTTTCACGAGATCCCTGGAGAGGGCACACTGGATTTCGCCGCGAGTTTCAATGCGTTGGGTTGTCACGGCTTTTCGGGCTACGCCACGATCGAGCTCTACCACCATAACGCTTTATGGCAAAGCGCTCTGCTTGAAAGCCGCCGGTGTCTGGCGCCGTACATCACCGTGTAGGAGAGGATAGTTGCGTACTGTTGTGGGCACCACGTCCGAGCCTGATCGAACGAGCACGATCGGGATAGCCGACCTTGGTTGGGACCCCGAAACCGTCGGGGAGATTGATCACCGTTTGCTCAAAGCACCAAGCGTCAAGCTGCGGTCCATCAGCGTGGGCGCGAACGGTGATGCCGTCTATTGCATCGACCTGCGCGTTCGTCGTCCGAACACCGGACGCCGCCTGACGGGTGTCGAACTACACTCCCTCGAGCATTTCCTCCTCGAAGGTTATCGGCGGTATCTTGCGGCGCATTTTGTTTCCGTCGGTGTCATGGGTTGCCGGACCGGCTTTTACCTCGTTTTCTTGAATGAAGGCCGCGCCGACAAAATCTGCATGACCTTGGAAGCAATCCTGAAGGGCATTCGAGAAGCGACGGCCGTGCCTTACGCACGCATCGATCAGTGCGGTGATTACCGCAGCCACAGCCTGGAACGGGCACAGAGACTCGCGGCCGAGATTCTTGAGCGCAGATCCGCCTGGTTGATTGCTGTATGACCCGCGAGCCCGCCCGCTGGTGCGTCCGTCACCACCGGACGCTGGCCTACGACATCACGGAATGTTCCAGCCTCTTTTCACCCCAAAGCACGGCGCTCCTTTTGCCCGGCAGGCTCGAGGGGGGGCGACGGTTCGTGGTGTTGGATCGCCAAGTGGCGCAGCACCGTGGCGAGGAGATCGCGTCCTATTTCGCTCATCGGAAGATCGACGCCAAGATTGTCCTTTTTTCCGGCGGTGAAATAGACAAGACGTTCGATCGCTATCTTGATCTCCTGCGCGAGCTTGACGCGTTTCCCATCCATCGTAGAGACGAGCCGATCATCGCGATCGGCGGTGGTGTCCTGACCGATGTCGTCGGTTATGTCGCCAGCAGCTACCGCCGTGGCGTTCCTCATGTCAAGGTACCCACCACCCTCATGGGATACGTCGACGCTGCCGTAGGCATCAAGAACGGAATCAACTTCAACGGTCACAAGAATCGTCTGGGGAGCTTCGAGCCTCCCTTGCGGGTCTTTCTGGATCGAGGATTCCTGAAAACTCTGCCTCGCTGTCACATCCTGAACGGTGTCTGCGAAATCATCAAGCTGGCCATTATCAAAGACGCGCATCTGTTCCATCTGCTCGAGATGCATGGTTCTGAGAGCATCGACGCCCGCTTTCAAAACGACACCGGGGAAGCGATTCTCCGTCGTGCCATTTCCGGCATCCTCGAGGAACTTGAGCCGGATCTGTTCGAAAGCAACCTCATGCGTCCGATGGACTTCGGCCACACCTTCTGCTACGGGCTTGAGGCTCGTCATGAAGATCATCTGCTGCACGGCGAGGCGGTGCTTTTGGATATCGTCGTCTCGGTCCTGATCGCGCAGAGAAGACATCTGCTTTCCGTGAGTGAAACCGACCGGATCTTCCGTCTGATAGACACGCTGGGTATCGCGCTTGACGGGTCTCTCCTGGATCCCGAACTCATGTGGCGATCGCTTCTTGATCGTGTCGAACACCGAAACGGCCATCAGAGCGTTCCGATGCCGAATCCGCTTGGTCGTTGCGTTTTTCTCAACGATATATCCCGGCGGGAGATCGAACGCTCCGTCGAGGAGCTCGAGAAGTGGAGGAATCCGTGGCATGAATCGGTTTGTGAATGCAGATCAGGAAGAGGTTGAGAAGTTTGATCGTCTTGCGCAGACCTGGTGGGATCCTCAGGGCGAGATGCGCATGCTGCACGTCATCAATCCGCTGCGTTCGAGGTTTGTTCTTCAGAGGATCGGCGGTTCCCCGACGAGAGTCTTGGATGTTGGATGCGGCGGTGGGATTCTCGCCGAAAGTCTGGCCCGATCCGGCGTGCGTGTGACCGCCATCGATCTATCGCAGAAGGCGTTGAAAGCTGCGCGCCGGCATGCCGAGGCACACGGTCTCGCGATCGATTACCGCTGCTCGAGCGTGGAGCAGGTTGCCCAAGAAGAAGCCGGGAGCTATGACGCTGTGACATGCATGGAAATGCTGGAACACGTGCCTGAACCGCGGGCGGTGATCGCCGCTGTGGCGCGGGCTCTCCGGCCCGGTGGGGGGGCCTTTTTCTCCACCATCAATCGGACGCCCAAGTCTTTTCTGTTTGCCATTATTGCCGGCGAGTACGTGCTCGGACTGCTCCCCCGTGGCACACACCACTACAAGAAACTGATTCGTCCGGAGGAACTTCGGGGTTGGGCGCGTGCTCAAGGCCTCGAACCCACGGGCAGTGCAAGCTTGATGTACAACCCTTTGACGAAGAGGTTCCGGCTGGAGAACGACAAGGAAGACGTCAACTACATGATCTTCTTTACCAAAAGAGCGGCATGATCGGTGCGGCGATTCTTGGCGCTCTCACGACTGAAGCACGCGATCATGGACGTGGCGATGCCGGGCTTCGTCGCCCTGCTCTGGCTCGGGCATCTCCCCTCGTGGCGGTTGCTCCTGCTTTCGCTGTTGACCGCAGGGTCGGGCTATATCGCCGTCTATGCGCTCAACGATCTCGTCGGGGTCAAGGTCGACCGGGCGAAGTTTGCCGGCGGCGAGATCAACGCGGGTTACGCGGTGGAAGCCACCGTGATGCGTCACCCGCTGGCGCAGGGCCTGCTCAGCATGCGCGACGCTATCGCCTGGTTCGTATTCTGGTTCACCCTGACACTCGTCGGAGCCTTTCTGCTCCGACCGGTCCTCGTGCTCGTTGTGCTTGCCGCCGCCGTGCTCGAAGTGATCTACTGCGCTCTTCTCAAGTTGACCTACTGGCGAACGCTGGTCAGCGGTCTGGTCAAGTCGGCCGGTCCACTGGCCGCGGTTTTCGTGGTCCGGCCCGACCCTCCGCTCCCCCTGCTGCTTTTGCTTCTGGCGTGGCTCATGTGTTGGGAAATCGGCGGCCAGAATATCCCTGCGGACTGGAACGATGTCGAAGAAGATCAACGCGTCGGCGCGCAAACCATTCCTCTCGTATGGGGTCTTCGGTTCGCCGGGGCCCTGGTGGCGGTCACCCTCACCCTGACTCTCGTTCTGAGCATGTTCCTGCCGTGGATGTCGCCGCTCAGGCTTGGCACGGCGTATCGGGTGACCAGCGCCGCGGCGGGGGTGTTCCTGCTTGTGCTGCCCGCGTGGAGGCTGGTTCGTGGGCACGACACCCGGGCGGCCGCGAAACTGTTCGACCGTGCCAGCTATTACCCTCTTGCGCAGCTGGCCATCGTGTCGTTCTTCGTGCTGCTTCACCGGCCGCTCTGACTTCTCCAGGGACGGCAAGACCGCAGGCGTGCTCTCTGGGGGGTTGCGAGGGGCCGGGGTTCGGCTGTCGGAAGCGGCGTTCGGTCACAGTCCAACCGGATGGCATATCCGTCAGGCGTCCGGCTCCGTCGCGGATCCTCCTGGGGAAAGGGCTTCCGGAGTCGCCCGCCCGCGGCGGTTCATTCCCGGTCCGGGCGGGATTCCTTCCGGGGTCCGGGCGACGGATCGGTTTGCGTGGCGAGGCTCGCCGGGAGGCGGGCGTGGGGGTTCGACGTTCTGTCTTCCGGCGGGGAGCGTTGTCCCTCGCGCCAAGACGTGGGGCCGACGGCGCGAAACGAAGGGATTTGGGGGACAATAAACCGTCGCGTCCGGATGGGACGCCCGTGCGAGGACCGCCCGCGAGATGCCCCCCCAAACCACCGGCGCATTGCGCCAGAGTTTCCTCGACTATTTTGCCGCGCACGATCACACGGTGGTGCCCTCGAGTTCGCTTGTGCCGCAACGCGACCCCTCGCTCCTGTTCGTGAACGCGGGCATGGTGCAATTCAAGGATGTCTTTCTCGGGCGCGAGGGCCGCCCCTACGCGCGGGCGGCCTCGGTACAGCGTTGCCTCAGGGCCGGCGGAAAACACAATGATCTCGACAACGTGGGCTACACCGCACGTCACCACACGCTCTTCGAGATGCTCGGCAATTTCAGTTTTGGCGATTACTTCAAGCCCGAGGCGATTCGCCTGGCCTGGGATTATCTCGTGGGGGTTCTCAAGCTTCCGCCCGAGCGTCTCTGGGTGACGGTGCACGCGGACGATCCCGAGAGCGCGCGGCTCTGGCGCGAGGAGATCGGTGTTCCCCCCGAGCGCGTCGTGGCCATCGCCGGCGACGACAACTTCTGGGCGATGGGCGAGACCGGACCCTGCGGTCCCTCGACCGAAATCTTCTACGACCACGGAGCGTCCGTGCCGGGTGGTCCTCCGGGTTCGGGTGTCGAGGGGGACCGCTACGTCGAGATCTGGAACATCGTGTTCATGCAGTACGAGCGCGATGCGGCGGGGACCCTCACGCCGCTGCCGCGGCGCTGTGTCGATACCGGGATGGGCCTCGAGCGCATCGCCGCCGTCATGCAGGGGGTCGTCTCGAACTACGAGACGGATCTGTTTCGTGCGCTCGTCTCGGCGGCGGCGGCGGCGGTGGGCGTGCGCGACGAGGGACAGCCGTCGCTTCGCGTCATTGCCGATCACGTCCGTGCCGCCACGTTTCTCGTGACCGACGGCGTGCTTCCGGGCAACGAAGGGCGGGGCTACGTTCTGCGCCGAATCCTTCGGCGCGCCGTCCGTCACGGTGTCAAGCTCGGTGCCGACCAACCCTTCCTCGACGCTCTCGTTCCGACCGTGGTGGCGCTCATGGGCGAGGCCGATCCCGCCCTCTCTGCCGGCGAGGCGACGGCACGGGTCTGCCTGCGGGCCGAGGAAGAGCGTTTTCGCCTGACCCTCCGTGAAGGGCTTGCCCTCCTCGAAGCCGAGCTCGAGCGCACGCCGGGGCGGGTTCTTCCCGGGCGGGTGGCTTTCCGCCTCGCCGACACCTACGGCTTTCCTCTTGATCTGACGCAGGACGTGCTGCGTGAGCGGGGTTGGACGGTCGACGTCGAGGGGTTCGAGAAAGCGCTCGGCGAACAGCGCGAACGGGCCCGTCGGGCTTCCTCTTTCCGCGCCGATCGTCTCGAGCATGAAGGTCAGAAGAGCCATTTTTCTGGCTACGAGACCCTCACCGACGAGGGGACCGTCCTCGCGCTCGAGAACGGCCGTGGGCCGGTGGTGGAGCTCGTGGACGGCGAGGAAGGCGCTGTCGTTCTCGACCGCACGCCCTTCTATCCCGAGGGTGGCGGCCAGGTGGGTGACCGGGGTGTGCTCCACGCTCCGGCGGGTCGGTTCCTTGTGCACGACACCCAGCGACGGGGCGAAGCGATTCTTCATTGGGGACGGGTCGAGGGAGTGATTCGACGCGGTGACCCTGTGCGTGCCCTGGTCGACGACGAGCGTCGACGCGCCCTCGTCCGTCATCACAGTGCCACGCACCTCGTCCACGCCGCGCTACGCCGGGTGCTCGGCGAACAGGTCCAGCAGCGCGGGTCTCTTGTGGCGCCCGATCGTCTGCGATTCGATTTTGCCGCCCCGCGCCCACTCGGTCGCGAGGAACGCGCGCGGGTGGAAGAGGACGTCGTGCGCGCCATCCTCGCCGATCTTCCCGCGCAGGTTGCTCTTGTCCCCTTGGCCGAAGCGCAGAAGAGAGGGGCTCTGGCCTTTTTCGGTGAAAAATACGGCGATCAGGTGCGCATGGTGGGTTTCGGGGACGTTTCGCTCGAGCTTTGCGGCGGGACCCACGTTGCCCGCACCGGCGAGATCGGCGGCTTCAAGATCACGAGCGAAGGTCCGCTCGCAGCCGGTGTTCGTCGGCTCGAGGCGGTGGCGGGCCTCGCGGCGCTTCGTTGGGCGGACGAACGTGAGGCGCTTTTGTTCGACGCCGCCCACCGTCTCGACGTTCCGGTGGCGGATCTCCCCCAGAGGCTTGAAAAGCTTCAAGCGGAGTTGCGGGGGCAGGAGCGGCGCATCGCCGAACTCGAACGGCGACTTCTCGATGGAGGCGGCACGGATCTTCTCGCCCGCCGTGTCCAGGTGGGCGGCGTGAGCGTGCTCGCCGCCCCCCTGGACGGCGTGGCGCCCGCCGCGCTCCGCGAGGCGGCGGATCGGCTGCGTGCACGCCTCGGGAGCCCCGCGGTGGTCCTCCTGGCCAGCGTCGTCGACGGCCGTCTGCGTCTTCTGGCGGCCGTGACCCCGCAAGCTCCGCACGGTCTCTCGGCCCGTGCCCTTCTCGCCGCTGTCGGTCCTCTCGCCGGCGCCCGCGGCGGCGGGCGTGACGATTTCGCCGAGGCCGGCGGAGGCGACCCCGGAGCGCTCGACCATGTTCTTGCCGCCGTTCCCCGCTGGGTCGAGGAGCGCCTTCGTGACGTCGCCTGAGCGACCGCTCGTCGTCCAGAAGTACGGCGGAACCTCCCTCGCCGATCCCGAGCGTGTCCGCATCGTGGCCGAACGCATCGCCGCCACGGCGGTCGACCACGATCTCGTCGTCGTTGTTTCGGCTCCGGCCGGGGCCACCGATCGGCTTCTCGAGAGCGCACGCGCCGTGAGCCCCGAACCCTCCCCCGAGGAGCTCGACGCTCTCCTCGTCACCGGGGAGATGGCCAACGCCGCCCTTCTCTCCATCGCTCTCCGGGCCCGAGGCGTCGAGGCCTGTTCCTACAACGCGCTCCAGCTTGGGATCCTGACCGACGAGTCCCCCGGCCGGGCCCGCATCCGCGATATCGATTGCGCGCTCCTCGCCGCCGATCTCGCCGCCGGCCGGGTCCCGGTCGTGTGTGGCTTCCAGGGGGCCACGGCCGCCGGCCGCTGGACGACCCTCGGCCGCGGCGGTTCGGACACGACGGCCGTGGCCCTCGCGGCGGTCCTCGGCGCCGCGGAATGCCAGATCTACACCGATGTCGACGGTGTGTACAGCGCCGACCCCCGGGTGGTGTCCCTGCCTTCGAGACGAGAGGCGCTGAGCTACGAGGAAATGATCGAGATGGCCGGTTCGGGCGCGAAGGTCCTGCACATTCGCTCGGTTGAGATCGCCGGCCGCCATCGCTTGCCGCTCAAGGTGCTGTCGAGTTTCCGTAGCGGGGAGGGGACACGGGTGGGGGACGTCGGGGAGGGGGTCGAGGGACTCGTTCTGGCCGGCCTCGCCTTGAGCCCCCAGGAAGCGGAGATCAGCGTTCTCGGTCTCCCCGCCCGCCGCCCGGTCACCTCACGCCTTCTGGCCCCACTCGCCGCGCACGGGATCTGTCTCGACATGATCGTCCAGAACGTGGCGCGCGACGGCCGGATCGATCTCTCGTTCACCGTCTCCCGGGCGGACTACGCCCGCGCGCAAGCGCTCGTTCGCGATCGTGCCGGTGCGGAGGGCGCGGAGAGCGTTTCGGGCTGCCCGAGCGTGGCGAAGATCTCGCTCGTCGGTCTGGGACTCCGGTCTCACCCCGAGGTGTCCGCACGTCTTTTCGCCATTCTGGCCGAGGAGGGGGTGGCCGTGCGCATGGCGGCCACGGCCGAGATCCGCCTTTCGGTCACGGTCGATGAGACCGAAGCGGAGCGTGCGCTTCGGGCACTCCACGAACGTCTGGGACTCGGTGCAGCACCCACGGGGGGATGCACGCCCGGTCAGTCGGTGGCCTGAACGGCACTTCTTTTGCAGGAGGTGTCCGTTCGGGGCATAATAGACACAGCACACCCGTGCGTTTGTTGCGCGACATCCGCTCCCGCCTGTGGGGGCCGGTGCCCGAGGGGGGGCTCAGCGGGCAGGACACGGGTGAACACGGCGGACGGGCCTCTCAATCGTCGGCCACACGCCAGATCCCTTCAAGGAGATTCCATCATGCTCATACTGACACGTCGCGTCGGGGAAACCGTCATGGTCGGTGACGACGTCACGTTGACGGTCCTCGGCGTCAAGGGCAACCAAGTCCGGATCGGTATCAACGCTCCGCGCGACATCGCCGTCCACCGTGAGGAAATCTACATCCGGATCCAGCAGGAGCGCGCCTCGCAGGGCATGACCGCGCTTTCGATGGGTCGGGTCGGCAAGGGTGGATCGGCAAAGGTGGAGCCGGGCAACGTCGATCCCGAGTACTACCGGAAGAAGAACCATGCCTTCGAGGAATCCGTCGAGGACGACGATCCTGAAGAGGATCTCGACTGAGAGCCTGGGGTCCCGGAT
>JAJZYM010000015.1 GCA_021798115.1 Pseudomonadota bacterium | reverse complement strand
TCAATATACCGCCGACGACAAGGCGCAGGTCGTGTCGTTGGCGGAGACCCTCGGGCCGACAAAGGCGGCCCGCAAGCTCGAGATCCCGGTCAAGACACTGGCCAACTGGGTCCGACTATCCCGTGAGGGATCGGGGTTCGTCAACGACGGCAAGCGCCGTCAAGCGCGTCCGGCGCGTGATGCGCGAGAACGGCCTACGCGGCGTGCGTAAGGGACGTTTCGTGCCACGCACGACCGACGAGCGCCCCTCGGCGCACCATCGCCCCCCACGTCCTGGAGAGGCGCTTTGGCGTCAAGACCGCCGTGCCGGCCTGGACGAGCGACATTACGGACCTGGTCCCTCGCGAAGGCGGACTGTCCCTGGCGGTGATCATCGCCTTGAAGACGCGTCGGGTGCTTGGTTACAGTCTCTCGGATCGTAGGCCCGAGGAGCGGGTGCTCAACGCGTTGCGCAATGCTGGTCCTCAGGAAACGCCGTCTCGCGGCGCGCTGTTTCACTCCGATCGTGGCGGTCAGGACGTCCGCGATGATTTTCGCCATGCCCTCGACGCCCTCGGCAGGGTGGCCCGCATGAGTCGCCAGGGTGATGGCTGGGATCATGCGGTTACGGAGAGCTTCTTCGCAACGCTGAAGGCGGAGGACGCGACCGAACCGTATGCGACAAAACAGGAGGCGCATCGAGCGATCGCGGAATACATCCATGGTTTTTACAATCCCGTCCGTCTGCACTCATCACTCGGATATTGGTCGCCCAACGAGTATGCGCAGAGATTGCAACACGTCGATCCAGACCCACCTAAGAGGTCCGTCGCGTAGGGACCACTTCAGCATCGGCGCATGAAGGGGGACTGGGGGCCACCGGTGATGCAAGCCTGCTAGCCCCTCACTTGCCCGCCGTTGTCGATGCTCGTTTCGGACTCGCAGGGGGAGTGCGCAGGCAGCCCTATCCACCGTATCCGTTGCGCACTTTGAGGAACTTTCGGAACCCTGCTCTGGGATTCCTGACACCAAGCACGAAGCGGCCTCGGCTCCGAGGCATCGGCCCGAATCGTCGTCACCCCCCTCAGTCCGTTTCCCACGGAAGCCCGGGGACTTGATGTCCCCATCGCGCCAGTTCGGGCAGGTCGATCGGCGCCAGCACGAAGGCTTGCCATACGCTGCGGTTGTCGATCACCGGATCGCCCAGCCGCGAGAGCGCGTCGTCTCCGCTCCAGGCGCGTCCGTCGACCACCAGGTCGATGCCCACGGGCCGGTCGCAACCCGGGATGTATTCCAGCGTCACCCGCGCCTCGCGTCCCAGGCCCCGGCGGATCGCCGCGCGGGCGAGACGGCGGGCCAACAACCCGCCGAGCCGGTCCACCTTGCGGAAATCCTTCCCCGACCAGGCGCCGCCGCCGATGGGAACCGTGGGTCCGTAGGCGTCGACCACCAGTTTCTTCCCCGACAGTCCGTTGTCTCCCATGGGACCGCCGGCCACGAACATGCCGGCCCCGTTGAGTTCGATGACGGGCGTCGGCCGCCCGGCGCCGGCCGCCAGCACGGCCTCTTCCGCCAACTCGCGCAGGAACAGCCAATCGGAACCCTCGTGGTGGTGCAGGGAGATGGACACGTGGAGCGGACGCCAGGACGCGCCGTCCGTCTCCACCCTCACGACGACTTTGCCGTCCGGCCCGACCTGCCCGGTGCCCCGCGCCCGGCGCAAGTCGTGGAGGCGGCGGCCGATCCGTCGCGCCAGCCAGTGCGCGGGCGGCAGCTGGTCGGTCTCTTCCCGATCGTTGGCATAACCGATGCAGATGGCCTGATCGTCCGACAGGTGGCGCATCTCTCGTTCCCCTTGGGCAAAGGGTCCGAGGCACAAGTGCGTCGTCACGGCGAGGCTCTCCGGATGCGGAGGCCACAGGACGCCCGCGGCGTCCACGCCGTAGCCGGCGCGGGCGTAGACACCCCGCACCAGGGACTCGATGTCGAGCGCGTCGAGGAGATCTTCGCGGGCCGCGAGGCGGCCGGTCAAGGTGAAGGATCCGAAGATGGCCGCGGCCTCGAGTCCACATTGCCCCCCGGGATCGCCTTCACGGGCAGCCCCGTCGCCTTCGAACCGTGGCCGGCGGCCCCGCCGCACGAAATCGACGACGGCGTCCACCGCGGCGTCGCACAGTTTGTCGGGATGACCCGGCAGCACGCACTCCGCCGTCTCGATGCGTTTCTCGCTCATGCGTTCTCCCCCTGTCCACCCAACGGCGGCAGCCGATGAACCGCGCCGCGCAACACTCCGGCGAAGGCGGCTTCGCCCTCGTGGGTGATCACGCAGGCCAGGCGGACCCGGCGCCGCCGCAGGCGGTGGACATGTTCCGCCGGCGCCTCGCCCACCCAACCGTCCGTGACGAGCAAGGCCCGCGCGATGCGATGCTCCAAAATGTGCTGCGTCACGCAGGCGATGTCGGTGCCCCCGGTCGACGTCGTCCGGCCCTGCCGGAGGGCCACGGGATCGATGTCCTCCACGCGCGTGCTGAACAGATGGATTCGCGGATGCAGATGACTCAGGAGCGGCCGCAGGGCACCGTAGATCAGGGGCAATTCCTCCGCCATGGAGCCGCTCACATCCACATACACGTGGACCCGCTGTCCGCGGACCCACTCTTCGTGCTGCACCCGGGCCTCGAAGAACAAGGGCTCGTGACCCCGGAGGGAGCGCACTTCCGCCCGCCGGTCGGTCCGCGTGCGATAGGGCAGTACGGCAGGCGCCGGCAGGGGCGCTCGGTGTGCCGCGCCCGTCCCGTCGGTTCTCAGATCCAGAAGCGGCCATAACGCGCGCCGCAAGACGGCCACCGCTTCGCGCCCGGCCTGCATCCGGCGGAGCCGCTCCGTCACGACCTCGCCACCCTCGTCGCGACCCGCTATCCGCCGATGCATCGGCCAGCGGGCCACGATGTCCCGCAGGGCCCGTACGAGGTCCGGATCGCACGCGCCCTCGCGGGCGCCGTTCTCGTCATGGCTCCCGAGCAGGCGTCCCCACCCCCCATTCGCCGGCTTCTTCTCCTCCAGGTAGCGCCGGATCATCTCGAACAGCTCCACCGTGGTCACCGAAGTGTCGGTGTACAAGGCCCGGTGGAGACGGCCGGCCTCGCCCGTCAGGACCCAGCGTGCCCGATCCCCCGGCCAGTCGGCGGGCGGGCGCAAGAGAGCCCAGGGCGGGACCTCCTCGGGGTAGAGTTCGCGGAAGAGAGCCGTGTGGCCCGGATCGGGGAACAGCAGGCACAGTTGGGCGTTGATCAGCGCATCGAAGGCGATGTTGTGGGCCGGCGTGACGCGCGGGAAGAGCCGCGTGTGGCCGAGGAGGACGTGAAGCAGTTCGTGCATGACGAGCATCGCCAGCGCGGCCTCGGTCCGGCAATGGGCCGCGACGAAATCCGGATTGAGCAGAAGACGCGAGCGCCCGCCGAGGCTCACGCAGGCCGTGGGGATCTTGCGGCTGGCGCGGATGTCGAGGAGGGACAGCAGCTTCGAGAAGGCGGGCTGGCTCACCGGCACGGCGTCCAGCACCCGCTCCATGAGCACCCGATCGAGCGCCTCGCCCGTGTCCAGGCCGGTCGCGGTTTCAGTCATGGGAATATCCTCCGTCGGCAAAGCCGTACAAACGGACGGGACCGAGCGGCCGGGTGTAGTCCGGCAGGACCGGCGCCCGTCCGCGGATGAAGAGTGACCCGGCGCTTCGGGAAACGATGATCACGGCCCGGGCCGTCGAGGTCTCCAGCACAGACTCTTCCGGCTCGGTGAGATCCACGGGCCGGACCAGACCGAAAGGCGGCAGGCGATGATCCTCCGGCCGCAGACGTCGGGCATGGGCCAGCCAGGCCTCTTCCAAGCCCTCCACGGAGAGCCCGGCCAGCCGACGGAGCGCCCGGAGATCGGGAGGCTGCGATTCGTTGAGTGCCTGCTCGGAAAGCGCCACGAGGACACACAGGCGCAGGTTGGCGCAAGACGCCGCACCTTCCCAGGGCGTGCCCGACGCTTCCCACACCGGGTTCCGGCCGTCGGCACCGACGTCCCGGTACGGCGGGAAAGAGCGGCGTATCAGATGAGACAGGGAGACCGTGGCAAGCAGGATCATGCCGGAATCGGCCCCCGGAGGGGCGGGGGAGGCGCTCTCGTCCCCCGGAGCCGCGCCGCGCCGCAGGGGACGCACCTCGATCCGCGTGCGCGGCGGCGCGGACATGTTGTGCAGCGCGCCGCCGACGGGGCGTTCGGCGTACCGGACCATCAGGCCGCCGCCTCGTCGGCGCGCGGCCGAAAAAGGGCGCGCCACTCTCGGTCCCGTTCGATCAACGCCTCGGGATCGAAACGCGCCTCCTCCACCACGAAGAGGGTATAGAGCAGGTTGCCGAGCGCGACCCCGTCCGGATCCTGTCTGCGGCGCAGGCCCTGGATCGCGGCCAACAGGCGATCCCACTCGTGCGCCCGGCTGCGGGGAATGCTGATCCGGTGCAGGTCCTCTTCGGTGAAGCCGAGCACCTTGCCCATGGGGTCCATGAGCATCTCGAGCGCGGCCGCCGTGAGCCGATCCTCCGTAAGCGCCGGGAGCACGTTGCGCGCCAGGACATAACGCTCGCCCACCGTCAGGCCGGCCCAGACATCGGCCACCAGCTGGCTCAGCTCGATGCGGTTGAGCGCCTCGTGCCGCAAGGCCAGCGCCAGGCGTTTCACCGGATCTCGTTCCGAGCGCAGGCGCGCCCACACACTGGATTGCGGTTCGCCCGCCGCCTGGACCGCCTCCCGGTGCGCGGCGGCCAGTCGATGCTCGGGCACGGCGCGCCCCTGAGCGCGCTGCGGCAGGCTCCACTTCAGGGCCCGATAGGCGACATCACCCGGCGCCGTGTCATGGCCGAGGACTTCACAGGCGGCGTGGACCGCGCGGATGTTGCGCGCCAGGCTGACGGCGCGCCGGCCGCTCATGGAGAGCCCGGCATCGCACAGCGGCGCGACCAGGCCGTTGACATATTTTTCGATCCAGTGGACGAGCGCCCGATCCGTGGCTTGCAACCTCTCGCGTGTGCTGTCGATCAGAGCGGCCAGATCGGGCCCGGCGGCGGGCGTCTCGCCGCCGTGGGCGATGATCTCCGCTCTGGCCTCCGGCTCGAGGTCTTCGAAGGCGGGGATCTCGACCACCCAGGCGAAGCGGTCGGCGAGCGCCGGATCCAGGGGCAAGGATCCGTGGTAGATCTCCCCTTCCGCTTCCTCCCCGTCCAGCGAGACCGGCGGGTTCATCGCCGACCAGCAATAGCGCAGCCGCTCGAGCGGCAGTCCCTGCACCCGTCTTTCGTGAATGATGGAGAACAGTTTGTTCTGATGCTCCGGGCGGCAACGGGAAATCTCGTCCAGAAACACCGACTCGGCGTCCCACAGGTCCGCGGGCGTGCGCAGGTACTCGAGGCCGTCCCGCCGGGCATTGGGAACCGGGTAACCCAGCAGATCGTCAAAGCTGATCAGGCTGGCATTGTAGTGGCGGTGAGAAAGCGACAGGGCCTGAGCGAGGCGGTTGAGCAGCTCGGATTTTGCGGTGCCGTGGGCGCCGATGAGCAACAGGGGACGCCCGTCCGCGAGCGCCGCCAGAATCAGCGGATCGAGGTGATCCAGTCCGAAGATATGGAGTCCGCGCAACAGGGGGCGCCGCTGCACGGGAGGGGGTGTGGTCATGTGCGGTCTCCTTCCCCTGGCCAACGGGACGCTGGCCGGCGCTCAGGGGAAGAAGACGCCACCAACGCTTTAGCTGCATTTGTGAATCGCCCGCAAGTTGTTGCTTAAATCGGCGATCGCCCGCAGAATCACGGGCATAAAAAAACCTGCTCGGCTTTCGCCAAAGCAGGAGACTCTCCCGCTTTAGCTGCATTTGTTACGCGCCCGCAAGCTGAGATCAAGTCGGCGCACTTTCATTATATGGAACCGTCGGCCAAAGTCAAGGGACTGTATGCGTCCACCACCTTTGGCACTCGGGTTGGTGAAGAGGACATTCAGCTTGGGAGAAAAGGGGACATTCTAGAATTGGGTTGACAGGGGGACGATCTCGGGGGGCGCGGCCCGCACCGCCCACCCACGCACGGAGGGCCGCACGCGCAGCGGGTCAATCTTCTCCCGATCCCGTCTCGCGGAAGTCCGTTCCTGGAAGAGGACTCTCGATGGTGCCGCGAAGATAAAGGCGGCTTCGTCCCACGAGCCGCACCCGCTCGCCTTCCCACACGCACTCGAGTTCGCCCCCCCGTTCCGAGAGCTGGCGCGCACGCAGGCGCTTTCGGCCAAGACGCTCTCCCCAATAGGGGGCCAACGCGCAGTGGGCCGAACCCGTGGCCGGATCTTCCGGGATCCCGAGCGCGGGAGCAAAGAAGCGGCTGACGATGTCGGCCGTCTCTCCCCGGGCGGTCACACACAGACCGCGCAGCCCGAGAGCGGCCAGCACCGCCTCCTCCGGGACCCGCGTGGCGCGCACGGCCGCCTCATCGTCGAGCAGGAGGAATCCGTCGTCGCCGTAGGCGTACAGGGCCCGGGGCTCGCCGCCGAGGCAGGGCCGGAGACTCGGGGCCGGAGGAAGCGGACGGAGACGGGCGACGGGAAAATCGAGAGCGATGCCCTCCGCCTGCCGTTCGGCCCGCAGAGTCCCGCTTCGCGTGGTGAAGGAGAGGTGCTCTATGTGGGGCTCCCGCTCGTGGAAAAGCACATGAGCGGCGGCCAGCGTCGCGTGACCGCAGAGCGGAACCTCGCTCCGTGGGCTGAACCAGCGAAGGCCGTAGTGGCCCGGGGCGGAACCCGCCACGAGGAACGCGGTTTCGGGAAGACGGTTCTCCTCGGCGATCGCCTGGAGCAGCGAGTCCGACGGCCAGACGTCGAGCCAAACCACCGCGGCGGGATTCCCTCGGGCGGCATCACCCACGAAAGCGTCGATGTGGTAGAGCGGCTGGGGCAACGCAGGCCTCGCGGCGGAATCCGCAATCGTTGAAGGGCTGGCGCGCCTGGCAGGACTCGAACCTGCAACCACCGGCTTAGAAGGCCGATGCTCTATCCGTTTGAGCTACAGGCGCACACGTGGTCGGGGCAGAGGGATTCGAACCCCCGACCTCCTGCTCCCAAAGCAGGCGCGCTACCAGCCTGCGCCATGCCCCGATACGGACGCGGCGTCCGAAGGCCGCTTTTTGATCTTAGCACGGAGCCGACTCTCCACTCCGATCGCGACTCGGGGGGAACGACGGGGTGTTCATGCGGTTGCGCCTACAATTGAGGACGTTTCTTTTCACCTTCCGAACCATGTCCGCGAATCTCCTCGACGGCAAACGTCTCGCCGCCCGTATCGAATCCGAGGTGCGCGCGCGTGTCGAGATCCACCGCGGACACAACCGTCCCGCCCCCCGCCTCGTCGCCGTTCTCGTCGGCGACGACCCCGCCTCCGCCATCTACGTGGCCCGCAAAGAGGAAGCCTGCGCGCGGGCGGGGATCGTCGCCGATGTCCGTCGCCTGGCCGAGGGAACCGATCCGCTCGGCTTCGAGGATCTTCTTCAGCGCCTCGACCGCGATCCCGACATCGACGGGATCCTCGTCCAGCTCCCCCTCCCCCCCCACCTGGCCAGCCCGCGCCTTCTGGATCTTCTCTCTCCGGAGAAGGACGTCGACGGCTTCCACCCCTACAACGTCGGCCGCCTCGCCCTCCGCCGTCCGCGGCTGCGGCCGTGCACACCGGCGGGCGTGATTCGCCTTCTCGCCGAAACCGGTGAACGTTATTACGGCCGGCACGCCGTCGTCGTCGGGGCCTCCAATGTCGTCGGTCGTCCCATGGCGCTCGAGCTTCTCCTCGCGGGGGCCACCGTCACGGTCTGCCACCGGTTCACCGAGGATCTCGCAGACCACGTGGCCCGCGCCGACATTCTCGTGGCCGCCGCCGGCCGCCCCCGTCTCATCCCGGGAGCGTGGATCCGACCCGGAGCCACGGTCGTCGACGTGGGCATCCACCGCCTCGACGGCCGGCTCGTCGGCGACGTCGACTTTGCCACCGCACGCGAACGGGCCGCGTGGATCACGCCCGTTCCGGGAGGTGTCGGACCGATGACGGTCGCCATGCTGCTCGAAAACACCCTGAGCGCCTACGAGATCCGGCGGGGGTACGCGCCGGAACCCCGGGACGACCCTTCCGGGGAATGACGGAATCGATCCGCCTCTATCGGCGATCGGAGTCGTCCTCACCCGCCCACGTGCTCCGGCCGAGGAAGCCCGATCCAGCGTGTTCATCGCCGCTCGGGCGACCCGTCGAGCCGGTGCGCGATCGTCGCGACGCGCCTCGAAGCGAACGACGGCCGTAGACGTCAGGGCCCGTCGTTCCAGTACCAGCGGGTCCCCTCGGGCCCATCCTCGAGGATCACGCCGACCTCGAGAAGCGCAGCGCGGATCTGATCGGCTTCGGCAAACTTCCTCTCTTCTCGCGCCCGACGTCGGCGGGCGACTCGTTCCTCGACCTCGGCGTCGGCGAGAGGACGAGGGCGCGTGGAAGGGTCGTCGGCGAAGAGCCCCAGACGCCCGCCGAGCCGGCGGAGGAGGAGGACGTCGCGGCGCGCAGCGGCCGGCTCTTCGGCGGCGTCGCGGTGGACGCGCCGGACGAGGTCGAAGAGGACCGCGAGAGCTTCGGGGGTGTTGAGATCGTCGTCCAGAGCGTCCGTGAAACGTCCGCGCCAGGAGTCGGCGTCCGTCGGTTCCCGGCCCTCCGGATCGGGGGGGGCCGCGCGAAACGCCCCCCTCAGGCGCGCCCGGGCTTGACGCGCCAGGACGAGCTTCTCCTCATCGAAAAGAAGGGGCTGACGGTAGTGACCCTGGAGGATCCAAAGTCTCAGGCTCTCGGCGCCGTAGCGCTCGAGGGCCTCGCGGATCGTGAGGAAGTTGCCGAGCGATTTGGCCATCTTCTCGTGGCCGACCTGGACGAAACCGTTGTGCATCCAGCGGCGGACGACTTCGGTACCAAAGGCCGCGTCCGACTGGGCGATCTCGTTCTCGTGATGCGGAAACTTGAGATCCTCCCCACCCCCGTGGAGATCGATCGGCACCCCAAGGAGCGAGGTCGACATGGCCGAACACTCGATGTGCCAGCCCGGACGCCCCGCCCCCCAGGGGGCCTCCCAGGAGGGTTCGTCGGGCCGCGCCGCTTTCCAGAGCGCAAAATCGAGAGGGTCGTCCTTGGCCTCGCCGATCTCGACACGGGCTCCGGCGCGGAGATCCTCGGGGCGGCGGTGGGCGAGTGCTCCGTAAGTGGGGAAACGGCTCACGTCGTAGTACACGTCGCCGTTGCTGGCCCGGTAGGCGAAACCGCGCTCGAGAAGGCGGGCGATGACCTCGATCATCGCCCCGACGTGGGCGGTCGCTCGGGGCTCGGCGTCGGCCGGAAGAAGCCCAAGCGCCCGCGCGTCACGGCCGAAGGCCTCGATCATCCGGGCACTCAGCTCAGAGGGCGGGATCCCCGTCTCGCGGGCACGGCGGATGATCTTGTCGTCCACGTCGGTGATGTTGCGGACGTAGTGGACGGATCGGCCCGAGGCCCGCAGGTGACGGACGAGGACGTCGTAGACGACCAGCATGCGTGCGTGGCCGAGATGGCATTCGTCATAGACGGTGACCCCGCAGACGTAAAGACCCAGGCGGTCCGCACGGGCGGGGATGAGGGGCGCGCGATGGGCGGTGCGTGAATCGTAAAGCTCAAGCATCGGTGGACAAGGACGCGAGCGCACGGGCCAGAAGCGCCCGACGCCGTTGCGGAGGAAACACGAGCCACAGGGTAGCGAGTTCCGGTCCCTCCGTGCGACCGGTCAGCGCGAGCCGCAGGGGAAGGTAAAGGGCGCGGCCGCGGCGGCCCGTGCGGGTGGCGAGCGTGCGCGCAAAATCGTGGAAGTCGTCCTCCGGATCAAGGGCCACGGCGGCACCCAGGACCGTGCGGAAGTCGTCTTCGGGAACCAAACCCCGCGGGGGAAGGGGAGGATCGTCAAGGATCGCCCACCACGCGAGCGCGTCCTCGGCCCAGACGCTCACGGTTCTCAACGCCTCGGCGCGCTTTACGAGGAGATGATCGTCCGGGGACCGGTCGAGGACGCCGCCGAGCCAGCGGCGAAACGACGGCGGATCCAGGAGTGCGAGCGCCCGTTCCTGCCAAGGCCGCAGCTGCGCCTCGTCGAAATGGGCCGGGGCGCGTCCGAGTCGCGCGGGATCGAAGAGCGTCCCTGCGGCCTCGCCGAGGAGCCCTTCCTCGTGCGTGGGCGTGTGCCCCAAATGCAGGAGGTAAGCCCGAAGGGCCTCCGGACGGAGGGCGCGGGTTCGGTACGAAGCGAGACGCCCGGTTCCTTCACGCTTCGCGAGCGGTGTGTCGTCGAGCCCGTGGACGAGCGGAAGATGGGCATAGGCCGGCGGGGGACGTCCCCAGGCCTCGAAGAGGAGGAGTTGCCGGGGGGTGTTGTCGAGGTGATCCACTCCGCGGACGACGTGGGTGATGCCCATGCCCGCGTCGTCGAGGGCGTTCGCGTAAAGAAAGGTGGGGGTCCCGTCGGCGCGCGCGAGCACAAAATCGTCGAGAAGGTGGCGGGCGACACTGTGCGGGCCGTAGACGAGATCGTCAAACACCAGAGGCGGACCCTCGACGAGACGAAAACGCCACGCGGCCAGCGCTCCTTCCTCGAGTCGGCGACGGACCTCTTCCGGCGGGAGAAGCCGGCAGCGGCCGTCGTAGCGGGGCGGCCGGCCCCGCGCCAGATCTTCCGCACGCCGTCGCGCGAGATCCTCGGGAGGACAAAAGCAGGGGTAGGCCCGATCGCGGGCCACGAGCTCTTCGAGGGCGCGGGCGTAGAGGTCCGCGCGTTCCGACTGGCGGTAGGGCCCGAACGGCCCCCCGCGGTCGGGCCCCTCGTCCCAGTCGAGCCCCAGCCAGCGGAGGTCATCGAGGAGGGCCGACTCGGACTCGGGATCGTTCCGCCCGCGGTCGGTGTCCTCGATCCGCAGGATGAAGCGTCCGCCGAGACGGCGCGCCCAGAGGAAAGAGAAAAGCGCGGTGCGTGCGTTGCCGATGTGGAGAGCGCCGGTCGGGCTGGGCGCAAAGCGGAACCGCACCGCGGGCTCCGCCCGCGACGCACGCAAAGAAGGACTCTCGGCGTTCATGACACCCCCGCACGGCATCGGCGGCCGCTTGCATCAAGGGCGCCGTAAGTGTCGCCCCCGACGTCAGCATACCCGAGAGACTCATCACCCACGTGCTAGACTTCACGATTCACCCCGGGCTTGAAGCATCGTCCCACCATGCGTGAAGCGGCCTCCGCGATCCGTCTCGTCCTCACCGCCGTCGAGGGGGAAGAACAGGCTCGGGAACTGGCCGAAGGGCTCGTTCGCGATCGGCTCGCCGCCTGTGTGAGTGTGCTCGGTCCGGCGCACTCGTACTACATCTGGAAGGGGAACTTCGAGCGCACGTGCGAGTGGCTCCTCCTCATCAAAACGGTGGACGAGCGCCTCGCGGCGCTCCGCACCGCCCTTGCCGGACGGCACCCCTACACGGTGCCGGACATCCTCACCTTCCCCGAGACCGAAGCCACATCAGCCTACGCCGCCTGGGCGCGGGCGACACTCGCCGCTTTGCCCGACGGGACGGAAGACGGTCCGGGCGTGTCGTGAAGAAGTCCCACATCCTCCGTGCCGTCGGCTGGTTTGGCGTAGGACTCGTGGCGGGGGCCATCGTCTTCCTCCTCCAGAGATCTCCGCATCTCACCGTGGTCCGCCCGCTCGGTGCCGGTCGGCCGATCACGCCGCACCGGGTCGAGCTGCATCGCTACCCCCTCCTTCCTCTCACTCCGGGGGCGGTCATTCCGCAGGGGAAACCTCTTCTTGTCAATCTCTGGGCCCCTTGGTGCGGCCCCTGCCTCGAGGAATGGCAGCCCCTCCAGAACCTGTCCCGCCGCCTCGAGAGCCACGGGACCGCGACACTCGGGCTCGCCGTCGCCACCAACGCCGCAGCCGCCCGCTCCTTCCTCCACCAACACCCGAGCCGCTACCCCGTCTATCTCCTCCGCGCCCACCTCCGCCGCCTGGCCACGCGGCTCGGGATCCAGGTCGCCGGCATTCCCGACACCGTCCTCCTCTCGGCCCGAGGGCGGGTCCTCCTCGTGGTGAGCGGGAAGCTTCGTGCGGGCGATGTGAAGAGATTCCTCGACGCCCTCCCGAAAAAGGAACGCCAGTCACGCATCAACTGAGGCCCTGAGGACCAGGATCGTGACGAAATGATCTTGATCGTGTAAGATCGAAGCATTAGACGGACATTTGATACAGAAAATCATCCTACCGCCCCCCTCATGGCCACCATCCTCCTTGTCAACGGCCCGAATCTCAATCTCCTCGGGCGTCGCGAACCGGCCCTTTACGGGCGGGAGGATCTCGCCACGCTCTGCACGCGGCTCGAAAACCGCGCCCGTGAGAGCGGTCACCGGCTGCTCGCCATGCAGAGCAATCACGAGGGAGAAATCGTCGATTTCCTCCACGCCCACGGCCCACCCGAATCCGCCGCGGGCATCCTCAACCCCGGGGGCCTCACTCACACGAGCGTTGCCCTGCGCGACGCCCTCCTCGCCACCGGCCTTCCCTTCGTCGAAGTGCACCTGAGCAAACCCGAGGCGCGGGAGGACTTTCGTCGCCGCTCGCTCCTCGCCGACCTCGCGCTCGGACGCATCAGCGGCTTTGGCCCCCGCTCCTACGATCTCGCCCTCGAGGCCATCCTCCTCCACCTCGGAGATTCTTCCCATGGACATCCGTAAGGTCAAGAAACTCATCGAACTCCTCGAAGCCTCGGGCATCCACGAAATCGAGATCACCGAGGGTGAGGAGCGCGTGCGGATCAGCCGCATCCCCCCCGCCGCGGGCGTTCCCGCCGGCACGGTCGTTTGGGCGTCCCCGGCGGGGTCTCCCGCGCCTGTCGAGGTGACGAGTCCGTCGCCCCCGCCGGTCCCCTCGCCTCCTGCGGCTTCCGCCCCGCCCTCCGCCCCGGAGGGTCATCTGGTGACCTCCCCCATGGTCGGGACGTTCTACCGCTCGAGCGCCCCCCAGAATCCGCCGTTCGTCGATGTCGGCCAGAAGGTCAAGGTCGGCGACACCCTCTGCATCATCGAAGCCATGAAGATGATGAACCAGATCCAGAGCGAGCACGAAGGGACCGTGAAGGCCGTCCTCGCCGAAAACGCGGCCAGCGTCGAATACGGCCAGCCGCTCTTCGTGATCGGCTGAGAGACGAACGGTGTTCGAAAAAGTCCTCATCGCCAACCGCGGGGAAATCGCACTTCGGATCCAGCGCGCCTGCCACGAGCTTGGGATCAAGACGGTCGCCGTCTATTCGACGGCCGACAAGGACCTTCGCCACGTCCGCCTCGCCCACGAGAAGATCTGCATCGGGCCGCCCCGGCCGGCCGAGAGTTACCTCAACATCCCGACGATCATCAGCGCCGCCGAGGTGAGCGAGGCCCAGGCCATCCACCCGGGCTACGGCTTTCTCTCGGAGAACGCCGACTTCGCCGAGCGGGTCGAGTCGAGCGGTTTTGTGTTCATCGGCCCCACACCCGATGTCATCCGCACGATGGGCGACAAGGTCGCCGCGATCCGGGCCATGCGGGAGGCGGACGTGCCCACCGTCCCGGGGTCGAACGGCGTCCTCGGTGACGACCCCGAGGAATGCCTGCGCGTCGCCCGCCGCATCGGGTTCCCGGTGATCGTCAAGGCCGCCGGAGGAGGAGGCGGGCGCGGCATGCGGGTCGTGCAGACCGAGGCGGCACTGCACCACGCGATCGTCCTCACGCGGAGCGAGGCGCAGGCGGCCTTCGGGAACCCCGACGTCTACCTCGAAAAATTCCTCGAGACGCCCCGGCACATCGAAATCCAGATCCTGGCCGACGGACGCAACGCCGTCTATCTCGGAGAACGCGACTGCTCGATGCAGCGCCGGCACCAAAAAATCATCGAGGAAGCCCCCGCCCCGGGATTGAGCGAGCGCGAACGCCGCAGCCTCGGAGAACGCTGCGTCGAGGCCTGCCGCCGGCTCAAATACCGCGGCGCCGGCACGTTTGAGTTCCTCTACGAGAACGGGGAGTTCTACTTCATCGAGATGAACACCCGTGTGCAGGTCGAGCATCCCATCACCGAGATGATCACCGGCGTGGACATCATCCAGGAGATGCTGCGCATCGCCGCGGGCGAACCCCTGCGCCTACGCCAACGCGACATCGTGCTCCGCGGACACGCGGTCGAATGCCGCGTCAACGCCGAGGATCCGCGCACGTTTGCCCCCTCCCCGGGTCTCGTGACCCAATGGATTGCGCCGGGCGGCCCGGGCGTGCGTGTCGACTCGCATCTGTACTCCGGCTACCGGGTCCCGCCGTACTACGACTCGCTCGTCGCCAAGATCGTCACCCACGGAACGGACCGGGCGACGGCGCTCGCGCGCATGCGCACCGCGCTCCGCGAGACGAGCGTCGAGGGCATCCGCACCAACATCCCTCTCCACCTCGACCTCCTGGCCGACCCCAGGGTCGAACGCGGCGGGACAGACATCCATTTTCTCGAGAAGAAGCTCGCCGACGAACCGCCGGGTTGACGGCCCTGCGGCGCCGGCCGGCAGCCTCCCAGCGTGCCGCGTTGCTAGACTGGGCGGCCGCACGACCGCACACCCCACGGCTGTGCTTTAAAGTTTCACAGGATGAGCCGCACACCGAAGGTCCCTCCGACCGCCTCCGCCAACATGTTGGGGGTCCTTGAAACGTCCGCCCCCGCCGCCGTCCTCGCGTGGCTCGAGGACTGGCTCTTTCAAAGCGGGGCGGCGTCCGTCTCGCAATCGGGCGTCACCCACCTCGAGGACGAGACCCGCGACACGCCGCCTTGCTGGCCCGTGAGCGAAGTCCGGGCCCTCTACGGCACTCCCGCCCAGGCGGAAAGCGCCGCCCGCACACTCCAGGCCCTCGGCTTCAACGCCCGCGCCCTCGCAACCTCGGAGGAAGCACTCCTCGCCCCCACCCGGGAGCCGCTCCCACCCCGCACCTTCGCCGGACGGCTCGTCATCCTCGGCACCGACGATCCTCCACCCCGGGGCGCCGCCGGGGCCATCGTCCGTCTCGATCCCGGGATGGGCTTCGGGACCGGGACCCACCCCTCGACCGCTCTCTGCCTCGACTGGCTCGCCCGCCAGAACCTCGAGGGGCTTTCCGTCCTCGACTACGGAACCGGCTCGGGCATCCTCGGGCTCGCCGCCCTGGCGCTCGGGGCCAAGCGCGTCTGGGGCCTCGACACCGATCCCTTGGCCCGCGCGGCGGCGAGGCAAAACGCGCGGGCGAACGGGTACGGTCGCCGTTTCCTCGTCCGGGCCACGCCCGCCCGCCCGCCGTTCGCCGCCGATCTCATTTGCGCCAATCTCCTCCGCAACATCCTCCTCGCGCTCGCGCCCCGCATGGCGCGCTTGCACCGACCGGGCGGGCACCTCCTCCTCTCCGGCCTTCTCGTCACCCAGGCGGAGGAAATCCTCACCGCCTACGGGGCCTCCTATGTCTGCGCGGAACGGATCGAACGGGCAGACTGGACAGCCCTCGTCCTGCACCACAGGGAAAGCCGTCGATGAGCAGTCTCACCCGTTGTCCGCGCTGCTCGGTCTGGTACCGGATCGGACCCAAAACACTTGAAGCGGCCGACGGTTTTGTTCGCTGCGGGCGCTGCGGGGAGATTTTCGACGCCCGGACCACGCTCTGGTCGGAAGCTTCCGCTTCTTCCCCGCCCGAGGCCCCGGAGCCGGTGAGTGTGGGATCGGCGGCGACGGCCACACCCGACGGTGCGATCCTCGCCGATCCCTTCGCGCCGGAGAGTGCCGACGAACCTCACCTCGGACGCCTCGAGGATCTCGATCTCGAGGACGCCTCCGCCCCGCCGCTCGGTGCGGGACCGACGGAGGGCGAGGCCTTTGCCGCGGTCGAAGAGCCGTTCACGATACCCGCCCCGAATCCGGCCGGCCCCGGCCCCTTCCCGTCCCGTGCGGCGCCCAAACGCGCCCGACGCCCGGGCTGGCTCCTCGCCAATGTCTTTCTCGCTCTCCTTCTGGGCGCCAGCCTCATCTATCTCCATCCCTGGAAAAGCCGATCCACCACGCCCTTGACACCGGCGGACCGGGCCGCGACCGCGGCCGCCCGGAGCCATCCCAAGGCTTTTCGCATCACCGCCGCCGAGGTCGTCCCCTCACGCGCCCATCCGCGCACCGGCCTCGTCATCGCCGGGACCATCCTCAACGAAACGGGGCGTCCGTCGGCCCTGCCCTGGCTTCTCGTCCGCCTGACCGATCTGGCGGGGCGCACGCTCGTCACCGGCGCGTTTCCCCCGGCACTCTACGCGCCACGGGCCCACGGTTTCCTTCGCGCCCGCAACGCCATCTCCTTCCGTCTTCGTGTCCTGGCGCCACCTCATGCCGCCGCGGGCTTTCGCCTCAACCTTTGCCGCGGACGACCACCGCGTCTCGAGTGTCGCTGAGGCAGCGGGGCCAGCGATGCTCTAAGATGGTGGGCTCGCATGCCGACTCCGACCCGAGGTCGAAACGATCCATGCCCCGTGGTGTTCGTGCGGCGTCCCGCCGCCCTCCCTCCCCGCCTTCGGGTCTTCCCTCGGAACTGGCCACGGCCCTCACGTCGGCGGTCACCGCCTACCTCGAAAGCCTCGACGGACATCCCACGAGTGGCCTCTACGACCTCGTGCTGCACGAGATCGAGGCCCCTCTCTTCCGGCTCGTGCTCGTCTACACCGAGGGGAACCGAAGCCGCGCCGCGCGTCTTCTCGGCCTGAGCCGTGAGACTCTGCTCAAGAAGCTCGCTCGGCATGATCTCCGCTGAGGACGCCCCGATTCCGCGACGGGCGCTCCTGAGCGTCGCGAAGAAAGAGGATCTTGGCCCCCTTCCCCGCCGGCTCGCCGCCGCCGGGGTCAAGCTCCTCGCCACCGGACGGACCGCCGAAGCCCTCCGCGCCCAAGGTCTCGAGGTGACGACGGTCGAGGAACACACCGGTCTTGGAGAAATGCTCGGCGGCCGCGTGAAAACCCTGCACCCCGCGATTCACGCCGGGATCCTGGCGCGGGACGGCGCCGACGAAGAGGAGATCGCCCACGCCGGAATCGCGCCGATCGACCTCGTCGCCGTCACCCTCTACCCCTTTGCCGAGAGCCTCGAACGAGCGCGGGCGGAACGCCTCGGGGAGGCGGAGCTCATCGAACAGATCGACATCGGCGGCGTGACGCTCTTGCGCGCGGCGGCCAAGAACCACGCCCGTGTCACCGTCCTCTCGTCGGCGGAAGATTTTGCCCGCTACGCCGCGGCGCTCGAGGCCGGCCGCGGCGCCGACGCCCACGAGCGTCGGCGGCTCGCCGCCCGCGCCTTCGCCCAAACCGCTTTCTACGACGGGCTGATCGCGGGCGCTTTCGACACCGAGCGGGACCCTCTGCCCGAGCTCTGGTCTCCGCCGCTTCGGCGCCGGAGCCTCCTCCGCTACGGCGAGAACCCGCACCAGCGCGCAGCCCTGTATCTCCGGCCGGGCGAGCCTCCCGTCGGCGTTGCGCACGCCGAGCGTCTCCAGGGTGAGGAGCTCTCGTACAACAATTACCTCGACGCGGACTGCGCCTGGCGCTGCGTGACGGGCCTCGACGGCGCGGCCGCGGTGATCGTCAAGCACGCGAGCCCGGCGGGCGCCGCGCGCCGCGCGTCGGCGCTCGAGGCGTACGATCGCGCGCACGCGACCGATCCCGTCTCGGCGTTCGGCGGCGTGGTCGCCACGAACCGTCCGATCGACGAACCTCTCGCGCGGCGTTTGACCGATGGACGCTTTCTCGAACTCGTCCTCGCCCCGGACGTCGGGGAGACCGCGCGGGCGATCCTGGCCCGGCGTCCGCGCCTTCGTATCCTGCGCGTGCCCAACGGCACCGAGGAGACGGCGGTCGAAACCCGCCGGATCTCGGGCGGCTGGCTCCTCCAGGAACGCGATCGTCTCCCCTTCGGCGACGACGGCTGGCGGACCGTCACCCACCGCGCGCCGGCGGCGGAGGCCACGGCGGACCTGCTGTTCGCCTGGTGGCTCGTGCGTTTCCTCCCGTCAAACGCCATCGTCGTCGTCCGCGACGGAGCCGCGCTCGGCCTCTGCGGCGGTCAGCCCAACCGGGTCGACGCCGTCCGCATCGCTCTCGAGCGGGCACGCCGCCACGGGCATACGACGGCCGGAGCGGCCCTCGCCTCCGACGGTTTCTTCCCTTTCCCCGACGCCCTCGAGGAAGCCGCCGCGGCCGGCGTCACCGCGCTCGTGCAGCCCGGAGGGTCGAAACGCGACGCGGAGGTGGTGGCCGCCGCCGACCGCCTCGATCTCGCCATGGTCCACACGGGCCGGCGTCACTTCCGGCACTGAGAGGCGCGTGCCCCCGCGTCCGCCCTCCCCGGCCGGTGCCCGCGTCCTCGTCCTCGGAGGCGGCGGGCGCGAGCACGCCCTCGCCTGGCGTCTCGCCGCGGACCCGGAGGTCGCCTCCGTGCTCGTCGCCCCCGGCAACGGCGGTACCGACGGCGAACCCAAGGTCGGGAACCTCGCGCTCGACCCGGCCGATCCCGTCACCGTCGCCTCCTGGGCCCGGCGGGAGCGTCCGGATCTCATCGTGGTGGGCCCCGAGATCCCGCTCCTCAACGGGGTCGCGGATGGGCTGCGGGACGTCGGCGTGCCCGTCCTCGGCCCGAACCGCGCGGCGGCACTCCTCGAGGGCTCGAAGCGTCACGCGAAGGCATTCCTCGAACGGCAAGGCATTCCGACCGCCGACGCCCGGAGCTACGAGCGGCCCGAAGATCTCGAGCGCGACCTCGACACTCTCGCGTACCCGCTCGTCCTCAAGGCTTCGGGGCTCGCGGCGGGCAAGGGCGTCGCGATCGTCGGCAGCGCCGAGGAGGCGCGCTCCGCCCTCGCCACCCTCGTCCGTCTCCCGGGTGCCCGCGAGGGGATCCTGGCCGAGACCTTTCTTCGCGGGGAGGAACTGAGCTACTTCGTCCTCGCCCACGGCACACGCTACCTCACGCTGCCCGCCGCCCGGGATCACAAGCGCCTCGACGACGGCGACCGGGGTCCCAACACCGGGGGGATGGGGGCCTACAGCCCGCCCCCCCTCGCGAGGGAACTCGACAGCCGCATCCAGGAGACGATCGTCCGGCCCACGCTCGAGGGGCTCGCCGCCGAGGGCACCCCCTACACGGGTGTTCTCTACTTCGGGCTCATGATCGATCCCCGAGGGCAGCCTTACGTCCTCGAGTACAACTGCCGCTTCGGCGATCCCGAGGCGCAGGTCGTCCTCCCCCGCCTCGGTGGCAGTGCCTTTGCCCTCTTCCACGCGGTCGCCCGGGGCGAGATTCCATCCCGTCTCGACGTTCGGGACGAAGCCCTGGTGGGCGTCGTGATCGCCGCCCCGCGCTACCCCGAGGCCGGCGACGACGGATCCCCCCTCGAGGGCCTCGAGGAAGCGGGGGCGGAGGCGCTCGTGTTCCACGCCGGCACACGACGCGTGGGCGGGCGGGTGCTCACCGCCGGAGGGCGCCTCCTCTGCGTTTGCGGACGGGGCAAGGATCTGGCGGAAGCGCGCCGCCGCGCCTACACCGCCGTCGGGCGCCTGCGCCTTCCGCCCGGAGCGCGCCTGCGTCGGGACATCGCCCGGGACGCCTGAAAAGACCGCGGGCCGTTGACCTGAAGGGCGACGGCCATAACGGCTACACTTGGGCCCCCGACCGAGCGGAGCCCGGACGATGGGCCAGAACTCTTCCCAGGCGGCACGCCGCTCCTCAACGCTTTCGGTGAACGACGCGCGCGTGGTGCCCGTCGGGACCGCGCGGCTCGACGAGGCCTGGCGTGTCCTTCGCCACCTTCGCCCCGGACTCGAACGGCGGCGGCTCGCGGACGCCCTGCGACGAGGCGGGCGCGCCTACCGGCTTGGCTACCGCCTACGCGGACTCGAGGTCCGGGGTCGGCTCGTCGCTCTGGCGGGAGGACGCCCGCTCGTCACCCTCGCACGCGGGCCACACCTGCACATCGACGATTTCGTCGTCGTCCCCGCCTGGCGAGGGCGGGGGGCCGGACGGCGGCTTCTCGAAGCGCTCGAGGAGCACGCCCGAAAGCGGGGGCTCGCGGCCGTGCATCTCGACAGCTTTCTCGACGCTCTGGGGTTTTACGAGGCCCTGGGCTTCACGGCCCTGCCGTGCCGGGCCGTGCGCAAGAAGCTCCCCCCCCCGCCGCGCGCGCCCCGCCGCGGGTCCTAGCGGCGCATGGCCTCGAAGAACGCGGTGTTGGTCTTGCTGTCGCGGAGCTTCGACAGCAGGAACTCGATCGCCTGGACTTCGTCCATCGGGTGGAGAAGCTGGCGCAGGATCCACATCTTCTGGAGCTCTTCGGGCGAGACGAGAATTTCTTCCTTGCGTGTGCCCGAGCGGTTGATGTTGATGGCCGGAAAAATGCGCTTTTCCGCGATCCGGCGATCGAGATGGATTTCGGAGTTGCCCGTTCCTTTGAACTCCTCGTAAATCACGTCATCCATGCGCGAGCCGGTGTCGATGAGGGCGGTGGCGACGATGGTGAGGCTTCCGCCTTCCTCGATGTTGCGCGCCGAACCGAAGATCCGCTTCGGGCGCTGGAGCGCGCCGGCGTCGACCCCGCCCGTGAGCACCTTGCCCGAGGACGGCGCGACGGTGTTGTAGGCCCGCGCGAGTCGCGTGATCGAGTCGAGCAGCACGACGACATCGTGCTTGTGTTCGACCAGGCGCTTGGCCTTCTCGATCACGATCTCGGCGACCTGCACGTGGCGGGTGGCGGGCTCGTCGAAGGTGCTCGAGACCACCTCGCCGCGGACCGAGCGGCTCATCTCGGTGACCTCTTCGGGCCGCTCGTCGATGAGAAGCACGATGAGATAAGCGTCGGGGTGGTTGGCGGTGATCGACTGCGCGATGTTCTGCAGCATCATCGTCTTGCCGGCCTTCGGCGGCGAGACGATGAGGGCGCGCTGACCCTTGCCGATCGGGGCGATCATGTCGATCACCCGGGCCGTGAGGTCCTCGGTGCTCCCCGTTCCCTGCTCCATCCGGAAGCGCTCCTTGGGGAACAGGGGCGTGAGGTTCTCGAAGAGGATCTTGCGCTGCGCGACCTCGGGCGGTCCGAAATTAATGGCGTCGACCTTGGCGAGCGCGAAATAACGCTCGCCCTCCTTGGGCGGGCGAACCCGGCCGGAGACCGTATCGCCCGTACGCAGGTTGAAACGCCGGACCTGACTCGTCGAGACGAAGATGTCGTCGGGCCCGGCCAGATAGGAACTGTCGGCGGTGCGCAGGAACCCGTAGCCTTCGGCCATGAGGTCGAGCACGCCGTCGCTCGCCACATCGAACCCTTGGCGGGCCTTGGCCTTGAGGATCGAGAAGACAACGTCCTGCTTGCGGCTGCGCGCCGTACCCTCCACGCCGAGCTCCTCCGCCATCGCGAGGAGTTCGCGCGGCGGCATCCGTTTGAGATCGTTGAGATGAAGGACCGGCCGGGGGTGGGCGGGGTCGCCCGTCTCGAGCGGTTCTTCCTCGAGCGGTTCGTCGTGGAAGGCCCCGTTGTCCTCGTGGCGGGGCAGGGCATTCGGATTGCGGGGACCGCGACGGCGGGGGTATCTCATAGGTTGATGTCCAGGAAAGCTTGAAGTTGCCGCTGGCTGAGAGCGCCGATCTTGGTGCCGTAGACCTTGCCGTCCTTGAACAGCATGAGAGTCGGGATGCTGCGTACACCGTAGGTGCTCGGCGTCTGGGGGTTGTCGTCGACGTTGAGCTTGAGGACCTTGAGACGCCCCGCGTAGGCTCGGGAGATCTCGTCGACGACGGGGCCGACCGCGCGGCAGGGACCGCACCACTCGGCCCAGAAGTCCACGAGGACGGGAATCGTCGACTCGAGCACATCCTGGCGGAAGGTCGCGTCGCTGGTCGGCTGCGTTTGCTCACTCACGGTAAGGAACTCCATCAGGAGAGTAGGAAAAATTCTGGAACCCCGGCGCCGCTCCGTGCGGGCTCATCGTGTCGGGCGCTTGGGGTTGGCCGCGCCCCACCCGGGGCCGGGCGGACGCGGAAGGGCGAGGAGGATGTCCTTTCTGCCCCCTATGATGACGCAAAACGCGTCCGTGTGCAAGCGCGGGGAGGCGGAAGCGTCGTGCGTGCTAGACTGAACGGGACGCGGGGGCCCCAACCCCCCGGCACCCCCCCACGAGCTTCGATGATCGTTCCCGAGATTCTTCTCGTCCAGTCGCGCCATCGCGCCGGCAGCCTCGCGGCCATCCTCAAGGTTCTTGGCGACGCCGGTCTCGTCGTCGAGAACATCTCGGCCGTGAGCCGGGACCAGGATCTCACGGTCTGGGAGATCACGGTCGAGATCGACGAGGACGACAGTCGGGGCGTCTACGAGGCGATCAACGCCCTGCCGAACGCCCGTATTCTTGGGACCTCCGATCGCGTCTTCGCCCGGCACCGGGGCGGCAAGATCGAGACCCGGAGCCGGATCACGATCAACAGCCATCAGATCCTGCGCGACATCTACACGCCCGGGGTGGCCCGGGTGTGCCTCGCCATCGAGCGCGATCCGTCGCTCGTCTGGGATTACACGGCGCGCGCCAACACCGTCGGCATCGTCACGAACGCGACGGCCGTCCTCGGGCTCGGTCGTCTGCGGCCCGAGGCGAGCCTTCCGGTGATGGAGGGCAAGGCCGCCCTCTTCGCCACCTTCGCCGGGATCTCGGCCGTCCCCGTGATTCTCGCCGACGCTTACGACGCGGAGGCGATCGTGACGACCGTTCAGCGTCTCGCCCCCTCGTTCGGCGCCATTCAACTCGAGGACATCGCCGCCCCGACGTGCTTCGAGGTCGAGGAGGCACTCCGCGCGCGCCTCGACATCCCGGTCCTCCACGACGACCAGGAGGGCACCGCGGTCGTGGTCCTCGCCGCGCTCACCACGGTCACCCGGCGGCTCGGGCGCCCTCTCGAAACGCTTCGTATCGGTCACCTCGGGCTCGGCGCCGCCGGCTACGGCATCGCCCGACTCGTGCACATCGCCGGGGCGCGCACGCTCTTCGGGGCCGACATCGACCCGCGCGTCTGCGCGCGTTTCGCCGCCCTCGGGGGGACGGTCCTGACCCTCGAGGAACTTCTCGAGCGCTGCGACGTCGTCATCGCCACGACCGGCAAAAAGGGCCTCATCCCCGCGGAACGCATCCGCCGGGGGCAGATCGTCTTCGCGCTCTCGAACCCCGAGCCCGAGATCACGCCGCACGCGGCCCTCGTCCACGGGGCAGCGGTGGCCACCGACGGGCGAAGCATGAACAATCTTCTCGCGTTCCCCGGTCTGTTTCGCGGGATCCTCGACCGGCGCGCCCGCCGCTTCGAAGACGCGCATCTGCTCGCCGCCGCCCAAGCCCTGGTCGCCCTCACCCCCGAAAAAGACATCACCCCCGACCCGCTCGATCCCAAGGTCCACGAGGCGGTGGCGGAGGCGGTCCGCCGGGTTGGGGCCGGCGCCGACCGCGACTCCTAGGACGCGCCGCTGTGGACGCAGCGACGCTCGTGCGTCTCAGGCGCTTCGTCCCCGACGAACGTCTCCTCGAATGGTACGGTCCCTTCCGTCACATGCGGGTGCGGGTCCTCGAGGCGGCGGACGGCTGGCGGCGCCTGCGTCTTCTCTTGCCGCTCAACCGGCGTACCCGCAACCTTCAGGGAACCATTTTCGGGGGAGCCCAGGCGGCCCTCGCCGACCCCGTCCCGGCGCTCGCCTGCGCACGCCTTTTCCCCGGCCTCCGGATCCTCACCCGCCGGCTGGCCCTGGACTTCAAGGCGCCCGGCACGGGCGATCTCGAACTGCGCTTCACCCTTGTCAAGGCGGCTGAAGAAGAGCTCCGCACGCAGCTCACCTCCGCGGGGCGCGCGCGCTTGAGCTTCGGCTACGGGTTCTACCGCAGAGACGGTGTATGCTGCACGCGCGTGACCAACACCGTCGACCTCCGTCTACCCGCCTGATGCCACCCCACGCCGACGAGGCGCCCGCCTCTCCCCCGGCCCTCGAAATCGAGGGTCTCACCAAGACCTACGCCGGAGGCGTGACCGCGCTCCACGGGCTCGACCTCGAGGTCGGGGCCGGCGAGTTCTTCGGCCTCCTCGGGGCCAACGGCGCCGGCAAGACCACGACCATCGGCATCGTCACCTCGCTCTGCCGCAAGAGCGGCGGCCGCGTGCGTGTCTACGGGCACGATCTCGACCGCGAACCGGCCGAGGTCCGCCGCCTGATCGGCCTCTGCCCCCAGGAAATCAACTTCAATCTCTTCGAGACCGTCGAGGACATCCTCACGAACCAGGCCGGTTTCTACGGTGTCCCGCGCCGCGCCGCGCGGACACGCATCACACGCATCCTCGAGCAGCTCGACCTCGGGGCCAAGCGCCGCGCCGTGGCCCGCACGCTCTCGGGCGGCATGAAGAGACGGCTCCTGATCGCCCGGAGCCTCGTTCACGACCCCCGCCTCGTCATCCTCGACGAACCCACCGCCGGGGTCGACGTCGAGATGCGGAGGGACACCTGGGCGTTGCTCCGCCGCCTGAACAGCGAGGGACGGACGATCATCCTGACGACGCACTACCTCGAAGAAGCCGAGCACCTGTGCGACCGCATCGCCATCCTCGATCACGGGCGGCTCCTCACCGTCGGCCTGCGGCGCGAGCTTCTCGTCCGGCTCGCCGAGGAAGTCTATCTGTTTGATCTCGAGAGCGCGGCGGTGGGGCTCCCGCCCCCGCCGCCCGGCGTCCGCTGGCGGACCCTCGACCCGCACACGCTCGAGGTGTTCGTGGCGCGCGACACCGATCTCACGGCGCTGTTCCTCCGCCTCGCCGAGGCGGGCCTTCGCGTGCGCAGCCTGCGCAACCGGGCCAATCGGCTCGAGGAGCTTTTCCTGCATCTCACCGCCCGTACCGCGGAGGTCCCCGTCCCGTGAGTCCCTACTGGCGCACACAAGCCGTCGCCTTCGTCACCATCCTGCGCCGGGAGTGTCTGCGCATCCTGCGTATCTGGCCGCAGACGCTCTTCCCGTCCGCGATCACCATGACGCTCTACTTCGTGATCTTCGGCAGCATCATCGGCCGTCGGGTGGGTCTGATGGACGGCGTGCCCTACATGTCTTACATCGCGCCGGGGCTCGTCATGATGGCGGTCATCACCAACTCCTACTCGAACGTCGTCTCCTCCTTTTTCGGCGCCAAATTCTCGCGCTACGTCGAAGAGCTCCTGGTCGCCCCTGTGGCCGACGTCGTCGTGCTCTTGGGCTACATGGGCGGCGGGATGATCCGCGGGCTCACCACCGGACTCATCGTCACCGGGGTCGCTCTGTTCTTTGCGCATCTCGAGATCCGCCACCCGTGGATCATGCTCACCACGGTCCTCATCACCTCCGCCACCTTTTCACTCGCCGGGTTCCTCAATGCCCTCTTCGCCCGCAAGTTCGACGATATCTCGATCATTCCGACCTTCGTCCTCACTCCTCTCACCTACCTCGGCGGCGTCTTCTACTCGATCCGTGTGCTCCCGCCCTTCTGGCGAAGACTCACCCGCTTCAACCCCATTCTCTACATGGTCAACGCCTTTCGCGAAGGCGTGCTCGGCGTGAGCGACATCGGCATGGCACGCGCCTACGCGATGATGAGCCTCTTCCTCGCCCTCTTCTTTGCCGCCGCCTACGTCGTCCTCCGCCGCGCCCGGGGACTGAAAAGCTAGCGCCCCGATCCTCACGCGGAGGGTCGGGGCGCACGCGGGGGGCGGCGGCCCCCGGGGGTCATTTGCGCAGAGGCACCGTGGTCACGAAGACCTGCGAACCGCGCTGGACCGTCAGGAGAAGGACCCCTTCCTTGTGGTGGGCCAGGACGGCCCGGAACTGGGCGAGGTTCGCGACCGGCACTTCGTCGACCGCCGTGATCACGTCCCCGACGTCGAGCGGGGGATTCGCCCGGGCGGCCGGCCCGCCGGGATTCACCCCCACCACCAGCACCCCGTGAATCCGTCCGTAAAGAGGGGATCCGGAGGTGATGTTCGAGAGGGCCATCCCGAGATCGACGTGTTTCGGGAAGGCGGAGACCCCCATCGAACGGGCCGATCCGAGACGGGCCCGGAGCACGAGACGGTGGCCGTGGCGCAGAATCCCCAGGTGCACCACCGTCCCCACGCGCTTCACGCCGATGTAGGCCTCGAGATCGGAGATATTCCGGATCCGGTGGCCGTTGAGCGAGACGATCACGTCGTACTGACGCACACCGGCATGCGCGGCGCCCGAGCCGGGGAGGACCTCCGTCACGAGAGCGCCCTGGGTGTTGCGCGGCAGCCCCAGGGCCTCGGCGCGTTGCGGCGAGAGATCCTCGACATAGACGCCGAGGACGCCGCGTTCGACACGGCCGTACTTGATGATCTGGTCCATCACCTGGCGGGCGAGATCGACCGGAATGGCAAAGCCGATGCCGATGTTGCCGCCGTCGTTCTCGGTCAGGATGGCGGTGTTGATGCCCACCAAATGGCCGCGGAGATTCACGAGTGCGCCGCCGGAGTTGCCGGGGTTGATCGCCGCGTCGGTCTGGATGAAGGTATCGCCTTCGTCCTTGCCGATGTTCGTGCGGCCGAGACCGCTCACGATCCCGAAGGTGGCGGTGTGCTCGAGCCCAAAGGGATTGCCGATGGCCACGACGAAATCACCGACCTCGAGACGGTCGGAATTGCCGAAGACGATCTGCTGCAGGTGCCGGGCGTGAATCTGGAGCACCGCGAGGTCACTGCGGCGATCGATCCCCACCACCCGGGCCTTGTAGCGGTTGTTGTTGTAGGTGGTCACCACGATGGAATGCGCGTGGCGGATCACATGGTCGTTGGTGAGGATGTAGCCTTTGCGGGCATTCACGATCACCCCCGAACCCAGGGCCTCGAAGTGCTGCACGACCGGAGCCTCGGGGGCGAGACCGAAGAACTGTCCGAAAAAGGGATTCTGGAAGAAGGGGGTGAGAGGCGAGCGACGCACCGGCAGCGTGCCCCGGGTGGCGATGTTGACCACCGCCGGGGTGACAGCGCGGATCATCGGCGCGAGGCTGGGGACCGGCGCCCCGTCGCGAAACACCGGCATGAGCGTGCGGGCACGCGGGGCGGCGAGCGCCGGGACACGCGCCCCCAGGGTGAGGGCCACGTTGACGGCGGTGAGGAGGACAACGAGAACGAGCGCGGTCAAGGACCAACGTTTCATGGGCGAGACTCCAGAATCGGAAACCGTACAAAAGCCCCCCACCCGCCCGGGATGGCACGCGAAGGGCACTCCGTGAAGTTAGGACCGCCGTTCTTTCCAGGGAGTTCCCCGGAAAGAACGGCGGTGGCGAACCGCTCGAGCGGCGGCACGGGTCAGGATTCGACCGCGATCCGGCGCGGGCGCAGCTTCTCGTGCTTCGGGATCGTGATCTCGAGCACCCCGTCGCGTCCCCGGGCCTGGATACCGTCGGGATTGGCGGTGTCGGGCAGCGCAAAGCGGCGGTGGAAAACGCCGGTGATCCGCTCCATGCGGTGGTATTTCTCGCGCTCTTCGACGGACTCACTCGTCCGCTCGCCGCGGATGCTGAGCACACCGTTCTCCATCGTGACCTCGATGTGTTTCGGATCCACGCCCGGAATATCGGCCCGGATCACGAAATGGTCCTTTTCCTCCTTGACGTCGACAAGCGGCACCCATTCCGTATTGACCACACTCACGTCCTCGAGCTGCTCGCGCAGCCGGTTCATGAACTGGCCGAGATCTTTTTCGATCGCGCTGGCCGGATACCAGGTGTCATAACGAACCAGAGCCATGGGTCATCACCTCCACAGAAGGACTGTCGTGGGTTGCTGAGGGCGGGCGCACCGCCCTTTCCGGTCCTCACGCTGGGGGCGGGGGGCGCGGGTTTCAAGACCGCCGCGCGCGGCCCGGCCGTCCACGCGCCCCCGGGCTCTCCGGACCCGCCCTGATCCGGCCGTTTCCAGCGGGAGGCCGGGCACCGCCCTTGACCGGCGCCGGAGAGAGCGCTACCCTAAGGGTGGGCCCCGATCCCGAAAGAACCCCTACCGGTAGGGCCCAACCGACGACAAGAGCCGCCTGCGAGGTCTCCCGATGAAGCCCCTTCCTTTCCCGGCCGAACCCCCCTGTGACACGGTCCCCGTCCAGGAAGCCTCCCTGGACATTTGGGACAAAAAATACCGGCTCAAGGACAAGCACGGGAACGCGGTCGACGCCACGATCGACGAGACCTACGCCCGCATCGCGCGGGTTCTGGCCGAGGTCGAGGCGCCCGCCGAGCGCGCGCGCTGGGAGGAGACGTTTCTCCGTGCGCTCCGCGCAGGGGCCATCCCCGCCGGACGCATCGTCTCGAACGCCGGCGCCCTCGAGTACAAACCGGCCACCTCGACGATCAACTGCACGGTCTCCGGGACGATCCGCGACTCGATGAACGACATCCTGCAGAAAGTGCACGAGGCGGGGCTGACCCTCAAGGCCGGGTGCGGGATCGGCTACGAGTTCTCGACGTTGCGCCCGCGCGGCGCCTACGTGGCCGGCGCGGGCTCGTACACCTCGGGCCCCCTCTCGTTCATGGACATCTACGACCGGATGTGTTTCACCGTCTCCTCGGCCGGAGGCCGCCGGGGGGCGCAGATGGCCACGTTCGACGTCGGCCATCCCGACGTCCTCGATTTCATCCGCGCCAAGCGTGAAAACGGCCGCCTGCGCCAGTTCAATCTCTCGCTTCTGATCAGCGAGGCGTTCATGGAGGCGGTGAAGACCGACGCCCTCTGGCCGCTCGCTTTTCCTCTCGATCCGCGCGAAGCCCAGATGAACGGACTCGACACGCAGGACCCCGCCCAGGTGATCTGGCGGCACGGGCCGCTGCACGAGGGGTACATCACCGACGCCGAGGGACGGGTGGCCTGCAAAGTCTACAAGCGCGTTCCCGCCCGTCACCTGTGGGACGAGATCATGCTCTCGACCTACGACTACGCGGAACCGGGCTTCATCCTCATCGACCGTGTCAACGAACTCAACAACAACTGGTGGTGCGAAAACATCCGTGCCACCAACCCCTGCGGCGAACAGCCGTTGCCGCCGTACGGGTCGTGCCTTCTCGGGTCGGTGAACCTGACGTCCTTCGTCCGCGAACCCTTCACGGCGGCGGCCCGCTTCGACTGGGACGCCTACCGCGAGGTCGTGCGCATCTTCACCCGCATGCTCGACAACGTCGTCGAGATCAACGGACTCCCCCTCGAACGGCAACGGCGCGAGATCGTCCGCAAACGACGCCACGGCATGGGGTTCCTCGGCCTGGGCTCCACGCTCGTCCTTCTCGGTCTCCGCTACGGATCGGAGGAGGCCGCCCGCTTCACCGGGGAGGTGGCCCGCGAGATGGCCGTCGCCGGCTGGGAAGAAGCGCTGAGCCTGGCCCGCGAGAAAGGCCCGGCTCCGATCCTCGAGGAAGAATTCGAGATCACACCCGAGATGCTGGCCCTGCGTCCGGAACTCGCCCGCGACGGACACCGCGCCGGCGAGCGTCTGCCCGGTCGTGTGCTCCACGCCCGCTACAGCCGCTATTTCCGCCGACTGGCCGAGATCCGTCCCGACCTCGTCGCCGCCCTCGCCGAGACCGGCGCCCGCTTCACGCACCACACGTCGATCGCGCCCACCGGAACCATCTCGCTCGCCCTGGCCAACAACGCCTCGAACGGCATCGAGCCGAGCTTCGCCCATCACTACTTTCGCAACATCATCCGCGAAGGGCGCAAGACGAAGGAGCGGGTCGATGTCTATTCCTACGAACTTCTGGCCTACCGCACCCTTGTCGATCCCGAAGCCGATCCGGAAACCGAGGCCGGGCGCAAACGGCTCCCGCCCAGCTTTGTCGCCTCCGGCGACATCACGCCGCACGAGCACGTGGTCATGCAGGCCGCCGCCCAACGCTGGATCGACTCCTCCATCTCGAAGACGGTCAACGTCCCGACGGATTGCCCCTTCGACGCGTTCAAGGACATTTACCTCGAAGCCTACGAAGCCGGCCTCAAGGGCTGCACGACCTTCCGCTTCAATCCCGAAGCATTCCAGGGGGTGCTCGTCCGTCAGGAGGATCTCGCCCGCACCGTCTACACCTTCGTTCTTGAAGACGGGCGGCGCGTCGAGGCCCGCGGCGACGAGGAAGTGTTCTACGACGGCGAGGTCCACACCGCCGCCAATCTCTACGACGCCCTCAAAGAGGGCTACTACGGCAAATGGTGACCCGGAGGGACCGCCCGTGATCCGCATCGACAAACCCATCGTCGACCTGACCGTCACAACCCAACCCCCGCAGGACGCGCGCGATCCCGCGCCCCCGCCGCCCCCGACCCGCCCGGTCGACGACAACGTCGTCCGCATGCACGAGAAACTCGAGCGGCCCGAGGCGCTCATCGGCACGACCTACAAGATCAAGCCCCCGGTGGCCGACCACGCGCTTTACATCACGATCAACGACATCGTGCTCAACGAGGGCACACCGCACGAGACGCGCCGCCCCTTCGAGATCTTCATCAACTCGAAGAATCTCGACCACTTTCAATGGATCGTGGCGCTCACCCGCATCATCTCGGCCGTCTTCCGCAAGGGGGGCGACGTGACCTTCCTCGTCGACGAACTCCAAGAGGTCTTCGATCCGCGCGGCGGCTACTGGAAACCCGGAGGCCGTTTCATGCCCTCCCTCATCGCCGAAATCGGCGCGACACTCGAGCGTCATCTCATCGAGATCGGGCTCATGCGCCCGCGCGAACCGGACGCCGCCCAGCGTTCGCTCATCGCCGAGAAGAAAGCCGAGTACGAGCGTCGGCTGCAGGACCACGACGGCGAGGGGACGCCGCGCGGGGCGCAGCTCTGCCTGCGCTGCAACACCGCGGCGGTGGTCATGCTCGACGGCTGCCGGACCTGTCTCAACTGCGGGGACTCGAAATGCGGCTGAAGGTCCAGGGAAGAGGGCGTCGGCGTTTACAATTGGGAGACTCCTCACAACGCCGACGGGTGCCCTGTGGCCCACCATCCTTTTTCCCCGAGCCCACCCGCCCATGCGGTGCTCCCCCCGAGTCCGCCCGCCATCATCCGCGAAGAGCACGAGCGCCCGCGCACGTTTGTCGTCGCGCCCGGCGACGGCATCGGACCCGAGATCACCGAGGCGGTGCTCCATGTTCTCGAGGCCGCCTGCCCCGACCTCCGCCCCGAGCGCATCGTCATCGGTGAGAAGGCCTACCGCAACGGGGTGGGATCGGGCATTCCCGCGGAGGCCTGGGACATCATCCGCCGCCACCGCGTCCTCCTCAAGGCGCCGATCACAACCCCCGAGGGCGGAGGCTACAAAAGCGTCAACGTGACCCTGCGCAAGAGCCTGGGTCTTTTCGCGAACGTCCGCCCCTGCCCCACCTACCACCCCTACGTGCCCACACCGCACCCGGGCATGGACGTCGTCATCGTGCGTGAAAACGAGGAAGACACCTACGGCGGCATCGAGCACCGTCAGACGGCGGAAGTCACCCAGTGCCTCAAGCTCATCAGCCGGCCGGGCACGGAGCGCATCGTGCGCTACGCCTTCGCCTACGCCCGCACCCACGGCCGACGCAAGGTCACGTGCCTCACCAAAGACAACATCATGAAGCTCACCGACGGGCTTTTCCACAAGGTCTTCGACGAGGTCCGCCAGGACTACCCCGACATCGAGGCGGAGCACCTCATCGTCGACATCGGCACCGCCCGCCTGGCCACCGTGCCGCAGCGTTTCGATGTCGTGGTCACTCTCAACCTGTACGGGGACATCCTCTCCGACGTGGTCGCCCAGATCTCGGGGTCGGTGGGCCTGGCCGGCTCGGCCAACATCGGTCCGGAATGCGCCATGTTCGAGGCGGTCCACGGCTCGGCGCCCGACATCGCCGGACGGGGCATCGCCAACCCCTCGGGCCTCCTCATGGCGGCCGTCCTCCTCCTCGTCCACATCGGACGCCCCGAAGAGGCCACACAAATCCACAACGCCTGGCTCACAACCCTCGAGGATGGCGTGCACACGGCCGACATCGCCAACGAGCGGACCACGCGCGAGCGGGTCGGGACCCGGGCATTCGCCGAGGCCGTGGTCGCCCGTCTCGGGAAGCGACCCGAGCACCTCCCCCCCGCCGTCTACGCCCCGCGTGACGAGGGAGCGTTGCGGCTCGCCCTGACTCCACCCTCCCCGGCGCACCGCCCCGCGAAGAGTTTCCACGGCGTCGACGTCTTCCTCGACTGGTCCCCCGAGGAGGGCGGGCGCGACCCCGAAAAGCTCGCCCGCGCCCTCGGCGCCGTCTGCCCCAAGACGTTTCGTCTGAGCATGATCACGAACCGCGGCACGCGGGTCTGGCCCGACGGCTTCCCGGAGACGTTCTGCACCGACCACTGGCGCTGCCGCTTCCTCCGGCCCACCCCCGACGAGAACGTGGCCGAAGCGGGATCCCTCGTCGCTTCACTTCTCGCCACCATCTGGGAAGGTGGCTTCGAAGCCATCAAGACCGAGAACCTCTACGCCTTCGACGGCGCCGCGGCCTACTCCCGCGGGCAGGGAGAGTAGGCACTGGACCCCGTCCGTTCAGGGGGCGGGCGAGGCAAAGCGGCGACGAAGGGCCTCCGCCACCAGGGGGTGGACGAAGGGTGAGACGTCCCCGCCGAGACGCGCCACTTCACGCACCAGGCTCGAAGAGACGAAGGAGTAGGCCTCGTCCGGTGTGAGGAAGACGCTCTCGAGGTCGGGGCTCAGGCGGCGGTTCATGCTGGCGAGCTGGAACTCAAACTCGAAGTCCGAGACGGCGCGAAGACCCCGCAGGATGAGAGGAATCCCGAGGCGCCGCGCGCAGTCGATCGTGAGACCATGGAAACCCTCGACGCGCACGCCGGGAAGATCGGCGAGAACGCGGCGGGCGAGATCGACCCGTTCCTCGAGAGGGAAAAGAGGCGCCTTGAACGTGTCGGCCGCAACGGCGACCAGCACCCCGTCGAAGAGCCGCGCGGCGCGGCGCACGAGATCCTGATGGCCGTTTGTGATGGGATCGAAAGTCCCGGGGTAGAGAACGCGCAAACTCATGGGCGGGAGGAGCGGGGCAGAGACGCCTTCAGTCTAGCCGAGCCGTTCGGCACTTCCTCCGCCACGGGGCTCGGCGTGGCCCGTCGATCCCTCGCCGTCCTCACGCCGGTAGAGACGAAGTTCCGCCCGGGCGTGGACGGCGCGGCGGTGGAGCGTCCACCCGGCGGCCGGATGCTCGGGCCACGCCTCCCCCCGCGGGCTCTCGAGGACGAGAAACCCCCCGCGGGCAACAAGATCGCGGGCGAGAACCCCCGCGAAGAGTTCACGGCGCAGGGGCTCATCCTCGAAGGGCGGATCGAGAAAGACGAGTGTGAACGGGCCGGGGACGGCATCGAGACGGCGGCGGGCGTCGCCCGTGACGACCTCTGCGGGCGCGGAGAATTCCGCGAGGCGCTTGCCGAGCGACTCGGCGAGCGCGGGGTCATGCTCGACGAAGAGCGCACGCACCGCACCGCGGGAGAGGGCTTCACAGCCGAGAGCGCCGGTCCCGGCGCAGAGGTCGAGGACGCGGGCCCCGGGAAGATGGGGATCGAGCCAGGAAAAGAGCTGCACCCGCATGCGGTCGGTCGTGGGACGAAGACCGCCCACGGGCAGAACGTCGAGGAAACGCCCGCGGTAGCGGCCGGCAATGATGCGCACCCGCCCCGGGGGACGGGGGCGGCGCCGGGGCGCTCCCCCCCTCCGGGGGCGGTGATATGGCGGCACGGTTGCATTCGGTCCTCAAGAGGCTTAGTCTTATCGTACAACTCGGAGAAGGAGAACTCTCCCCATGCGTACCCGCGCCCCCGCCCTTCTTGCTCTCTTCACGGCCACCCTCCTCCTCGGGGCGTGCAGCGTCAGCAGCACGAGCCCTCCCCCGGCCCCCAACCCCGCTGCGGGATTCACCGCTGTCTTCTATCCCCCCGGCGGCATTGGCCCGTTTCCCGATGATCTCTACTTCCTTGGCTCGAAGACGGGGCTGCTCAACATCCCCGTGACCGATCCCGGGAACTATTCCGATCCCGACGTCGCCATGAACACCATGATGGGTTTCTCCACGACGGCGCCGATGAACGCCTTTTTCACCGCTCCCGTCGCCGCAGCGAGCCTCGCCGGTCACGTCGACGTCTTTCAGGTCACGACCGACCCCGAGGAAGGCTACGCCGTCACCGGTCTCGTCAAGCCCCTCGTCGAGGGCACCGACTACACGGTCAGCGTGAGCGCATCCGATCCCGAGATGATCGACATCACACCGATCGCACCACTCGCTCCCGCGAGCTCCTACCTCATCGTCCTCACGAACGGCATCACCGATACCTCCGGGGCGTCGCTCGCCCCCTCGAGCGCCTTCCAGAGCCTCGTCACGGCGCTCGGCGGCGGTGCCCAGCCAAGCAATCCCGTCCTCACCGAGATCGAGCCGATCGTGGGCTCCGAACTCAAGGTGGCCGAGGCGGCGGGCCTGTCGGCTTCCGACATCGCCCTCGTCTGGACGGTCTCGACCCAGTCGATCACCCCCGTCCTCGAGGCCGCGGCCAAGGAAGCCCAGCCCACCCAGATCACCGATCTCACCTATATGGGCACGACCGCGGATTACGTTCCGGGATCCCCGGGCTTCGCGGCGATCTACCAGGGTCTTCTCACCATTCCCTACTATCTGAGCGCACCCACCGCCCAGGATCCCGCAGCACCCCTCACCCAGTTCTGGCACGGGGCGAACGGAAGCTTCCTCACCCGGCTCAATCCCACGCCGGTCGCCACGACCACGCTTCAGATCCCGATCCTCATCACCGTCCCGGACGAGGCCACGGGCTGCTACCCCGCCAGTCCCAGCTTCTGGCCCACCCTGATTTTCGCGCACGGCATCGGGCAGAACCGGACGGACGATCTCGCTCTCGCCGACACGGCCGCCTCCGAATGCGGCGCCACGGCCGCCATCGATCTCCCGCTCAACGGCGTGACCGATCCCGAGAACCCCTTCTACATGGGCAAGTACGAGCGCACCTTCAACCTCCCGCCAGGGCTCGGCACCCCGAACGTGGGCACGGGCATCGCTCCGAGCGGCACCTACTTCATCAATCTCGACAATCTTCTCGTCTCGCGCGACAACCTCCGCGAAGGGGCCGTGGATTTCATCACCCTGGCCGAAACCCTTCCGACCCTCACTGTCCCGACATCGGCCAGCGTTCCCACGGGCTACCCGCTCATGGTGGCCGGCTTCGCCGGCCACTCCCTTGGCGGCATCGTGGGGACGGTGTTCAGCGCACTCGACACAACCCCCGTGCCGTACAACGACCAGCCTTTCCCCTCCGTCCTCGCCATGCCGGGTGGGAAGATTCCGTACCTTCTCCAGAACTCCCCAACCTTCCAGCCGATCATCGAGCAGGGGCTCGAGGCGGCCGGGCTCGATCCCGGGACGGTGCTCTACGCCAACTTCCTCCGCGATGCCCAGACGGTCGTCGATTCGGGCGATCCCGCCAACTGGGCGGTGCAGGCGGCGGCCGAGCACCCCATCCTCATGTTCGAGATCGTGGGCGATCCCGCGACCGGCGCCCTGCCCGACCAGGTGGTGCCCAACAGCTCGACCAACCTCCTTGCCACACTCATGTGCCTCACACAGTACGGAAGCAGCACCGCAAGCAACACTCCTCTTCACGCGATCGTGCGGTTCCTCACGGGAACGCACGGCTCCTTCGTCGATCCGAGTCCCTCGCTGGAAGCCTACGAGGATATGGAGTACGCCTGGTTGAGCTTCGTGGCCTCCTCAGGGAAAGAAATAGCTCTTCCGTACACGAGCATCGTTCAGCAGCCCTCTTCAACGCCCAGCTCTTGCCACCTTGCAGTCTGAAAAACCCATGAACCTCCTGGGCGGGAATTCCCCGCCCAGGAGGAGAGGGGACACAAGCCGGGTGCTCACACGCACGGTGTGCCCGGGCCCTTCCACCACGAGACAGGGGCCACATTGACGAGAGGCGTCGGCACCCGCGCGGACCGGGGGGAGCCGGGCCGCACGGCCTCGGCCGTCATCCCCGCGATCCACGCCGAGCACGTCTCGCTCCGCTATCCGACGGGGCAGGAGGCGTTGCGCGATCTCAACCTCTCGATCGAGGGGGGGGAGATGGTCTTCCTCACCGGACCCTCGGGGGCGGGCAAGAGTAGTCTCCTAAGGCTCCTCGTTGGCCTCGAGCGACCCACCCGCGGGCGACTGCACGTCGAGGGGCGGCTCCTCGGTCCCTGGCCGAGCGACGTGCTCGCCTACCACCGCCAACGGATCGGGATCGTCTTCCAAGACCACCGCCTCCTCGCGGACCGCACGGTTTTCGACAACGTGGCGCTCCCGCTCGTCATCCAGGGCTACGGCCAGCGGGAGATCGGCCGGCGGGTGCGCGCGGCCCTCGACCAGGTGGCTCTCCTCGGGAAAGAATCGGCCCGTCCGCTCGCCCTCTCGGGCGGCGAGCAGCAACGCGTCGGCATCGCACGGGCCATCGTCACCCGTCCCCCGATCCTCCTCGCCGACGAGCCCACGGGGAACCTCGATCCGGATCTTGCCCTCGAGATCATGCAGCTCTTCGCCCGCCTGAACGAGCTCAGCACGACCGTGCTCGTCGCCACCCACGCTCTCGAAATCGTGCGCCGTTTCCGGACCCGCGTCCTCCGTCTCGAGGCCGGGCAGCTCAAGATCGACGGTCCTCCGTGAAACGCCGCCGCCTCCAACCCCGCACCCGGAGCGCACGGCGGGCGGCCCCCTCCGTCCCCCACCGCCGGCTTGGACCCCTCGTCTGGTTCACGCAGCACGCCCGCTCCGCCATTGCCAGCCTGGGAAGCCTCTGGCGCGCACGCTGGGCGACACTCGCGACAGTGGCCGTGCTGGCCGTCGCGATCGCGTTTCCGTCCAGCCTGGCCCTCTTCGTCCGCGACGGGAACGAGCTTGCGGCCCGCTTCCAGGGCCAGGCCCAGATCGACGTCTATCTCCACACCGATCTCGGCGGCGCGCACGCGCACAGACTCGCGCGCCGCATCCTGGCCACCGGGGCCGCGCGCGCTGCCCACGTCCTCAACCGACGCGAGAGTCTGGACGAGTTCGCCCGCTGGTCGGGACTCGGCCCGCACGCCCAGGATTTCTTCGGTCCCCACCCGCTTCCGGCGGTCGTCGTCGTCACGCCCCGCACCGCCAATCCGGCCGCGGTGCGAGGGCTCGCGCGCACCTACGCCCGCCTCCCCGGGGTCGCGCAGGTGCACACCGATGCCCGCTGGCTCGCCCATCTCGACGCCTTCCTCACCTTCGGCAGGCGGGCGGTGATCACCCTCGCCCTCCTCTTTGCGCTCGCCGCTCTCCTCGTCGTCGGCAACACCATCCGCCTCGATGTCGAGAACGCCCGCGAGGAAATCCAGGTCCTCAAGATGGTCGGCGCCACCGACGCCTTTGTTCGACGCCCGTTCCTCTACCGCGGGGTGTACTACGGAATCGCCGGAAGTCTCGGGGCATACCTTCTGGTGTTCGTCATCAACCTCGCCGTATCCGCCCCCCTGGCGCATCTCGGTAGGCTCTACGATGCGGGCTTCCGCCTCTCTTGGCCGGGGCTCGGGTTCGTGCTCGTTCTGCTCGGACTGGGAGCGCTCCTCGGCTGGTCCGGAGCGGCGCGTGCCGTCCGCTCGGAGCTCCGTCGACTCGAGGCCCTTCTCTGACGGTCAGGACGCCCGGCCAACGCGCGGTGGGTGCCCCATCATCACCCGGATGTTTTTCGAGATAAACCGTCCACGGATCATCCATCGCGTCCGGCACGGCTGGCTCCGTGTGACCCCGGTCAAGGATCATGCGGCATTGGGGGCCATCGGGTTGTGTCTGTCAAGTTGTGCAAATTCCTTCCGGGTATGAGGGAGGATTTCATTAGGCTGCCCGCAGCCGTTCGCGGCGCTGCTCCTTCAAGAGATCCCTGTTGAGATAGCGATTATCCTCGAGCCAGGCCTCAGGAATCTCGACACAGAGAGCCCGCACCAGACGCAGACAGGACTCGGTATTGGGGAAGATCCGCACCACCCGGGTGCGACGCTTGATCTCCTCGTTCAAGTGCTCCAGCGGTAGTGTACGGACTTGGTGGTGTATGTTCGAAGTCACGATGCAAAACGACAAGAAAGCCTCCGATCCTTTTGTTTGGCTTCCGTGTCTTCGATGTGGACAACGGTCGGTGCCAATACCCACCACGTTTCTCCGCACGGATGGTGGTGGGACGACGTACAACTGCAGGTTCCGTTCGTGCGAGGCGGAGCACTTTTTCGCAATTTCCCGTCACGACACTACATTCCTCATCGCGTATCAGCGGCACACATTGCGCTATCCGTTAGAGTATTACGATCAAGGAACGACGCCATTCGACATTCGGTTATATCGACGACAACCTGGAGATGGCCAGCTCGACGACAGTGGCTACGTAGGACCGGTCGTCGTATACCCAAGGAAGAAGCGATTCGCACCCGCCGAAGTGAGATCGATTTCGAACGCAACCGGTGGTCGATGTCATATATGCCAGCACCCCTGGCAGCTAAGTCAACGCGGAACCCGCGGGTGGCACATTGATCACGTCATTCCGCACGCCGGTGGAGGAGCTGGCACGGAGCAAATAGCCAACTTTCGAGTGGCCTGCGCAAAGTGTAATCTCGAAAAGGGAAAAGGCTTCACGGAAGCCGTCATTCGCCTGAGGCTGCGAGAGCTAGCTTTGGCCTTGTGCGGATAGTCGTCTCCATGAGCGCATTACGGCGGGCGTGGGCCGCGCCGGCACAGCTACGGACGCTGTCGCAAGTGATTCGAGGGCCGCGCGGTCGTGAAGGTGCCGAACAATTGTCCGGTCGTCTTTCGCTGCGCCGCGAACGCGCGTGCAGACGGGCCAAATCTCTGTGGCGCACGGTGTCGCGCACTCATGGCTGGAATAGCCGGGGATCCAATTCGAGTGAGACGACCCGGACGATTCTGATGCTCGCAGCGTCGGGGTGTCGATGATTGATGAGGACGTTGCGATCGGGCGCGTTGGGCAACGGCATGATTACCGACGGAACGATGAGCAGTACTTCCATCATGGCATCGAGCCACTGATCGCCGAGTATCTGCGTATCGATCTCGCGATGAATCCAGTCTGAGGCCAGGGCGTTCTGATCGACGGTTCGCTGCGGGAGATCATCGGGCGCTTCGTACTCCACCATAGACTGCGGCGGCAGCAAGCCAGGATCGGTGACGTGTACGCGCTTCTCGAGCGCCGCCAGTGACGGCACTGTGGAGCAATAGGTGACTGGCCGGGCGGCCGTGTTCCAGCGGCCGGAATGCCGCAAGCCATAGGCCCCGGTAAAGTCCCGCGCGCGCCGGGTGCTTGAGAGGCGCCACAGGCGCATTTAGACCGCTGCACCCCAGTCGATCTTCGCGAGGATCTCTTCGACCAGTCGCGCACCCGCCTCGGTTCGTGCCCAGTCCAATGGAGCGGTGCTGCTCAGCTCGCCGAGGGGCTCGCGAAGCCATCGGTTGGCCCGATCGGCATCACCAAAGACGTCTTCCGCGAGAGCCTGTACCCGCGCCATTCGGACGAGACGGTCCGACTCCTCGACGGTGAGGCGCTCCTTCTTCGCTTCACGGTGCCGCCGGGTGCGCGCGGGTATGATGAACCGCTGAATCTCTCCTTCCGAAAACAGCCCCTGTCGCTGAATATGCGTGAGCGCTCGCAGAGGAATACGGTGCGACACCACCCGTGCAAGGTCCGCAGCGGAAGCGATATCGGCGCCCAGCATGCTTTTGCCGCCCAGCTTTTCGAGGACAGCCATCACCACGGGTTCTCGGCTCTGCATCGCCCCTTACCTCTTAAAATCCGGCAACTTGCCTAATTATACATCGGCAAATTGCCGGCCAAAAGAACCATTGGTCTGTGGGACTTTTGTGGGACTTTGTCGTGGCAACTGCAACGGTCGCCCCGCGGCGTGGTTGAATAAAATATCAATCAAAACAAAGCACTAAGACTTCTCTTGACAAATGAAAAGGTGAATTCAACTTCGAAGTGCAACTTCGCTGACGGGCCGAGTGGGCGAGCTGCGGTAGGATCGTGGTTTTCCCGACCGGCCAGTCGAAGGAGCACCGATGAAACACTGCGCGCAGCTCACCCAGGAGCAACGATACCAGATTGACGCCTATCGTAAAGCCGGGCTGAACCAGACCGAGACCGCGAAGAAATTTCGGGTGGACAAATCGACGATTTCGCGGGGCTCGCGGTCCTGCCGCGACGGACCGCCCCCGCCTTCCGGGAGGCGACCGTGACCCTCCTCGGTCCGTTCCGGGACCGGGTGCATACGCTCACGCTGGACAATGGCACGGAGGGAGCGGAACACGAACGGATCGCCCAGTCCCTGGACGCCGCTGTCTACGTTGCCCATCCCTACCATTCCTGGGAGCGGGGCACGAACGAAAAGACCCATGGGCTGACCCGCCAGTACTTCCCCAAGCACCGGGACCTAAGCACCGTCACCCGCAAGGAACTGGATCACGCCACCGAGCGCCTCAATCACCGCCCCCGAAAGCGACTGGGTTTCCGAACTCCCTATGAGGTATTCTTCCACACCCGAACCTCACTCACGGTTGCACTTCCAACTTGAACCCGCGGGTCTATATAGAAGATCAGAGAAAATTAGGGAATATAGCGGTGGCTGCCTGCCCTGGGAGCGAGTAGTGGCGGCCAGGTCGGAACGGACTGGAGCCTCATATTGAAAAATCCGCCCTAAACGCGGATTTTTAATGATGATCCGATAATAGAGTCATATTTAAAATTCCGCGCTAAGAGCGGATAATGAGATATGATCCGAGTCAAACGATCCGCTCTGTCCTCATACGCTTCCGGCCTGCTTGCTGCGGGCCGGGGGGTGTTTTCTGCGGATGAGGCGCAAAAGGAAATCGGCATCAGCCGGGGCGCATTCCTCGACGCTGCCGAGCGTTTGCAGCGGCGCGGCCAGCTTCTCCGGCTCAGGCGCGGCTTCTATGTGGTCGTACCGCCACAACACGCCATGACGGGAGCGCCGCCGCCCGAGTGGTACATCGACGCTCTGATGCGCCATGAGCAGCGGCCCTATTATGTGGGGCTTCTGGCGGCGGCGGCAGCCCACGGCGCTTCCCATCAGGCCGTCATGGAGTTTCAGGTCGTCACGGACAAACTCCTGCCCGACATTGAGGCCGGACGGACGCGGATCGTCTTTTCCTACCGCAAGAAAATGGCGGCGGTGGCGGCGGGGATCGAGGATCGCAAGACGCAATCGGGCTATATGAAGCTGTCCTCGCCGGAACTGACGGCGCTCGATCTGGTGCGCTACCCGCAATCCGGCGCGGGCCTGGACAACATCGCGACGGTGCTTTCCGAGCTTGCCGAGCGACTGCAACCAGAAAAGCTCGCCTCCCTGTCGGGCGCCTTCGAGAAAGCGGTGGTGCAACGCCTTGGGCATCTGCTCGGAAGGCTGGGGCATCCGCAGACAGCGGAAGCGATGTTCGCGGCGTTGTCGGCGCGCGGCCCGCTGCCGTGGGTTGAACTCGACCCCAAACAGGCGGGCGATCCCGATTTGTCGCCGCCGCTATCCGAACGCGATGAGCGCTGGTGCGTGATCGTTCGCCGACCGCCGGAGATCGACGAATGATCCCGCAGGATTACATCACCGCCTGGAGCCGCGTCGCGCCGTGGGCAAGCCAGCGGCAGGTCGAGCAAGACCTCATCACCAGCCGCACGCTTGTCGCCATCTTCTCCGAACCATTCCTGCGCGGCGAACTGCGCTTCAGGGGCGGCACGGCGCTCAACAAGCTGCATTTCCCCGCACCGTTGCGCTGTTCAGAGGACATCGACCTTGTGAGGACGACCGCAGGCCCGATTGGGCCAGTCCTCGACGGTGTTCGCGCCGTGCTGGAACCGTGGCTTGGCAAGGCAACGTCCGATCCAAGCCCCGTCGCCCCCAAACTTCGCTTTCGTGTCAATGCGGAAGGCGAGTCCGCCGATGTGCGGATCAGCCTCAAGATCGAAATCAACACGCGCGAGCGGGAGGCCTACGATTCGCCCATCCAGATACCATTCGGCGTCGAAAAATCCGTGGTTCTCCGGCGAGGCCGAAATCCCGACTTTCTCGCGGGAGGAAATGCTGGCGACCAAGCTGCGTGCCTTGCTTCAGCGCAACAAGGGCCGCGATCTGTTCGACCTTGATCACGCACTCACCGTATTCGAGGGGCTGAACACAGCCCGGATCGTCGAATGTTTCCGGCTCTACCTCGCGAAGGCGGAGATAGCGATTTCCAGGGCCGAAGCGCAGCAGCGCATGTTCCAAAAACTCGCCAATCCGACCTTCTTCACCGACATGCGCCCGCTGCTTTCGACGGATCGCGCCAGGGCGCTGACCGACGAGGCGCTCAAGGCCACTTTCGTCAAAGTGATGAACGAACTGATTGACCTGATACCCGGTGACGGATGGGCGAAAGCCGAGGAAATGCGGGAACGGTTTGGAGTCTAGCCATCCCCGAACGCCTGCTTTCCCTTCGCCGTCCAAAGCGCCCGTGCGTGTTCACCCTGCTCGCTTTTGAGCTTGTCGGCCATCCAGAGCATCGCGCCGTAGATCATGGCGCGATCATCGCCGGTCAGGTCCACGATCCCGGCTTTGGCGACGAGGCCGCCGAGTTCGATCAGATACCACGTCCGCTTGCGGCGTTCGACCTGCCAGGTGCGCATGTCATGCCGTGCCCGCGCCGCCTGATGCCGGTTGCGCGCCGCCCGGTTGCGCCGGAGCGCCGCGCGTGTCGCGGTCAGGCGCCGATGCAGTTCGCCGCGACTGTCCCTGAAAGAACGCGGCCCCACGCTTCGCCCATGCCTCCCTCTTTCCGGCATCCTTGGTTTCGGCCAGCACTATCAACGCGCCTGCCAGTTCGTCGGCGCTGAGGGCGTCGGCTCCGGTCGAGATAACCAGCTCACACGGTGCTCGACCGGAGGCAGGAGCGTTCGGAGCGCCAGCGCGCGCATCGCCGAGCTGAACAGGCGTGCGGCGGAATCGGAAACGCGCCTCAAGCGCCTCTACGACGCCATCGAGGCGGGTGTGGCCGATCTGGACGATCCGGCGCTCAAGGACCGGATCGACGGTCTCACGGCCATCCGCGATCAGGCGAAGCCGATTCCGAGCGCGCTCAGGCCATGCTTCTGAATTCAGGGAGCCAGGCGGTTACGCCAGAGATGCTCAGCAAGTTCGCACGCACCGCACGCCAGCGCATCCACCTCGAAGGCGGCGGCTATCGCCGCGACCATCTTCGCGCGCTCGCCCAGCGCGTCGAGGTCGCCGAAGGCGAGGTCCGCATCATGGGATCGAAGTCTCGGCTGCTCCAGACGCTCGTGGCGAACAGCGGCGCAAACGCAGTGCCCACTCAGAGACTGAAGTGGCGGAGAGAGAGGGATTCGAACCCTCGAAGGGCGTTCAAGCACCCTTACTCCCTTAGCAGGGGAGCGCTTTCGACCACTCAGCCATCTCTCCGCACCGCCACATCAACTTTTGCCAATCCGGGACCCCAGGCTCTCAGTCGAGATCCTCTTCAGGATCGTCGTCCTCGACGGATTCCTCGAAGGCATGGTTCTTCTTCCGGTAGTACTCGGGATCGACGTTGCCCGGCTCCACCTTTGCCGAT
>JAJZYM010000001.1:300000-317437 GCA_021798115.1 Pseudomonadota bacterium | reverse complement strand
GGTGTTCTCCCAACGATGGCCCAGAGCCGCTACCCGGTCAAACCCCCGGATCCGGTACCCGACACGGTGAATCGGCATGGCACTCCCCCTTCGCCAAAAGAGTGCCAAAGGTTTCTGAACTTATGCAGTTACCTCAACAGCCTCCAACTCCCCCTGAGGGGAACGGCTTCCGGATTGGCTGCCTGTCAGGGAAGATACGCCAACATCCCGAGAGGATCTCTGTTCCGAAGAAACAGTAACCCCGGCAAGACCACGCCTCACCGCCCAAGCCTCCTTGCGGGGCGATTCTAGAGATCAGGACGATAGGCCATGGAGAACAACCATTTAAGATCATCACCCCCGCATCGCAATTTCCGAGGGAGTGCCGGGACGTCGTGACCGTCCTGTCCACGATCTCCCGACCCGTCGAGGGACGGATCGCGGGGCCCAGAACCATCGGGTCCGCCTTGCTAGGACCTCAAAGACGGGGAAGACCGAGGTTACGGGAACGCACGCACACAACACAAGAGGTACATGCTAGGCTATGCGCCAGTGCGGCCACAGTCAAGAGATCCAAACAACTCTGCAGGCTGGCGACCGTCTCACCTGGAAACATCCACACAACAAACCAGCGGAGGAATCCTTCATGGCTCGTAAACTGTGCACGTTTGTGCTAACAGCTCTTGCACTCGTTCCCCTTCTCGTGCTCGGGCGTGCCCAAGCGTCTGACTTCAGCTACACATACCTCGGGGGTGGGTATTTCAACTATAGCCCCTCGGGAGGAGGCAGCGGAAGCGGTCCCTTCCTTGACGGATCCTACAATTTTCAAAGCACGAATCGCTATCTCAGCCACATGAACATCCTGGCCGACTATTCCCACACCAGTTACGGCGGGGGGATCTCCGGCAACAACTACGACATCGGCCTTGGCGGTCACTTCGGCCTACGTTCGTTTCCCCATCTGAACATTCTCGTCCGTGTCCTCTACTTGCACGAGGAAGTCTCGGTGAGCACACCTTTCGGCTCGGCAAGCGCCAGCGAGAACGGCCTCGGCTTTGCTGGAGGTGTACGCTGGCAGCCGCTTCGGCGAGTCGAATTCGATGGACTCCTCGAGCACGACGATTACGGGTGCACGGGCTGCAATTCCTACACAACCCTCGGCGCCCAGGGCCAGTACTACTTCACCCCGCACTTCACGGGGCTCGTCGGCATCACTGTCGGCGACGACAGCTACGGCAATCTTTTCCGCATCGGAATCCGCTATTACTTCTAAGCTGAGCTGAAGTTTCCCGAACGTCGGATCATCGTTCTCTTCCCTCCGGCCTTAGGCCGGAGGGAAGAGGCGAAGTCCCATGCTTCCAGAAAGCCTCGCCAAACGTCCTCCCGAGCAAGAAAGGCAACACCAAAGAAGGTGGGGGGAGTGGGACAGCGAAATTCGGGGGCCGATTCCGTTTCGGAACACCTCCACGGTCTCGATACGATTAGCCATCCTCAACCGCTTTGTGCGCCGGGGGAAACAGGCGTCGAGACGAAGACGCCGCAGTGGCGTCGATTGCGAATCGGCAGTATCATCGGCGGGGCATGGCCTGTCCATGCCGCATCACACGAAGGAGGAGCTTCCATGATCGTGAACGAAGCATCTTGGGACCGCATCACTCGCATCGCTGTCGGCGTGCTGCTCATCGCCCTGGCCGTTTTCGGCGTCGTCGGACCTTGGGGTTGGATCGGCATCCTCCCCCTTGTAACGGGGGCGGTCGGCTTCTGCCCGGCATACCGGCTGTTCGGCTGGAGCAGCTGCCCGCTGCACGGGGGAGAGAAGGCCGGCCGAAGCGGCGGCGCCTGAGGGGCAACTCTTCTCAATTCGCACATGCGGGATCCGGCACCCAGAAGATAGGCCCTTCGGCCGACGGCATCAACGCAATGGGCTCACCGAGAGCACCGGCGTCGCCGGCAACGATGCCAAGTCACAAATGGCGGCGGCACCTTTGACATGGCAGGCACGAGCCTTTCGACAGACAGAAGGGCCGTGCAATCAGAGCGGTTACGAGCAAAGGTTCTCTCTGCATCCCACGCTGCGCTATGGACTCCCTCAACCCCTTCCGCAGACCTCAATCACGTGGGCAGCTCGTCGCGCCTCGAAGTCGAGCCGCAGCACCGTCTCAACGAAAGCACCGATTGTCTTACACCCGTACACCCTTGTCGCGAAGAGCTCCGCTGCGCCGCGCACCCGACGCCCGACGTCTCGACGTCGTCGTCCGGGCAATCATCTCCACCGGGCAGTGAGCGTGAGCGGACCGTTCTCCTCGACGAGTGCCAGCGAGAACGGTTTGGGGCTTGCCGGCGGGGGCCTCTGGAAACCCCTCCGCCCTTTTGAGTTCGACGGGCTTCTGGCCCACGACATGTACAGCTGTTCGGGCTGCAGCCCGGTCGACGCTTGCGCCGTGCAGGTCCGTGGATACCTCACGTCCCACCGGGCCGGGCTTTCAAGCCTCACGGCGGGAGACAACCGCTAAGGCAATACATTCCGGTGGGTATCGACTACTTCGTCTGATCACCGAAAGAGGGCACCTGTCGCCCCGCGTCAAGCACGAGGCGACAGGTGCCCCTTCTTCGCAATCCCACTCTCAGTTCAGGGCGAAGGTCTTCCCAAGCACGAGATAGAAGGACCGATCGGGCAGGTAATAAGGAGCCGAGATCCCCAGGCCGGTGCCGTTACGAAGCTCGTAGACCCGGTCGAAGAGGTTGACGACGCTCAAGCGCGTCGAGATCCGACCCACCGCCGGGAGTTTCCAGCGGCGTGCCACCCCGAGGTTGACTGTCGCGTACGCCGGAAGCGATTGGAGATTCGCGAAGCCGGTCGGATACCCGCTGGCGTAGACAAGGTCGGCCGTGAAGAGCGTGCGTCGCCAAACGTAGTGAACTGCGGCCGAGCCGCTCCACGGCTGCGAATGGTCGACAGGAAAATAATGAGCGTCGACATAGGCCAGCTCCGCCGGAGGGAAGTTGTACTGACCGGTGATCACACCCTTCGCCTGGCTGTGGAGATAGGTCAGGTTGAGATTCCCCCCAAACCGACGGCGATGGTAATTCAAAGTCAACGACGCTCCTGCGATCCGTCCCTCGGCGTAGTTGAAATAGGCGAAAACCAGGGCGTTACCCAACTGGCCGACGTCGAGGGCATCGGTCAGTTGCTGGTAGAAGGTGTCGAGTCCCACGTTCCAGTGGCTCCCCAAGCTCTGAAGAATGCCGACATCGTAGTAGTTCGAACGTTGTGGCAGAGAAGCGCTGTTGACATCGACTGGCGAAGCGTTGGTGGTGTCGACGAATTTTTCGAGGCTTCGCTGCGGGATGTCGTAGAGTGAGGGGGGGCTGAAATAGCGGGCATAGCCGGCATGGATCCGCGTCTTCGGGCCGGCCTGCCAAACCACAGCGAGTCGCGGCGAGATTTGACCGGCCCGCACGCTCCCGTCCCAGACGTCGGCGCGGAGACCGTAGTCGACATGAACGCTCCGGACCGGCCGCCAAGTATCCTGGACGTACAGCCCAAAGGTCCATCCCGTCGTGTTGTGATCGTCGATCACCGTCTCCGGAACCTCCGAGGTCTGTTGGCCAGAGGCGTTTGCGGGAAAGACCGACGAGACATCATCGTCCCGCGCGTGCTCGTGGCTCAGGAAGAGACCAAAGCCAAGACGGTTCTCCCGATCGAGCCTCCGGTCGACATCGGCCTGGAACCCATTGAGCATGCTCGACTCGAAGATGTTCCCCGCGACCCCCTCATAGACGAGATCGCCGATAGGGTCCGGACGATAGTGGGTCACGAGTAGCCGGTTGAAGTAGGACAGGGAGTAATCCCAGCCACGGTCGGCACCTTGCAGAGCCAGCACCGTAAAGCGGTTGCTCTCATTCTGGGTTTCGTTAAGGTCCTGGGAGGGGTGGGTCAGGGCGAGCTCAGCCGGGCTTTGTGCCTCGTAGGCGTAGAGGGGGATCTCCCCGGGCGGGTTGGGGATCTGGTAGTGCGCCCGAACCTCGCCGTTGATCAACATCAAACGTGCGCCCCGCCACGGATGCCAAGCGAGGTAAGCAAAGCCTTTCCCCTGGTGGGTGGTGTCATGGGGTGGCGTCGAGCTTGCAGTCGGCGAACCGAGCCCCAAGGCGCTTCGGTAATACGTGCCGCTCAGATACCAGTTCCAACGCCTCGTCGCTCCTCCCCAGGTGAGGGTCGGGCTCCAGGTGTCGTGCGACCCCCCGAGAAGTGAGAGATGCAGTCCGGGATTCGTGTGTCCGTTCGGTGTGTCGATCTCGATCACCCCGGCGGTCTGATAGCCGTATTCGGCGGGGAGAGTCCCCGTGAGCAAGATGATCGAGCGCGCAAAGCGCGTCGAGAGAACAGACCCGAAGCCCGAGATGATCTGGCTGGGTATGTAGACGCCGTCGATTCGATACTGGATATTGGCGTGCTCTCCCCGAATGTGGATGGTTCCGAATTCTTCCTGATAGACACCCGGTGCCTGGATCAGAACCTGTTGAAGGCTCGTGTTGCGTCCGAGCGGGAGGTCTCCAATATCGCGCGAAGTGAAAACGTAGACGCTGCTTCCAATATCGGGCCAGATGGCCGTGCGCGGCACCCGTACCCCATGCACCCGGATCAAGGCAAGATGGTGCCCATGGGGCACCGTCGCCTTCACAGAAGCCGAGCGCCGGCCTCTACGGGGGCCGACCGCGCCAGACAAAGGCTCGCGGGCAACGGTTGCCCGTGCGGGACGCGTGGTGAAACCAACAACCCCCAAGAGGGAGAAAAACAACACCAGGAGGGCCGGTTTCGCCCCCCTGGATGCGGAGTGTTGAATCATCGAAGACCTCCGGGGCCGCGCTCGGGCCCCGGCGATCAACTCCGGCTACCGCTCGCGCAGCTCGTCAAAGGGAATGGACAAGGACACTGGAGACGCACGGCCGCCCGTGGAGGGAGAATCGCGGCTACGGTAGAAATGGCTCCAGACCGTCCATGCGGGGAAAGGGCGACGAATCTCGGGAAGATGACGGGGACGTGGACGGCGAAGTGGCTGGGCAGGGGATGCGGTCGGAGTTCCGACGAGGCCACTGCCCAGCAAGCAGACCACGCAGATCTTGCCTCGCTGTGGAGCCCGACAACCGGCCACCGTATGGGCCGTGTAAACGAGTTGCGCCCCAAGTACAACACCCGACAAAAGGATCGCCAACGCGGTCGCACGAAAGCGATGGCGATCAGCGGAGCGGCCGAAAATCCCTGACATGGCGACATTATATTTTGTCTAGACATGCTTGCGACCCTCCCTACAGGCTCGACGCTACCCTTCGCTTTCGGGGGAGGACACAGAGATTGGAGGCAAAAGGGACTCCCACCATCCCACCAGGCTCAAGATCTTTCAGATTCGGGGAACGACGGGGTTTGGTGCACGACCACGGCGTGGGTGGAGTCCGGATCGACGGACACCTCGAACGGATGTATGATCGATCCTGCCGTCTCTCCTCGGTCAGATTCTGGAGGTCACCGGCATGACCATCAACGAAGCCCTCTGGGACCGCATCGCACGCATGATCGTGGGGGGTCTCCTCATCGTTCTCGCGATTCTCGGCGTGATCGGTCTCTGGGGATGGATCGGAATTCTTCCCCTCGTCACCGGCGCCGTCGGGTATTGCCCGGGGTACAAACTTTTCGGCTGGAACACCTGTCGTCTGTCCCCGAGTAAAAATCAGGGCTCTGATGGATCCTGACGTCCGCAAGGTGTCGAGATCCACCTGAACCCATGGCTGGTGCCCGGAGAGGGATTCGAACCCCCGACCTACTGATTCAGCTCCCCGGAGATTTCTCCCCGGACCGGACTATCTCTTCACCCCAAACGGCGTTGGGGTGTCGGGCGCTCGTGGGGGGCTTATCGCTCGGGACGCTCACCCCCTAGTCTCTGCACCTTCCAGGTTACCGGAACCCGTCGCCTGGCTTGGCTCAGGATTGCCGTCGCCTTGACGCGTTACGGTTTCCCTGAATTCACCCGATTTTCGACGGCCGTCACCGGCCGAAGTTGCAGCCTGGGCCACAAATCAGTTGCTCTACCAACTGCGCTACCCGGGCACCGGCCCCAGTCTACCCGACACAGGCAGCGATCGGCAAGAATTGGTCCTGGTTCAGTCGATCTGAGAGCCCGGGATATCGAGGCGGATGTCGGGGATCTCGTAACCGAGATCGTGAAGATACTGGGTGGGTATCCGATGCCGCAAGAACTGGTGGGGTCGCATGCAGTGAGGGATCTGCTCCCACCCGCGAATCAACGGACGCAGCTCGCGCAGGCGATGAGTCAAGAGAGGCAGGCGGAGAACTTGTCGCGCCGGGTGCCGTTGGCCCGCTCGACGCCGCCATGCCGCTGTGGCCGTTTTGACGGCACCACGTACGGCGCGATGCCGGACTCCTGGCAGGCCGGCTCGAAGTCGCCATGGAACTCCGCAATCCACCGGCGATCGGGAGGCCCGCACCGGAAACGGGCAACGCGTCCGCAGCGTGTTCAGGAAGTTCGCCGCGCGGGTGCTGGTCATGCGGCTGTAGGTCTGCCCCACGCTCGAGCACGAGGCCGCATTCCAAGCCGTGAAGTGATCGATCGTGTCCCGGTCAGCCCCCACGGCGCGCGCCGCCCGCAGGGCTGGCCGCCACAGCCCGCCCGCCGCCGGTCACCGGACGCACCGACATCCACCCCCGAGCCTTCAACCAACCCAGGATCCCGCCCACCGTGCCGTCCGAGATGGTCTATCCTTCCCGGCGCAGCAGCCCCCCGCTACGCATTGCCCCAGGCCGGAACGCTCGCCCGCAGACCTCGCACGGCCTCGGCATGGCACATGTCCCGCTGCCGCCGTCGCGTCTGCCGCGGCCGGGTCGCCACGACGGGAAGACCGTGCTCCTCGCGCAGACGCTCCAAGCGCTCCAGGATCCGCAACCGGCGGGCCGCTTCCGGATCATCACAGATCTTGTCGGCCATCCGGGCAGACCGCACCATGTGACCTTGAAAGCCAAAAAACTTCCTTTCGGGGCTTCCGATCCCGCTCGTTTTTCAACTCCCGGACAGGAGCCCCCTTCCTTTTGCCCTCAACGTCTCAGCTGTGTCTGAGCCTGATCAGCAATGCTGATCCGCTCATGAAGCGCAGGCCCGTACACGCAAACCGGGGTACCGGCGTCGCAGGGCCGTCGGATGGACGTCGCGGTCATGCACGAGCAGCTCGTAGGTCGTCCAGGGACGAAGGAAAATGTCCAGGGTTCCTTTAAGCCCGTCTGTCGCCAAACGCTTGAGCAAGGTACGGGCGGCCGAACGCGCGAGGAACACCCCGAGTGAGAGTTCGGGCTGCCCGCCGTGATGACGGTAGTACGGACGGGGGAGACCCAGACGCTCGAGGCGTTGCGCGGTGGAGACCGCCGCCTTTGCGTTCGGTAGGATCAAAGAGACCCGGTAGAGCCGGACATCGTAGAGCCTCTTGACAATCGTCTCGGGAGAGACGCGGAAGCGATGCGCCAGATGAACCGCCCAACTCCGGTGAACGATCGACACGAGTCGCCAACAGGGGGGCGGAGGCACCACGGGTAGCGGCGGGATCGGTGAGGGTCGAGGCTTCACGGGCGGCGGGCGCGGGGCTTGGGTCGCGGCCTTCGCGCGCACAGCCCGAACGTGCGACGCTGTGTGTTTGTCGTGTGCACTTTCCAGCACCACGGTGCGGCCCGGTTGCGCGACAAGTGACGAAGGCAGAGTGGCGAGTGAAGAACCACGCCCGACCCTCATCGGCCGCCGCTTCACTTCCTCGGCGGTCCAAATCCTGAGAGTGGGAGGGTGCATCCTCACCACCCGAAGACCCGACGGCGCACCTACCCCTGGAGAACGCAAAAGAAAGAAACCGACCCAGAGGGCAACAAGGGCAAGAACCAGCGTGTAGAAGACGGCCTTCATGGGGCGTCGTGCTCCCCACCGGCGTAAAGAGCCAGTCCCTCCAGCACGAGGTCCTCGACGATCGTATAGTTGCGCGCCCGAAGCAGCTCAAGCGCCTCCCTGTCGCCGCCGGTCGCCACCTTCGCAAAGCCCGAACCGATGGATTGGTGAGCGGCTTCCTCGGCGACGGAAAGCAGCCCGGTCAACATCGCACGGACCCCGTTGCGAATCGCCTCTTCCGTATCCCGTCCCCAGGTGATGGAACGGTCAGCCTGCCCAGCTGTCTCTGCATCGAGACAGGGGAGGGAGGCCGTCGCCGTGTGAAGCGAACGATACTGCGTTTCTGCCCCCGGAGCTATCCAGCCGCCCCGGTGCTGTCCTGAACCATCGACGAGATCGTATGTCCAGGCGGTCCCGGCATCAGCGACAAGGACGGCGCTTCGACAGCGTCGGTACGCGGCGACGGCGGCGCACCATCGGTCGATGCCCAACCGGCTGGGATGGCGGTAGGCGCTTTTGACCCCCGCAAGCTCGGCCAGGGCCATAGGGAAAGTGATGTCCTCAACCCCTTGTGCCTCCAGGAAGCGCCGCAGTTCAGCACGGCGCCCGGATCCCGCAACACAGGCAGCCAACGCCCGTTGGGGGCGAGGACTCGTGCGCAAGGCTGTCGCCAGCATCTCAGGCCAGTCGCCGTCCCAACCCACCCCCCCCGTAGTGACCGGCAGCGCGCCCGCGTGGGGCCTCAACTGCCACTTCAGACGATGGTTTCCAAGGTCCAGAAGAAGAATCATGCGGGCCGCACACTCACTTCGCCCACGCCAAGACGGATTTCTCCTGTCGCGGTCTCGAGCCGTAACCAGCCGGCGGCGTCGATTCCCCGTGCGATCCCCTGCAGGGGACGTCCATCCCCCTGGTAAACAAGAAGCATCCGCCCGAAGAGAACGTCGTGGCGCTCGTAATCGTTCGTCATTGAGCCAAAACCTTCACGTGCAAAAAGCATGAGCCTTTTCCACAAAGCCGTCACCACCGACGAGAGAACATCGTCGCGTCGCCAGACGCCGTCCGAACGCAGATCGTCCAGGGTCGCAAGACGCGCGGCCACATCAACCGGCCAGGCCCCTTGAGGACGGTGAACGTTCAGCCCCACACCGACCACCGTCCAGAAAGGACCGGTGGATTCGCCCTGAACCTCGACGAGGATGCCGCCGAGTTTTCGCCCCCTCCAATCGATATCGTTTGGCCACTTGATGCCGATGGGAACAGCGCCCAGCTTTTCGAGTCCATCGACAACCCCAAGAGCACAGGCGAGCGGCAGGGGGCCCAACCCCTCGGGGGTCGGTTCGAGAGAGAGCGCCAGCGAGAAACACAAGCCCGCCCCGTAGGGCGACCACCAACGGCGCCCCCGCCGCCCCTTTCCCCCTCGTTGATACTCGGCCACCACCAGAAGAGGGCTATCGTCAGGCCGTCCCCGCGCCACGTCGTTGGTCGAGTCCACAATCTCATGGACCTCCAGCCTCGCCGTCGTCCCGGCGAGAGTGCAAAACACCCGATTGAGGCGCGCGCGGTCGAGGGGGTCGAGCGGGAGCGTCAAGCGGTATCCGTGTCCTCGGATCCGCTCAACCTTGAGACCCCGCCCGGTCAACACCCGAATGCCCTTCCAGACCGCCGTACGGCTGACGCCGAGAGAGGCGGCCAGCCGCTCACCCGAATGCCAGCCCCCGTCAGCCAGCAGTTCGAGCAGTCGCCCTGGCGTGTCCGGAAGAGAAGTTTTCCCCGTCTGCTCAGCGACCATCGGTCCGAAGCCTCGTGACACGATGTTCTTGCCCCGTGTAGAGCCGGTGGATGTTTTCCCGGTGGCGCCAGAGCACAAGCGCATAGGCAAGCACACCCGTGGCCCACGCCAGGAGGGCGTCGCCGGGCTTGGAGAGTTCTCCCCACACCGCGACGGCCGCGGCGCCGGCCAAGAGACTCGCCAGAGAGACGTAGCGTCGGGCGGCAAACACCACCGCCCAGACCAGTACGAAGGCGGCAGCCGCCGTGGGGGACAACGCCAGGAGAATGCCCAGAAACGTTGCCACCCCCTTACCGCCCCGCGCGCGCCGTCCCCACGGCGGGTGGACATGCCCCAAAAGAACGGCCAGCGCACAAGCGGAGGTGACAAGGGCCGCGTGCTCACAGCCCATCCAAGACGCAAGCCGCACCGCAACCCACCCTTTCCCGGCGTCCCAGAGAAGAACCGCAAGGGCCGGCAGGATTCCGGCCGCCCGATACACGTTCGTCGCCCCGGGATTTCCACTGCCGATCCGACGAAGGTCGAGCCCACGCCAGCGCGCAACGAGGTCGGCACCGAGCACCCCCCCGAGACCGTAGGACAGTCCGACCGCGAGAAGAGGAAGGAGCCACACGCGAAGAGCGGACATGTGCCCCGCGCCCGGCGCCGGCCTCAAGCGTTATCCCCAGGCTCCGTTGTGAGGCGCAACGTCAGGCAACGGGCCGATCCCCCAGCTTTATGAAACTCGTCGAGCGGCGTGATCTCGACGTGGTAGCCAGCCTCTTCCAAAGTCCGGCGCAGACGCTCGGAAAGACCGTGCACAACGAGCACGTGGTCAACGGCGACCGTGTTGCAAGCAAAAATCCCGGCTTCGTAATCGTCGACTGCGATACGTTGCTTGGGCTCCGTGTGGGCGGTGATGAGCGCCAGACTTTCCTCGTTGAAAGCGGGGGGGTAGTAAAGCAGCTCGCCACCCGGAAGAGGGCACAGACACGTGTCGAGATGGTAGTAGGAGGGATTGACAAGCGTCAGTGACACCAAAGCGCACCCTGTCGCGTCTTCAACATATCGGTGCGACGCGCGCGTGGAACGTTGTCCCGATCCCGCCCAGGCAAACCCCCTTCGACTGTCGTAGAGCACATCGCCGGCTCCCTCGAAAACAAGATCCTCGGGGGGGACGAGGACCTCAAACCCGAGGCGACGAAAAGCGTCGGCAAACGGGGTCGTTTCGCCTTGTCTTTCCGGATGAAGGAACCGGCTCACCACAACCCGCGAGCGGTAGACGAACCCGGCATTGGCCGTAAACACCATGTCCGGAAGGCCGTGGACCGGTTCCAGGTCAACAACGTCGGTGTATCGTGCCAGTGTGGCACGAAGGGCGAGCCACTGGCGTGCGGCGCGGACCTGATCGACATGATGAAGCTGGTTTTGCATCCATGGGTTGATGCAATATTGCACATCAAAATAGGTCGGTGGACACACAAGGTAGCGGGAGCGGACGGGCATCGCGTCGGAAGATAACAATCAGCACGCTGATGGGCGGCATTGTACCGGATCGTCTCCGAGCCCGTCAGGCGCGAAGCGTCCACGCTGCACTAGAATCGGCAAACCGTCTTTCTCTCAATGGAGTCTTCTCCCGTGACCGTGAGCCCAGAAGAATTCGCTGCCGAACGCGCCCGACTCAACGAGCGTGTTCTCGCCACCAACCACCGCGTGATCAAGCGACTCTATTCCCTCGACACGCTCGCTTACGAGAGCGGGGCGCTCTCGCAGAACACCAAGGAGCTCCTCGGCCTCGTCGCTTCCCTCGTCCTGCGCTGCGACGATTGTGTTCGCTACCACCTCGACCGCTGCCACGAACTCGGCGCAAAGCGCGAGGAGATTCTTGACGCCCTCTCCGTCGGTCTTGTCGTGGGGGGGACAATCGTTGTCCCGCATCTCCGACGGGCCATCGACTACCTCGACCGTCTCGTCTCCCCAACCTTGTGAGTGGGCGGTTCGGCCAGAAAAATTTCCGCAAGCATGCAGCGAATACCGCCCCCGCCCACGTCCTCCACCGTCGTGACATCAAGCGGAAGGACACGGACGTCCTTCTCGAGATCCCGGCGCACGGGGGAGGGCAGGCGTCTCCACGCGCGCGTAGAGAGGACCCACACCGGCCCCACCCGGGTGGACAGTTCCAGGGCGTTGGCACCAAAGGCACACATGGCTTCGAGATCCAGCGTGTGAACCCGGCGGCCCGAAGATTCGAGGTTTTCCCGGAGAGTGTTTCTTTCGTTGCGCTCGGGGAGTGCTTGTTCCACAACAACGGCTATTCGACTCCCGATGGCAAGGACTACGTTGGTGTGGTATACGGGCCGACCGTGCCCGTCGTCGGTCCGGAACGTCAAGGTTCGGTAGCCCATCTCCCTTGACCAGCGCTCGAGAGCACGCGGATCACTTCGACTGGAAAGGGCGCAATAGGCCACTCTCCCGGGACGATCGAGCACGAGGCTCCCCGTCCCTTCGAGGTATTGCCCCTCCTTCTCAAGTGCGCTCAGGTCCAGAAGGCGCCGGAACTTGAACCGGCCGGAAAGCCAGGAGACGAGCTCCGGATCGCGTTCCGCCCGTCGTACTCGCGCCTCGAGCGGATAGAGGACGAGCGTCCCGTCACCGTGCGTGCTCAGCCAGTTGTTCGGGAAGATCGCATCGGGTTTGGCTGGTTCCGGTCGATCGTCCCAGACGTGGACTTCGATGCCCTCGGAGAGGAGCCGCTCCACCGCGGCGTCAAACTCGTGCCAGGCTCGCCGCCGTATCTCGCGGGGCTCGTCCGCGTGCTTGTTCTGAAAGGCATTGCTCGGAGCGGTCTCCTCGTTGTACCCGAATGTGGCCGGACGAACCATCAGCACACGGCCGCAGCTCTGCGGTTCGGGTGCAGCCACAAACCGTTCACCCTCGGTGGGAAAGGAGGGTGTGGACGACGCCCCATTCGTTTCCGCCACGACTACCGAAGAGCTCCTCGCAGGACAGAAAAAAAAGTCGCCAGCGATGGTACCACGCACGTCCTTCCTTCGCACCACCGAAGGCGGCTTCGATCTCACGGCGCTCCCGTTCGAGCCGCGCACGCCACGCGCGCGCGGTGCGTGCGTAGTGTCGCCCGTCCACAACCCAGCGACGGCGCACGAGGAGATCATCCTGGAACGACAGAAGCAACCTCGCCGCCGGCATTTGCCCGTCGCCAAAAAACCACCGCGCCATCCAGTCAGACGATCCCTCGTTCACAAATGGGTACGAACGGTCGCGGTGCGCAAAGTGGTGCACGAAGAGGCGCCCGTCGGACTTTAGCCCCTCAGCCAGGCGCCCCAGAAGTGCTGCGTAGTTGCGCACGTGCTCGAAAAACTCCACGCTTACAATGCGATCGAATCGCGCCGGTGGTTTCCAATCTGGCGCTCCGACATTGGCCTGGACCGCAACGATATTTTCCAGCCCGTGGGCCTTGGCGCGTGCACGTACAACTCCGATCTGCGCTTCAGCGTTCGAGACGGCAACGACCCGGGCATGCGGATAGCGACGAGCCACGTAAAGTGCAAATGAACCCCACCCGCAGCCGAGATCCATAATGGTTTGCCCGTCCGCGATTTCCGCACGATCACAGACGAGCGCAAGCATGCGTTCCTCGGCGGAGCCCAGCTCGTCCACACCTTCCGAGTCAGCCCAAAGCGCGGAGCTGTACTTCCAGTGGGGGCCAAGGACCAATCGAAAGAAATCCGGCGTGACCTCGTAGTGCTCGCGGTTGGCCAGCTCGGGAGCCACGACGATCGGGGAGTGCCGGAGCACTGCCATCCAAGACTCCTCGGCCTCCGTTTGCTCCGCATAACCTCCCCGGTAGAGCGCGGCACGCCGACGGCGAAGAAGACTTCGGACCGCGAGGCGCAAGAGCGGGAGGGGGATCCACCCCTGGTCCACGAGGGTGTCGACCCAGCGCCGCTCCTGTTGCGATCCTTCCAAGATTATCGCCCTTCCTTCTTCTGTGGGAACCACGGCACGAAGGCGGACACCTCGCGCTGGTACCGGCGGTACTCTTCCCCCCGGCTTTCCAATGCATGCGCTTCCGTGGCCGGGATGCCGGTCACCTTGAGGAGAAAAACAAGGATCAACACTGGACAAACTAAGGCCAAAAAGCCGTACGGCGCCTCAAGTGCGCCGACAGCCAGGCCCAGCCAGACCAGGAACTCGAAAAAATAATTGGGGTGGCGTGAATACGCCCAGAGACCGCGACGACAGACACCGCCCGTCCTGCTCGCCTTGTGCCGAGACAATTGAGCGTCTGCCAGGACTTCTCCGGCCAGACCAACTCCGAAAAGAACCAAACCCAGCACTCCCGTCCAGCCGAACCTGAGCGAGGGCTCGAGACAAGCCAGAAACACCGGCCCGGCAAAGATCAAGGCGAGAAATCCCTGGAATTGATAGACCCCAAAGAGGGTCGCATTTTCCGATCGCCCACGTTCACGCCACTCCTTCCTGAGAGCCGAAAAGCGAGGATCTTCGGCTTTGCCGATCACGCGAACCGCCAGATACACAGCAAGACGCAACGCCCAGAGCCAGGCGGACACCGCCAGCGCCCAAGCCAGAAGCGAGTGGGTTCCGCTCCAGAGAAGATCGACCAAGGCATTGAGGCCAATACCAAGGCACCATCCAATGTCCACGTAGCCGGCATTGCGAAAGTGCTTCGCCCACAACCAAAAGACCGTCATCAGCGCAGCATCAAGGATCCAGGACCCTATAAGGACAGCAGCGGGGTCAATCACAGGTGATCTCCATCGTCTGGGCAGACGTCTGTGATCATACGCCCCGCCAGCTGGCGTGGATGCGGCACGAGGGTGGGCTGAAACCGGAGCAAAAAAAAGCCACGGCAGCATCGCCGCCGTGGCCGGTGACGGATTGAACCGTCGGATGAGATGCCTGGCGGCGACCTACTCTCACATGGAGAAACTCCACACTACCATCGGCGCTGAATCGTTTCACTTCCGAGTTCGGGATGGGATCGGGTGGTTCCGATTCGCTCCAGCCACCAGGCAAAAAGGGTAATCGAGTGTTTGATCGTTGGCGCAACCCAATGTCTTGGGTGTTATATGGTCAAGCCTCACGGCCAATTAGTACTGGTTAGCTCCACGCATTGCTGCGCTTCCACACCCAGCCTATCAACGTCGTCGTCTTCGACGGGCCTTCAGGGACCCCAAGGGTCCGGGAAATCTTATCTTGAGGCGGGCTTCCCGCTTAGATGCTTTCAGCGGTTATCCCTTCCGTACATAGCTACCCGGCGGTGCCACTGGCGTGACAACCGGAACACCAGAGGTACGTCCACTCCGGTCCTCTCGTACTAGGAGCAGCCCCTCTCAAATTTCCAACGCCCATGGCAGATAGGGACCGAACTGTCTCACGACGTTCTAAACCCAGCTCGCGTACCACTTTAAATGGCGAACAGCCATACCCTTGGGACCTGCTACAGCCCCAGGATGTGATGAGCCGACATCGAGGTGCCAAACTCCTCCGTCGATGTGAACTCTTGGGAGGAATCAGCCTGTTATCCCCGGAGTACCTTTTATTCGTTGAGCGATGGCCCTTCCATACAGAACCACCGGATCACTAAGACCTGCTTTCGCACCTGCTCGACTTGTGTGTCTCGCAGTTAAGCACCCTTGTGCCTTTGCACGCCATGCGCGATTTCCGACCGCGCTGAGGGTACCTTTGCGCTCCTCCGTTACTCTTTGGGAGGAGACCGCCCCAGTCAAACTACCCACCATACACTGTCCCCGACCCGGATGACGGGCCTAGGTTAGAACTCCGAATAGACCAGGGTGGTATTTCAAGGATGGCTCCATGCGAACTGGCGTCCGCACTTCAAAGCCTCCCACCTATCCTACACAGATCTGTTCAGAATTCAATGTAAAGTTGCAGTAAAGGTTCACGGGGTCTTTCCGTCTTGCCACGGGAACGCTGCATCTTCACAGCGATTTCAATTTCACTGAGTCTCGGGTGGAGACAGCGCTGCTGTCGTTACACCATTCGTGCGGGTCGGAACTTACCCGACAAGGAATTTCGCTACCTTAGGACCGTTATAGTTACGGCCGCCGTTTACCGGGGCTTCGATCAAGAGCTTCGCCTTGCGGCTGACCCCATCAATTAACCTTCCGGCACCGGGCAGGTGTCACACCCTATACGTCCACTTTCGTGTTTGCAGAGTGCTGTGTTTTTATTAAACAGTCGCAGCAGCCTTTTCACTGCGGCCTCCCTCCGCTCGGACCGCGAGGGTCCTCACGTAACGGAGGCGTACCTTCTCCCGAAGTTACGGTACCAATTTGCCTAGTTCCTTCACCCGAGTTCTCTCAAGCGCCTGAGGATTCTCTCCTCGCCCACCTGTGTCGGTTTACGGTACGGATTCACATCAACTGAAGCTTAGGGGCTTTTCCTGGAAGCGTGGCATCAGCGGCTTCGTGCATGCCGAGGCATACACTCGTGCTCGCGTCTCGGGATTGCCCCCCCGGATTTGCCTGGGAGAGCTCCCTACCTGCTTGAACCGGGACAACCATCGCCCGGCTCGCCTAGCCTTCTCCGTCCCCCCATCGCATTGATGCAAAGTACAGGAATATTGACCTGTTTCCCATCGACTACGCCTTTCGGCCTCGCCTTAGGACCCGACTCACCCTGCGTCGATGAACGTTGCGCAGGAAACCTTGGGCTTACGGCGTGCGGGCTTTTCACCCGCATTATCGTTACTCATGTCAGCATTCGCACTTCCGATACCTCCAGCAGCCCTTACGAGCCACCTTCGCAGGCTTACGGAACGCTCCTCTACCGCGCAGTACACGCGAACGCGTACTGCACCCGCAGCTTCGGTACACAGCTTGAGCCCCGTTGAATCTTCCGCGCGGGCCGACTCGACCAGTGAGCTATTACGCTTTCTTTAAAGGATGGCTGCTTCTAAGCCAACCTCCTGGCTGTCTGAGACTTCCCACATCGTTCACCACTAAGCTGTGATTTGGGGACCTTAGCTGGCGGTCAGGGTTGTTTCCCTTTTCACGACGAATTTTATCACCCGCCGTGTGTCTCCCGTGCTTGCACTTCTTGGTATTCGGAGTTTGCATCGGTTTGGTAGGTCAGTGACGACCCCCTAGCCGAAACAGTGCTCTACCCCCAAGAGTGATACACGAGGCGCTACCTCAATAGCTTTCGAGGAGAACCAGCTATAGCCGAGCTTGTTTAGCCTTTCACTCCTATCCACAGCTCATCCCATACTTTTTCAACAGTAACGGGTTCGGGCCTCCAGTGGGTTGTCCCCCACCTTCACCCTGGCCATGGATAGATCGCCCGGCTTCGGGTCTATTCCCAGCGACTCAAACGCCCATTTCGGACTCGGTTTCCCTGCGCCTCCCCTAGACGGTTAAGCTTGCCACTGAGAATAACTCGCTGACCCATTATACAAAAGGTACGCAGTCGCCCCTTGCGGGGCTTCCACTGCTTGTACACATACGGTTTCAGGTTCTATTTCACTCCCCTTACAGGGGTTCTTTTCGCCTTTCCCTCACGGTACTGGTTCACTATCGGTCGATAGGGAGTATTTAGCCTTGGAGGATGGTCCCCCCATGTTCAGACAGGATTTCACGTGTCCCGTCCTACTCGACGCTGGCCCATCAACGGTTCTTTTCGGGTACGGGGCTATCACCCCCTGTGGCCGGCCTTTCCAGGACCGTTCCCCTAAGAATCGTCGATT
>JAJZYM010000001.1:0-297500 GCA_021798115.1 Pseudomonadota bacterium | reverse complement strand
CGCAATCCCCGCCTCGCACAGCTCGTCCGTCGGCGGGAACACTCCGGTCCACAAGGCAAAAGACGCCGCCGCCTGCTCTACGAGAAGACCCCAGCCATCAATGCAATCATCCGCTCCGTGCTGCCTTGCAAGTCTTTGAAACTTATCTCCTTCTTTGCCATAACTCAAGGTGTAGAAAACAGCCCCTGGAGAGAGCGATCCCGACGGGAGCCCCCACTCGTCCCCACGCACCCAAGCGGAAGTGGCGTCCACGAGCAGGGAGCATTCAAGGCGCTCATTCTTCCCGAGAGTGGCCAAGTCTCGGACGGAAGTGATCCGGATGCCATGACGCTCAAGATCGCGCACCAAAGCTTGGCCCCGCTGCGGACAGCGCACAAGAAGATCCACACTCACGCAGTGCGGAAACAGCGCAACGATCACGGCCCTCGCCGCTCCTCCTGCCCCGACGACAGCGAGGTGGAGATCATTAACACTGGCCAAACCACGACGTTCTAGGAGTTCGCGACGCAGACCGACCACGTCCGTGTTGGCCCCGCGCAGCACCCCCCCGCGGTAGTAAAGGGTGTTGACCGCACCGCACACCGCCGCCTCGCGATCCAAGACCTGAGCCAATTCACGTGCGGCAATTTTGTGCGGAACAGTGACGTTTGCTCCCCACCCTCCTTGGGCAAAGAAACGACGTGCACGACTGATGAACTCATAGGGCGTGACGGCCTCGGCACGATACCGCAGGGCCACCCCCGTGGTCGCGGCGAAACGCCGGTGCAACGCGGGCGAGCATGTGTGCCGCAGAGGATCGCCCCACAGCACGCACTCGTACGGGCCTGTCTCCGGATGATCCGTTCGATTCAGGAGAACACGCCCTCGCGGAGCCAACGGGCAACACGGCCCGCGTAGTAAGTCAGAATGGCGTCTGCGCCGGCTCGCCGGATAGCCACAAGTGACTCCAGAACCGCACGCGGCCCCTCCAAAAGACCGTTTCGAATTCCGCTCTCGAGAAGCGCGTACTCGCCGCTCACCTGATAAGCGAAAGTCGGCCAACCCAACTCGCGCCGCACTCGTGCAATCACGTCAAGGCAAGGACCGGCAGGCTTGACCATGAGGATATCGGCGCCTTCCTGAATGTCCAGACGAGCCTCACGGAGCGCTTCGTCGGAATTGGCCGGGTCCATCTGGTAGGTGCTCTTGTCGCCGCGGCCAAGGGACGACGCCGAGCCCACCGCATCGCGGAACGGGCCGTAGAAGGCGGAAGCGTATTTGACGGCGTAACTCAGGATCACCGTCTGCGTGTGCCCCGCCGATTCGAGAGCGTGACGCAACACGCCGACACGCCCGTCCATCATGTCCGAGGGAGCAACGACATCGGCCCCGGCTTCAGCGAGACAAAGGGCTTGCCGAACGAGCACCTCAAGAGTTTCATCGTTGAGCACCGTTCCGTCGGGGCCCAGCAGCCCGTCGTGTCCGTGACTGGTGTAAGGGTCGAGGGCGACATCGGCAACCAGGACAAGATCCGGGACTGTTTGGCGCAGCGTTCTAAGAGCACACGGCACGAGACCATCGGGATTCCACGCCTCGCGACCATCCTCGCTCTTTCGTGACGGATCCACGGCCGGGAAAAGCGCCACCGCGGGAATCCCGAGGCGACGCCACCCCTGGACTTCCTTGACCAGAAGATCGACACTCAAGCGGTCCACCCCCGGCATGCGGGCCACCGGCTCGCGCCGATCTTGGCCGCTGACAACAAAAACAGGCTGGATGAGATCCTCGGGGGCAAGCGCCGTCTCGCGCACGAGCGTCCGTAATCCTGCCGTCCGTCGCAGCCGACGCAATCGCGTCCACGGGAACGCCGCGGTCGGTAAAGAAGGGGCAGTCTTTTGTAGATCCATCACGACATTTTAATGGCCCGGCACCCCGCCTACAGGTGGCGTTCCCGATTGCCCCCCGCCGGATACCAGCCAATCCTGCACCTGAAGGTACTGCTCCTTGAGGTTCTTTTCCGCACGCTCATCCGGACAGGAAGCGTATGTCCAACGTGCTAGGGGAGGGAGCGAGGCAAGGATGGATTCCGTCCGTCCCCCCGATTCAAGGCCAAAGCGGGTTCCACGATCGTAAAGAAGATTGAACTCAACGTAACGACCACGGCGGTAAAGCTGAAACGCCCGTTCACGTGGTCCCCAAACGAGCGGGAGGCGACGCGTGAGAATGGCGTCGTACGCGCGGAGATAACACCGCGCCACCGCGGCGACGAACTCGAAAGTGCACTCGAACGTCCCCAGCACACAGTCATCAAAAAAGAGCCCCCCGATTCCACGCGGCTCTCCGCGATGCGCAAGATAGAAATAGCGGTCGCACCAGTCCTTGTAACGTCGGTAGAGTTCGATCCCTCCAAACGGCAAACACGCGTCACAAGCCTCTTGATGCCACAAGCGGCAATCTTCTTGAAAGCCATAGAAGGGGGTGAGATCGAAGCCTCCCCCAAACCAACACACCTCGGAACCTTCCTCGGGGGCGACCTCGAGGTAGCGTACGTTGCAATGCGAAGTCGGGGCATAAGGGTTGCGTGGGTGGACGATGACCGACACCCCGAGAGCCCGAAAGGGTGCTCCCGCAAGCCGGGGTCGGTGTTGCGTCGCCGCGGACGGAAGAGACGCCCCTGTGATGTGGGAGAAATGAACGGCCGCCCGTTCGAGGCTGTTCCCCCCGTCAAGGACCCGACTTTGCCCTCCTCCCCCAGCCTTGTATTCCCAGCGGTCGTCGCGAAATCTCTCGATCGATCCCTCGTGCCGTGCCAACATCGCCACGACCTCTTCCTGGAACTCGCGGAAGAGGGGATCGACACGTTCGTGACGGCTGATCGCGCTCACCGTGGCACCGCACGCACGATACGGCCGTCGCGGGCGTCACGGATCTCGGTCGGGCCCGCCAAACCGCCCAGCGGGCCGTCGAGGACGAGCGCGAGGCCGTCCGGGAAATAAGCCTGGACCTCGGAGGCGGTACGCGCCGGGCGCGCACCGCTTGGATTGGCGCTGGTCGAAACGATAGCGCCGCCAAAGGCTGCGGAGAGACCCGCAAGAACAGGGTGGGCACTGACGCGCACAGCCACGGTTTCATGGTCGCCGAGCAGTGGGGGGGGACATGCCCGCGCGGCCGGGAAGATCCAAGTGCACGGTGCCGGGAGGAGCGGCAAGCTGACGACCAGATGCCTGTCCTCGAGGATCACAAACGGGCGAAGGGACTCAAAGCGGTCGGCAACGAGGATGAAGCCTTTGCCCGAGGGACGTTTTTTGAGGTTCAGCAGCTTCGCAAGCGCTGCGTTGGACAGAGGATCACAGGCCAGACCGTAAACCCCCTCGGTCGGACAGGCCACGATCTCACCGGAGGCAAGCTTGTACGCAGCTTCGGCGATGGCGTCTGGATCGGCAAAACGTACCGGCATCACACAGGACGGCGGCTCTTCCGAGACCGCGGACCGGCATTTTTGGGGGCACGTTTTTTACGGACCGTGCTTTTGGGAAGGGCTCTCTTGTCTCCTTCGGCCGTTTTGCGTGCGCTCCCACGCGGCTTGCGAGAGGTGGAAACCTTGGCTGCGGCAACCTCACTCGTCGGTGACGGTGCGGCTTGCCTCTTGCTCCCGGGATGCGCACGTGCCGTCGACCGGCGTGTCCCGGCTGTCGAAGATTTGGGAACGGCCCGCGCGCGCGCGGCACGACGGATAGGGGCATCGTCCAGAAGACGCGCACAATCCGCGGCGGTCAGTTCTTCGGGTGCACGGTCCGCCGGAACCCGGGCCCGCCGTTCGCCGTCCGTGACATAAGGGCCAAAGCGTCCTTTCAAAACACGCACCCCTTGCTCGGGATAGTCGGCGATGATCCGTCGAGCGCGTGCCTCATCGTCGGCGCGGAGCACCGCCAAAGCCTCATCCAGCGTGATGCGAAGAGGATCGTGCTCACGTAACGTGACGTAGCGGTCACCGCGGCGGACATAGGGGCCGAATCGGCCGATTCCGGCACTGATCGAGCCCCCTTCGTTGTCCATCCCGAGAGCACGCGGCAGAGCGAGCAGCGAAAGGGCTTGCTCCAGTGTCAGAGTTTCGAGAGAAAAACCCGGAGGGATTCTGGCGTACCGCGGCTTCGCCGTGTCGGTCTTCTCGCCAAGCTGGACGAACGGGCCGAACGGGCCAAGTCGTACACTGATAGGTTGACCGCTCACGGGATCCATGCCGAGACTACGGGCCGGAACCGCCTGCGCGCGGGTCACCGTCTTCGCCACCCGCTCCAGCTCGTCGTGAAACGGCGCCCAAAACTCACGTAAAACCTGCACCCAGCCCCGTTCCCCCCGCGCGATCTCATCGAGCTCATCCTCCATACGCGCCGTAAATCCGTAATCGACGTAACGACCGAAATATTCCGACAGAAAGCGCACAACAACACGCCCAACATCGGTGGGGCGGAACCGTTTCTGCACCGTCATCGTGTATTCCCGGTGGCGCAGGGTTTCGATGATCGAGGCGTAGGTCGACGGACGACCGATCCCGTACTCCTCCAAGGCCTTGACGAGAGAGGCCTCGCTGTAGCGCGGAGGAGGTTCCGTGAAATGCTGGAGCGTGAGGAGATCGCGGAGCGGGACTTCCTCCCCCGCCTCCAGGGGGGGGAGGGCCGTCCGCTCGGAGACGTCTTCCCCGTCCTCACGCGCTTCACGGTAAACGGCCGTAAAGCCGGGCTCGCGCAGAGTCGAGCCGTTCGCCCGGAACCGGCCGGTCGCAGATGCCACCAAATCGACCCCGACGATATCGTAGAGGGCCGGCCGCATCTGCGAGGCCAAAGCCCTCCGCCAGACCAGATCGTAGAGACGCCACTGATCCACCCCGAGACGGCCGCGTAAAGTTTCCGGGTGACGTGAGGGGTCGGTCGGCCGGATGGCTTCGTGTGCTTCCTGCGCGTTCTTGCTTTTGGTGCGGTAGCGGCGCGGCTCTTCAGGTACGGCCTGGGGGCCGTAGACCTTGTGGATCATCGCGCGTAAATCGTGGAGCGCCTGCTCGGCAAGCTGGACGGAATCGGTGCGCATATAGGTGATCAGTCCCACGGCACCGGAGCCAAGATCGATTCCCTCGTAGAGCTGTTGCGCCGTTTGCATCGTTTTGCGGGCGGAGAAGCCGAGTCGCCGCGAGGCATCCTGTTGAAGGGTCGACGTGGTGAAGGGCGGGGGCGGTTGGCGGCGTCGCTGATTGATGTCGCGCCCATCGACACGCAGCGTTCCGGCTCGGGCGGCTTCAAGAAGCCGGGCGCGAAGCGCGGCGGCCTGCTCGGCGTCCCCAATGTCGTGGGCCCCAAGACGTTCGCCATCGACGTGGGTCAACCGGGCACGGAACTCCTGCCCGTCCTTGACAAGGCCGGCCTCCAGCGTCCAATATTCGCGACGCACGAATTTCTCGATTTCCTCTTCCCGTTCGACGATCAGGCGCAGCGCAGCGCTCTGAACCCTGCCGGCCGAGAGACCTCGGCGAATCTTGCGCCACAGAAGCGGAGAGAGATTGAATCCCACCAAATAATCGAGGACACGGCGGGCCTGTTGAGCATTGACAAGATCAAGGGCAATGGGCCGAGGATGGCTCAGGGCTTCGGCCACCGCCGATTCCGTGATCTCGTGAAAAACAATGCGCTCGACGCGCTTGCCCGCGAGCGCCCCCTGTTCCTCAAGTAGCTGACAGAGATGCCAAGAGATCGCCTCGCCCTCCCGATCCGGGTCGGTTGCCAAGAGAAGTCCATCAGCATCCTCGAGAGCACGGGCGACGGCCTCCACATGACGGACGTTGCGCTCGATCGGCGCGTAGTGCGTAAAAAAATCTTTCTCTGGTTCGACCGCTCCCTCTTTCGGAACCAGATCCCGTACGTGACCATAAGACGCCAGAACCACATAAGACGGCCCCAGATATTTTTGGATGGTCCTGCTTTTGGCCGGCGACTCAACGACGACAACTTGGCGCACGTCTTTTCCTCAAGAAAGGGAAGACCCGGTTCGCTCCTGATTGCGGGCCCCGCAACAGATCAATGACGCTCGTCCGAATCCCAAAATGACGGATGGCCCTTCGGAACACCCTCTGCCTCCTCGGGATCGGGCGTAGCGTTGAGCACACCGAGCACGATCCAGCCCAAATCTTCAGGCTCAAGATCCGGAAGATCCAGAGCCAGAACACGCTCAATGACGCGCTCCCGCTGCGGGGCGTCAAGAATATCAAGCGCAGAGAGCTCATCAAGAAACGCGCGGCTCTCGGTACTGAGGACACGCTCTTCCCAGCAAGCGTAGACGCGCCGAGAAGCCGGATCGGGGGTGGCACACCAATTTTCCTTGCCCATCCCCCCCTCGAGCCAGATCCGGATCTCCTCGGGGGCATCGGACCAGAACGGCAGGGCTCCCCCGCCTCCGGTCACAAACTCCTGGCGTTGACAAGGCCCGAGATCGAAAGCCTTGACAGGATCTTCCTCACGCAGACGGATCTTCATGAGATACACGACGGCCTCGGGTACAGTCCACTGCATCATCGGAGTGCGGCGCTCCCAGGACGCGACGGCGCGCCACCGCAGACCCGATCCCCCACACGCAGCGACCGCCGCGCCAGGGTGACGAGCGCAAGGCTCATGCGTCGCTCGACATGGAAAACGAGGGCATCACCGATTTTGAGACCCGGAAGCCGCGCGATCCCGCTGAGATTGCCGTAAGCGTAAGGATCATCGATACGACGCGAGCGGCTGTAGACGGACACGACATCGCCCTCCCGGAGCGCGGCGTCGTGACCCCGATCGATCACGACGATCTGATAAGCCCCAATGTTCGGCGCGTTGCCAAAGACCGCAACGATACGGGCGTGAACCGGCCGCCGCGGGGGGTGAACCCTCATACGTTCGCGCAAGCCCTCCTGCGACAGCGGAATCAAGCGATCGCCCGCTTGAATGTTGCTGCGTGCGTGGGTGATGCGTACGACCGCAGGATCACCGTAGCGCAGCACACGCGCTTGGCCAAGATAAATCACTTCGAGGCCCAGACGTCGATCTCCGTTGTAGCTCCAGAGCGTGCGCACAATCCGAACAACGCTGTAGCGGCGCAAGGCCGGATTGTCAAGCCCCCGGACAAAGGCCCTGTCCCCGGACCCGAGATAAGGGCGCTCGCTGATGCCGCGAAGCACATAGGGCAATCGGGCCGCATCCCTCCGCGGAACAACGACCGGGTGCGTCAAGAAAGGGGCCAGCACACGGTAGGGAATTTCCTCAAGGGGGCGTCGCAGGGGACGCACTTCGACATGGGGACGCAGTACAACTTCCCCGCGACGAACGAAGGCTTCTTGGGCAACGCGAGAGGACGTCGTCGCCACAAGCTGCCCGTGACGCGTGCGCAACATGAGGATGGGCCGTCCGGACACACTGTTTTGAAGAGTGATCACCTCACCCGGATAAATGAGGTCCGGATTGTGGATGTATGGATTTTCATACCAAAGGTCCGGCCAGAGCCAAGGGTCGTGCAGGAATCGCACCGAGAGAGCCCAAAGGGTGTCGCCCGGGCGGATGACATAACGGTAAGGGGCGCGCTGAACCAAGAGCGACGGGGAGAGCCGAACGTGGTGCGCAGGTAGCGGTCGCCGCTGCGCAGGAGCAGGCTGTAGGGTTTGCGCGGCCGGTCGGGACACCCGCGATGGCAGACGAGGGCCTGAAGGACCCCCGGCGCAGGCGGCAAGCGCAAGAACCAGCGAAATACCCACCATCCGCTGCCCAAACCGCGCCCTGAATCCGTGGTCGCTCCATGGTTTAAAATGATCAAAGGAGTAGGTTCCCCCCTCCCTTGTGGGTCCCAATCCTGAGTGGTGGCCTCTGCCCATGGGTAACTCCCCCTTGCTCGGTGGGGAAACGAACCGACCCCATGCTATACAGTGCGGGGAGCAAGTGCAAGGACCCCGCCCTGACTGAGGAGGTTTCCGATGGCCGTCCGTACTGTGCTCCTCTATCCCGATCCCCGCCTGCGCCTCCACGCGGTGGAGGTTACGCGCTTCGACGCCGCCTTGGCGCGCCTGGCAGAAGATATGATCGAAACAATGCATGACCAGGGTGGAATTGGACTGGCCGCCACTCAAATCGGCGCCCGGGAAAGCTTGCTCGTTCTCGACGTCTCGGAAGACCGTCGCGGGAGCCGCATCTTCGTCAACCCGGTCATCGTCGCCCGCGAGGGACGCCTTACAAGCGAAGAAGGATGCCTTTCCATCCCCGACGTTCGCGAGCGGGTGGAACGCTCAGCCCGTGTCAAGGTCGCCGCTCGTGATGTCCGGGGGGAACCGTTCACGGTGGAGGCCGAAGGGCTGTTTGCAGTCTGTCTCCAGCATGAAATCGATCACTTGGAAGGTCGCCTTTTCATCGATCACCTCTCGTCTCTGAAGCGTGAGCGCTTGCGCAAACGCTATCTTGCCTCCCGACGGGGGGCGGAACGAACCGCCGTCCAGGGCTGACCACGCCCGGTGCGGCTCGTCTTCGCGGGCAGCCCCTCTTTCGCGACCACGGTCCTTGAAGGGTTGGTCTCGCGCCACGAGGTCTGTCTTGTACTGACCCAGGCTCCAGAGGCGGTGGGCCGCGGACGTCGGCTGCGCCCCACCGACGTGGCTCTCGCAGCCGAGAGATTGAAACTGCCCGTTTTGGTGCCCCGCAGCCTTCGCGCCCCGCACCTTCTGAAAATGATCCAGGCAACCGGTGCCGACGCGGCCGTGATTGCGGCCTACGGCCGTCTTCTCCCCGCCTCGTGGCTTGCACTCTTCCCCTTGGGGGCGCTCAACGTCCACGCGTCTTTACTGCCACGCTGGCGCGGCGCCTCGCCCATCGCGCACGCCATTCTCGCCGGCGACGCACAAACCGGTGTGAGCATCATGCGCATGAGCGCACGTCTCGACGACGGTCCCGTGTACCGCCGCTGCCCGGAGCCCATCCTCGCTTCCGATACGGCCGGAGCGCTCGGTGAGCGACTCGCCCGGCTCGGCACACGCTGCCTCCTCGAGGTTCTCGACACCCTTGCAACCAACCCTACGCTCGTGCCGGACGATCAAAACGAAGACGATGCCACGTATGCTCCGCGTCTGCGCAAAGAAGACGGTCATCTCGACTGGACACTGGGGGCGGAAGAACTCGAACGACGCGTGCGCGCGTTCACTCCCTGGCCCAGGACCTATGCCTTTCTGGACCTGACGCATCCCGCCAACCGTCTGGTCGTGCACGAGGCCATCGCGTTCGTCGAAGACTCTGCATCTCCGCCCGGGATGATCATCGCGGCAAGCGAGGAAGGCATTGATGTCGCCTGCGGCTCGGGACGGCTACGCATCACACAACTGCAGCGCAGCGGGAAGCCATGCTTGAAAGCCGGCGATTTTCTCAGAGGCTGGCGCACCCCCCTTCTCGGGCGCCGTTTGCTGTGAACAGCGATGCGCAACGTTCCCCTTCATCCGGCGCCGAGAGTCGGGCTCAGGCCGCTCGCATCGTGCACTTGGTTGTCCACCATGGACGTCATCTCGAGGCTGCACTTGCGGGTGTCGGAGCCCAAGAAAAGGCCTTTGTCTACGATCTCGTGTCAACCACCATCCGTTACCACCCTGCGCTCGACCGTCTGTGGGCCATTGCTCGTTCCGGAGCCTCGGAAGAGGACGATCCTCGTCTGCGCAGCCTCGGCCTTGTCGGCTTGGCCCAAATCTTGCACACCCACATCCCCGATCATGCAGCGGTTGCGGCCACGGTCGAGGCAAGCCGTCTTCTGGGTCTCGGACGCGCTGCCCCGCTCCTCAATGCGGTTCTCCGTCGCGTCACGCGCGAACGCCGTGATCTTGACGATCGCGCCCGCAACGACTTAGAGCTCCGCTACGCCCATCCGGCATGGTGGATCACGCGGCTTCAGCAGGACTGGCCCGACGATTGGCCACGGCTCCTTGAGGCCGGGCTCGAGAGAGCACCCATGACCTTGCGCGTCAACATCCGCCGCGCCCATGTTGCCGATTGCCGGGCGGCGCTCGAGGCACAGGGAGTGGACTCTCGACCCACGCACCGAGCATCTTACGGGCTCATCCTCGCAACCCCACGACCCACCGCCTCCTTGGATGTCTATACCCGTGGGTGGGCGAGTGTGCAGGACGAGGCCGCCCAACTCGCCGTGCCGCTCCTGGCCCCCGAACCCGGGAACCACATCCTTGACGCTTGTTGCGCGCCGGGCAACAAATTGGCCCAGATCAGAGAAACCGCTCCCGAGCATTGCCGTTTGGTTGGGTTTGACATCAGCGCGCGCCGCCTCGAATACACACGACGAGAACTCGAGCGTCTCGGGCACACGGGCGTCGAACTTCGCCACGCCGACGCTTCTCAACCCGAAGCTCTGCCCCCCCAGGAACAATTCGACCGCATCCTGCTCGACACCCCCTGCACGGCCTCCGGAACCGTTCGCCGCCATCCCGACGTCAAGATTCACAGGCACCCGGAAGACATACGCGCACGCGCTACACTCGCCTTCCAGCTCCTTGAGAATCTTTGGGGACATCTCCGGCCCGGAGGCCGTCTGCTTTTTACCTCCTGCTCCGTTTTCCGTGAAGAGACGGACGAGGTCGTGCGCACCTTCCTCAACAACCACATGAAAGAGGGCATGTTGCTCGACCCCGCGGTCCCTTGGGGCCGTCACGAGCCCACCGGGATACACAATCTTACGGGTGAGGAGGGCATGGACGGCTTCTTCTACGCGGTTTTTCTCAAGACCGCATCCACAGACCGCATCCACAACAACCCGGGCGGACCCGAACAGGGTTGCAACCCGCACGCCCCTGACCGATACTCCCAAGATCGACGGCCACAGAACACACCCGACCCTATAAGTCATAGCTCCTGACGTCCACACCCTTGCATCCACACCGCTCCCGCCTTGCCGTTCTTGCTCTCCTCGCCGCCGCGGGCCTGGCGGGGACGGCTCATGCAGGGCTGCGTGTTGAGCGACTCGTGGTGGTCCGCCGACACAGCGTCTACTACCTCCACGGGCGCCTGCAGATTGCGCCGAACCGGACCGTACGTCACGCCCTGCTTCACGGCATTCCGATCACGCTCAGCCTCAAGATCCACATCGTCGACGGCCACACCTTCCTCTTCTGGGGGGACACGCTGGCCCGGATCGACCAGCGGTACCGCATCGCGTACCACACCGTTCTCGGGCGTTACGTCGTCCGCGATCTCGAGACCGGTGTCCAAACCAGTTATCCAACCTTCGCACGCGTGATCATGGCGCTGGAGCACCCCCACGAGATTCCTCTCGTGGACGGCAGCCTGCTGCGGGCGGGAGGGCACTACCGTCTCCGTGCCCGCGTTACCCTTCACGTGGACGACATCCCCCACGCCCTTCGGTGGCTGGCGGGTTTGTGGACAAACTGGGAAAGCTCGAGCCCGTGGGCAAGCACCCGACTCGTTCCTTGAAACCGCGCTTGTTGCCGCTCCTCACGGCGGCGACGCTTCTGGCCGTCTTTTGCACGTTCGTCCTCCTGGCTTCAACCACCGAAAATCCCGGTCTCTTCGGCGAGCTCGACATTCCTCTTCTTGTGCTCGTCGTGTTCGGTACCACGGGGCTGTTGAGTCTGATCGCCGTGCAGATCATCCATCTCGGACGGATCTATCCGAGACGGGAACCCGGATGGAACCTCATACGACGCATGGTGCGGACGTTCGTCGGCCTTGCCCTGATTCCGGTCGTGCTCATCTGCGCATTCGCCGTGGTGTTCATCCGCAACAGCATTCGGTCTTGGTACGCCCCCCCGGTCACTCGCGTCGTCCACACAGCCGTCGCGCTCAGCCGAGGCGCTATCGACGACACCCTGAAAAAAGATCTTCACATCACACGCCGGCTGGCCCGAAATCTTGCCCTCACGGCACCGTCCGCATGGCCATTTCTCTTGGGACGCCTCCGTTCCCAATCGCACGCCCTGGACGTCGTTCTGCTCGACAGCAACGGACGCATCGTTGCGATGGACTCGGCGTTTCCTTTCTTGCTCTTACCACCCACGCCCTCCCGTGCCGCGCTGGAAGAGGCCACCCACGCCTCCACCAACGTGGTTCTGTCTCCAGGCCAAGGCCACCACTACACCGTTCGCGCCGTTGTGCCCGTGCCGACCTCCGATCCTTTTGCGAGGCCGCTCGTTCTTGAAGCCGTATTCCCTGTCTCGGGACACGAAACACGAACCGCACGCCAGGTCGAGAAGGCCTACGCGCGCTACGAAGAACTCACACTTCTCCGCCGACCGCTCACTTGGAGTCTCATCCTGACTCTCATTCTCGTGACCCTCCTGGGGGTTCTCGCTCTGGTCACTGCCGCGCTTTACTTCGCCCGACGCATCGTCGCCCCGGTCGACGAGCTGGTCGGCGCGATCGGCGCGGTGGCCGAAGGGCGACTGGATGTCCGTCTCGAAACGACCGGCGACGATTTTGGCCCTCTCAAGCGCCCGTTCAACCGCATGATCGGACGCCTCGAGACAGCGCAACGAACCGCGGAAGAGCACCGCCAGCGCGAGGAGCACGAGCGAGCTCTTCTCGAAACGGTGCTGGCACACCTCTCGGCGGGGGTCTTGGTCTTCGACGAGCGGCGTGTGCTCGAACTCGCCAACGAAGCCGCACGACGTCTTCTTGGGCTCAATCGTGAACAGGACGTCGGCCGGGATGTGGGTGCGCTGCGTGCCGCCCATCCTGCTCTCGAAGACTTTTTTGCCACCGTCGACGAGCTCCTTCCCGCGAGTCAGGAAGAAATCCGCCGGGAGATTGTGCTGGGCGGAGGACGGCGACGACGCGTCGTGGTGGCCCGTGTGACCGCGCTCCCGGAGCTTCCGGGCATTGGGCGCGGCGGTGCCGTGGTGTTCGAAGACCTCACCGATCTCTTGGAGGCCCAGCACGATGCGGCGTGGGGGGAGGTCGCGCGACGTATGGCGCACGAAATCCGTAACCCCCTGACCCCCATTCAGCTCACCGCCGAACGGATCGGCCATCGCTTCTTCGACCGCCTGAGCGAGAGCGACCGAGCCTGGTTACAGCACGCCGTCGAGACCATCGTCCGGCAAGTCGAAGCCCTGCAGAACATGGTGCGGGCTTTCGGCGATTACGCACGTGCTCCCGACCTCAGATTCACCCGTTTCGATCTCAGCGCTCTCACTGCCGAAGTCGCGGACCTCTACCGAGGCCGCTACCCGCACATCGAGATCGTCACCGATCTTGCCGAGCCGGCGCCACTGATCGAAGCCGACGAAGAACGGATTCGTCAGGTTCTTCACAATCTCCTACGCAACGCTCTTGAAGCACTTTACGGCCAAACGAAGGGGCAGGTCCTGCTCCGCGTCCGTTACGATCTCGTGCAGGGCGATGCCGAACTCCTCGTCGAGGACAACGGGCCGGGCTTCAGTCCGGTCATGCTTGAACACGCTTTTGAGCCCTACACCACGAGCAAACCTCGAGGGACAGGGCTCGGGCTCGCCATCACCAAGAAAATCATCGAGGAGCACGGTGGGCATACCCTTCTGAGCAACCGGGCAGAAGGTGGCGCGCGCATTGCCGTCGTGCTGCCGGTCAACGAGCGCACACGAGCGGAGCGGCTTCGGGCCGCCGCGCATCGCTACCACCCGAGTGAGGCCGAACCACTGTGACAACAACCCGCATTCTTGTCGTGGATGACGAACACGACATTCTCGTTCTGCTCCACGAGATTCTGAGCGAAGAGGGTTACCGGGTGGACACCGCCGGCACCGCTGAAGAGGCTCGCCAGGCCCGTAGCTTGGGATCCTACGACCTGATTTTGCTTGATATCTGGTTGCCCGATTCCGACGGCATTACCCTGCTGCGGGAATGGTCCGGACACGACAAGACGCCCGTCATCATGATCTCGGGCCACGCCACCATCGATGCGGCTCTCGAAGCGTCGAGGTGGGGCGCGGTGGATGTTCTCGAAAAACCCATTTCCTTACGCCGCCTCCTTTCGGCGGTCACCCGCGCCCTCGAAATGCAGGTCCGCGTATCTCCCGTCCCAGCGCCACCGCCGATTCTCCTTGATCCCGCCTGGGGCCGCAGCGACACGCTGCATGCGCTCCGGCAGGCCGTCTCGACTCTCGCCCGCCTTCCTCTCGAAACGCTCCTCATCGGAGAGCCCGGGAGCGGACGAGAGGAAATTGCCCGGGCCTTGCACGAGAGAACTCAGCGCCACGGCCCGTTCATCCCCTGCCCCCCGACCGATATCGAATCTCCCACGGTTTTTGTCGACCGGGCCCGTGCGGCAACGGACGGAACCCTCTATCTCCAAGATCTGGAGGGGTTGACGACCGCGGCACAAGATCGTCTGCTCGCGTGGCTCATCGCACTCAGTCCCGAAGAACAAAGTCGGCGATTCCTGATCTCCACCGCCACCTCAGAGCTTGGACTCCGCATGGAACGCCACGAAGTGGCTGCGGAACTTCTGGAACGTGTGGGCCGCCGGGTCCTAACCGTGCCCGCGGTTCGCGATTACCGCCCCGACATCCCCGAACTGGTCACCACACTCGCCGAGCGATTCACCACGACCCAGGCGCTGCCGTACCGGCGCTTTTCCATGGGCGCACTGCATTTTCTGCGTCAACAAGACTGGCCCGGCAACCTCCGGCAGCTGTCGCATGTTGTCGAAACCGTGCTCCATGAAGCCGAGACTGAAGAAATCAGCCCTGATGCTGTGCAGCAGGTTCTCGCCCGTCGGAACGACATCGCCCGCCCGCACCGCAGTGTCCTTGGCGAGGACTGGTTGGGCTTGCCTCTGCGCGACGCACGCGAGCGGTTCGAGCGGGCCTATCTGGAAGAACTCTTGCGACGCTGCGAAGGGCGCATCGGGCGGCTTGCGGAGGCCAGCGGCATGGAGCGCACGCATCTTTACCGCAAGCTCCGTAGTCTTGGGATCCACCGTGTGAATCCGGAGAGTGACGAAGTCTGAGGATCACTCAACCGTGAGGGGCACTCCGCTCGGACGGAAGGGCCCACGGGCCATCCAGACCAACGGAACGGACAGAAGGAAGAGCCAACCTGAAAGCCAGAAATAGTCGTCGGTCGCCATCATGAAAGCGTGGCGGAGAACGGTGTGTGCCAAAGGCATGACCGCCCCCTGCGAGGACCCCAAGAGAGCCTTGGACTGCACCAGGGTGCGACTCGTCAGATATTCTGTGGGCCGAGCGCGGCTGTGAGTCGGTGGTCGTGCAGCGCCGGTCGTGACCCGACGACGAGGGGCACGTCGACAAGAGGGTCACGGGCCGCCCGCATGCGGGCGGCCGTGAGACGTGCCTGATCCAGTTCCACACGGCGCGCGCAACCACCGCCCGGCTCTGGAGGGTTTGTGCCTCCTGCCTTGTGATCACGTGAGACTTCAGGAGAACACGCGCCAGGTGGCCGTTGGTCTCAGCCAGGCGCGCCCGGCTCCACGCCGCCTTCAAGGCCGCCTCGTCCTGGCGGACCTGCGCACACCACACCCGGGCGCGACTGCACGGCCTCCTCAAGACCGGCGTCCGTGGCAGAAAGCGCAAGCCGCGCGCGCGTATCGTTGAGACGCAAAAGGACCGCGCCACGACGAACGGTCTCGGTGTCGGCCACGTTGTACAACACGACCGTCCCGGCGCACTGGCACGCGATCGGAATCCGGTCTCCGTGCACGTAGGCGTCTTCCGTCGTCACGTAATAGCGCCCGACGAGCCGATACCAGACCCACCAGCCACCGCCCACCAGGATGAGGGCCGCAAACCAGCACGGTCAATGCCCGTCGACGCGAGCCAAAAATCGGCGATGTCACCGATCGTCGCGTCGTGAATCCGTGTACGGAGGTGATCGATCCGTTTCCAGACAGATCCCAAGCATCATCAACTTCGACCCACGGAGCTCAAAAACTCCGCCCGGGTTGCGGCATTAAGCCGAAACTCGCCAAGCATCGATGATGTCGTGGTCGAACTGTGCTGCTTCTCGACACCGCGCATCATCATGCACAGGTGTCGGGCCTCGACGACCACACCAACACCGAGGGCGCCGGTCACTTCAGAGACGGCGCGTGCAATTTGTACAGTCATCTGTTCCTGAACCTGAAGACGTCGCGCAAAAACGTCGACTAGACGGGCGACTTTGGACAGCCCAAGGACACGCCCACGTGGAAGATAACCGACATGACAATACCCAAAGAAAGGCAGGAGATGATGCTCGCACAACGAGTAGAACTCGACGCCTCGGACCACGACCATTTCGTCGAGATCGGTTTCAAAAAGCGCACCGTTGACCACATCCTCAAGCCGCGTCCCATAACCGCGCGTGAGAAAACGCAGGGCTTCGGCGGCACGGCCGGGCGTGCGTCGTAACCCTTCGCGTTGCTCGTCCTCGCCGAGCAACGCAAGCATCCTGCGGTAACAGGCGACCAACTCCACGAAACGTGGATCGGGGGGGAGAGAGGTGTCGGACAAGAACGGACCCGCGACTTTTCAAGATTTCTATTTTAATAGAACCACCCTAGAGACGGCCTCCCCAACGCCTGCTCGGAGTTATGATCGTGCCGTCACGCGGCGGGAGTCTCGAATGGATCTCGCGGAACGTTTACGCAGTTCGAGCCGAAGGACGAAGGACGACGCCCTGGACATCCTTGAGGGCCGAAGTCTCCGCCGTGGCCCTGCGCGCTTCCTCCCGTTTCTCGGGCCGGCGTTTATCGCCGCCATCGCCTACATTGACCCGGGGAACTTCGCAACCAATCTTCAGGGCGGATCGGCGTTCGGATACGCGCTTTTGTGGGTGGTTGCCGGCGCCAGCCTCACGGCGGCCGTCATGCAGTATCTTGCCGCCAAGCTTGGGCTCGCCTCCGGACGCAATCTCGCCGAGCTTTGCCGCGAGCATTACGGGCCGAAAACGATCGCCATCCTTTGGGTTTCGATGGAGATCGTTGCGGCGGCAACGGACGTGGCCGAGTTCGTCGGGGCAAGCATTGCCTTTCACATACTGCTTTCGGTCAGTCTGCCGGTGGGAGGCGCGCTCACCGCAATCACGGTTGTCATCGTTCTGACCCTCGAACGGCACGGCTTCCGGCCTTTGGAAGCCGTCATGGCCGCGGTTGTCTCGCTGGTCACACTCGCGTATCTCGTCGAGATCCCTCTCGGCGGCCCACATTGGTCCCACGTGGCCCAAGGCCTTTTCCTTCCCTCGCTTCCCCACGGGGCCCTCTATCTCGCGGTGGGCATCGTCGGAGCCACCGTGATGCCCCATGTCATCTTTCTCCATTCGGCCTTGACACAGGACCGCCTGCCGGTCCGCGACGCCCGAACCAAACGGCGCATACTTCGTTTTGAAACCCTTGATATCGGCATCGCCATGGCTGTGGCCACGCTGACCAATCTTGCCATGCTGATCATGGCCGCCGCCACCTTTCATCACGACGGAATCGTCAACGTCGCCGGATTGAACCAGGCCTACCGAACACTCGTCCCACTTCTTGGCACAGGGGCAGCCCTTCTCTACGCTCTCGCCCTTCTGGCCTCGGGCGTTGCCTCATCCACCGTCGGCACGGTGGCCGGTCAGGTCATCATGCAAGGCTTTCTCGGTCGCCGGTTTCCACTTTGGCTTCGGAGGGGCCTCACCATGATTCCGGCGTTTCTTGTGATTGCCTCGGGGTTTTCGCCGACCGCGGTCCTCATCTTGACCCAGGTGATCATCAGTTTCGGTCTTCCCTTGGCTCTTCTCCCTCTGGCGCGCTTCACATCCGACCGGAAACTCATGGGCTCGTTACGTAATCGTCGGACGACGGTCGTCGTGGCCTACGGTCTCGCCTGGGCCATCACCGGCCTCAATGTCGTGCTGATCCTCCAGACTCTGGGCCTCAAGATATGACACTCCCCTACCGTCGCCTTCTTCTTGCTCTCGACGGCACGCCCTGGTCCGAGCATCTTCTCGAACTCGTCGTTCGCTGGGCCGCGCCCGGTCGTTGCATCATCACGCTCGCCCACATTGTGGAGGAGGGCGGGCCCGAGCGGGTCCATGGAGCCCCTCATTTGCATGACGCCGAAACGGCGGCACGTTATCTCGAAGACCGCGCGGAAAGGCTACGCCGCATCGGCCACGCCACGGCCTGCATGCTGCGGCGGTCGTATCCCGAGGACGTAGCGAACGCCCTCGCCCTCACAGCCGATGAGCAGGAGTGCGATGTGGTACTCCTCGCCACACACGGCCGCGTCGACCCCCGCCGCTGGCTCCGTGGTAGTGTCGCCCAGAGAGTTCTGGCACGGGCCCGATGCGACGTGCTTCAGCTCACGCCTCGCTCTCGCCCCCCGGCACCAGGGCCGCACCATCTTCTCGTCCCACTGGATGGCGACAGGAGTCACGAAACCGCCCTTCAACGTGCCCTGTGGCTCGCGGGCGAGGACGAGGGAAGCGTAGACCTCGTCCACGTCCTTCCAGGACACCAAGACACTGACGGCCTGGGTGCCCTGCGCGCGCGTTTCGCCCCGCACGCGGATCGCTTTCTGCGTCGTCGCGGGGAACGGCTACGCACGGCTTATCTCGAACGTTGTGCCCGGGAGGCAACCACGGATTCCGTGCATGTGCGTCCCGTCATTGAGACGGGCAATCCGGCGGGCGTTCTGGCGTCGCTGACCCATCGGCTTGGCATTGACCTTGTCGTCCTCGCGAGTCACGGGCGTCATGGGCTCGCGGCATGGGGGCGCGAACATCTGCCCGGGCGGCTGATCGAGCGACTCGATGTGCCGCTTCTCATGGTTGCTGCCGGCCCGCGCAAGCCCCTCGCACTCCCATGACCCCTGCCCGCATCGGCGGGACCGAAAATCGGGGGAAGCCGGAACGGGCCGCAACGGCCGCGGCTCAGCGCGACAGCGCGGTGCGATCAGCACAAGACTGGACGCGGTTCCCAGAAGCGTCCGACTTTGACTACGCACTCCTCTTCCACACGTCTTGGCCTACGTCTTCTCCTCTGGTGCACACTCGCTCTTGTGTGTCTTCTTGCGGCCTGGGGACAAGGCCCCCAAACAACCGACGTGGCCCGGATCGAAGGGAGCGTTGCGCTTCTCGTCGCCTTGACTCTGGTCCTTCGCCGTGTCGTTCCCTGCCGGGGACGAGGAGACCCCGAATTCTGCCGCGCCCGCCCCGGCACCTACGTGGTCGGGCGGGGATTTGCCTGGACAGAGGGAACGAGCGCGCGTCTTTACGAACGTCTACGGGGGCCTCCTGTAAATCCCCTTCGCGCCACCGACGACCGCGGCGATCCCAGGCTCCACGGCCTGGGGCGAGAGCGGTCTCTCAGCTTGACATATGCACAACGGAGCGGCAATACCCTCGTCTTAGGAGCCCCGGGCAGCGGGAAAACGTTTTGGATCGGTTCCCTCATTGAGCAGGACATTGCTTGTGGACAGTGCGTGCTGGTCCTCGACCCCAAAGGCGACCGCGAGCTTGAACGAAAGATGCGCGGGGGGGCCCAACGCCACGGGCGTCCCTATGTCTATTTTCATCTTGGCCATCCCGCCCACTCGTGCCGTTTCGACGCGTTGTCCGAGGCGAATCGGACCTCGGAGCTTGCCAGCCGGATCGTCCGTCTTCTCCCGGCCAGCGACGGATCCTCGCCGTTTGTAGCTTTCTCATGGATGGTCCTCGAGGCCATCGGTGAAGGACTACGCCTCCAGGGTGAACCGATCACACTGGCCACCCTCCACCGTCATGTTCTCGAGCGCGGTCGTACCCTCGCCGCATCCATGCTCGAGGAGCGGGTGCGGCAACGCGGGCCGTTCCCTCAGCTTCACGTAAGTCGCGGCCGAGCTCGTTCATCTCAAGAGAATCAGGAAGCCTGGTTTGCCTCCCTGGTCGCCGCCTACCGCCGCGATCGGTGTACCGAGCCCACCATCGACAAAATTCTTGCCGTCGCTGAACACGACCTGGGACACTACGGGAAGATGGTGGCCACTCTTCTTCCTCTTCTTGGAGGTCTCACAAGTGGAGAACTTCGAGGACTCCTCTCGCCCGAAGAGGGCTCGGATCCACGCCCGATCTGGAACATCGATCTCCTATGCCGGCCCGGGACTGTAGCGTACATCGGGCTCGACACGCTTGCGGATCCGTTCGTGGGACAAGCCGTCGGATCTCTCTTCCTCGGCGAACTCGCGGCGCTTGCGGCCCGCCGTTACGCACACGGACAAGACGCGGATCCCGTTCAAGTCTATGTCGATGAAGCCGGCGAAACCGCTGGAACCGCGCTCATCCAGCTTCTCAACAAAGGGCGCGGCGGTGGATTCCATCTCACTCTCTGCCTGCAAACCCTCTCCGACCTCGCCGCGCGCTTGGGAGGAGAAGCCCCGGCACGGGTCGTCGTGGGCAACACCACACAGCTCGTGGTGTTTCGCGTACGCGACGGTTTCACCCAGCGCTTCTGCAGCGAACAATTCGGCCGCGAGGACGTCCCGGTGGCTCGTGTAGCCCGTACGATCTCACGCGGACGCGACAGTCAGGGGCACGGGCACCGAAGCGGATCTCACTCACGCTCCGTCGGCGCTGAGAGACGCGAGCGGATCCCTCCCGATCTCTTGGGAACACTGCCAACAGGGCACTTCATCGCCAGCCTCGCGGGAGGGCGGCTTGTCAAGGCACGGACCTTGAGCACCCCACCCACGTGAAGCCTTTCGTCGCCCTCTCCGCAATACGCCTCTGGGCCGCGGCTCTCCTGGTGGCGGCGTTGCTCGGCGGCGCCGATGTTCTTCTCGGGACGCTTCACAGACCCGAGAAGACGCATGTTCACTGGTCGTGGCCGGTCACCACCATGGTGGACCACCGCCTGGGGTGTCTACACCACTCTCTATTCATCATTCTGACACTTTTCGTCACCGTGCTTGCCGACGCGTTTATCGCGCCTCCTTGCCGCCGTTTCCCGAACGGTGCTCGGGCCGCAGCCCTCGCGGCGACAACCGCCGCGATCGCTCTCCTTGCACCGCTGTCGTACGGAGTACACGGGGAATACCCCTTCGTTGCCCTCATTGCCATCCTGCTGCACCGCGTCCGTGACGGCGGCCCCTGAACCGCGCCCGAAACGGCCGTGGTTTCCTGTCGCGGGAACACCTCCAAGCGTGTGCAATAGTCGCCATGGCTCGCTTCCGCACACCCTTCGCAACCCATCCGGCCTCGCCCGAAGAGAACGCGCGCGAGACCCTCAAGGTCCTGCTCCGCCCGATCCTCCCGGCCTTGCGCGACGAGACCGTCGACGAGGTGGTCGTCAATACCCCCGAAGAGATTTATATCGAGCGCTCGGGAAGAATGAGCCGCTGGGACGGAACGCTTACCGCCCAAGGGGTACGCAGCAGTCTCATCCTTCTGGCGCGCCTCAACGGACGCGATGTTCGTGAAGACGGGCCAGAAGCTTTGCTCGACGTCCACCACGATGATTGGCGAGTCTCCGGTGTCCTCCACCCCATTGCCGCGCGTGGCGATGCCCTCGCGTTCCGTCGCCGCCCGCGCCGCAAGACCCGGCTCGAGGATTTTTGCTTTGGCGGACCCGCGGCGGATCCCCGGCGCCCGCCCGTCGCCACTCCCGGGTGTTCTCTCGAAGAGGTTCTCACCGGCCTCGTCTCTTGTGGAGAAAACCTTCTGATCGCGGGAGGAACCTCTAGCGGGAAAACGAGCCTGCTCAACGCACTCGTCGCCGCCGTACCGGAACACGAGCGTCTCGTGCTCCTGGAAGACACGGCCGAGCTCGAACTCGACCGTGCCAACTGGATTCGTCTTCTGGCACATGACACTCTCGGCGTGGATCTCCGGCTTCTCGTCCGCCAGGCGCTTCGCCTGCGTCCCGACCGGCTCATCCTCGGCGAGACCCGGGGCGCCGAAGCGTTTGACCTCGTTCAAGCGGCGAACACGGGGCATCGTGGAACCATGCTCACGGTCCACGCCAACAGCGCCGGTGAGGCTCTTCACCGCCTGGAGACCCTCGTGCTGACCGCCGGAACCGGCTGGCCCCACGTGGCCATCCGCCGCGCTGTTGCGGCCGCATTCGGTCACGTCGTCCATCTTCAACGTCTAGGTGGCGAGAGACGAGTGAGCGAACTCGTACGTGTCGCGCTGACCGACGACGGTGCGTACCGTTTGGTTCCCCTGTGGCCCTTGCACGAGGCACGACCGACACGACACCCCGATCCCCCTGCAAAGGAGACTCCTCTATGACCGCTCGCCGCTTGTTCGTTCTATTCGCATCCGGGATGCTCCCCTTGGTTGTCTCCCGCGCCCACGCCCAAGGAAGCTTTGCGGGAGGAGGGCTCCCCTGGGACGGCGTGCTCGAAACAATCGTGGCTGATCTCCAGGGACCTACGGCTCGTCTCATCGCCACAATTCTGCTGATTGTCCTCGGTTTCCTGATCGCCTTCGGGGAAGTCCGTGGCTTTTTTGCACTCTTCATTCGTGTCGCTTTTGGCCTCAGCCTGGTCTTTGCGGTCAGCAGCTGGCTGGCCCTCTTCCGATTTTGATTCTGTGAGCACAGCATCCGCACGCCGTAGTCCTCTGTACTCCGTTCTCAGCGAACCCCTACTCTTCCTGGGAGCAGAACGCGATCTCGCACTCGCGCACCTCGTGCTGGCGACCGGCTTGACCCTCGGGATGCACTGGTATCTCCTGTCACCGTTGTGGATTGTGAACCACCTGCTTCTCATGCGGATTGCGCGCCACGATCCCCAGATGCGCAACGTGTACCTCCGCTACGTCCGGCAAGCCGACCGTTACATACCGTGGGCGGGGCTTCGTCGCTGCGGCTTCCGCCCGGAGGGGTTCGCCCCGGTGTCGACATTGTGCTGAGACTCGCCCGACCGCCGCGTGAGGGCCGTCCGCTCGGCGAGCTCGTTCCCTGGATGCTCCTGCTCGATACACGGCACATCCTCCTCAAGGACGGCTCTCTCCTCAGCGTGCTCGCCTTCGAGGGGATCGATTTCCGGACGGGGAAAGAAGACGCCCGCGACCGCCACACAGAACGTCTGGACCGGGCGCTCGAACTTCTCGGCGAAAACACCTCGCTCTGGTGGAGCGTCGATCGCCACCCGGCCACGATTCCGGGCGGTCACGCGAACGAATGTGGCGATTCGGTGAGTGCCCGTCTCGAGGAACTGCACACAGAATCGTTGCGTTCCCCCACCCCGTACCAAAACGTGCACCATCTCAGCCTGATCACCCCGCCCGACGCCCCGTTCGGCGCCCCGGGCGGGGGGGAGGAGCAAACGCACGGTCGACCAGCACGTCTGAGACGGCGATTTCTCGCCCCACTCAGTCACCGGTCGCTGGCCCGTTTCGAAGAATCGGCGCTGCTCGAGCAGATGGCCCGCCACGACGCCGAGATCGCCGTGCTCAACGACCTTTGTCCGGAGCTTCACTGGCGCCCTCTCACGGGAGCCGATCTCGCAGGATTCCTTCACGACCGCCTTGGCCTCGAGATGTGCCCCCAAGTCACTCTCGCCGAAGGCGCCTACCTCGACGACACCTTGGCCGATTCGTTTCTCGATATCGCTCGGGGCACACTGGTTTGGAGCGGCCCTCTTGAGCAACGGTACGGGGTCGTCCTCTCACTGCGCGGGTGGCCTCGGGGAGGAGAATCGGCGACACGCCCCGGCTGCCTCGATGAGCTCCTCACCCTGAACGGGACGCTACGCCTCTCGCTGGCGTTCCGCCGTATCCCCAACGCACAAGCCGAGGCTTGGATCTCCAAGGTGCAACGGCATCATCTGCTCTTGGCGCGAAGCTGGCGCAGCTACCTTCGCGAAGCGCTGACCCGGGAACGCGGAGCCAGCGACCGTCCGCAGCACGAAGCCTCCGTCCAGGAGGCCGTCCGTGCCCAAGCCAGCCTCGCCCACCAGCATTTCGGATACGTCAACGTCACCGTGGTCTGCTACGGACGCGACCCTGACGAAGCCGAAGCGACGGCCCAGGGTGCCGTCGCCGCCCTTCACCGGGCAGGGATGCTCTGCATTCGTGAAAGGCTCCACGCGCTCGGCGCCTGGGCGGGAACACTTCCAGGACAGTGGTGGGAACCGGTTCGTTGGTCGCTCGTCGGAACGTCCAACCTCGCCGATCTCGCCCCGACGTCCGGAGAAGATGCCGGGCAGCCCATGAACGCCTACCTCACCCGACAGGTTGGGCGCCCCATCCCCGCCCTCGCCACGTTCCGCACCGCACGCGGAGGGCTCACGTCTTTCAACCTTCATGTCGACGATCTGGGCCACACGCTCGTCCTCGGGCCAAGCCGTAGCGGGAAAAGTGTCTTTGTGAACTTTCTCATCGCTTCGTGGCAGAAGTATCGCGGCCGAACATATATTTTCGACCGCGATCACTCGTGCCTCATCCCCACGGTGCTTCAGGGGGGAAGCTACCTCGATCTTGAGAACGAGAATGAGGCTCCGACGCTCAATCCGCTCCAGCTGCTCGCGCGTGAAGGAAGTCGAGCCTGGCTCCTGCGTTGGATCCTGGGACTTCTTGGAGCCGAGGACCCCACCCGGGAACCCGAAGCCGAACGGTGTCTCGCCGAAGCGCTTGAAGCCCTGGCCGATCTTCCTGGGGACCGGCGTCGCCTTCTCACCCTGACCCAACTCTTGCCGCGTGAACTGGCCGCCCGACTCACCCCCTGGCTCGAGCGCGGAGCCTCGGGAGGGCTCTTCGATCATGTCGAGGATCGGCTCGTTTTCGGGACCTTTACCGCTGTCGACCTCGGCACGTTGCTTGGTCGCCCGGGGCCTGCTCGTTTCCTTCTCGACTACCTCTTTGAGCGGATCCGCCTCGATCTTGACGGGCAACCCACTCTGATCTACATCGAGGAAGCCTGGGCGGCGCTCACCGATCCCCAGTTCGCTCCACACCTCGAGACTTGGCTGCGCACGCTCGCCAAGCGCAACGCCTGCCTGATCCTGGCGACCCAGTCGCTGTCCGAGATCGCCCGAAGCCCCGCCGCGTCGGTGCTCCTCGAGAACGCTCCGACCCGCATTCTTCTCCCCAACCCCCACGCTCATGCTCAGCAGCATCTCTACAGGGAACTTCTCGGACTCGGGGCGAGCGATCTCGACCGGATCGCACAGGCCACCCCTCACCGCCACTATTTCGTCCGCACACCGCGCGGAGGGCATGTCCTGGACGTCCGCTTCCCTCCCGCGCTTCTCGCCCATCTCCGCTCTGACGCCCGCGCACTCAGACGTTTCGAGGAGGCCCGTCGGGGTGGAGAGGCCTGGGCGGCCCGGTACCTCGAGAGCATGAACCATGATTCCTAAGCCAGCGGCCCTGCCGCTCGTCCTCACGCTCCTGTTTCTCGTGGAAGCGCCCTGCGCCCACGCTCTGGCCACAGGAAGCACCGTCTTCGACCCGATGAACTTCATGCGCAACACAACTACCGCACTCAACTCAATCCAACAGGTTGAGGCCGAAGCGGAAACGGTACTCACGCTCGAAGAGGAATTCCGGGCTCAACTGGCTGAGTGGCGCTCGTACCCCGGTCGCACACTCGTCGATCTGGCCGGCGGGCGTGCTCTCGATGACCAAATCCGATCCTATCAGCACTTTCTCACCGCCCTCCGCCGGACACGTGGGTCGGTCGACGCCGCTTACCACCGTCTGCTCGCCGTTAACCGCCGGCTTGCGAGCGCACGGATAAGCTGGAGCGGATACGAAAAAAATCTCAACCGCGGATTGCGAAAACGAGAGCACGCTGCCGAGCACAGCGTCCTCCTCGATCGGCGCCTCTTGGCCTCGGTGGCCTCCGATTACCGCCGCCTGCGCTTACTCGAGGCCCGTCTCGACGCCCCGGGGTCTCTCAAGCAGGAACTCGAACTCCTCAACGACCACATGGGAACACTCACCGCATCGGACGCCGCCGAGCTTGCGCTTCTCGCCCATCATGCCGAGCGACGCGCTCGGGGGCGAAGCCACCGCGCGGCTCTCGACCGGGCAATTCTCTCCCGCTACCGCCGTCTCAAGCGCCGCGACCGAGCGCTTCTCAGCCGACTCCTGGCCACCACCGCAAACAGCCCCCTTGCCCAGCGCCTCTGGTTCTCAGCAACACCATCCGACACTCATCGATGAGCGCCCTTCTGGTCAGCGTCCTTGGTGTCGACCTACGCCCACACATCACCGCCGCGGTCTCCACGTCTTCCGGAGACGGGCTCCGTCTCGCCGTTTCTCTCCCTCAGCTTCTGGCTCACCTCATCCACGCCACCGGCGCAAGCGGGTTCCGTCTCGCACGCAAGATGAGACGGCTCGTCCTGGCCGGACCCCACCCGCTCTTTTATCTCCTGACATCGCTCATGCTCGCGCTCGGCGGGCTTGCCATCACGCTGCATCCCGCGAGCCTCGAGAGCACGGTGGCCTCGGCGGTCCGTTTTATCCTGCTTTGGGGTCTCGTGGCCTGGGTGCTTCACGATTACGGGCCGCTCCTTCACGCCTTCGACGGTGGTTTCGACACAGTGGCCAACACGCTTCTCGCAGCGCACACGCACGGATCCGGACTTGCACTCGCTCCTGTCAGGGTTGCCTCCCGAGCATTTCTCCACGCCGTCGGGGAACTCTGGCGTGCGCTTCCCCTCCGCCATCTTCCCGCTTTGGGATGGGATCTTCGGCGAACGGCGGCGGTGCTGTGGATTGTGCTCCTCGGCTCGATCCTTTTGGGCCTGGCGCTCGTCGCGCTTCTTGCCGCCTGGCTCGGGTTTCTCGGGATCTATTTCATGGCGGAAGCGCTCACTGCCGTCGCCGTCGCGCTCGGTCCGCTTTTGATTATCTGTCTCCTCGTTCCTTATCTCTCCGAGCTGGCGCACGGTTGGTTCCGCTTTCTTCTCGGCGTCGGGTTCTACAAGATTGTTGCCGCGGTCATCGTCGCGCTCATCGTGCCCGTGCTGACTTTCGCGCTCCACGAAACCGTGGTCATAGGGCAGACAACCCTCCTCCACGGTCACGGTCCTGTCAAAGCGCTCGTTGCGCCCGTCTCGCTCCTTCTCTACGACTGCGCGGTGCTTCTCGCTGTGGGATTCATTCTGTTGCTGCTGCGGCAGATTCCGTCGATCGTGCAGCATCTTTTGTCCGGAAGAGGTTCGAGCGGTCAAGGCGTCTGGAGCGGAGGGATGCGCCTTGCAGGCCGAGCCACCGATTGGATCGCGGGCTAGCACGGTGCGCACTTCCGCCCTCCCGCGTCGGGACACCTCTCTGGCGTACCTTGCGCACCTTTTCGGGGCCGAACTTCAGCGCCGATGGAAAGACCAGCCCTTTGTCGTCCTTCTGGGAGGTGCGGCCACCGTGAGCTACCTCATCCGCCTCCTGCTTGTCGCACTCTTCCACCTGTGAACGCCTCTCTTCCTCCCCCGGCGGTTCCTCCGCACGCCCGTCTCGGCCCGGAAGTGAGCGCTCGCCACTTCGAACGCTACGGTGCGGTTCTGATCACCCGCAACAGGCTTTTTGTTCTCACGCTCGTCCAGGCGCTTGCGCTCGTTCTTCTCGCCTGGGCGGCGCTGGCGCGTCCGCCGACCGTACGCTATCGCCCCTACGTCGTCGTCGCCCACCCGTCCGGACGGACAAGCCTCGTTCTGACCCGGCCGGCACGCCGCGTCCACGCGGTCGTCCTGCGCTACTTTCTTGCTCGCTGGGCGATCCGCCTCCTGACACTCGATGCCGGCCTAACGACCCGGAACCTCACGCGCGATTACCGTCTCGTGCGGGGAGCGGCGGTCGGGGAATTCCAGGCTTGGGCCACACGCAGCGCACCACTCACGCGCCTGCGGCAGGATCCCTCACTTGTCCGCACGGTCCGCCTGCGGGCGGTCAGCCTCCTACCTCAGGGGGTGGCGATCCTCCGACTCAAAACGGTCACCCGCCCGGACGGCGGGAATCGTGAACGGCGTGCGAGCTGGCTCCTGACACTCAACTACACGCTGGCCCGCCCGCGTCATCGACGCACGCTGCTGCTCGATCCTCTCGGTTTGTATGTCACGAACTTTACGCTTGAGAAAACACTCTGAGTTTGTCCTTACGGGCTTGTTGACCCTTTTCCTTGTGTTGGGTAACGCTCCCGCATGCGCCCACGGGCGAGCGCTCCCCGGCGCCCCCACGACCGGTGCGCGTGTGCTCGTTTACCGCTACCGTCCCGGGCGCATCTACACGGTTCGCACCCTCGCCGGTGCTATTACCGACATCGCCCTCCGCCCCGGGGAACACCCGCTCGTCTTTGCCCTCGGGGACACCGTCCGCTGGATTGTCGCACGCGACGCAGAGGACATTTTCGTCAAGCCCGTGCGCGCAGGCCTTGAGACATCCGCCACACTGATCACCAACAAACACCGCTACGAACTTTTCCTGGCCAGCGTCTCCCGCGGGTCGCCCTGGGACCAAGAAGTGCGCTGGCGGACACCGCGGCCCCTCGTGGTTTTCGAGCGTCCCACGTCACCGCCCGTTCATCCTTCCCTGCCACCTCCGTCCCCCCGGATCGACACGCGCTTTCTGATCCGCGGGCACGCCCGCTGGCGCCCGCAGGAGGTCTACGCCATCGGACACAGAACCTACTTTATCTTCCGCCGGCATGCGGCCAGTCTGCCTGCTCTCTTCCTTCTCCAGCACGGGCATGCGCAACTCGTCGACTACACCGTGGTGGGCCGCTCGATCATCTATCCCGGACTCTTCCGACAAGCCGTCCTCGTCCTCGGTCACCGCCGGGTGAAAATCCTTCGCTTGCAATGAAGGCCCCGGATCACTCCCCACCACCGCCGCTCAGCCGACGCCTTCACTGGTGGGCGCTGGCTGTCATTCTCCTGGCTCTCATCGTGGCCACGATCGTCGAGGGTGGGCTCGACACCGCAACGGGCAGAAGACTGCCCACGCGGATTGGAGTCTCCCTCCGTGGGCTTGCTCGTCCCTCGGTGAAGAGGTTTCTTCGTCATCTCAAACGTACGTCTTCGCCCCGCTCCCCGCCTGTGACGTCATCTCCGCGGCACGCCCGACCTCCACCCGCGGCCGCGAAACCGCCTCCGAGGCGACATCGCCTGCGGCCTCCGCAAGCGTTCCCCGGCGTACGGGCCCAAGCGCGCGCGGCCCCCATCCTCGCCTTCGACATTGGAACTCCGAACAACACCCACGGCGCCCTGTTCTTGTCAGGAAACAGACTCCGGGCACACGGAGAGAACGGAGTCGTCGGAGCCCCGTCCTTGCCGCTGCCGCAACCGGTCGGACTCTGGCCACTCAACACCGATGAGCCCATCGCCCGCCTTACGACGGCGCACGGGCCCGCTCAGAGCCCCCGTGCCCGTGGCGTCCAGCTGCATCCCGCACCACGGGGGCACGTACTCCTCCCCGGGACCGTGATCCCCGCCGTCCTCCTGACCCGGCTTGTGAGCGATCTCTCGGGTCTTGTCGAAGCGCGGACGAGCCGCGCGGTTTACGGGAGCATCCATGAGCGCACCCTCCTCATTCCCGCAGGATCACTCCTCCTCGGCCGTTACGGGGAGAGCGTGCGTCCGGGCGAGAGGCGCATCTTTGTGAGTTTCGACCGGATCGAGATCCCCGACGGGGCCAGCATCCGACTTCCGGGCATGGAAGCCGCGGGGCAACGTGGCGGCGCCGGGCTTCACGATCTCGTCCGCACGCATTTTTGGCGGATGTTCGGGTCCTCTTTTCTCGTGGCCGGACTCGGGGCTGCGTTACCCGGCAACACCAACCGGGTGCTCGTCCTCCCGTCGGGGGCCCCGTTGATCGCAGGCACGGCGGCGGGCGAAGCCCTCGATCAGACGGTTCAGGATCTTCTCGCGCGGGACCAGGATCTGCCTCCCACCATCATCATCCGGCGCGGAACACGTTTCAACGTTCTGGTCGCCCGAACCATCCGCTTCCCGTCCCCCGAACAGGGTCCGATTCCCTAAAGAGAAAGAGCCGGATGGTAAAATCCTACGCCGGACGCGGAGAGGTACCGAAGCGGTCATAACGGCGCCGACTCGAAATCGGATGGACAGCAATGTCACGTGGGTTCGAATCCCACCCTCTCCGCCAATGATAGATAGGTCCCGATAGATAAGTCCTTGATAGTTGAAGAGGAATTTTCCTTTCAATGGATGGCGACCAAACACTGTGGCTCGTGGCCTGTAACAACTGAAGGTGTACCGAGGCGTTTGCTGGTGTCGGAGGACTTCCACTTCACGGCGCGCGGGGCCTTGCTGTAGTAGCGGATATCGCGCATGAGTTTTCTCTTCAGATCGGCGACCGAGGTGAACACGCCGTGCGTGATCACGTCGCGCTCGATCCTGCCGAACCACAGTTCCACCTGATTGAGCCTGGCGGAATAGGTCGGGGGTGCACGTTCGGATGCTCGGCGAGGAACGCCCAGACCGGGCCCGCCTTGTGCGAGGAGAGATTGTCCGCGATCACGTGAATTTTTGGCCACGCGGTGGGTTGAGCACCACGTCGGTGAGAAAGGCGACGAACTCGGCCGAGGTGTGGCGCGGCGCGAGGCGGTCCTGTTTGCTCAATGAAGATTTGACGCTGTCGGTACACAAGGGCGGTGCCATCCGTCCCACATCCGGGGATTCTGGCGGCGGTCTCTAGTCTCGCCCCGAAGATCAGGGAAGCCTAGAGTTCCCGAACCGACGCGATGATCCGCCCGAGGACGTCGCTCGCGTCACCATAGACGAGGCGGACATTGTCAGCCGTAAAGAGAGGGTTTTCGACGCCCGAGAAACCCCGTCCTCGCCCGCGCTTGATGACGAGAACGCGCGGAGCGCGTGTCACTTCGAGAACGGGCATGCCGTAGAGAGGACTTGCGGGGTTGGTGCGGGCATCGGGGTTGACCACGTCGTTGGCCCCCACGACGAGAACCGCGTCGGCCACGGCGAGGGCGGCGTTCGCCTCCTCAAGATCGAGGAGGCGATCGTACGGGACTCCCGCCTCGGCCAACAGCACGTTCATGTGCCCGGGCATCCGCCCGGCAACCGGATGGATGGCGAAGAGGACACGGACGTCACGCTTTTCGAGAAGACGGGCGAGATCCTGGAGTCGGTGTTGGGCCTGGGCGACAGCCATCCCGTAGCCCGGAACGATCACAACCTCACGCGCGTAGGCAAGAACCACGGCGGCATCTGCCGGATCGGTCGCGAGGGGCTCACTCTCCGCAGGCCCGGAAGAGGAAACCGGCGAGCCGAACCTGCGAAAGAGCACCGCGGCCAAGGAGCGGTTCATCGCACGCGCCATAAGCCGCGTGAGCATCGTGCCCGAAGCCCCAACGACGACACCGGCGACCACCATCGCTGGGCTGTGCAGAAGGACGCCGTCGAAGCCCACCGCAAGACCCGTGAGCCCGTTGTAGAACGCGATGACGACCGGCATGTCCGCACCACCGATCGGCAGGGTGAGCGCCACCCCACCGAGAAAGCCCAGCGCAAGGGCGCCCCCGGCGCTCAGGATCCTCACCTCGGGGACGCGGGCGAAAAGCGCCAGAGCGAAGAGTGCGAACGAGAGGACCATCAGCGCCCCCGTGAAGATCCGGCGCCCGGGCAGGCGGCCCGTCGGAAGGCGCCAATCCTGGAGTTTCGCCACGGCCACCAGGCTCCCGCCGAAGGACGCGCTGCCGACGGGAGCGGCAAAGACGGCCAGCCCAAAGGCGAGGGGGCCGGGGGTCCCCCCGGAGAGCACACGGGAAAACACCAGAAGCGCCGCCGCCGCTCCTCCGAGGCCGTTGAAAAGGGCCACCATCTCGGGCATCGCTGTCATCGGCACACGGCGGCTGAGCACCGCCGAAAGCGCGCCACCCACAAAAAGAGCGACAAGGGCCAGAAAGGCGAGCGTCAGGCTCCCACGCCCAAAGGCATCGAGAACGAGATTGGCAAGAACGGCCAGAAGCATGCCGGCCCCGGCGGCCAGAACGCCCGGGCGTGCCGTACGCGGATGGCTCATGGCCTTGAGGCCGACGAGGAGAAGAAGGGCGGCCAGGAAGTCCGCACCCGCCAGGAGAAAGCCGCTTGAGCTCACCGCGGCGTTTCTTCCCGGCTCGTTCGGAACATGCGCAGCATGCGCTCGGTCGTGACAAACCCGCCCACCACGTTGGCGGCGGCGGCCACGAGCGCGCACCAGGACACCGCAACGGCGAGTGTTCCGTGTGCGGTGAAGAGCGCGGCAAGAGCTCCGATTACGACGATCCCGTGAATGAAGTTTGTCGCCGACATGAGGGGCGTGTGCAGGAGCGCCGGCACACGGGCGATCAGTTCGTAGCCGGCCAGGACGGCAAGCAGCCCGAGATAGAGGACGACGAGATCGTTCACGCAGGAGTCTCCGGCGCGGAGGACGCGAAGGCGGGGTGGACGATGGTTCCGCCGAGAGTCAGGGCGGTGGCCCGAAGGAGGGAATCTTCGGACGCGTTCCGCAACTCGCCATCCCGGACGAGAAGTCCGAGAAACGCGTGAAAGTTGCGGCCGAGCATGGTGCTCGCGTGACGCGCAAGCCCCGCGGCCGGCCGACGCGGCGCGAGAATGCGCCTCGCTCCCCGTACGACGGTTTCGTCCGGCCGCGACAGGCGGCAGTTTCCACCTCCATCGACGGCAAGATCGACGACGAGGGCTCCGGACGGAAGCGCGTCCACGTGGTGTTCCTCGAGAAGCACCGGGGCCCGGCGGCCGGAAAGAAGTGCCGTCGTGATCACGACGTCCATCTGCGGGAGCCGTTCGAGAAGCCCCTCGTCCTGGCGGCGAAGTTCTTCCGCGGTGAGCGGCCGCGCATAGCCTTCGGGCGTCGACGCATCGATCCCGAGATCGAGAAAACGGGCCCCGAGAGATTCAACCTGCTCGCGCGCCACCAGGCGGACGTCGTAGCCCCAGGCTTCCGCGCCGAGGCGGCGGATGGCGGCGAGGGCGCTCAGGCCGGAAACGCCCGCCCCGAGGACCAGAACACGCGCCGGTTTCAGGGTCCCGAACGCGGTCGTCATCATCGGGAAAAAGGCCCGATGGGCCGAGGCCGCCAAGACCGCGCCGTGGTAGCCGGCGCAGGTCGCCTGCGAGGAGAGGACGTCCATGGTTTGGGCTCGGGAGACACGCGGCAGGTATTCGAGAGCATAGGTGTCCACGCCTCGGCCGGCGAGCGCCGCGAGACGCTCGCGATCCGCCTCTTCGAGAAGGAGCCCCACGAGGAGCGCCCCCCTCTTCCATTCGCCCTCGCCGGGCAGACCCTCGAGGGTGAGGACGACATCGGCCCGCACCCGGTTTTCGGGCCCGACGAGCTCGGCCCCCGCGGACGCGTAATCGCCATCGTCGTAGAAAGCCCCCACGCCCGCACCCCTTTCGATCGCGACCGCAAAGCCCAACTCGGCAAAACGGGCGATCTGTTCGGGCACAAGGGGGACACGTTTCTCGCCGGGGCGCCGTCCGCAGGGGACATGGAGACGGATCATGAAGCGACCTTGAGAATGGCCCCGACCGGACTGCGGCTTCCCCAAGATTATAGTGGCCTCGCGATTCGCCAAGATCGCACCAACCCATCGGTCCTGTATGCTTAAAGCCATGAGCAGACACCGGCAGATCCTGCGCACCGATCCGAACGGACAACCTATCGGTTGGGTGGAATATCCCGAGGCCGCGCGTCTTCTCGTCCTCGGCGAGGTCTGTTACGCCAGCGGGACCATCCTTTACCGTCTGCGGGGTGGGATCAACGCCCTGAGCGGCCGGCAAAGCCGCCTCGACGTGCACGCCATCCTCGCCACCCGAATCGACGACGCGCACCGATCGTGGCTGTACCGTCCCTACATTCCGCCGCTCAGCAACGCGGCTCTCTTCCACCGCGACGCGTGGATCTGCCTTTACTGCGGGGGCCGCTTCCCACCCTCGCGCCTCTCCCGCGATCATGTTCGACCGCTGTCTCGGGGTGGGGAAGACAGCTGGACGAACTCGGTGACCGCCTGCAAACGCTGCAACAACCGCAAAGCGGGGCGTACCCCCGAGGAGGCCGGCATGGCACTCCTCGCGGTTCCTTTCGCCCCCACGCACGCGGAGTTCATCTACCTCAAGGGCAAGAGGATCGTGGCAGACCAGATGGATTTCCTGCGCGCCCGTTTCCCGCGCGAGAGCCCTCTTCACCGCCGCCTTGCCGCTGGCGGGTACGCCTGAGACCCCGAGGCTTCGGCTACAATCCTTGCAAACTCCGAGGGAGGATCCCCCCGTGCCGACCCCCCGCGCCGCAACGTCCCTCGCCGTGCTTGCCGTTTGTCTGCCCCTCTTTTTGCCCCTCTCGGCGCATCCGCTCGCGGCGGCCATCACCTACGAGAACGTCCACTTCCCCCTTGATGTCGGTGGGGTCACCTACGGCACGCATCTCAGCGAGATCAATCTTGATTTGCGAGATCACCTCGGCCGCTACGTTCTCGTGGGTTTGCACGGCGGCTATATCGGCGTGACCCAGGATGACAACCCCACGTTGTCGGGGCTCAATGTCAGCGGCTACGACGTCGGGGTCACCGCCACCGGGACGCTTCCCCTCACGAGCTACCTTGGGGTCACGCTGAGCGGAGGGGACACCTACCATGACGCCTCGTCCAGCGTGCCCGGGGGCCACAACCGCCTCCACTGGTACGACGCCGGAGCCCGCCTTGGGCTCTGGTTGAGCTACGGTCACCTGAGACTTTCGGGCGGCGGTTATGTCCGCCACCTCGAGGGGAACGAACTTCTGGCCTCACCGCACGCGGAGACGCTTCCGGTCAACGGGGAGACCCTCGCGGGACCCTACGGCGGGATCTCCTACGTCACCTCGGAAGGTGGCCGTATTGCTCTTTTCGTCGACGGCGGACGTTGGCACGGGGCGACGCTCTCTTTCCGCTACGGATTCTGAGCTCCGGCAGGCCGTGTCCGAGACCTGCCTGATCCACAAGACGTTCCATCTCGAATGCGCGCACCGTCTTCCCCACACCCCCCCCGGGCACAAATGCGCCCGTCTACACGGACATAGTTACCGCATCGAGCTGCGTCTGCGCGGACCACTGCAGACCCCCGAGGGGTGGGTGCGTGATTTTGCCGAGGTGACGGCGGCCTTCGCCCCCGTTCGTGAGCAGCTCGACCACCGTTGTCTCAACGATGTCCCCGGCCTCGAGAATCCGACGTCCGAGATTCTGGCCGTCTGGCTGTACCGAACACTCAAGCCCGTCCTGCCCGAGCTCGTCGCCGTCGAGGTCGGGGAAACCCCGACCTCGGGCGCGCTCTACGCTCCCGATGGAGATTGATTGAGCAATGGAGAAAAGTGGACAAGAACCCACTCTTCGTGGCAGGATACGGGTACCCTCAGGCATCAGGGAGTTTCCGCCCGTGCGACGTTATCTGATCATTCCCCTCTTCGCCGCTCTTCTCGCTCCGGCACTCCGGGCGTCTCCCGCGACGATTACCATCGCCTCCCGAACACTCCCGCGGACGGTCACGGTCGGCGGGCACACCCTGGCACTCAACGGGGCGGGGGTTCGGTACTACGCGATCTTCTTCCGTGTCTACGTCGGCGCCCTATACCTTCCCACACCCACCCACAGCGCCCACGTGGCTTTGGCCGAGCACGGCCCGGACAGGATCGTGATGGATTTTCTACGTGGCGTAGGTCACGGAGACCTCGTCTCTGCCTGGAAATCGGGTTTCCGCCGAAACAATTCTCCGACCGTCCGTCGCGCGCTCGCCCCCGAAATTCATCGATTCATCGCGCTCTGGACTCGTGTCCATAACCATGACATGGTGTTGCTCGACTACGTTCCGGGCAAAGGCACCACCGTCCGTCTCGACAGCAAGAGTCTTGGCGTTTTCCCGGGGCGCCGCTTCCACGAAGCGTTGCTGCGAATCTGGCTTGGCCCCCACCCCCCCACCCACAGCCTCAAGCACCGTCTCCTCGGTCACCACTAGCCGCAGCCTCGTTCTCATCACGGAGAAACCGGGGGCGTACCAACGTGCGCTCTTCGGGGCCCCGTCCGGCAACGAAAAAAGGATTGCGTAATCCCTCGCGTGTGTTGTAGGCCAACGCACGGCCTGCCAGATCGCAAACCCAACCTCCCGCCGCCTCAAGGATGCATTGACCCGCGGCCGTATCCCACTCGCTGGTCGGCCCGAGCCGAACATAGAGATCTGCCTCACCGGCCGCCAGACGGCAGAACTTGAGGGAGCTGCCGAGGCCGACTCTGCGGTGAGGGCCCAGGAGAGAGAGCCACCCCTCCAGGCGGGGATCGTCGTGGGATCGTGAGGCGAGGACACGAAGCTCACCGTCTTTTCGGGCGTGCCCTCCGCGCAAACGTTCCCACGGCTCATCCCCTCTCGAGGCGAAAGCCCCAAGATTCGCGATGCCAAAGTAAGCCTCGCCCAGCGCCGGGGCGTGGATCACCCCCAACCGCGCTCTCTGCCCTTCAATCAGGGCCACGTTGACCGTGAATTGACCGTTCCTCTTCACAAACTCGCGCGTACCATCAAGCGGATCGACGAGCCAGTAGCGAGACCAGGTTTTCCGGACATCCCAGACGGGAGCACTCCCCTCCTCGGACAGGACCGGCCAAGACGGAACGAGTGACGAAAGGGATGCGTGGAGGATCCCGTGGGCGCGAAGATCCGCTTCCGTGAGCGGGGAACGGTCTCCTTTGCTCGTGACTTCGAACGGTCCCCCGTACACATCAAGGATCGCCCGACCGGCCGCACGGACAGCGGTCAGGACCGGAGGAAGGAGATCAAGGAGCGTTTCGTCCATCGTCGGACAGGGAGAGTAGCACGCGCGGCAGGCGCGCGCTCGGGCGGGTGGGGGCCCGCTCCGCCCGCGGGTTGGCACCCCCGCGGGCGGAAGAAGACTGTGTGCTCCGCGGCTCTGGTCCGCCCGTTCTCCCCGAACGTGCGAAACCGCCCGCGGGCCCGGCGTCCGCCGCTGGTGGACGGCGCCGCTTCCGCAAGGAAACGGCGCAGGGAGCCCCTCGGGGTCCTTGGACTCCTACGGGGCCTGGGACCGTCGTTGGGCACCCGTGCGCGGGTGCCGCACCACCCGCGGTGTCTTCGCCGCGGGCGGGTGCGGTCGCCCGTCCATCACGAGGTGCTTCTCATGGGAAACGACGTCGAAAACGGGGCGTTGACAATACTCGACGGACTCACGGCCGACGAGGAGGCGGCTGTCCGCGACGAGGAAAACGAAGAGCTCCACGCGCGATTCGCCGCGATCGCGCGACGCAACCGCCCGCGTCTTGAGCGGATGATCACCGCAGGCCGCAGGCGGCTGCGGGGCGATCTCACCCGGCGCCAGCTGGACGAGGCTGAACAAGCCCTCCGTCAACGCCACGGGATCGTCTAATCTCCCTCGGGGGCCTTTTCACAGGCCCCCTTTTTTCAGGAATCCATCGTGCCCAAACCTTTCCTGCGCCTCCGTCTTCTCAAACTCCTGACCATCCACCGCCCCCTCATTGTCCAAGGAGCCCCCAGCGAAGAATCCGGTCTCCTCCTGACAGCCGATCATCCCGGCTTCATCGACGGGCCGCTACTAGGCCTTGCCGTGCGCCGTCCGCTCCTCTTCGGTGTCGATCCCGACTACGCTCATAAGGCTCCTTGGAACCCGCTTCTTAGGGTTTACGCCACGCTCTTCGGCCACGCTTTCGTGAGCCTCTCACCCACCGAACCGTTTGCGCTCCGCACCCTTGGACGGCACCTTGACGTCGGTGGGGCGGTCTGCCTTTTCCCGGAGGGGGCCGTCCGCCGCGGCGGTCCCCCACGGCCGTGGGGGACCGGAGCCAGGTGGCTGGCTCATCATGCTCGACTCTGGCAACACGTCACCCTCACAGGAACCGAAGGGGGGCTCCTCAATCACGCCCCCTTGCATCTCGTTTTCGCCACCCCCCGCGCCCCCTCGTCGCTCTTTGTGCCCCATCCGGATCAGCCGCTGGAAGGCAGTGGATGTGTGCCAAGCTCACGGCGATCGAAATCGTCTACCGCCACGATCTCGTCGACCAGATCGTAGTAACGGGCGAGGAGGTCACGCTCGCGACTGTCGAGAAGACCCCTCTCGACCGCCACGTTCAGGCGGGCCCGCTCGCCCAGGACCCCGGGAGGGACCTCCCCAAGCGTCGTCCGCAAGCGCCGCTCGATCTCCTCGACCTCCGGAGCAAGGCGAAGTGCGGTTTCAAGAAGAGCGACATGTCCGGCTTCAGGCTCGGTGGCGTAGGAGCCGTGGACCAAGGTTTGCCGAAAGAGCGAATCCTCGCACAGACGGGCGGCGATGCGGAACCCGAGCGCGTCGGAGGGTGCCGAGTAGCTCCGCCCTGTCGGGAAGACAGCCACGCGGAGAATCGCCGCCATGACCCGGTTGGGGAAATTACGCAGAAGACCGTGCGCCTGTTCCTGGAAAGCGTAAACGAGATCACGAACCGCCCAACTCACGGCGTCCTCCTCTTCCGCCGGCCGGCCGTGGTCCTCGTAATGTTTGAGCACACACGAGGCGATGTAAAGAGAACTCAGCATGTCGGCGAGACGCGCCGAAAGAGCTTCGCGTCGCTTGAGATCCCCGCCGAGCGTGAACATGCTCCCGTCGGCCAGGAGCGCGAAGGCCGCACTGTAGCGGTTGAGATGCTGGTAGTAGCGTCGGAGAGAGCCGCGGACGGGGCTGGGGGCGAAGCGGGCGGCGTGAAGGCCCATCACAAACGCCCGGACCGCGTTGCTGAGGAAGAAGCCGCTGTGGGCGACAATGAGACGATCGAAGGCGCGTCGTCCGGCCACGGGATCGGGATCGCGCGCGGCCTCCATCTCGCGGAACACGTAAGGATGCGCCCGAACCGCACCTTGGCCAAAGATGATGAGGTTACGCGTGAGGAGGTTCGCCCCTTCGACGGTGATGGCAATAGGAACGGCCTCGAACCCTCGCCCCAAGTAATTGCGCGGCCCGAGCATGATGCCCTTGCCGCCGTGGACATCCATCGCGTCCAGCGCGATCCGACGACCCATCTCGGTGACTTGCGCCTTGACGATCGCTGACGTGACGGCGGAGCGCCCTCCCGCGTCGGAAGCGGCCAGAGTCACCGTACGAACGGCATCCATAGCGTAGAGAGTGCCACCCATCCGCGCGAGGACTTGAGCCACGCCCTCGAAACGGGCGATCGGAACGTGGAATTGACGGCGCACGCGAGCATAAGCTCCGCTTGTCCGCACCGCGAGTTTGGCCGCGCCGGTGGCGTTCGAAGGAAGTGAGATCGACCGCCCCGCGGCCAAGTTCTCCATGAGCATGCGCCAGCCCTGACCGATCATTTTCTCCCCACCAATGACCGCGTCGAGCGGAACGACGAGGCCGTGCCCGCGTACCGGGCCGTTCGCAAACGGTGTGTTCAGTGGGAAGTGTCGGCGTCCGATCTCGAGCCCGGGCGCCGTCCGCGGGAGCAGAAGACAGGTGATCCCGCGATCGGCATCGCCGCCGAGGAGACGCTCGGGGTCGAACACACGAACGGCCAGGCCAATCACGGTCGCCACGGGCGCGAGCGTGATATAACGCTTGTCGAAATCGAGACGGAGAGCGAGACCCTCGTGCCCGTCGCGGCGCTCTCGGACCACCACGGCCCGATCCAGCATCGAGGCCGCGTCGGAACCTGCCGCAGGCGCGGTCAGGGCAAAGCACGGCACCTCCTCGCCGCGGGCGAGGCGCGGCAGATAGTGGCTTTTCTGGTCCTCGGTCCCGTAGTGGAGCAGGAGTTCCGCCGGTCCGAGCGAATTGGGAACGGCAATGACCGAGGCCGCGGTCATGCTGCGTGAGGCGACTCGCAAGAGAACCTCGGAATGCGCGTAATTCGAAAATTCCAGCCCCCCGTAGATTTTGGGAATAATCATCGCGAAGAACCGCTTCTCTTTGAGAAACGTCCAGATCTCGGGCGGAAGATCCCCCCATTCGTGCGTGATTTTCCAGTCGTCAAGACGGGCGCAGAGCTCTTCGACGGGTCCGTCAAGAAAGGCTTGCTCCTCGGGGCTCAGGCGGGCGGACGGGAGCGCGTGGAGTTTCTCCCAGCGTGGACGGCCTGTGAAAAGTTCACCCTCCCAACCGACATCCCCCGCGTTCAAGGCCTCGCGTTCCGTTGCGGACATCGCCGGCAGAACCCGCCGGTAGAGAGCGAAGATTGGACCCGTGAGCACGAGGCGTCGCAGCAGAGGCGTATGGAGAAGAAGAAGGGCCAGTCCCACCACGACCCACAGAGCCCAAAGGATTCCGGCGGGCATCGTCGGGACGAGGCTGGCCAGGACAAGGAGGAGAAGAAGGCGAACGCTCACCCACGGAAGATGGGTCCGTCGGTAGAAATCGACGAAGAGAGGCAGGAGGAAAAGGACCCACCAGAGGATGGGCCAGAACGTCGCAAAATGAGGCATCACAGACTCCTTGGAATCAACACGCAGACCATCGAAACCGTAGCGCTTTGTCGCGTCCGCATCGGTTCAAGTATAGAGGGGACGGCGGGTGTCCATCCCCCTGACTCGGTGCGGCTATTCGACCGTCACCGACTTGGCAAGATTGCGCGGTTGATCAACATCGGTCCCTTTGGCAACGGCCGCGTGGTAAGCGAGAAGTTGCAGGGCTACGGTGTAGACAAGTGGCGAAACGAGCGGGGACCAAGGCCCCGGAACAAGCACGACCCGTGCACCCGGGAAACTGGGCAAGTCGACCGCGTCGGTGAAGATATAAAGACGCCCTCCTCGGGCGGAGATCTCGGCGAGATTGGACATCATTTTCTCGAACAGCTCGTCGCGCGGAGCCAGTGCAACGACCGGCATGCAGTGGTCGACAAGCGCCAGAGGGCCGTGCTTGAGTTCGCCCGCTGGGTAGGCTTCGGCGTGAATGTAAGAGATTTCCTTGAGCTTGAGGGCACCCTCAAGAGCGACCGGGTAATGATTTCCACGTCCGATATAGAGAGCGTGTGCATCTTCAGCGATCTCCTCGGCCACAGCCTTGACGGCATGATCAAGGCCGAGTACGGTGCGAAGCGCATCCGGAAGTTGATGCAGGGCCTGCGTCTCTTCGGCAAGTGACTGAGAGGACGCCGCGCGGTGACGTGCCAAAGCGAGCGCCAGAAGGTAAAGACCCACCGTTTGCGTGCTGAACGCTTTGGTCGATGCCACCCCAATCTCGGGACCCGCCTGTGTCAGAAAGGCCAGCGGGGTCTCGCGAAGGAGGCTGGAGCCCGCCACGTTGCAAATGCCGAGTATGCTTTCGTAGCCGAGAGTCCGTGCCTGACGCACCGCGGCCAACGTATCGGCCGTCTCGCCGGACTGCGAAACGGCCACGATGAGCGACCCCGGACGCACCGGCGGCGGTTGGTAACGGTATTCGCTGGCGACCTCCGCGAGCGTTTCGACGCCGGCAAGCCGACCAAGCACACGGCGTCCTAGGAGAGACGCGTGGTAACTCGTTCCGCAAGCCACGAGATGAACCGATCGCGTGGCCGAAAGCACTCCAGCCGCCTGCGGGCCAAAGATTTCGTCGGGCACGTGTCCGCGCACGAGACGCGATTCGAGTGTTCGCCCGACGGCCAACGGTTGTTCATGGATTTCTTTGAGCATGTAATGGCGGAAGCCACCGCGGTCGAGTGCCCCCGGGTGACAGGGATTGTCGTATACGGCCCTTTCCGTTGCGTTCCCTTTGCGGTCGACAATGTCGATGTTGGCACCGCGCACAACCGCGATGTCGCCGTCCTCGAGATAGAGGACCCGAGACGCGAAACCGGCCAACGCCGCGGGATCGGAAGCAAGCGCCCCCAGGAGCTCCCCGTCGGGATCAGGGAAGCCCACAACGAGCGGGCTGCCCTCACGGGCCGCGACAACCGTCGCGGGTTCGTCACGGTCGATCACGGCGATGGCGTAGGTTCCCTCAAGCCGGGACCGCGCTTCCGCGACCGCTTCAGGCAAGCTGGCGCCTTGGCGCCGCGCCCGGTGAATCAAGTGAGCGATCACCTCGCTATCCGTTTCGGAGCGAAAGACGTACCCTGCACTCTCGAGTTCCGCGCGCAAGAGTGCCTGATTCTCGATGATGCCGTTGTGAACAAGCGCGAGGGTGTCACCGCCGAGATGGGGATGGGCGTTGGGAACGCTCGGGCGCCCGTGCGTCGCCCAGCGGGTGTGTGCGATCCCGACGGCGCCGTGCACCGGATCGCGCGCGATTTCCTCACGCAGACGGGCAACTTTCCCGACCGTTCGTCGCGCCGCAAGGGCGCCCTCTGAAGTGACGACGGCGAGCCCAGCGGAATCATAGCCCCGGTATTCGAGACGGTCCAGCCCCGCGAGGAGGCGCGGAACGACGTTCCCCCCGGGGACGGTCAGGAACGCGACGATCCCGCACACGGCACGGTCAGCGTTTGCCCGGGGGACGCCAGCCCCGGACCGTCACCTGTCGGGCTCGGGCGAGAGTGAGCTCGCCCGGGGGAGTGTCCTCGGTCACCGTCGAGCCGGCGCCAACGTAGGAGCCTGCCCCCACAACCACCGGTGCCACGAGTTCGCTGCCACAGCCGACGAAGGCCCCATCCTCAACGACGGTCATATTCTTGTTCGTGCCGTCGTAGTTGACGGTAACGACACCGGCCCCGAAGTTCACGTCTCGGCCGATGCGGGCATCTCCGACGTAGCTCAAGTGCGGGATTTTGCTTCCATCGCCAATCGAGCATTTCTTGAGTTCAACAAAATTACCAATGCGCACACACCCGGCAAGCACAACCCCGTCCCGGAGCCGGGCGTACGGCCCTACGCGGCAGCCGGCGCCCACACGCGCGTCCTCAAGATGCGAAAACGGTCGTATCTCCGCACCGGATTCCACCGTCACATCGCGGAGATAGGAAAACGCACCGACGCGAACACCGTCGGCGAGTTCGACCCGTCCCTCGAGGATCACATCGACGTCGAGGACGACGTCGCGCCCCACAACCACCGTCCCGCGTACGTCGAGCCGCAGGGGGTCGAGAACGTGGGCACCCGCGTCAAGAAGGGCCTCGGCCTTGCGTCGGCGAACCACCGCTTCGAGGCGAGCCAGGTCTCGAGCGTCGTTGGCCCCGAGTGCCCCGTCGCCGTCGCGGGCCTCACGATCAAGAACCGGAGAGCCTTCGGCCACCGCCCGGGCCACAACATCCGTAAGGTAATATTCGCCCTGAACGTTGTCGTTCCGAAGATCGCGGAGCCAGTGTTCCAAGCGGGCGGCGCGGGCCGTCATAATCCCCGTGTTAATCTCCTTTAACTTGAGGGTGTCTGCCGGATCGAGATCGCGTTCTTCACGAACCGCGCAGATCCGACCCCGTGCGTCGCGCAACACGCGCCCGTATCCGCCGGGATCCCGGGGTCGGGCCGTAAGAAGGGCGAGCCCGTCATCCTGCACGACATCGAGGAGACCCGCGATGTCGTCGAGGGAAACCAGAGGCACGTCGCCATAAAGAACGAGAATGCGATCGCCGGGATCGACATGCTGAAGAGCGCAACGAACCGCATCACCGGACCCGAGTGGACTTGGCTGCACAACGCCCGTGAGCCGAGGAACGCCCGCCGGGATCCAATCGGCAACCGGAGGGTGGACAAGAAGGATTCGCTCCGGCTTCAGCGAGAGGGCGGTCTCGAGAACCCAATCGAGAAGTGGACGCCCGGCCAGTGTCTGAAGTACCTTGGGACGTTCCGAGCGCATCCGTGTTCCGCGGCCCGCGGCCAGCACGATCACCGCAAGAGGAGGTGTCGCACGAGCGGACGCTTTACTCACTTGAGGACGCCGATCTTGCGCAACCGTTCGATGGCCCGAAGACGCGCCACTGCCTCGGCAAGCTCCGCCTCCGCGTGCGCAATATCGAGTTCGGCCGCCTTTTGCGCGAGCCGTTCCTCGGCCCGTTGACGCGCCCGTCGCGCTTCTTCTTCGTCGAGCTCGGCGGAACGAACGGCGCGGTCCGCAAGCACGGTCACAGCAAAAGGCTGCACTTCGAGAATTCCACCCGTGACGAAAAAGCTTTCCTCCCCGACGTCGTGACGAACGCGCACTTCTCCCGCGCGAAGGCGGGTCAGAAGCGGCGCATGACGGGGCATGATCCCGACCTCGCCGAGCTCGGCCGGCGCGAAAACGGCGTCGGCCTCTCCGCTGTAGAGTGGGGCCTCGGGATCAACGATTTGAACGCGGATGCGCATCATGTGAGTTTACATCGACCGCGACTTGGAAACCGCCTCGTCGATCGGACCCACCATGTAGAAGGCCTGTTCGGGAAGGTCGTCGTAGCGTCCTTCGAGAATCCCTTTGAACCCTTGGATCGTCTCGCGCAACGGTACGTATTTCCCCGGACTCCCCGTAAACACTTCCGCCACGAAGAAAGGTTGGGACAGGAAACGCTGGATCTTGCGCGCTCGCGCAACAGTGAGTTTGTCTTCGTCCGACAGCTCGTCCATGCCCAGAATGGCGATGATGTCACGCAACTCTTTGTAGCGTTGAAGAACCTTTTGCACGCCACGGGCGGTCTCGTAATGCTCGTCGCCGACCACGAGGGGATCAAGCTGGCGGCTGGTCGAATCCAGAGGATCGACGGCCGGATATATGCCCAGCTCGGCGATTTGTCGGGACAGAACGACCGTGGCGTCAAGATGCGCGAAGGTGGTCGCAGGAGAGGGGTCGGTGAGATCGTCGGCGGGAACATAAACGGCCTGGATGGACGTGACCGATCCCTTCCGGGTCGAGGTGATACGCTCCTGAAGAAGACCCATCTCCTCGGCCAAGGTCGGCTGGTAGCCGACAGCCGAGGGCATGCGACCGAGGAGGGCCGAGACCTCGACGCCCGCAAGCGTGTAGCGATAAATATTGTCGATAAAGAGGAGAACGTCACGACCTTCGTCGCGGAAATGCTCAGCCAAGGTGAGCCCGGTCAGCGCCACACGCAACCGGTTTCCCGGCGGCTCGTTCATCTGTCCGTAGACCAGCGCCACTTTGTCCAAAACTTTCGATTCCTTCATTTCGTGGTAGAAATCGTTGCCTTCACGGGTCCGCTCGCCGACACCAGCAAAAACTGAGTAACCGGAGTGTTCGATGGCGATGTTACGGATGAGCTCCATCATGTTTACGGTTTTGCCCACCCCGGCCCCCCCAAAGAGCCCGACCTTTCCCCCCTTGGCAAAGGGACAGAGAAGATCGATGACCTTAATGCCTGTTTCGAGAAGCTCGGTCGAACCGGCCTGATCGTCAAAACTCGGCGCAGGCCTGTGAATCTCAAGGTGGGACGCCGCCGTCACGGGGCCACCACCATCGACGGGACGCCCAAGCACGTCGAGGATGCGTCCGAGGGTCGCGGTTCCGACGGGGACCGTAATCCGTCGGCCCGTGTTGCGCACACGGAGCCCACGCGCGAGGCCCTCACTTGAACCCATGGCAATGGTGCGGACGACTCCGTCGCCGATTTCCTGCTGCACTTCGAGCGTGAGATCCCGGTCCTCAAGAACGAGAGCGTCGTAGACGCGGGGGACCGCATCGCGCGGGAACTCGACGTCGATGACGGCGCCGATGACTTGCACGACCGTTCCGGTCGTGCCCCCCGGTAAGGAGACGGAAGAGGTGGAGCTGGTTGTGTTCATGGGCGTTTCCTCAGACGGCTTCGGCGCCGGCGACAATTTCGCTGATTTCGCGCGTAATGGCCGCTTGCCGGGCTTTGTTGTAGGCCAGTTCAAGCCTGTTGATGAGTTCAGCAGCGTTTTCCGAGGCGCTTTTCATGGCAACCATGCGCGCCGCCTGCTCACAGCAGGCGTTTTCGACGAGGGCGTGGTAGACACGCGCCTCGAGATAGCGGTTGAGAACGGTATCGATCAGTCGAACGCCGTCGGGTTCGTACAGGTAATCCCAATGAGCGGGCAACTCCTGTTCCTCGGACGGATGCAGAGGAAGGAGGACATTGACCACGGGCTGTTGAACCATGGTGTTGACGAAACGGTTCCCGAGAAGGAGCAGGCGGTCGATCCGTCCTTCGCGATAGGCGTCGGCCATCACCTTAAGAGGGCCAATTACGTTGCTGAGGCGCGGGCTGTCGCCGATGCCGCTGGCCGTGGCCAAGGTGTCGAGACGTAGGCGCCGAACAAACACGGCCGCTTTGTTTCCAAAGGTTCCGACGGACAGCGGGAGATTCTCGTTCCGGGCCCGGCGAATCTCCTGGAGGAGGAGGCGGAAAAGATTGACGTTAAGGCCACCGCAGAGCCCTCGGTCCGTCGAGACGACAAGGATACCCAGCGAGCGCACGGGCCGGGGCACGAGAAACGGATGGGGGAACTCCGGATGCACCCGTGCCAGCCGGCGGACAACCGCCTCGATCCCGTCCGCGTAGGGCGCGGAGCGACGCAGCCGCTCCTGAGCACGCCGAATCTTACTGGCCGCGACCATTTCCATGGCGCGTGTGATCTTCTGCGTGCTGCGCACGCTGCGGATCTGCTGACGGATTTCTTTGGCGTGAGCCACGGATTAACCCCGTGTCTCGCGAACGAAGCCCTCGACAACGGCACGCAGCTCCCGCGCGGTCGTCTCGTCGTAGTCTCCGTTAGTGTTGATACGCTCGTAAAGAGGTCGGGCGGTCGCTCGGAAATAGCCCAACAGTTCACGCTCGTACGCCCCGACCTCCTCGACCGCGAGGGTGTCGAGAAACCCTTCGTTGGCAGCGAAAAGACCCACGGCCATGTCCGCGGTGCTGAGGGGGGTGTACTGTTTTTGTTTCATGAGCTCGGTGACACGACGCCCGCGCTCAAGCTGCCGACGCGTTGCCTCATCGAGCTCGGAGGCGAACTGAGCAAAGGCGGCAAGCTCGCGGTACTGGGCAAGAGCAAGACGGACACCACCGCCGAGTTTCTTGATGATCTTGGTCTGGGCCGCGCCTCCTACCCGCGAAACCGAAAGCCCCGCGTTGATCGCCGGGCGTACCCCCGCATTAAAAAGATCGGTCTCGAGATAGATTTGTCCGTCCGTGATCGAGATGACATTGGTCGGGATGAAGGCCGACACGTCCCCGGCTTGGGTCTCGATGACCGGCAGTGCCGTGAGGGATCCCGTCCGTCCGCGCACCCGCCCCCCGGTTTTCTCGGCCACGTACTCCGCATTGACGCGAGCCGCCCGCTCGAGAAGTCGCGAGTGGAGGTAGAAAACATCGCCGGGGTACGCCTCGCGGCCAGGGGGGCGGCGGAGCAGAAGAGAGATCTGACGATAGGCCCAAGCGTGCTTGGTGAGATCGTCGTAGACGATGAGCGCGTCTTCGCCACGGTCGCGGAAATATTCGCCCATGGTGCAACCGCTGTACGGTGCGATGTACTGCAGGGCCGCCGCTTCAGCGGCGTTCGCCGCGACCACAATCGTGTGCTCGAGGGCGCCGTGCTCCTCGAGCTTGCGGACGACGGCGGCGACACTCGACGCTTTCTGGCCAACGGCCACATAAATGCAGCGGACACCGGTTCCTTTCTGGTTGATGATCGTATCGATGGCAATGGCGGTCTTGCCCGTCTGGCGATCGCCAATGATGAGCTCCCGCTGCCCACGACCGATCGGGACCATGCTGTCAATCGCCTTGAGCCCGGTGGCCAGCGGTTGGCCGACGGACTGCCGTGTGATCACGCCCGGGGCAACTTTCTCGATCGGTGCGTGTTCCTTGGCCGCCACGGGACCACGCCCGTCGAGGGGCCGGCCGAGAGGATCCACCACCCGACCAAGCAGACTTTCGCCCACCGGGACCTCGAGGATTCGTCCCGTTGTTCGCACACGGTCACCCTCGCGCAAGTGCCGGTAGTCGCCGAGAATCACAGCGCCCACAACATCCCGTTCGAGATTGAGCGCGAGGCCGTAAACCGGCCCCGGGAACTCGATCATCTCCCCGTACTGCACGCCCGCGATCCCGTAAATGCGGACGATGCCGTCGGTCACCGTCACCACGGTGCCCACGTCGTGCTCCTCGGGACGCCAGTCGACGGCCTCGAGCCGTTGCCGCAGGAGATCGCTGATCTCCGCTGCGCTCAGATGGTCGTTTTCGATCATGTCACTCCACCTTGCCGCCCCGTTCGAGACGGTGATTGAAATACCCGATTCACGAAACAGCCGCGGCCAACCGGGCGAGTCGACCGCGGAGGGAGGCATCGAGAACCGTATCCCCGACGCGAATCTCAGCACCCGCCAGAAGGTTGGGCTCGGTCCGAACACGAACGCGCGGGCGCCGCCCCCATCGGGCCTCAAGAGCACGTGCCAGCGGTTCCAGAGCGTTTTCCCGGACCGCGCGCGCGGTTGTGACCTCGACATCGACCCAACCTTCGTCGCGGGCCCGTAGCGCACGAAACTCCATGGCGATTGCGGGCAGGAGAGCAAAACGCCGATGTTCGAGAAGCAGCCCGCAGGCACGACGTCGGGCCTCGTCCCCGAAGTCCAGAAGGCGGGCCAGAAGCGTGAGTTTTTCCGACGGAGTACGGCGAGGATCAGCCAACATTCCGCGCACTCGTGCGTCGGCGGCCAGTGCGGCGCCCACCTCGAGGAACCTCTCCCAAAGGTCCAACGCACCGTGCGTGCGGGCGTAATCGTGGAACGCGCGGGCGTAGGGGCGGGCCAAACTCTGTCGGTCCATCATCCCAGCTCCCGAGCCGCCTCGGCCAGGAGGCGTTCGTGATCCTCAGCGCGGACCTCGCGCTCGAGAAGGCGCCCGGCCGTGATCACCACAAGACGGCCCAGGTCGGCCCGCAGCTCATCACGAGCGCGAATAACGGCCTGCTCGATCTGAGCTTCGGTCGCCGCCAAGGCTTCGGCGCGTTGGCGTTCGGCGTCACGTCGCCCTTCTTCGAGAAGGCGGGCCACCTGACGCGTCGCGTCGTCGAGCAGTCGTGCCGCGCGCTCGCGGGCCTCGTGCATCATCTCGGCCGTACGCGCCTCCGCGTCCGCGAGCGCCTGCCGACCCCGTTCGGCGGCCTCGAGACCCGCAGCAATCTCACGTTCCCGTCGCTCGATGGCGGCAAGAATGGGAGGCCAAACGTAACGCAGGGTAAAGCCGACGAAGAGGACGAAGCCGACGACTTCACCGAGAAAGGTGAGGTCAAGATTCATACGTTTCCTCCTGGGTGCGGCACCGCCGTGCTGAGTCCCGCGAGATCAGTGCAGGCCCTGCGCAAGCTGGTGGAGCTGCGAGACGTAGGGGTTGGCAAAGATCATGAGCAGGGCGAAGACCACCGAGATCATGGCGACCGCATCAAGAAGGCCGGCCATGATGAACATGCGCACGGCCAGCATGTTCGCCAGCTCGGGCTGTCGGGCCACGCCCTCGAGGAAGCGGCCGCCGAGAAGGCCAAAGCCGACGCCCGTGCCGAGCGCGGCAAGGCCGAGCATGAGGCCGGCGGCAACGGCTGAGTAAGCCTGGATGTGGGCGATCTGTTCGATGATGTTCACGGAGTATTACCCTCGACGGTGGCGGAACGAAAACGGTGGTGCGCGTCTTTCGCGCTTCAGTGGGCCTCGTGGGCCATGCTGAGATAGACGATGGTCAGCATCATAAAGATGAAGGCCTGGAGCGTGATGATGAGAACATGGAAGATGGTCCAACCAAGATCAGGGATCCAGGCAAACCACCAGGGAAGAAGAGCCGCGATCAGCACAAAGATCATCTCGCCGGCGAACATGTTCCCAAAGAGTCGCAACGACAGAGAAAGAGGCTTGGCCAGATCCTCAATGAGGCGAAAAACCACATTGAGGGGAGCGAACCAGACCCCGAACGGCTTTGTGAAGACTTCCCGGGCAAAACCGCCAAGACCTTTGCCGGCCAGGTTGTAGACGATCATCAATACAAAAACGCTCACAGACAGTGCGAAGGTCATGTTGAGATCGTTCGTCGGGACCGGCTTGAAGGCCGGTGCTCCGGCCAGCGCCGCAAGGCGGGGAACGAGATCGACGGGGAGGAGGTCCATCGCGTTCATGAGCCAGACCCAAACGAACACCGTGAGGGCGAGAGGCCCAACTAGGCGCGTGGTGCCGTGAAAGGTGTCGCGCACCTGACCGTCGACGAAGTGCACGAGCATCTCGAGGGCCACCAATCCCCGCGTTGAACGCCCCGCCGCCATCCTCCGGGCTCCGAGATAGAACAAGACGCAGAAGAAAATCCCCAGCCCCCACGACACGAGAAGCGTATCGAGATGCACGGACAGGAGCCCGTGACCGGCGGTCCAGTAGCGCAGATGGGACTGGATGTAGGCAATCGGCGTCACGGCGAGGCCCGACAGGAAGGTGGACGCCTGACGGCGCTGCGGGCAACCCACGGGGCGAGTGTTTGCTGCAGAAGGAGTGCGACCGAAAAGCCCACCGCGAGCAGAACCCAGGGCAAACCGAAGAGCAGATGGAGTAGCGTCGCCACCCCTCCCGCGACCAAGGCCCCCGTCCCGCGGGCCAAGGCCAGACGGAGAAGAAAACGTCCGGCACGGAGGGGCTCGGCCCCGCGCATGGTGAGAGCCGCAACGAGAGTGAGCAGGGGTGCGAGCGCAGCTCCCGCCAAAACGGTTGCGGCCCGTGGGGCCTGCGAAAAAGCGAGCACACATCCCACCATGAGGAGGCTGATCTCCCCCGCGCTCAGCGTCACGGTTGCACGCCGGGCCGATATCCAGGATGACTGACTCATCACTCCCCGCTCGAAGATCAACGTTCCCGGGCAACGGATCGTCCTTCGCTTCTGCCGCCGAAGGTCCCGCAACCGTTACCCGTGCATATAGCCTTCTATTGTACTATGGCGATTCTTCTCGTGGCGGCGGCGAAGAGGCTCTAGAGTTCGACGGAGAGTCGCTCCATGAGCTCGTCGAAAGCCGCCAGGCTCTCATAGTGGATCTTGAGATGCCCCCCCCCTCCGGAGCGAGGGACAATCTCGACTCGAGCGGCCAGCCGCTCGCCCAGGAGACGGGCCACACGCGCCAGATCGGGATCGGCCGTGGCCTTCGACCGTGTGCGCTTGACGGATCCCTTCTGGGCCGCGCGCACAAGAGCTTCAAGACGACGAACCGAGAGTTTCTCCCGGACCGCGCGGCGGGCCAGGCCCCGTTGTTCTTCCGCGGGAAGAGCAAGAAGCGCCCGCGCGTGGCCCATGTCGAGGCGGCGGTCCAAAACCTCACGCTGCACCTCCTCGTCAAGATCGAGAAGGCGGAGGAGATTCGATACCGTCGCTCGTGAACGGCCGACCGCACGCCCCGCCTCCTCGTGCGTCATGCCGAACTCCCGGCACAGACGATCGAGTGCCTGTGCCTCCTCGAGCGGGCTCAGATCGGCCCGTTGGACATTCTCGATGAGCGCCATCTGCAAAACCGTGCGATCGTCGAGCGAGCGAACCATCGCGGGGATCTCCCGAAGCCCCGCCTTCTGCGCGGCACGCCAACGCCGCTCGCCGGCAACGATCTCATAGCGGTCGGCGGCCAACCGGCGAACGAGCACCGGTTGCACAATGCCGTGACGACGCACGGAGTCCGCCAGATCCTCGAGCGCATCGGGATCCATGCTGCGCCGCGGCTGATACGGGCCGGGGGTGAGCCACTCGATGGGGATGGATCGCACATCCCCCTCGCCTTCCGTCTCACCGCCGACGACGGTCGTGCGTCCGAGAAGTTCCTCAAGCCCGCGTCCCAAAGCCGGTTTCTTCGCCATCTTGCGCACCTCCCTCGGATCACCCGCTGTTGCCGCGATTCTATCAACCCCCGGGGGCAAATGGCCGCTCCTCCAGGCCGGACGGGTCGGAGGGGTCGGACGTCATCATGCCCCGGCGGACCAGGATCTCGCGCGCGAGTAGGAAGTAGGCCCACGCCCCCTTGGCGCCTTGATCGTGCGCGAGTGCGCTCCGTCCGTGGCTCGGGGCCTCGGCGAGGCGGATGTTGCGCGGAATGATGGTCCGGAAAACCTGGCTACCGAAATGGTCGAGCAGCTGACGCGCAACCTCCTGGTTGAGATTGCTTCGTGGGTCGTACATGGTGCGCAAAAGCCCTTCGATGACGAGCCGAGGGTTGACACTCGCGCGCACCCGTTCGATCGTGGCGCAAAGAGCGCTCAAACCTTCAAGGGCGTAGTATTCACATTGGACCGGGATGAGAACGCTGTCGGCCGCGACGAGCGCGTTGAGGGTCAGAACGTTCAGGCTCGGGGGGCAATCGATCAGGATCCACGTGAACCCTTCGCGCAGGGGTGCCAACGCCTCGGCGAGCCGCCGCTCGGCCCCCCCCTCGCGCGTCATGACGACTTCAGCGGCCGTCAGATCGGGATGCGCGGGCAAAAGGCGGAAACGCAGGGGACCCGTCTCCACTTCGTGGAGGAGACCGGCGACCGACCGACCACCGACGAGGACGTCGTAGACGGACGCATTGAGGCGTCGCCTGTCGACTCCGACCCCTGCCGTGGCGTTGGCCTGGGGGTCGAGATCGACGAGAAGAACCGGCAGACGGTGACTCGCCAGGGCGGCCGCGAGGTTGACGGCGGTCGTCGTTTTTCCGACACCCCCTTTCTGGTTGGCGACAGCAACGATGGTGCTCACGTGGATCGCCCGGTGGAAGGAGAGGGGTTCGATCGTACCACCGTCAGCAGAAAATCTTCTCTCCGCCCGAAAGCGGCGGGGAAGAGGGGGGCAAAGACCGGCCGCCACGCAGGCGACAAAGCGTCGACCTCCGTGCGCCCCCGCCGGCCTTTGAGGAGATACCAGACCGTCGCCTCGTGAGCCAGATGGCCGCTGGCAGCCAGGAGATCCCGGGCCGATCCCCAGGCCCGTGCCGTGACCACGTCGAACGGGCCCTCCTGGAAGCGACGGACGTCGTCGTGGACGACCCGCAGATGCTCGAGATTCAGGCGGTGCGCCACGTGATCGAGGAAACGAGCCTTTTTCCCGTTGCTCTCAACGAGAACAACCCGTCGGGTGGGATCGCGCAGTGCGATCACAAGCCCCGGGAACCCCGCCCCGGAACCGACGTCGAGCAGTGAAGCCCGTGGATTCAGGTGCGTGGCAAGAGCGAGGGACGGAAGAACGTGACGGGCCACCAGACGGCCGAACTCGTTCGGGCCCACGAGATCGTACGCCCGGCTCCACCGGTGGAGGAGTTCGAGGTAGCGGGCGAGAGCGTCGAGAAAGACGGCGGCGTCTTGCCCGTCGAGGCCCGTCAGCCACGGGCGAAGAAGAGAATGCTGAGTGGGCCCGAGTTCCTTGTCCGCACTTGCCACGGTCATCAAAACCGCACCTGGTCGCCCACGACGAACTGATGGCTCGGAACGTTGGGTGTCCGCACGAGGGGCCAGGCCAGCGTGAAGTAAAGCACTTGTCCGTAGGCGCCTCGCAAATTGCCGAGACGCAATCCCCCCCCAACGTCCGCGAAGATCCGGCTCCAGCCTCCCGGCGAGAGACGACGGACGGCGCCGGCATCGGCGTACGCCACGAAGCCGATCTCGAACGTGTGCAACAGGACGATGGGCGTCACGATCCGGTCTTCGACGGTCGTGATCCAACGCTGTGTGCCAATCCGGAAGAAATTGGGATAACCGCGCAACCCGTTTGCGCCTCCGAGATAGAGAAAATTTTCAGGAAACGGATGGACTTCGCCGGCGTACGCTCCATGCAGAACAAGGGTCTGAAACGGCCAGGTTTGTTCGTAGAGCGTGAGACCCGTACGCAGGACACCGTTCTCAAGGCGACCGTCGATGCTCTGCCCGAGCAGTGCGAGGTGGCCGAGCAAAAGTCCGTGCGAGCCCACCCGCCATCCATCGCTCGCGGCGAAGCGCCCGGCCCAGCCGGTGGCGGAGCTGCCCAGAAATGTCGGGTCGAAAAGCAGCCGGGCGGACATGTTCCAGCCAAGATCGTAGTCTTCTACACGACCGATGTAGCGGATGTTCTCGAAACTCGCGAAGCGGTCCTGATAACTCTGCCAACCGAGGCCAAGACCGTGCTCCCGCCGATCGGGTCTCGGGATCGTGGCATCAAGCGCGGCCTGATCGACGGCGGTGGGAATGCCGTACGTGTCGTCCTCCACACGCGCAACAAGAAACAGCCGATCAAAGGTACTCCCCCGTGCCGCATAAAGCCGTCCGTAACTGGCCGTCAGTGATTTCTCGTCCCAGGGCACAAGATCGGTCAGTGCACCGTGGTCATAGATCTGCAGATCTTCTTGCTGGTCCAACTCGGCAAAGTTCCACGCAACAGGGGTGGTATCGCGCAGAAACGGTCGACCCACATCGACGATCCTGCGAGCCCCGTCTGAAAGTTGATCGTAAAAAAACTGCCCTTGCCATCGGCTGCCCAAGAGAGCGGGATCCTTGTATTCGTAAATTGTCTCAGACCGTTCGAGCGTCGTGGCCCGACCGATCCCAATCGTTTTCCCGAATCCCAAAAAATTGGTGTCGACCAACTTGTAGCGGGTTTCGTTGCTTCCTCCGACGCGGCCAAATTTGACATCAAGCTTGAGTGTCCATGCGTCGTAGGTGATCACCCGGGCCGTAACTTTACGGTGGCGACAATCCACCGGCACCACGACAGCGTTGCGCAGGAAGCCCAACGAACGCAGGAAACGTTCGTTTTCGTAGACCGTCCGGGCACGCACCGGTTGTCCCGCATGGAGGAAAAGAAGCGCCCGGACGGTTGAGGCACGTGTCTGAATGTGCAGAAAGTCGACGAGGCGGGTGTACCAGAGATTCTCGCCGGGACGCGCAAGATCGAAGACATTGATGCGCTTGATCCGGACCGCACGCAACACGTAGCCCTGCTTCTGGAGGAGTGACCAGAGATGCGCATAAGCCCACGGCCCGGCGCTGACCGAAACCTTTGGGGGAAGAAACCGTGCGCAACTCACCATCCCCACAGGAACAGGGCGCGGGCCGGCCCGGGCGACGGCCAGAACCGGGACGACGGCAAGCCACCAACACCAAAGGGAATCCGCCGATCGCCGCGGGCGCGTCATGCTGTGCCTGTGCCGTGACCGCGGCGGCCACTATCTGGCAGGGACCACGAAACGGTCTGGCACGCGCCACGAGCCACGCCGTGCCCAAGCGCAATCGTCCTCATTTCACCCTTTCGGACACGCCCCCAGCCGCCTCCCGGTCATGCGCACTTGGAAGACACGGGTTCCTGTTGTGGGCATTGTGATGTGGCTCACCGAGGATTCCTGAAAGGCGTTCCCTCCGTCGAGATAGGTAATGATCCCCCGCGCACGGATATGAACCATGCCGTTTGCCAGCGTGCATGCCACCACCCACCGTGCCGTCGCGCCCTGGATATGGAGCGCCGGAGTCTCACACTCCTTGGGTGTGTCGGGTTTCAGAAGTCGGGCCTTCTTGTAGCAATGCTCCAGCGTATGGCTGGTATTGTGGCCGCCGTTGCGGATATGAATGTCGTAGCGCCAGAGTCCGGGCCGAAGCATGGGGGCGGCGTGAAGCGCCGGGAGCAGGAAAACTCCCAGCAAGGCCAGGACCGTACGCGAATGTTGGCCACGAGTCATACGTGCATCTCCAGGAGGTTTCAAAGAGCGCCCGGAGGCGCCGGGCTCATTCTAGCAAAGCCCGGCATGTCCTCCTGGCCGCCTCGATCGTGACGCTTGGACGGGAGCGGGCTTATCGCCCGACATGAACGCCCATCGGGTCCGAAACACTGGTGCCGTCGGCTTCGATGAAGTGTACGGACAGAACCGGCTCGAGGCGACCAACCGCTGCCAAACGATCATCAAGGTCACGGGCATGCTGGAGCAAGAGCAGCAGCGAGGGGCAGAGGTTGGCACCGAGAGCAAGGGCACGCATGTGAGTGGAGATCGAAGATTCCGCCCTCTCGACGGTCAAAAGCGGCACGGCGATGAAGATTCGGGCCCTTGGGGGCAAGCGGTGGACACCAAGGCGATAGTCGTGCGTCGTCTCACGCACATGGATCCACCACGGCGGATCGTTCGAGAGGACGTGTTCGAGCAACGGCGCGCTGCCGTCGGGGCGGACAGCGCACAAGACCCGACCCATCGCGCCGAAGAGATCCCCGAACACACGGGCGGTGATCTCAGAAAAGAGAGCGGCGTCATCGAGCGTCTCTGGATCCGTCTCACCAAGACGAGACAGGACGCTGTCGTGAGCGGCGCCTGAAAAACCGGCCAGCCGCTGACGGTAAAGCCGGGCGGCCGCCTCGTCTCCCGCGACCGCCCGGCCAAGCAGCCGCACCGACTCCTCGTTCTCGTGCCCCTCCGTCCAGAAGACGGTGAGGCGGTGAGCGTGGTCTCGAAGATCGCGCCCAAGCGGGCGGAGGGTTCCTGGACTGTAGCGGGCAAGAAGATCATTCAGAAGCCTTTCCCGTGCGTGGCTTTGACGGGGGCTATTCCAGGCGCTTTCCGCCGCCTCGGACAATCGTGTGGTCCGGAGGCCACCGCCGTGAACCGACTCGGCCACAAAAGACGAAGCCCAGCGCCGTTCGCGCGCCCCGCGCGGCCGCGGAAGAGCCAGGGCATGAACGCGCGGACGAGCTGTCTCGCCCGCGAGAAGAGGATCGAAAACAGCCAGACGTGACTGTCCTCTTATCTCCCAGCGATAAACGGGCCCCTCCGCAGCATGTTCGCGCAGCAGGTCGAGAACATCCGTGAACACGGCGGGCGGGATCAGCCCGACATTTTCGAGGCGGCGCAACGCCTCGTCGGGGGATGTCCGTCCGCGCAATGTCGGCACCGGCCCCTTTAGGCGGTGAGAAGAGCGGCGAAGTCTTCCACCGTCATCGTATCGAGCTCATTTCCTGGACCAAAGCAGAGGGCCGCAAGCCGCTCGACTCGCTCGGGAGGCAAAGCCATGGCGGCGTTGTGCCGGAACTTTTCGGTCAGAAGAGGACGGGCTTCCGCGCGGCGCGAGCGATGGCCAAGAGGAGCCGCGATGAGCCGTTCGTGTCGACGACCGTCGCGCATGACGAGATGAACCGCATTGGGAATGGTCCGCTTGTCGGGGTCGTGATAGTCGCGGGTGAAAGCCGGATTCTCACGGACGGTCATCCGTGCACGAAGCGTGTCGATCCGGGGGTCTCGGGCCTGTTCGTCTTCGTAATCCTCGACCGTGAGGGTGCCCCGCAGAAGAGCGACGGCCACCATGTATTCGAGACAATGGTCACGATCGGCGGGGTTACGCAAAGGACCGGTCTTGTGAATGATGCGCAAACCAGCCTCCTGAGTCTCAAGCTCGATGCTTTCGATCTCTTCCGTCCGACCACCGATCTCGGCGTGAAGGGCCACCGCCGCCTCCACAGCCGTCTGCGCGTGGAACTCGGCCGGATAGGAAACTTTGTAGAGGATATTTTCCATGACATACGAATCTAGCGCCCGGGGAAGAGCGAGACGCTCACCGCGGAGAACGGCATCCTCAAAACCCCAGGTCGAGGTGCTCAGTGCTCCGGGATATCCCATTTCTCCCCTTCGAGCCAGAAGAACGTGCCAGAGCCCGCGCGCTGTGGCGTCGCCCGCGGCCCAGGATTTGCGCGATCCGGTATTGGGGGCATGGCGGTAGGTGCGCAACGCAGCGCCGTCGACAACCGCATTCGAAAGTGCGCGCAACGTCGTCTCCTCGTCCGCACCCAACAGCACCGAACAGACGGCCGTACTCGCCAAGCGGACGTAGAAAACATGATCGAATCCGTAAAGATTGAGCGCCGTACCCAAGGCGAGAACACCCTGGATTTCGTAGGCTTTGATGAGCGCGGCGAGCAGCGTGCGCATCGGCACGGCCGAACGTTTTTCGCGGGTGGATAAGAGGGCTGCGACCCAAAGTGCGCCAAGGTTGTCGGAAGGGTGCCCCCATTCGCGGGCCAGCCAGGTGTCGTTGTAGTCGAGCCAGCGAACCATCGTCCCGAGGGCGAACGCCGCCTGTACCGGGTCAAGCGAAACGCGGAGGCCTGGAACGGGGAGTCCGTCCGCCGGGGCACCGACAGGGCCGAGCGGGGGCAGAACGCGCCGACAGGCGGGGAGAGCCAGCGCCCGCCAGGCGCACCCCAGAGCGTCTCCCAGGGAGATCCGTGCGTTGCGGAAGGCCTCTTCACTCCCTGCCTCCGGACCGTGCGCGTAGCGGGCGAGTTCGACGAGAAGTGGGTCGTAGGTGGGCGTGACGTTCACCGCTCCGTTTCCTCAGGAAACGGGCGGGGATCCGGTCCCACATAGGCGGCATCGGGCCTGATGAGACGGTTGTTGGCCCGCTGTTCTGAGACGTGGGCCGACCAGCCACTCAAACGTGAGCAGACAAAGATCGGGGTAAACAGCGGGGTGGGAATGCCGAGGAAGTGATAGGCCGTCGCGCTGTAGAAATCAAGATTAGGGAAGAGCCGTTTCTCGTCCCACATGACCTGCTCGATCGCCTCCGAGACGGGGAAAAGACGTCGGTCACCCGCCTCGGCGGCAAGACGGCGTGACCATTCTTTGATCACCGCGTGCCGGGGGTCATGATCGCGGTAGACGCGGTGCCCGAAGCCCATGATCTTCTCCTTGCGAGCCAAGGCTGAACGGACGCCGCGTGTGGCCTCTTCGGGCGTCGCAAAACGTTCGATGAGCTCCATCGCCGCCTCATTGGCCCCGCCGTGGAGGGGCCCACGGAGCGTCCCGACCGCAGCGGTGATACACGAGTGGTAATCGGAAAGCGTGCCGGCGCACACACGCGCGGCGAAAGTCGAAGCGTTGAATTCGTGTTCGGCGTAGAGAATGAGCGATACGTCGAGGGCGCGCTCATGTTCGGCGGTGGGGGCGCGGTCGTGAAGAAGGGTCAGAAAATGTCGCGCTACCCGACCCGCGCCCTTCGTTGTATCAAGCCGTTTCCCGTCGCGGCAAAAACGAAACCAGTAAAGAAGGATAGCCGGCGCAAGAGCCACGGATCTGATGGCGCAAGCGTTCAGCTGGGAAAAATCTTTTTCAGGTTCGAGACACCCGAGCATGGAGAGGCCGGTGCGCAAGACGTCCATCGGATGGGTTGACGCGGGGATCTTTTCGAGAACGGAAGCGAGGGAAGCAGGCAACGACGCCGCCTCGGCAAGTCTCCGCTCGTAGTCCACGCGCTCCTTGCGGGAAGGCAGTCGCCCTTCAAGAAGGAGATGGAGCACGTCTTCAAACGATGCACGAGCCGCAAGTTCCTCGATCGCGTAACCCCGGTAGGTCAGTCCGACCCCTTCCTTGCCGACGGTCGAAATGGCGGTCTCACCGGCGGTCACGCCGGCGAGACCGCCGGTCTTGGTGGAGGTTTTGCTCACGATATGGTCTCCTCGTTTGGCCTGCCACCGTCGTCCCCGGCCCCAAAAAGGCGGTCAAGACGGTGCTCGTAGGCGTGGTAGTTCAGGATTTCGTAGAGCTCTTCCCGCGTCTGCATGGCCTTGAGAAGAGCACGCTGGTGCCCGTCCCGGCGAAGCACCTCATAGGTGTGCTGTGCCGCGGCACTCATGGCGCGAAACGCCGTGAGCGGATAGAGGGCAAGAGCCACGCCGAGGCGTCCGAGTGTTGCAAGGTCAAGGAGGGGCGTTCGCCCGAACTCGGTCATGTTCGCGAGAACAGGGACGGAAACGGCGTTGGTGAAGCGGGCATACGACGCCTCGTCCGTAAGCGCCTCAGCGAAGATCATGTCGGCCCCCGCCTCGACGTAGAGATGGGCACGATCGATCGCGGTCTCGAGTCCCTCGACCGCCGCCGCATCAGTGCGGGCCATGATGACGAAAGCACGGTTCTCGCGCGCGTCGAGAGCCGCCTTGAGGCGGTCGACCATTTCCGAGGCCGGCACCAGCCGTTTGCCGGGCCGGTGGCCGCAGCGTTTGGCCGCAACCTGATCCTCGAGATGAAGCCCTGCGGCCCCCGCCCGCTCAAGCGTGCGTACCGTGCGGGCGATGTTGAACGCGGACCCAAAGCCGGTGTCGGCGTCCACAAGCAGCGGCAGATCGACGGCGGATGTGATCCGATCGGTTTGGGACGCAACGTCATGAAGAGTGGTGATCGCGAGATCCGGCACACCAAGATCGGCGTTCGCCACCCCGGCCCCCGAGAGATAGAGGGACCGGAAGCCTGCACGGCGAGCGAGGAGCGCACAGTAAGCGTTGACAACGCCCACGACCTGCAAGGGGCGCTCGCGGGCAAGCGCGTCGTGGAGCGAAGGGATCTTCGTCATGGACGGACGATCACGAGGATTCGGTGAATGTCACCGATTCTAACACGCGGACTCTGCGGCACCGCCTCCCAGGCGAACAACAATCCGTCCGTGGTGACGGCGCTCGAGAACGTCGTCAACGGCTCCGGGAATCTCATCAAAACCGACAGTCCGAGCCGCGATCCGATCAAGATGTCTGGAACGCCACGGACCCGCCAAACGCGCCCAGAGGGAGGCTCGTCGCTCGCGATCAACCTCGGTCGAATTCACGCCCAAGAGATCCACCTGACGCAGGATGAAGGGGAAGACGCTCAGAGTGACGGTGCTGCCCGCCGCCATCCCGACGGCGGCCACCTTGCCCCCGCGTCGGATGCGCTCGAGGATCCAGGCCAAGGTCTGTCCACCCACATTGTCGACGGCCGCCGACCAGCGGGCCGAAGCCAAACCGGCCGGAGCCGCACCGGATTGAGGCGGTGCAATGACCTCAACGGCCCCAAGAGCCTCGAGATACTCACGCAGTTCCTCCCGCCCGCTCATGGCGACCACGCTGTAACCAGCTCGGGTCAAGATATCGATGGCGAAACTGCCGACGCCGCCGCTCGCTCCGGTCACGAGCACCGTGCCCTGCTCGGGTCTGAGACCGGCTTGCTCCAGTCGCTCGAGAACCAGAGCGGCGGTGAGTCCCGCGCTTCCCAGAGCGGCAGCCTCGAACGGGTTCAAACCCTCCGGAACACGAGTCAGAATGGTGGCCGGTGCGGAGAGATAGTCGGCGTAACCACCGTCCCGCTCCTCCCCAAGGCCTCCCCCTGCGGCCACGACGACGGTTCCCGGCGTCCAGCCGGGAGCACGACTTGCTACGACGATACCCACCGCGTCGATGCCTCCGATGAGGGAACTCCGACGCAGAATCCGACCCTGCCCACTCACCGCGAGAGCGTCTTTGTAATTGATGGCCGAATAGAGAACACGGACGAGAAGTTCCCCCTCGCCGGGATGGGGGGGTCTTTGCGTCACCACCTGCACCCGCGCGGATCCCTCCTCCAGACTCAGCCTAAGAGCACGCCCCGGAGGCAGCGAAAGATTCATTTCGAACCGAGCCGTGTGAGCCAGTGGTCCAGCCCGAGCGCATTGAGCTCAAGGTCCGTGGAAAGCAACTCGCCGATGGTCTCTTCGGAAAGCGCGCACCGGTGCGCACGCAGTCGCTCGAGCGTGTAGCTCGCGAGAGCGTTCCGCAGGCGTCCCGTCCGGGCCGAACCGGATCGTTCCGAAGCGTGCTCGTGCGCGATGCGGACGTAGGCGGCCAGGTCGGCCGCCAATTCCCGGCCCACACGCTCGGGCTCGTCGATGCGGCTGTAATGCGCGACATAGAGCGCCCGCGGATTCAAGGCGAGAAGCCGTTCCAGGCTTAAACGCGCCTCATCAGGGTCAAACTGAGTCGGTGTCGTCGAGGGGAAGGCAAACGAACCCTGCTCGGTTACGAGAGCCCGATAGGCGATCCCGAAGTTGTCCCCGGCAAAAACGAGACCGCTCTCCTCGTCATGCAGGCAGTAGTGGTGCCGCGCGTGCCCCAGAGTGTGCAGAACACGCAGGCGTGTCTCTCCAAAGACGATGGCTTCCGCGTCCGCGACACTCGTCATTCGTTCCTCCGGCACGGGAACAAGAGCGCCGAAATAGCGCTCGTAGCGAGCGTCTCCGTAAACCTCCCTCGTCGCCTGCTCGAGCCGTTGCGGGTGTGCCAAATGCCGGGCACCCGCAGGGTGGACGTAAACCCGCGCGCGCGGAAGCTCGGAGAGGAGCCGACCGACACCCCCGGCGTGATCGAGATGAACATGGGTCACAAAAAGGTGTGTCACCCGAGTGGGCTCAAGACCAAGACCGGCCAGTCCGGCGAGAACGTGTGGCACCGAAGGGTTCGGACCTACGTCGATAAGGCCAAGATCATGCCCGGAGCGCAGAACATGACACGCAAGAACACCCGGTCTGACGTGATGCGCGTCCACAATCCCCACTCCAAAGGGGTCCATCCGAGGCGCAGTTGGCCCCTTCCCCGTTGGGAGATGGACATCGTCCACAGGCGGGAACGCCGTCACGGCCGCACCGAGACGCGTTCGCCTCGAGATGCGCGGCGACGGCTGGCCGCGACGAGAATCGTGATGACCGCCGGTGTGATGCCGGGCAGCCGGGATGCCTCACCCACCGTCCGCGGACGGCGCTCGAGAAGCCGGATCCGTGCCTCGTTCGTCAGCCCGGGCAGCGCAGCGTAATCGAGATCCGGCGGAAGAGCTTCGGAGGCAAATTCACGGCAGCGCTCAATTTCGGCTCGCTGCCGTTCGAGATACCCCCGATAACGCAGGCGAACGGCGACGCCGCGCGCTTCTTCACCCTCAAGGTTCGGCAGATCAGGACAATGTCGACGAAGGGTTTCATACTCGCGTTCAGGGGAAGCGAGAACCTCGGCGGGCGCGCGAGGACCACCCGAGGGTGCCGCTACACGCGCGAGAGTCTCAAGGGCGTCGGTGATCCGCTCCTGTTTGCGGACAAAGGCTCGCCAGCGTTCGTCATCAACGAGTCCCAGCTCGCGGCCTTGAGGCGTGAGCCGTTCGTCGGCGTTGTCCTCGCGAAGCCACAAGCGGTACTCGGCCCGGCTAGTGAACATACGGTAGGGCTCGGGAGCGCCCTGCGTAAGAAGATCGTCGACCAGCACGCCGAGGTACGCCCGCTCGCGCTCAGGCCACCACGGGGAGAGTCCGCGGGCCATTCGTCCCGCGTTCAATCCCGCAAGAAGCCCTTGAGCGGCGGCCTCTTCGTATCCCGTCGTGCCGTTGATCTGGCCGGCCAGAAACAATCCGCCGACCACCCGACTCTCCAGCCAAGGATGCAGATCGCGGGGGTCCATGTAATCGTATTCGACCGCGTAGCCCGGTCGGGTGATAACGACCTTTTCGAGGCCGGGAATGGTACGCAGGAACGCCATCTGGACATCGTAGGGGAGACTGGTTGAAACGCCGTTGGGATAGACCTCTGTGGTTTCAAGCCCTTCGGGCTCAAGAAAAATCTGGTGGCTTGTCTTATCGGCGAAACGCACGACTTTGTCTTCGATCGACGGACAGTATCGTGGGCCGGCCCCCTCAATCCGACCCGCGTAGACCGGGGATTGATCCAAGGCGGCACGGATGATCTCGTGCGTCTCGGTCCGGGTTCGGGTCAGATGGCAAGCCACCTGGTGTGGGCGCTTGCCCGGCGGTCCGTCGAACGAGAACCACGGCGGTGGCTCATCGCCAGGTTGGACCTCGAGGCCCGAAAAATCGATGGTCCGCCCGTCCAAACGTGGCGGGGTGCCTGTCTTCAGCCGACCCACCCGCAGAGGCAATTCCCGCAGGCGCCGTGCAAGGGGCTCCGCCGGGGGATCGCCGGCCCGTCCGCCTTCGCCCTGCCACGGACCGACGTGAAGTCGGCCCAAAAGGAACGTTCCGGTGGTCAGCACCACCGCGCGCGCTCTCATCCGAACACCAAGGCCGGTGACCACACCCGTACAGCGTTCGCCTTCCAGGAGAAGATCGGTTACGCCCTGCTGGACGAGACGCAGCTCAGAATGAGATTCCAGCCGAGCGCGCACAAGAATCCGGTAGAGGACCCGATCACATTGAAGGCGTGTCGCCTGGACGGCTGGGCCCTTGCGGGTGTTGAGAACCCGCCCGTGGATACAGGCACGGTCGGCCGCCCAGCCCATCACCCCACCGAGCGCGTCGATCTCGCGCACCAAATGACCCTTGCCGATTCCCCCGACCGCAGGGTTGCAACTCATTTGACCGAGGGTGTCGAGACTTTGCGTGACGAGCACGGTCCGCAAGCCCAGGCGAGCGGCAGCCGAAGCGGCTTCCGTCCCCGCGTGGCCGCCTCCCACGATGATGACGTCAGCTTCCTCCGGCAACTCGATCTACCCCGCGTGCCTCATGACAAATCATTGTACGGCCTCCCTCTCCCCCGGACGGTTGAGTGCGCTTATTTGCCGATACAAAAACGGCGGAAGACGTCGTCGAGGAGCCGATGATCGGCGTCGTCCCCGAGAATCTGACCCAAGGCTTTCTGCGCCCATCGGATCTCCTCGGCGAGGAGATCCGCCTCCCCCTCCTTTTTGAGCAGAGCACAGGCTTTCGCGAGATGTTCGGCAGCTTCGTCAAGCGCAGTCAGATGACGCCGTCGGGCGAGATAGACTCCCTCCTCCCCGGCCACCAACGGATCACGAGCCAAGCGGGCACGCAGCGTAACCACCAACGTCTCGAGGCCTTCTCCACGGAGCGCTGAAACGGCAAGGACAGAGCCATCCCCCCCTTCGCCGATCGTTCCTCCGAGATCGGATTTGTTCGCGACCGCGAGCCGGCGCGTACGCTCGAGCCGCTCGTATTGCTCACGGTCCTCTTCGGTCCAGCCGACGCTGGCATCAAGAACGTAGACAAGGAGATCGGCACGATCGACCTCACGCCAGACACGGGCCACCCCCTCGCGCTCAATCGGCTCATTGGTCGTGCGAAGTCCCGCGCCATCGCAGAGGCAAACGCGAAACTCCCCCCAGAGAACCTCCGCTTCAAGAAGGTCGCGCGTCGTGCCCGCTACGGGGGTGACGATGGCTTGTTCCCGACCCACAAGACGGTTAAAAAGGCTCGATTTCCCCACGTTCGGCCGCCCGAGAAGAAGGACGCGTGGTTCGGTTCTCAGGCTTTCCCCCCGGCGTCCGTTGCGACACAAATGCTCAAGCTGAGCCTGCGCTGCGGTCAGGGTCCGCTCCAGTTCCGTGGCGAGACCCTCATCGACGTCCTGGTCCGAAAAATCCAGCTCCGCTTCGGCGTAGACGCGTCCTTCACGCAGAAGCGCGTCAAGATCGCGCACGCAACGAGAGAAATCCCCCTCGAGTGACCGAAGGGCCGCCCGGGCCGCGGCGCGGTCACGCGCTTCGATGAGATCGGCGACGGCTTCGGCCTGTGCAAGATCCAGCTTGCCGTTGATAAACGCCCGTCGGGTGAACTCGCCCGGCTCTGCGGGCCGAGACCCGAGAGTCACGAGCGCTTCGAGAAGACGTGCAAGAAGGAGCGGATTGCCGTGGAGATGGAACTCGACGAGATCTTCACCCGTATACGAGCGTGGCGCACAAAAAACCATCACCAAGCCACGGTCGATGGGCTGGCCGTCCTCGTCCCGTACGAGGCGCAATTCCGCACGCCCGGGAGGAGGAAGCGGCGAAACCAGCCGTGCCGCCAGGTTCTGTGCTTCCGGCCCGCTCAGGCGCACAATGCCGATCGCCCCCACCCCAACGGGAGTCGATTGGGCGACGATGGTCGCCCGCCCTGATCTCACGTGTGCCGCGCTCTCGTCGCGCCCACGAGCCGATTGATGTGCCATTGCTGGAGGATGTTGAATACACCCCCGACAAACCAATAGACGACGAGACCGGCCGGCATGAGGAGAGAAATCCCGGCCACAGCGATGGGGACGACGATCGTCATCAGCCGTGCCTGCAGGCGATCGGTCGTCATCTGTGGGACGAGTCTCTGATACGCCGCCAGCGTCACGGCGTAAAGCACGGGCAGGATGTAATACGGGTCGGGTGCCGACAGGTCACGGATCCAAAGAATGAAGGGGGCGTGACGCAGCTCGACGCTGAAGAGAAGCACCCAGTAGAGAGCGATGTAGATTGGAAACTGGACCAGCATTGGTAAACAGCCGCTCGCCGGATTGACTTTCTCCTTTTTGTAGAGCTCCATCATGGCCTGCGTCAAACGTGTCTTGTCTTCGGCGTATCGCTCCTGAAGTGCACGCATCCTCGGCTGAAGCGCACGCATCCGTGCCATCGACGTCCCGCTCATCCTCTGCAGGGGGAAGAAAAGTCCCTTGATGAGCAGGGTCAAAAGAACGATGGCCCATCCCCAGTTGCCGACGATCCGCTCGATAAAGGCCAGAAGATCGTAAAGAGGCTCAGCCAGGATGGTCATATACCCGTAGTCGACCGTCTGACGCAGAGCCGGAGCCACGGCAGCGAGATGTCGTTGAAGCTTGGGTCCGAGGTAGAGACGAAGACCAAAGCGGTCCGTGGCGTGCGCAGGCACCGTAAGGATCGGCCCCACCACCCCAGCCTCGTAGATCCCCCGTCGCAGAGCTCGGGCGAAGTACCGCCACGGTTCCCCGCGGGGAGGAATCAGTGTGGCCAAGAAGTAGTTGTCGACGTAAGTGATCCAGCCCGAGCGGAGTGTCTTTTCGAAGGGATGGTGGTGCAGGTGATCGTAGGAGATTTTGTGGTACGTCCCCCGCGCGTCGTACCCGAGCCCGCTATAGACAAGGTGGCGTGGATTAAAAAAGGAGTAGTTGTGGCGCACATGAGCGCGCCGGAGGACAACATAGGGCGCCGCCCGCCAGTTGTGCCCCCCTCCGTTGCGGACGATGTAACGAATACGTAAGACGTATCCGCCGGGGCGGAAGATGTACTCCTTGACGACGCGCAGCCCTTTCGGTCCACGCCAGACGAGGGGAACGACAAGACGCCGGCAACCCTTGAGGCAGTGGGCGTGATGGAAAGGCGCGGCGTAAACCGCATCGCTCCCGGGGGCAGGGGACGGACTGTTTGCTTCAAGACCGCTCGTGAGGACCATCCACCCATGGCCGTGGTTGCCAAGAAGCGTGACCGGCGGACTGTGGTGGGAAAGCCCTTGACGGTAGGCAAGGAGCGCAACTCGCTCGAGCCCGCCGCCCCTCAGCGCAATGCGGACACGAAGAACACGTGTACGCACCCGCACGTAACCTGTATGGGAACGCACGATAGGCGTCCGCTGCACGGGCAACCCGCTTGCAACGGAGCTTTCGGGTGGCGGCGGTAAAGAGGGAAGAGCGGACGCGGGACGCGTCCGGGATGCAACGGCTCGGGCTTGCAGCGGAGGCAGAACCGGATGGAACTGGTTTTCCCATGCGTTCCAGAGTAGATAGAGGACCGCGACGAGCGCAAAGAGGAGCAAAAGCCTTCGGTTATCCACCGGTTCGTCTCCCGGGCCAGACGAACCTTTCCTCAGGCACGGGATCGTGCCCGCCGCGACAGAACGGGTGGCAGCGCAGGAGTCGTGCGGCAGTGAGGAGTGAGCCCACAGTCACGCCGTGTAGGGCGATCGCTTCTTCCGCGTAGCGCGCGCAGGTGGGCTCGAAGCGGCAACGCGTCCCGGTTGCTGGAGAAATCCAACGTCGGTAAAAAGCGATAAGGCTCAGGAGCAGACGACGCATCACGTCTGTTTTCCCGGGTAAATCCTTGCGGCGGCCTGAGCGATTTGTCGATCGATGCTCGCCCGAATCTCCTCACGCCGTGCACCGGACAGCGACGGGCGCGCCAGAACGACGAGGTCGAATCCGTGGCAGTGGGCCAGATCGGCGTGCCGGAAACTCTCCCGGACGATGCGCTTGATCATGTTTCTCCTCGTGGCGGCACGCGCCACTTTCTTCGAAACGATCAGGCCGAGCCTCGGCCCCCCGCCCGTCCCAGCAACCAGGAACAGCGTGAAGTAGCGCCCCGTCTGCCGGTTGCCGGCGTCGAAAACGCTATCGAACTCTTTCTTTCCCCGCAGACTCTTCCACGTCTTCCGCAAGGATCCGACCACGGTGTAAGGGCCGTTGTCGGTCAGGGAATGAGACGTTTGCGTCCCTTGCTCCGCCGGGCACTAAGGACAGCACGTCCTTGCCGAGTCGCCATGCGCGCACGGAATCCGTGCGTGCGGGCTCGATGCAACCGACTGGGCTGGTAGGTGCGTTTCATGTCCACATCCTCAATAACTCGACTCCCCGCCAGAGGCATCCCCCACGTTTCTTTGTGTGGGTACCGGAAAACTATTCCACGGGACGCGCATTTTACATCATGATTAACCAACGTGCCACTGTCGAACGCGCCGCTGCGCGTGTTGTGGCCGCCCTCCGTGCCAAAGGCTCACCTTCGCTCTCCTCACGCTTTCACAAGGATCCTTCGTGTCTTAGCTTCGAGATATCCAAGCACGCTTGGTTCCGACTTGCCCGCCATCGGGCAAGGGTCTACACTTCTCCACCCCGACCTGTCCCGCCAAGCCCTGTGACCGATTCCCGCGTGCTCTGGAACGAATGTCTCCGCATCCTCGAACGGGATGTCGGGGAGCGGGAAATCACACTTTGGCTGCGACCGCTCCAGGCCCGCCTTTCCGATGGAACTTTTTCTCTGCAGGCGCCCAACGCCTTGGTCGCGGACCGTGTCCGCGAGAACTACCTTCCACGCCTGCACACGGTCATTTCCCACGTCGCGGGTCAAACTCTCGACGTCTCCGTTGTCGTCGGCTCGAACGAGAAACCCCCAACCCGCGTGCGTGGTCAAGTCGCTCGAAGGGGTGACGAGCCTGCAGCGTTCCCGATCCCAGGAAGTCCGCTTAATGGCGATTACATCTTTGCCAACTTCGTCGAAGGTGGGTGCAACAGGATTGCACGTGCGGCCGCTCACACCGTTGCCGACAACCCGGGCAAGGCTTACAACCCCCTGTTTGTCTATGGCGGTGTCGGTCTGGGCAAAACGCATCTCATGCACGCGATTGGCCAACATTTTCTCGGCAAGGATTCCAACCGTCGCGTGGCCTATGTTCATTCGGAACGCTTTGTGGGCGATATGGTTGTGGCGCTGCAAAGCAACACGATGGGGGAATTCAAGCGACGTTACCGCTCCCTCGACATGCTCCTCATTGACGATATTCAGTTCTTCTCGGGAAAAGAGAGAACGCAGGAAGAGTTTTTTCACACCTTCAATACCCTTCTCGAGGCCCGTCAGCAGGTAGTCCTCAGCTGCGATCGCTATCCGAAAGAGGTTGACGGCCTCGAGGAACGCCTCAAATCCCGCTTTGGCTGGGGACTGACTGTCGCCATCGAACCCCCTGAGATCGAGACTTGTGTTGCGATTCTCACGACCAAGGCTGAACGACTCGGTCTGTGCCTGCCGCACGAGGTCGCTTTTTTTATTTCAGAGAGGATTCGCTCAAACGTACGCGAACTGGAGGGGGCACTCCACCGCGTGATTGCCCACGCCCGGTTCACCTCCAAGCCCATCGATATCGAAACGACCAAACTGGCTCTTCACGATCTGCTTTCCTTGCAGCAAAGGCTCATCAGCCTCGACAACATACAGAAGACTGTCGCCAATTACTATCGCATACGAATCTCGGACATCAACTCGAAGAACCGAAGCCGCTCTGTGGCTCGACCACGGCAGATGGCGATGGCTCTCGCAAAAGAGCTCACGCACCACAGCCTGCCGGAAATCGGTGACGCTTTTGGCGGCCGCGATCACACCACCGTCCTTCATGCCTCCAAGAAGATCAAAGAATTACGTAAATCAGACCCCAAGGTCCAGGAAGATTATCAAAATCTGCTCCGTATAATCACGGGTTGACAAGCTGTGAATAAGTTTTTTCCCATGTCGTCTGGCGCCATTACCCTTCAGGATATTCACAGATCTTCCACATCCATCATGTCGAACACAACCATACAAACAGCAGATCCTCTACATTGCCTCCTAACTTGTCCACAGATTCCACTACAGCTGACGTTTCTATAAGTGAATCTTTACTGATACCCGTTACATTCTGATGAGGTTCTCTCCATGCAGATGAATATTGTCAACTCTCAGATCAGCCGAATTCTTCAACATGTCCTTGGTGTCGTTGATACTCGGGCACCACTTCCCGTACTGAGCCATGTTCTTCTCTACAAAAGGGGATCTCATCTCAAGGCCTGTGCAACAGACAGCGAGGTTGAGCTGGAAGCGCAGCAGTCTCTCGATGTCACGGGGGAGGATTTCCGAGTCCTCGTCCAAGGAAGGAAGTTTTACGAAATCCTGAGAAGTTTCCCTGAAGAAGCCGTCTTTGAACTTCGACAGGATCAGGGCCAGGACCGCATCCAGATGAGCAGTGGCAAGAGCCGTTTCGTTATCGCGACTCTTCCAGCAGAAGACTTCCCTGTCATGAAGGCGGAGGAGGCAAGGGGCACGCTCGAAATTTCATCAGAGCGACTTCTTTCCCTCTTTCGTGCCACCTCGTATGCCATGGCACAGAACGACTCGAGGCACTATCTCAACGGTATGCTCCTCGTCCTGCGAGATGGAAGATTGCGTGCGGTTGCGACGGACGGACATAGACTCTCGATGGATGAAGCCGAAGTCAAAAGTACGGGAGAGAGCGCCAATCTCATACTTCCACGCAAGGCCGTCCTGGAAATGGAAAAAATTCTGGCAACACTAACTGACACTACGGTCACAATCGCTCTCAGTGAAAATACCATCAGGTTTCTGACAAGAGACCTGAGACTCTCCAGTCGCATCATGCCTGGCAAGGATTACCCGGATTACGAAAGAGTGATTCCCGTCGCGCCAGACAAGTGTTTTTATTTCAATATTAATGACTTAAGGGAATCAGTCAAGCATGCGCGCGCTCTCGTCGGAGAAAAATATGGTGCTGTCAACTTCCTTCTTTCCAGCAGTGTGTTGCGCGTGTTGGCCAAGAACAAACAAAGCGATATATCGGAGGAGACAGTCGACGTAGAGCAACAGGGAGAAGACATCGAGATTTCCTTCAATGCAGACTACATACTCGAGGCATTGTCCAGCATAAGAGATGAGAGAGGGGTTTTTCGAATGACAACGGCAGCGGCAAGCAGCATTCTCGAGCCGGGCACAGGCAAGGGAGAGCAAAAGAGTGTGATTATGCCCCTTCGCATCTGATGGCACTCATCCGGGTCGCAGTGGAGGGGATCCGCTGCTTTCGCGAACCCGTGATCACCAATCTGATTCAGAGAGATCTTCTCATACAGGGGCCAAACGGATCAGGGAAGACCACTTTCCTAGAGGCAATCTATACCACGATGAGAGGGCGCTCCTTTCGCACGGGAGACCTGAATAGGATGATTTCTGATGGTAAAAAATCATTCGAATCAAGAATAGATTTTTCCCTGAAGAACGAGCAGCATGCCAATATCAGCTTTCGCTTCGACGGTACGAGGAGAAAGGCCGAGCTCGAAATGAATGGGACAACCATTACACATTCTGATATTTCGAACCGTTTTCCATTTGTTTATGTGAATCGAGATCTTGTGGATATCGTCTCAGGGGAGCCTGCAAGAAAAAGAGGCGTTTTGGATTGGGTTGCGTTCCACGTGGAACACGATCACGTCACCAATCTTAGGAACTTCAGAAAGGCTTACATCCAATGGAGAGAGTGTGTGAGAATGTCCATGCCAGGGGAAGAATCTTGGTGGAGGCAGGCGGCAAATACTGCTGAGGTCATTGAGACCAGCCGAAGTAAGGCTTACGCAAGCCTCGTACCGATGCTCGATCAGAATGTCATAAAACTTCTTCCGGGCCGAAGTATTGTCTTCTCCTACTCAGCAGGCTTCGATCCGAAGATCGACTACAAAAAAATTCGCGAGACGATTCTCAAAGGTGCAAGGCTATTTTCCAGCCCTCTGCTTTCTACCTTTACGATCCGTGTCGATGGCACATCGGACATACGAGGTCATCTCTCAAGGGGTCAGCAAAAGAGGCTCGCAGTTGGAATAATGTGGGCGGCAATGGATGCTGTTTCGAATGTAACAGGAAAGGATGTGCACGTCCTTTTTGATGATTTTCCATCGGACCTTGATCCTATATCGAGGAAAGATGTTTTTGGTTTCATTACAGGGGGGAAGCACCAATTGATTCTTGCCTCACAGGAAAGCTGTCTTGTAGACAAGGGTGATCTGGGGACATGTTCCACGTGGAACATCGCTTAGGTAGTAGTCGCCTGTGTCGCACAAAGTGTCGTGAATAGAAAGCGGAACTGATAAAAAATTATTTTTATATCAATAACATAAATACACGTGTGTGCAAAAATGAATGTGTAAGCTGGCTGGAGTCTTTTTGTAACTAAGGCACTGATTTATATTGTTTTAATTATTCCTATGGGCAACGCTCTGTGGATGTAAAATAATGGGGTTGCCATTCGGGAAGAAATTAATGAGTACCAGAGCTTACGACAGCGAGAATATCAAGGTCCAGAAAGGTCTTGAGTCAGTCCGTCGGCGCCCAGGAATGTTTATCGGGGACACTGAGAGTGGCGACGGCTACCATCACATGCTCAACGAACTCATCGACAACGCCGTGGACGAGATTGTTGCCGGTGGTTGCAACGAGATTCGCGTCACCTTATGTCGTGATGGTGGTGCCAGTGTCTGGGACAACGGACGCGGTATTCCTGTTGATCACCACGCCGGGGAGGGGCGATCGGCGCTCGAAGTCATCATGACGAGCCTTTTCTCCGGAGCAAAGTTCGGAGACGATGTGTACACGTTCTCCTCAGGCCTTCACGGGGTCGGTCTCAGTGTGGTCAATGCCCTTTCTGCCCGTGTGACTGTGCGTGTCCGAAGGGATGGAAAGGTTTACCAGCAGGACTATGCGGAGGGCGCTCCGGTCAGTGAGCTTCGTGTTGTAGGGAGCTCCGCAGATACGGGAACAGAAGTCTACTTCTTGCCTAGTCGGCGCTATTTCCATGACAACGGTGCCAACGATTTCAGGGCGGAGATTGTTTGTCGGAGACTCAGGGATCTTTCTTTCCTTATCCCTCCTGGTGTTCAACTGGTTTTCCGAGATGAAAAGACCGGTGAGGAGGCCAATTACCGCTCCGACGCCGGACTCAGGGGATTTGTCGATCTCCTCCGGGCGGGACGAGACCCCGTCGTGGACAAGGTTTTGCTTTTCCAGGACGTGTACGAGGGCGTGCGTGTGAGTGTCGCTCTTCAGTGGTTTCGCGGTGGCGAGCGCGAGGAGCTCCTCTCCTTCGCCAACAATCTTCCGCAACGAGACGGGGGGACGCACCTGACCGGGCTTCGAGCCGCCGTGAGCAGCACCGTCGGTCGCTATATGGACCGGGAAGGCCTGATGCCTAAAGAAAAAGAAAAGTTTCAGGTCCTCGGGGAAGACATGCGCGAGGGTCTCGTGGGGGTCGTGGCGGTGGGCCTGTCAAATCCTCTCTTCAGCTCGCAGACCAAAGAAAAGCTTGTCAGTCAAGAGGCGCGGCAAGCGGTTGAACGCTTGGTTGGACAGTACCTGGAAGCCTACCTTCTTGAGAACCCCTCGGATGCTCGTCGTATCGCGGCCCGCGTACTTGAAGCGGCCCGGACAAGGGATGCCATGCGTCGGGCCCGAGACAACGAGCGGCAGCGTGGCGGCGGCGACGTCGCTAGCCTTCCCGGAAAGCTCGCAGACTGTCAGGAGCGCGATCCCCGTCTCTGCGAGATTTTTCTTGTGGAGGGGGATTCGGCCGGCGGTTCCGCCAAGCAGGCGCGGGACCGCAAAACACAGGCTGTTCTCCCGCTCAAAGGGAAAATCCTCAATGTCGAAAAGGCCGCGTACGAAAAGATGGTGGCTTCACAGGAAGTCGCCGCTCTCCTCACGGCCATCGGCTACGGTTCCCTGAAAACCCAGGAAATTGACTTCGAGAAACTCCGTTACCACAGGATCATCATCATGACGGACGCGGATGTCGATGGGGCACACATCCGGACCCTTCTTCTCACCCTTTTCTACCGTCGCCTGCGACCTCTTGTCGAGGCTGGATTCGTCTACATTGCGCAGCCGCCGCTCTATAAGATTCAGCACGGCAAAGTGGCGCGCTACCTAAAAGACGAAACCGAGCTGGATGAGTACGTGCTCGAAAACGCCCTGCGTGGTGCCCGCTTGGAAACCCGCGAGGGGGAGAGTTGGGAGCGGGACAAGCTTGCCGACGCCCTGCGTACCCAGAGGCGCTTTGCACGACTCATGCTGCGCCTTGCCCACCGCCATGATCCCGAGGTCTTGCGCGCTCTCGTCGAGCTTTCTCTGGTGGGCGGGCGAGCCCGTCTTGATCCCGACGGGCTCGACGCCGTACTGCGAGGACGGGATATCGCCGCCCGGTACCGAGTGGAGAAGGACGGTGATGGACTGCGGGTGGCCAAGATCCTTCACGGTGTCCGTACAGTCTATTTTTACGGTCGGGAGCAGCTCGAATCGGAAGAGCTGCGAGAGGTGGAGCAGCGAGCGTCCGAGGTGCGGCGCATCAACAACGAAGGGCCGTTTGTCGTTGTCCGTGGCGAGCGCCGGCAGGAGGCCGCGCATCTGGAAGATGTGTCACGTTGGCTTGAACAGGAGGCCAAACGCAACACCGTCCTGCAGCGCTACAAGGGTCTGGGAGAAATGAACCCGGAGCAGCTTGCCGAGACGACGATGAATCCGGGCACGCGACGGCTTCTGCGTGTCGGCATTCGGGACGCAGCCCGTGCCGAGGAGCTGTTCACGACCCTGATGGGCGACGACGTGGCACCGCGACGGGCTTTCATTGAGCACAATGCCGCTGAGGTGGCGAACCTCGACATCTGAGCACGAAGATCCGTGATAGCTAACGCTCCCCCGGTCGGAGTGAGGCGAGGGCTTGCTCCATCCAGGCGGTGGCGCGAGCGTTGATGGCCTCGGGAGCGTCCCCTACAGAAACGTCGATAGGGGGACCCACCAGGACACGAATACATCCTGGGCGCTTGAAGAATGCGCGGCGTGGCCAATACGTTCCTGCGTCGTGTGCGATCGGTATGACGCGTGCGCCCAACTCTGAGGCGAGCAGAGCCCCGCTCATACCGTAGCGGCGCCTGGCTTGTGGTGCCAGACGTGTCCCTTCAGGGAAAAGATTGAGCACCCGGCCGGCGAGGAGCTGCCGACGACCGACCTTGAGAACGCGTATCACGGCGGTCCGACCCGAGGCACGGTCGATGGCGATGGGGTCGAGGAGAAAGATGCCCCATCCCACGATGGGAAGCCAGAGCAACTCGCGTTTGAGCACCCATGTCGGGTCGGTGGAGAGTGTGAGCGAAAGAAAAGTCTCCCATGCCGACTCGTGTCTCCAGAAGAGAATGGTGGGAACATCCCCCATGACGGGTAACCGTTCCGACCCTTCGATGGAATAGTCGAGACCTGCCGAGCAGGCAAACCAACGGAGACACAGGCGCCCGCCGATTGCGGCGAGCCGGCGTCTCCGTCGTGGTGCGTTGCGCGTGCCGACGTTCACGATGACCAGCACGGCGAACAAAAGAACGAGCGTGATCATGCCCACGAAAAGCATCAGCGAGCGGAAGAATAGCAAAAAACGTGTGACTGTCACAGGGGCTCAGTCACTCTCAGTGCGTAATCGGCCAAACTATTGTGGACCGTGGTTCTGTGCCGCTCGTTGTCGCTCAATTCGTTTTCCGCCAAGCGACCAAGTCCGCTGCGCACGAGATGAGCGCTGAGGCCGAGAGTCCAGGCAGGAACGAGGTCGCGACGCGCGTCGCCGATCACGTCGACTCGCTCGAGCGTATGAGGGTGTTCCGCAAGGATGCGACGGTAGAGTCCGGGTGCGGGTTTGCGGCAGTCGCAGCCGTCCGACGGCCCGTGCGGGCAGATATAGACATCCACGGCTGATCCGCCGACGCTTTCCAGAAGCGCACGCATTCGCGCGTGGACAGTCTCGAGAGCGCTTGGCGCAAGAAGACCACGACCGACCGCGGACTGGTTGGTGGCAACAACGACGGTGTGCCCGTGTGCCTGCAGGCGGGCAACCGCCTCAAGACTCCCCGGAATGGGGATCCAGTCTTCCGGACGAAGGACGTAATCCGGTCGGTTCTCGTTCAGGACACCGTCGCGATCAAGGATGATGAGGCGGGGTTGTCCGAAATGCGGATTCACGAAGTGGAACCCGGTACGTGGATCTTCTCCAAGGCGGCGACGGCGTGCATGATCCGATCGAGCCGCTTGAGAAGGGCAATGCGGTAGAGGCGCCTTTGAGTATCGGGGTCCATCACGAGAACCTCGGCGAAAAAACGCTCGAGCTTATATCCGGTATCGAGCAGGCGCTCGAGAACGGTGACGAAATCACGTTGCGCGAGCCGTTCGGGGATCTCGCACTCAAGGGCGGTAACAAGGCCGTCAAGAGCCTGACTGGCGGGGGGTTCGCCGTCCGGTGGACGCCCCGGAGGAGGCTCACTGTCTTCCACACGTCGTAAGATGTTTTGAATGCGCTTGTTGAAAGCGACAAGCCTCGTGGCGTCGTCACGATCGAGCGCGGACCGGAGGGCAAGCAGGCGGTCGCGAAAATCCATGGGGGAAGTTGGACGTACGGCAGCAACGGCTTGGAAGAGATCGGTGCGCGCTGCAAAAATCGAGGACAGGCGCTCGAGATGGAAGGTGTAAAGCCGCTCGACGAGTTCGTCTGAGGTCGGTCCGTCGACCCGATGGACTGCAAGCCCTTCTTTAAAGAGGGCAAAAAGGTTGCCCTCGAGAATTCCGGCAAGGAGAATCTGAAGTAATCCCCCTGCGGCTCGGCGTAACCCCATGGGATCCGACTGGCCGCTCGGTTGCACCCCGCGGGCAAAGGAGCCGCAGAGGATTTCGAGGCGTAGCGCAAGAGCCAGTAACGCCCCTGTCGGGCTTTGGGGTAGTGGATCTCCGGGCCTTCTGGGGAGAACGTGTTCGGCGAGTGCAGTGGACACGGATTCTTCTTCTCCGTCCAAGCGGGCGTAGAAACCACCCGCTGTCCCCTCGAGCTCGGGGTATTCGCCCACGAGGGCCGTCAGGAGATCACATTGAGAGAGCTGCGCCGCCCGAAGAGCCGCTGTGCGTGGCACGCCGAGGATCGGCGCGAGCCGCTCAGTGAGCTCGACGAGGCGTTGCGTTCGATCCGCCAGGCTTCCAAGTCCGTGTTCAAGCGCAACCTCCGAGAGGCCGCGAAGACGCTCCTCGAGGGGATGCTCGCGGTCCTGGCGAAAAAAGAAAAGGGCGTCGGCCAGACGTGGGCGGACGACCCGTTCGAATCCACGGCGAAGACGGTGCGGATCACGACTCTCGAGATTGACCGGAGCCACAAATGAGGGGATCAGGGTTCCACGGGAGTCGCGCAGAACGAAAGCTCTTTGCTTGACGCGAAGAACAACACGGATCACTTCTTCGGGGAGCTCGAGATATGCGGTATCGAAAGTGCCGGCCACAGCGGCGGGATGTTCGAGAAGACCGAGATTCTCGTCAAGGAGTTCAGGATCGAACTCGAGGCGCCACGGCGGTGGGTGGGAGGGGAGTTCGCTCGCAAGCGTGGAGGCCGCGGTGGTGAGAATTCTCTGCAGATGTTCACGTGCCGCCTCACGTCCATTCAGGGAGACGGGGACGACCGAGGCGGTGAGGAGCGCTTGGGGATAGTCGAGGGCGGATGGAATACGGACGGGATCAGGGTGATGGATACGATGTCCGGACGTGTCGCCACCGGCACGGAGAGTCCCCAAGTGTACCGGGAGGATTTCGTCGCCGTGAAGAAGGGTCAAGCGGCGAATGGGCCGCGTGAAAGGTGGAAGATCTTCGCTCCAGACCATCCGGCGGCGACAGGCAAGCCCCGAAAGAAGGGTGGGGAGTTCGCCTTCAAGGGCAACGGCCAGATCCGCTCCGTCCACCAGCCGCACGGCGACGATGCGTGCGCCATCCCGCTCGAGCCGATCGGGATCAACGCCCTGAGCTCGGGCGAAGCCGATGAGTGCAGGAGTCGGGCGGCCGGTAGAGTCGTAGGCGCGTGCGAGAAGCGGGCCTGAAACCCGTTGGTGGTAAGGGGGGGAATGTCGGCGAACGGCCGGGAAAAGGACCGCGAGACGACGTGGTGTCCACCAAACCTGCGGCTCGCCTGGACCGAGGAGGTCTGTGCGTTCGAAAAATTTCTGGAGGGCTTCGCAGAGACTCAGCGCGAGTTCGGGTTGTGAGGGCGGGGGGAGTTCCTCACAGCCGATCTCGCAGAGGAGAGGACGGAAATCGTCGGTGCTCACGGGGCCGGTTGTTTCACGCCGAGGTATTGTTGCGCAACCGCCTGGGCCAGCCGGCGGATGCGCAGGATATGGTCCTGACGGCTCCGCACACTCAGCGCGTGCCGGGCGTCGAGGAGATTGAAAGAGTGCGAGGCTTGGATCACTTCTTCGTAGGCGGGAAGGACAAGCCCGGACTCGAGGAGCCTCAGGGCGTCGTGGACGTGTGCCTCGAAGCGCCCGCGGAGTATGTCGGTATCGGCCTCCTCGAAATTGTATCGGGACATCTCACGTTCGTAGCGCCTGTAGAGATCACCGTAGCTGAGCTCCCCAGTTTTCGACCACGGGAGAGCGAACATGTCGTCACAGCCGTTGAGGTACATGGTAAGACGCTCAAGGCCGTAGGTGATTTCCCCCGTGACGGGACGGCATTCCTGACCACCGATTTGCTGGAAGTAAGTGAACTGGGCAATCTCCATCCCGTTGAGCCAGACTTCCCACCCGAGGCCCCAGGCGCCAAGTGTGGGCGATTCCCAGTTGTCTTCGACGAACCTGACGTCGTCGGTGGTGAGATCGATCCCGAGCGCGCTCAGGGAAGTGAGGAAGAGATCTTGAAAGTCGTAAGGGGGAGGCTTGAGAAGCACCTGAAACTGATAGTAGAGCTGGCTTCTGTTGGGGTTTTCGCCGTACCGCCCGTCCTGAGGGCGGCGGCAGGGCTGGAAGAAGGCGGCTCTCCAGGGTTCTGGACCGAGAGCACGGAGAAAGGTCTGAGGGTGGAAGGTCGCCGCACCCATGGGAAGGTCGTAGGGCGGAATCCAGGCGCAATCGTGCTCGGCCCAGTATCCCTGAAGAGACTGGACGACGTCGGCAAAACCCGGATTCACGATGCGTCCTCGGACCGGCAGGCACGCGGGGGCGTAGCTAGGATCATCAGTATAGCGGCCGACCCTGGACCTGTTTCTGCATCCCATTCCGGGTCAACAGTTCCAAAATGGGATGCCGGGCGATCTTCTCATCAGGAACTGCGCCCAGCGGCGAAGGAAGCCCGCACGAGCAACAACGGGTCGGAGCCTCTTTGGCATGGCTCTTGCAACGTCATCTTGGTGTCTTTAGCCACCGCTGTGAATGGTTTTTCCCATGCATCCCAAAGAAATCGTTGCTCTCATCGCCGGAACAGGCGTACGTTTTGTCGATCTGCGCTTTACCGACACCCTTGGCAAGGAGCAGCATGTCACCGTCTCCGCCTCGCTTGTGGACGAGTCTTTTCTCAGCGAAGGCAAAATGTTCGATGGATCCTCGCTCGTCGGCTGGCGGCACATTGAGGATTCGGACATGATCCTCAAACCCGATCCCGGGACAGCCGTCGTCGATCCGTTTGCGACGGAGAAGACCCTCGTCCTCTGGTGCGACGTGCACGATCCTCTGACGCTCGCACCCTACACACGCGACCCGCGATCCATTGCCCGACGGGCCGAGGAATATTTGCGCCAAAGTGGGCTCGCCGATGCCGCCTACTTTGGCCCCGAACACGAGTTCTTCGTCTTTGACGATGTCCGTTGGTCGGTCGAGCCGCAACAAGCGTTCTACAGCATCGATTCGCGCGAAGGCATCTGGAACAGCGGGCGCGAGTATCCCGAGGGGAACCGCGGGCACCGACCACGGAGCAAGGCTGGGTACATGCCGACGCCTCCGGTCGATTCCCTGCAGGAGTTTCGTAACGCGGTTGTCCGCGAACTCCTCGATCTCGGACTGCGGGCAGAGGTCCACCATCACGAGGTTGCGAGCGGAGGCCAGTGCGAAGTTGGCCTGGCTTTCAGCACCCTCGTGCGCAAAGCCGACGAAACGCAGATCCTCAAGTACGTTGTGTTCAACGTGGCGGCGCGCATGGGGCTGACGGCCACGTTTATGCCGAAACCCCTTGTGGGAGACAACGGCAGCGGGATGCACATCCACACGTCTCTCGTCAAGGGCGGCAAGAACCTCTTCGCCGGGAAGGAATACGGGGGCCTGAGTCCGCTGGCTCTCCATTACATCGGTGGCATCATCCACCACGCGAAGGCCCTGAACGCGCTGCTCAATCCGACGACGAACAGCTACCGCCGCCTCGTGCCGGGTTTTGAAGCCCCGGTCAAACTGGCCTACTCCGCCCGCAACCGCTCGGCCTCGATCCGGATTCCCTACGCCACATCCGAAAAAGGGCGGCGCCTCGAAATCCGGTTCCCGGATGGTCTCGCAAATCCCTACCTCGGCTTCTCCGCCCTTCTTCTGGCGGGGCTCGACGGTGTGGCCCGCAAGCTCGATCCCGGTCCGGCCGCGGATCGTGACCTCTATGATCTCCCCCCGGACGAGGACCGGAAGATCCCGCAGGTCGCCTACAGTCTCGAGGAGGCCCTCGACGCTCTGGACCGTGACCGGGCATTTCTCACCAGCGGAGGCGTATTTACCGACGACGCCATCGACGCGTACATCGCGATCAAACGCGAGGAAATCAGCCGGGTCCGTATCTGCACTGTGCCTATCGAATTCGAGCTTTACTATTCCCTCTGAAAGGAACTCGGATCGGGCGGTCGGGACGACCGCGGCTTGCAGCTCGGGAGCGGGCGGGCTAAGCTTGTGGCCATGAGCCTGAAGCACTTGTGGCCACTTGTCCTCGCCTTGTTTCCTCTGGCACTCTGCGCCCAGCCGGTCTATACCTGGGTGGGGCCCCGCGGAACGGTGCATTACGCCGATCATCCGCACCCGGGGGCACGGCGCGTCGATCTTGGCGGTGGACAGGGTTTTGACCTTGAGGCTCCGCCCGTTCCTGCGACGGGCGCGTTCCCGGGTCCTGTCAAGAAGACCCCCCCGCCCGTGCGGAAGCCCACTCTGCGTATCCTGGACCCCGCCAACGGCGCCAGCCTCTTCAACATCGGAGGGGTCACCTCCGCAACTGTTGCCGCGCGTGGTTATCTTGCCGGGGAAGAGTTTGTCTATGAGCTCGACGGGAAAAGAGTCGCGGGCCCCACCAGCGCTTCGAGTGTCACTCTTGAGCACGTCTGGCGGGGCACCCACAAACTCAGGGTTCTTCTCGTGAGTCCTGCTGGGCAAGTCCTTGCCCGTGCCGTCTCTGTCTTTTACGTTCATCAACATTCGGTATTGATGCATCCGCATCCCCTCGCGCCGGTGGCGGGAACGCGGATAAATGTGCGCCGTTGAACGCGGAGGCGGCCGTCGGTCCGAAGGATGAGGGTCGCGTGCTGCGGAGTGGAGGCGAAGCGATGACGGAACCGGCGGCGCTTCTCGAGCGTCTCACCGTCGCCGTGCTCTGCGTCGATGCGGATCTCGCCGTGCATCACGCCAATCCCGCGGCGCAGGAGCTTCTCGGTCTGGCTCGGGGCGGTCGGCACGAGGTGGCGCGCGGCCTTCTTCCTCTCTCCGACGATTTTCGTCGCCTGCTCAAGCGTTGGGAGATGCGCACCTACCGCGAACACCACCTTGAGGTCGCCGGACGCCAACTGACCGTCGACTGTGTGGTGGCCCCCTACGCCGAGAACCTCCTCCTGGTGGAATTGACGCCGCTCGACCGGCATCTTCTCATCAGTGGAGAAGATGCGCTCAACGCGCGGCATCAAGCCGCGCGCCATCTTGTCCGCGCCCTGGCGCATGAGGTCCGCAATCCTCTTGCCGGGATTCGCGGCGCCGCCCAGCTTCTTGCGCGGCGCCACCCCGACGATACCGAGGGGCACGCCTGCACGGAGATCATCATTCAGGAAGTCGATCGCCTTTCGAGGCTCGTCGAACGCCTCTTGGGCCCGCGCCGTCCCCCGGAGCGGAGAACGATCAATATCCACGAACCGGTCGAACGCGTGGCCCGTCTCACCGGCAGCGAGGGTCCAAGGGATCTTCGTCTTGTTCGTGATTACGACCCGAGTCTTCCTACGCTCCAGGCCGATCCTGAACAGATCGTGCAGGTCCTTCTCAATCTCGTGCGCAACGCCCGTGAGGCGATGGATGACCGAGGGACACTCCTTCTTCGCACCCGCATCGAGCGTCAGTACACCATCCAGGGCCGGCGTTACCCCCTCGTGGTTCGCATCGACGTGGCCGACAACGGGCCGGGCGTGCCCGTGGGGTTGGGCGAGAAACTTTTTCTTCCCTTGGTGAGCGGAAGCACACGGGGAGCGGGCCTGGGGCTCGCCATCGCGCAGGATCTCGTTCAGCGGCACGGCGGTCTCATCGAGTGGCGGAGTCGCCCGGGAGAAACCATTTTCTCGGTCCTTCTTCCGGTTGAAGGGGTGGCGCCCTGATGCCCGAAATCTGGATCGTCGACGACGAGGCCAATCTTCGCTGGGTCCTCGGACGAGCGCTCGAGGCCGAGGGCTACAGGGTCGTGGGTTTTGCCGCGGCGGAGGAGGTCCTGGTGCGGCTCGCCGAGCAAGCACCGGACGTCCTCATCAGCGATATCCGTCTTCCCGGACGTGACGGTCTCACCCTTCTCGAAGAGCTTCGCCAGAGCCGGCCGGATCTTCCGGTCATTGTCGTGACAGCGCACACCGATCTTCCGAATGCGCTCGCAGCCTACGGCGGAGGAGCCTTCGAGTATCTTCCGAAGCCGATCGATCTCGACGAGCTCGCAGCCGTCCTCGACCGCGCCCTTCGGGCGCGCCCGCCGGCCGAGCCTCCGCTTCCTCGATCCTCTCGCCCCCCGGCCGAGACACTGCTGGGCGAAGCCCCGGCGATGCAGCGCCTGTTCCGGATTCTGGGGCGACTGGCGCGGCGGGAGAGCGATGTTCTCATACTCGGGGAAACAGGAACGGGCAAAGAGCTCGTCGCCCGCACCCTCCACGTCCATGGTCCACGACCGTCGGGGCCGTTCGTCGCGGTCAACGCGGCGGCGATTCCCGAGGATCTCCTCGAATCGGAGCTCTTCGGCCACGAGCGAGGCGCGTTCACCGGGGCCGTTGGCCAGCACGTCGGGCGTTTCGAGCAGGCGCGGGGCGGGACGCTCTTCCTTGACGAGATTGGCGATATGCCACTCTCGCTTCAGGCCCGGCTTCTCCGGGTCCTGGCGGAACGCGAGTTCTATCGTCTCGGCGGACGGAGCCCGATCGCCGTCGAGGCGCGCATTTTGGCCGCAACCCACCGTGACCTTGCGGCTCTGGTGCGCGAGGGTCGGTTCCGTGAGGATCTTTACCACCGCCTGAACGTCGTGGCCATCCGTGTTCCTCCTCTGCGCGAACGTCCGGGCGACATTCCGGTTCTTCTCCGCCATTACCTCGAGGACGCCGCCTTTCGGTTTGGTCACGCTCCCAAAGTCCTGGTTACCGAAGCTCTCGAGCGCCTCGTCGCATGGCCCTGGCCGGGGAACGTGCGCGAACTCCAGAATCTCTGCCGACGTCTGACGCTCGAAGTCGCGGGCCTCGAAATCACGGTAGCGGATCTTCCGGAAGAAATGCGCGCGTCAACCTCGATCCGAAGCGCCACGCCGCTTGTGGAAAGCCGCGGCGTGTCCTGGGAGAAGGCACTTCGCGGTTGGCTGGGTTCGTGTCCGGAAGCGGACTTTACCGCCACGCTCCGCCGTCTGGAAGAGCTCGCTCTCGAGGAAGCTCTTCGTCGTAGCGGTGGGCGGCGCGAGGCCGCAGCGCGTCTGCTCGGTATCGGACGCAACACCCTCTACCGCAGGCTTCGTCGCCGCGGACGCGGAGGATCCTCGTGATACGGACGAGGGGCCCGCGAGCCTGCCCGCCGTTGATCTGGATCCACGGATGGCTCGGCGATGGCGGGGGTGCCCGGGCTCTCCGCGGGCTCGGAAGAAACGTCATTTCGCTGACTCTGCCCGGCTACGCGGCGGGCGGGCACTCCGGCGAGATGGGCGTGGAGGTGGCCATCAAGGCCGTCGGGGAGGCCCTGAAACAACAGCCGGATGCGGTTCTTGTCGGGCACTCGATGGGCGGGCTGATCGCCGTCCGCGGTGGTCTTGAGTCCCACCAGAGACCGCGGGGCCTTGTTCTTCTGGCCCCTGTGCCGCCTTCGGGGGTGTTCCTCGAGGCACGGGCCCGAGATCTTTTTGCGGGCGCGGCGGGCGATCCGGTTCTCCTCGGGAAGGTGGTGGACTATCTCACGGCGAAGCGGCTGCCGTCACGCTGGGTGGAAAGCGTCGTGAAGGACGCGCGCCGAAGGGCGTCCCCGGAGGTGCTTGCGGCCTATCTGGAAGGTTGGGTGCGGCCGACGGCAGAAGGCGGGTTCGTGCAGCCCTGGGACGTTCCCGTGCTTCTTCTTCTCGGCCGTTACGACCGGGCGATCACATCCGAACTCGCAGCACGGGAAATTCTCCCCTGGACTCCCCGCGCGCGGTGCGTCCTTCTCGACGAATGCGGACACTTTCCTCTCGCCGAAGTCCCGCTGCGAACGCTGCGACTCATCGACGACTTCCTCGGGTCCCTCGACGAGACCTGAGAGCGTCGCGTCCTCAGTGGACGACGTTCGCCGGGTGTGTGGCGATGAGCTTTCGATAAATGGCCGTGACCTTCTGTCCCGGGAAGAACGCCTCGATGAAAGCGACAGGAAGAAGTTGGGTGGGAGGAGGCGCGTAGACGAAATCTTGACGACGCACCAGGGTGTGGCAGCCGATGCAGGTTGCGACCTTGCCGTAGGCGAGGACGCGTCCGTTCGGGGCGTAGGACGCCATGAGCCAGTTGCGGTCCGAGGCGTCGTAGCCCGGGATCTTGAGGATCGCCGTCACCCCCGTCATCCGCCCCGGGCGCGAGAAGTTTTCCTTAATGAGAAGTGCCCCCGGGGGGTAACGGTGGAGGCGGGCAATCCCGCCCGCGTGCAGGATCGCCCGTCGGCTGGCCGGGTCGGCCCGGTCGATCGTGTAGGCATCGACGGGCCGCGAGCCTGGCTGGTCGATACGGCTCCCCGGGAGGATCGAGCGGGGCTCATGCATGAGGTGCGCGATCCGTTGCCAGAGCGCTTGGGGTGAAGGGGGGGTGGCTGACGGAGCGCTCCCGGCGAGACACGTCGAGGAGAAGAGTAAGGCTGCGACTATGAGGATCAGCGGGGAATGGCGGACCATGAGGATCCTCCGAGCGAGAGATTGGATGTCAGTGGATGAAACGAAGATAGATCAGGTGAGGGTTCCCGCTGTAGAGCCCGAAGTTGAGTAAGGCCGTCGGGGGTTGATTGTCCTGTCCGCTGCCGGACCAGTCGTACTCAAGCCACGCGGGGATCGTCTGGGTCGTGAGCGTGAGGACGCCCGGGACGTCCGGGGCCTTGAACCAGAGATTGAAACTGCCGCTGGCGGGGGGTTCCTCGAAATCCTCTCCCGTCTTCCCGCTCCCGCAGGAAAGCCCGCTCAGATTCCCGCTGCTCTCCCAGACGCAGGTGTCTTGGGGGGTGAGGGCTTGGGAGGGGTTGGGATTCTCAAGGGCGAGGCTCACCCCGGTGGTGCAGCTGTCCTCAGTCGACGCCACCCAGCCTGTGCTCGACCCCGCGTAGACCTGGGTCTCCATGGTGGGGTTGAGATCGAGGAGTTCGGATCCGTAGGCGTCGCCGAGGAAGAGTCGCCCCTGCTCGATGGTGGCGGAATCCCCGGGAGCGAACCCGATTGTGAAGGTGAAAGGGTTCGCCGGATAGGCGATGCCGTCCGTGTCGGTCACGGGGAAACTCACGTGGATGTCGGAGGTGAAAGGAGAGACGTCGGGGGCGGGTTTCGTCCCGTTGTCGGGCATCGTGTAGGCGAGAGGACCCGAGAAGGTGGCGGTCACCGACCCCGGGGCGGTGTTTGTCTCGGTTCCGGGCGCGAAGGAGGCGGCGGCGGAATCGACGGTGACCCCGAGGTTGGCGGGAGCGTTTGGGTCGCTGTAGGTCGGGGTGATCTCGGGGAGTTTCCACCAGTCGTTGCCCGTCCCGTAGTCGCTGTAGTTCTGTGTCGTCTGTCCCTGGGCATTCACCGCGGTGATGGTGACGACCGGGGGTGTGGCGTAGTTCATGGGCTCGCCGAGGTAAGTGAAGTTGGCGCCGCAACCGGAATCGAACGTGGGGTTGTTCACGCTCACGGTGAAGGCGTAGGGAGTGAAGCGCCCGACCGGAGAACTGAGCCCCTCAACGACGGGGGTGGCACCGTACTGGGAGGCGTCAAGATAGTCGCTTGCTTGGGCGTCGAGGCTCACGCTTCCCACTTCCGAATAGGCGAGGTTGTTGGCGGTGGCCGAACCGCCCCCGAAGCCTGCCTGGGCGAGAGGCCCCCCGCTGAGCGTTCCGAGGACGCCTTGGCTCGGGGTGGAGGGTCCGGCGGAAGCAAGGTCCGTGGTCCAGGCGTAGCTCGGAGCCGCCGTGTGTGTCGCAAGGTCGATCGGGCCGGAAGGGACACCGTCGGCAGGATCGCCTTGGGCCCAGAGAACGGCCGTCACGGTCGCCGAGAAGGGGCTTCCGGCCTGGGTGAAGATCCCGCCGGTGGGCGTCGTGGCCCCGGGATTTGCGGTCCTGCCCGCGGTGATGGCACTCCAGGCGAAGCCGAAGGGACGGACGGTGAGGACCCCGCTTGCTCCCGTGATCGTCCGCGCCTGGTCGGCGAGATTGAGCGCATAGCCGCTCGTGTTGTCCTCAAGATTGACACTCCACTGACCGACGTCGCTCGTCTGGAGCGTGAAGGTGGCCACCCCGTTCGTGAAGGTGATCGGGAGATTGTTTTGCGGTGGTGCGGCGTTGGGGAGAGCGACGCCGTTGGCCGTCGGGGCGGCGCCGCCGGGATCCTGGGTGGTGCGTGCAACCCAGGCCTTGAGCGAAGTTGCGTCGTATCCGGGCGCGGGACCGCAGCTCCCCGTGACCGGGTCGCTGTCGATCATCTCGGCCTGGAAGGTCTCGGGGCGCCCGGCGACGACGACGAGCGGTCCGTCGGCTGGCGGGTTCACCGGCGTGAGAAGGAAGACGTTGTCGCGGTATTCGATCGTCGGGCTCGTGCCCGAAATCGCGGTCACGGTGTCGGTTGCTGTGGCCGTCAGGTCATCGGCGTGAGTGTCGGAGAGAGCGAAGACGGCTTGGCCTTGATCCAGGGGCGAAAAGGAATAGGTGGCCGTGCCGCTGTCCGGAGCGCCGGGGGTGAATGTTCCCTGTCCTTTCACGAGGGCCCAGTTGCCGTGTCCGCTTGAAGTCGTGAGGGTGATGGTTCCGCCGTAGGTCGTCAGCGTGTTTCCGGCCGCATCGAGGGCCGTCACGGTGATGTCGTCCGCGACACAGGTGCTCGCCGCTGTGGTTGCGGGCTGCACGGAAAATCCCGCGAGGCCTCCCGTATTCGAAACGATCACCGTGAACGAGGCCTGATTCGTGTCGAGGATCGTTGTGTCGTCACCGGTTCCGTAGTAGTAGAGATAGTAGTCGTAGACTCCTATGGATTCGAAAGGACAGTTTTGGGCCGTGGGGTGATTGGGACAGGGGAAATATTGGTCGCTGTCATACGCGCTGTACCCATACCAGACGGTATAGACGCCCGGAGTATTGAACGTGTAGGTCACCGGAGATGTCGGGGTCTGGCAGGGAGAGGTCCCCCCAAGATCGAACCCGTCAAGGGCGCCCTTGAGATTTCCCTTGTTGTAACGCTTCGCGTTGTTGGTAAAGAGCCAGCCGTTGTTCGCGGTGAGCCACTCGTTCGGTGGGTCCTGCGGCTGGGCGGTGAGTGAGGATCCGAGATTCCAGACATCGAACCAGCCGATATCAGCGGGCTGTGGTGGGCAGCCCGTGACCGTGACAGTGAAAGTCACAGTCGTCCCCGGGGTGACGGTCAGAGGTGAGCTTTGCCCGTTGCCCAGAATGGTGATCGAGGATGGAGGCGGCGCCGGTTGTGCGTTGACGATCCCCGCAAACGCAACAACGAGGGCGACTGAGGACAAGAGGATGCCCTTGCGCATCTTCGGAGGTTCAGGCGGGCGGGACATCACTCACGGTGCCCCGGACGGTGCGGCTGACATAGGTGAGGGTCTCGCCGTACGTGCCGGTCCCGGCGGTCGAGACGAGGGCGAAGACGTCGATGGTCGCGCCGTTCTCGATGTGGGTGGTTTCGGTGCAGGTGACGGTGGCCGCAAAATTCTCGAGACCCGGTGCAGTGAAGTTGAGGGTTGTCTGCGGTGGGCAGGCGTTGGCCGCGAGCGCTTGGGCGGCCCCCCAGGAAAACCCGCTCCGGGCGGCGTCGAGCGCCCGCGCCTCGAGAAGTGTGAGGGTCGGTGTGGCCGAGGAGACGGCCGTGACGCCGGTGAGAAAGACCGCGAGAGCCGCGAGCACCACGATGATGAAGAGGGCGACGAGGATGCTGAAGCCGCCCGCCCGGGGCTGTGAGGGGGATAGAGGAGCTCCCTTAGGACGCATTGAGCACCTGCATCTCGCGCACGAGTGTGATGGTCTCCCCGTTCTTGCTCAGGCTCAGGGTCACGGTGAGGAGGCCGTTCCTCTGGGCAGTTCCGGGGTCGTAGTCGAAACTGCACGCGCTCACGTGGTCCGCCTCGAGTGTGCCCGCGCTGCTGCTCACCGGTTCCGTTGCCTGGATCGGGTAGCCCGAGTCCCGCCGCAGGGTCCCAAGCGCGGGATCGCAGAACCAGGAGACCGGACCCGAGACGAGATAGACGCGGTCGTCGGGGGAAGGGTAGGCAAAACGGAAGGCCGGATTGATGGCGACATGGTCCTCGGGGGTGCCCGCCGTGATCGTGATGGTCGCCCCCGGCGGGGTGATCACGTTCGGGGGACCGGCCGTATCGTCGTAGGCGTCGGCGCCGGGTTGCCCTGTGTTGTAGATCACGAGAGCGTCACTCGTCGACGTGAGGGGGAGGGCGAGGTTCTGGAACGTTCCGAGGATGTTGAACCCCGAGCTCGGGGTGTTGAAGGTCAGGATGTCGGAGGGACTGGTGTAGGCCCCTCCCGGTCCGTCGCGGTAGCGGGCACCGTCGAGCGTGAAGAGAATCTCGAGCGCCTCGACCCCACCTTGGGAGGTCGTGCGCACCGAGTTCGGAAGCGCCGCGTGGACATCGCGCGTCATGAGGCTGAGCGCCATACCGGCGTCGCCGACGAGACGGGCACGGCGGGTGGCGGCAAAATAGCCCGCGACGGGTGCATAGAGGATTTCGCCCAGGATCACCGCCAGGATGGCGACGATCGTGAGCGTCAGGACGAGCTCGATCAGGGTAAATCCAGAACGCCGGGGAAAGTGAGTCACCTCAGTAGCCCGTGGCGTACGCCGAGAGTGTGAGGTCGACGTCCGGGTCGTGGGTCACACGGACGGTGACGAGTTTGGCGGGGACACCCGAGAGGGTGGTGGAGGTGACAGAGACCGTGACGTCGTAGGCACCGAGTCCCGGCACGGGCTGTCCGAACTGGTTCTCGGCCCCATCGTTGACGAGGCCGTTGTAATCGTCGATGTCGTTGTAGTTCGCGCGTGTGCAGGGCGTCGGGCACGGGAGATCGGCGTAGGACTTGTTCAGGATCTCCCCAAGATAGGCCTGGCCGACCGCCACCGCCTGACTTTCGATCATCGGATCGGCGCTGTGGGAGATGGAGGTATCGAGGGCGAGGAAGATCACCGTGAGTGCAATCGCGAGGACGACGATCGTGATGACGAGCTCGATCAGGCTGAAGCCCCGGGTACGGGAGGAAAACGGCCGTGTCATGGGGAGCCGCTCACAAAACCACTCGGAGCGTTCACGGTGAGGGTCCCGCTGAATCCCCCCCCGCTCACGTCCACCGTGACCGCAGTGCCGACCCCGCCGAGGGCGTCGAAGACAATCGGCCCCGCGGGTTGAAAAACCACATTCGTCCCGGAGGGGATGGAGACGCTGTAGGCAGCCCCTCCGGACGGCGCCGGGACGGGGATCTTCGGTCCCGACGTGCACTTCTGGTTCTGGGTGAGCGTGAGAGCCCCGCGCGAGAGTGTGACGGTGACCGGGCATTCACTCGCATAGGCTTCCTTGCGTGCGTATCGGAGTGCGGCCTCGACGGTATCGAAAGTGCCGTGGGCCGTGAAGGTTCCAAGATCGAAGAGGCGGGGGAGCACCACAACCGAGAGGATGCCGATCAGGAGGATCACAAGGACGAGCTCGATGAGCGTCACACCCGCTTCGCGCTGCTTCCCCTCCCCTCTTCGGGCCTGTCCCATGGGATCAGCCGCCCGCCGATCACCGTTCCCTGATCGCCTGGCCCGTGCAGGAGGTTCCTGGCAAGGAGCTCCCCCGCACGGGCTTGATCCCGAGACTGCCCGCGGCGCATCGTCCGCGGCGAGGGTCAGGGGACGTCGACGGCAATGACGTACGCGCTCGTGGAGTTTCCGCTCGCGGTTTGGGTGATGGTGCAGGGGCTGTTGGTTCCCACGGTGCTCGAGACCGTGCCGGTGACGGTGTACTTCGTGGAGTCGAGAGGCTGCTGGAGAATGCTCGGAGTCCCCTCGAGGAGATTCGAGCACGTGGCTCCGGCCGTCGAGGTGGCGCTCGGGCTACCGGCATCGGCGGCCGCGTAGTTGATGGCGCTCGCGGATTCGACCGCGCCCACGACACCCTGAAGCGCGGCGGCATTGGCCTGGGTGCTGAGATCAATGAACTTCGGGATCGCGATGGCGGCGAGAATCCCGAGGATGACGATGACCATCACGAGTTCGATGAGCGTAAATCCGCTCGCGTTGCGGTTGCTGGAATGCATGGTTACCCCCCTGGGAGATGACTGTAAGGGACTGTTAGTATAGGGCAGATTCCCTTGCGATTCCCGAGTGTTGGCCTCATCCGGATACCGCTCATCGCGAAAAAACGGCCTTCCGTCGACTCCGTGACCCGGATCGCCGGTCCGCGATGGGGTTCCCACTCCTCCGACGCGACAAGCTTCTGTCCGACCAGGGAGTGTTCCCGCCAGACGCACTTTAAGACTTCCCCAGAGCTCACGACGGGGATCCCTATCCGATGCTGCCGCCCCTTGGTGATGTTGATCCTGCCGACGATCCGTCCCTCCTCCCTGGGGGTGAGAGCGTCGAATTCCCGACCCCTGTCGGGATGTTCTCGAAGCCTTGATCTAATATACGTAACGTCTTGACGCGCGGTTGGCCGCTTCCCTGTTTCGGTCTTGCCCCGGACGTGTTGGTTGTCCGCGGGGTGAACCACGGGGCCCTGTCTCGGAGTCCCCATGCTTGTGCTCGCGATCGAATCCTCCTGTGACGACACGGCTGTGGCTCTCCACGGGGAGGGCGGGGTCGTCGCCGAGCGGCGCCACTCGCAGACGCTTCTTCACGCTCCTCACGGAGGGGTGGTCCCGGAGCTGGCCTCGCGCGATCATGCCCGGAGACTCCTGACGCTCGTCGACACTCTCCTCACCGACACGGAAACCGATCCTTCAGCCCTCGGGCTCGTCGCCTACACCCGCGGGCCGGGGCTCGTCGGAGCGCTGCTCACCGGCGCCGCGCTGGCGCACGGTCTGGCCTACGGCTGGCGCAAGACGCTCCTCGGGGTCCATCACATCGAAGGGCACCTCGTCTCGGCGTTCCTCGACCGGCCGGGGAGCCTGCCCGCCCATTGCCCGTTTCTTGGTCTCGTGGTCTCGGGTGGACACAGTCTCCTCGTCCACGTGCACGGCCTCGGCCGCTACGAGGTTCTCGGTGCGACGCGTGACGACGCCGCGGGGGAGGCGTTTGACAAAGTTGCCCAGCTCCTCGGGCTCGGTTATCCGGGTGGGCCGGCCGTCTCCCGCCTCGCCGAGAGCGGACGGCCCGGAAGGGTCGTCTTTCCGAGGCCTCTTCTTCATGCCGCAGGCTACGCTCTGAGTTTCAGCGGGCTCAAGACCGCGGTACGGCGCTGGCTTGAGACCCGTCCGGAGATCGCGGCGGAGGATCGTGCCGACGCCGCCCTCGCGTTCGAGGAAGCGGTGGTCGACGTCCTCGTGGCAAAAACCCGGCGGGCCTGGCGCTCCCGTCGCCTTGACCGCGTGGTCCTCGTGGGCGGAGTGAGCGCCAACCGGCGCCTGCGTGCGTCTCTCGCCCGGGCCGCGAAGACCGATGGAGTGTCTCTCCACGTGCCCCCGCCTCAGCTCTCGACCGACAACGCCGCAATGATCGCCGCTCTCGCGTCCCTGCGTTGCAACGATGCGCGTCGTCCGTCCGAATCAGCGCATCCCTGGGCACGGGCGCGCTGGCCCCTTGTCGAGCTTGGCCCTCCCGCCCTGCGAGGTCTTCGTGCCGCCTGACCGGATCTTCGTCCGCGGCCTCCTCGTCCGCACCGTGATCGGCGTCCACGATTACGAGCGCCCGATCCGCCAGACCCTCGTGCTCGATCTCGAGTTCGAAGTCGATCTCGCCCCCGCGGCGGCAAGCGATGAGCTGCAGGACACCGTCGATTACCGTGCGCTTTGCGAACGGATCCAGAATCGAATCGAAAGCGAAAGCTACGGGCTCATCGAACGGGTAGCCGAGGAGACGGCACGGCTCGTCCTCGAGGAACCGGCGGTGCGCGCCGTCCGCATCGTGCTCGAGAAGCCCGGCGCCGTCCGCCACGCCCGCACGGTCGGGGTCGTGCTCGAACGGCGCCGCACCGGCTGAGGAGCCCGGAGACGGGTGGGGGCTCACCAGCCGATGCTGCGGCCGCCGTCGACGGTGAGGATGTGCCCCGTCACGTACGGTGCGTCGCAGACGAGAAAGACGACAGCCGCTGCCACGTCTTCGGCGGTCCCGAGTCGTCCGAGGGGAATCTGGCGCAGCACCTGCCGTTTGATGCTTTCATCCTTGAGCCCTTCTTGCCAGAGGATGGCGCCCGGGGCCACGCCGTTGACCCGGATCCGGGGGGCGAGTTCACGGGCCAGCGTACGGGTGAGCATTTCGAGGCCGGCCTTGGCAACACCGTAGACGATGTGCTCCCGAAGCGGCCGACGGGCGTGGATGTCGATGAGATTGACAATCGACCCGCCGTCCCGTGCCAAAGCTTCCCGCGCCGACTGTGCGAGGAAGACGGGCGCCTTGAGATTCGTTCCGATGAGATCGTTCCACGTCTGCTCGTCGATGCTCCCGAGAGGGGTGGGGTAGAAACTCGACGCGTTGTTGACCAGAACGTCGAGTCGTCCCCACCGCTCGAGAATCTCCTCGGGCAGCGCACGGACGGCCGTCAAATCAAGAAGATCGGCACGGAAAACGGCGGCGCTTCCCGCTCGTGATCGGTCGAGCTCTTCGGCCAGCCGGCGGGCGTCATTCGACGAGGACCTGTGGTGGATGGCGACCCGGAACCCCCGTGCATGGAGTGCGCGGACGATGCTCGCACCAAGGCGGCGAGCGCTCCCGGTGACAAGAGCAACAGGAGTCTCGTCGGACGCAGGGGCGGAGGTCATGGCGCTCAGTCTAGCCGTTCGTTGACGGGAGCGCGGGCGTGAGCCAGTGCAGGGGGTCGAGGACTCGGCCTCCACGGCGGATGGCGAAATAAAGCGCGGGGCGCCGTGCCCCTCCGCTTCGACCGACGCTGCCCAGAAGCGCGCCCGTGTTCACCCAGTCCCCAACCCGGCGGTAGACCACCGATTCGTGAGCGTAGATCGTGTAATAGCCCCGCCCTTGGTAGACCACGAGGAGAAGGCCAAAGTAGGGCATCCATCCGGCGAACACGACGCGCCCGTGTGCGACCGCATAGACGGGGGTCCCGCGTGGGGCGGCGATCAGAACACCGTGCCAGACGCCCACGCCCGAGGCGTGGGGTTGGCCGAAGACACGGACCAGTCGCCCCTGGGCTGGCCAGGGGAGAGCCCCGCGGAGGCGCGGGAACGCGAGAGGGACACCCGACGCCCAGGGAATCGTTTGCAGGGCGTGGTCGAGGCGGCCGAGGAGACCCGAAAGCACTCGCGCGCGCGCGAGGAGGAGGTTGAGAAGCGCGCCGTGGCGCGTGATTTTCCCTTGCAGGGCGGCGAGCAGCGCGTGTCGTTGCGCATGCACGGCCGCGAGGTGGAGGAGTTGGGTCGTTTTGCGCGCTCGGACTGAGGCGAGTTCGAGCTCGCGTGCCCTCAGCCGGCCGAGCAGAAGGACGAGGCGTGTGACGGACGCACGGAGAATCGCGAGGCGTCGTTCCTCGCGTGCTGCAAGAATTCCAAAGTCGGCAAGGAGGCGTGTGTCACGCCCGGGATGGCGAAGAGTGTCGAGGAGAAGATGCAGGCGTGCCTCTGGGCCAAGCACGTAACGCGTGCGGGCGAGGAGGGCGAAATCACCGCGGCGGGCCGCAAGAGCGGCCCGCGCGGCCGATTGCTGCCGTTCGAGGGTCCGCGTACGGCGGGAGAGAGTCGTCTCCTGCGCCTCCAGGCGGGAGAGGGCGGCCCGCACCCCGCGGATTTCGCGCCGCGTCCGGACAAGGAGCATCCGGATCTGCGCCCGTGTCTTCCTCTCGCGTGCAAGCGTGCGGCGGAGAACACCCATGCGCCTTTCGAGGTGGGAGAGACGCGCTGCGGCCGGCGGGCTCGCAAGAGCGGGTGCGGCCAGAACCAAGACCATTCCCAGGGCCAAGCCGGCCTGCAGTGGAAATCTTGGCCGGGACGTGCGTTTCATGCCCTCAGCCTAGCACGGGCCTCAAGACGATCCCGGGGCTCGCGAGCGGATGCGCAGGACGGGAAGATATCGGACGAGACTTTGATCCCGCCCCGGCCCCCCTCGGCGGTGGCGGTGCTTCCAGCGTCTCAGGAGCGCGCGCCGTTTCCAAGGTGGGAGGCGGCGGAAGAGGCGGTAGGCGTGCAGGATACGCTGCCTTTCGGCGGGTGGGAGACGGCGGAAAGTGCGGTAGCGATTCCACAGTCGCCGACGCAGGCGGGGCGGAAGACGACGCCAGGCACGCAGGCGCTTCATCATCTCTTTTCTTCGTGCGGGCGGAAATCTGAGCCAGCGACGGGCTGCGCGCAGTAGCCGCCGCCGCCGCGCGGGTGGGAGGTGACGCCAGCGCGGGGCAAAAGGGTGCAGGACCCGACGGGCCCGAGGAGGAAGATTCCTCCAGCGGAGGGGAGCTCCCGGTCGGGCGAAAGCGGTAGGAGCGGTGAGGAGAACAAGGCTCAGGCCGACGCCGAGGAGTCGGGAGCGTCGGAAACAGGGTTTCCGCGATCTCTTCAGGGGCGAGTGCGAATCGCCCGTCTCATGAACGCGGTTTCTCGTCACGGGCGAGCCACCGGTAGAAACGCAGCCGGCGGTAGAACGCGGGCGAGGACGGGCCGGTCAAGACAACCTCGTACCCGTGGAGAGGAATGATTCGGACATGGGGATGAACGGGTTGCGTTCCTTCCAGCGCCAGCCAGATCGCGAGAATCACCAGGATCGGGACGAGCGGGGGCCAGAAGCGGCGAACTTTCCGCTCATCGAGGACGGCCAGGGCCTGTGCACGCCGGCGGGTGAGTTCACGCTCGTCGTCCCCGTCGTCGGCAGGGAGCCGGGGATCCTCGTCCGGAGCGGGACGTTCAGGATGCGCCATCGCTTCGGAGATCGCGACGAAGAGCGTCCATCGCCCGGGAAAGGTGGGTTTTAACGCTCCCTGCCGAACAGCCCATGCTGCGGGCGGTCGTGGCGACGTCGGCCTCGCCCAGAATGCGCAGTGCAAAGGCTTCGCGCTGGCGACGCGGCAGCCGGACGAGGGCGGCCGAGAGGCGGGTGGCCAATTCTTCGCGCACGCAGGCGTCGAGAGGGTCGATGGCCGCGGGATCGGCGATCTCGGCGGGCGCTTCCTGGCCCTCCTGTTCGCCGGCGAGGAACGCGAGCGGCAGGGTCCGCCGACGCTGTCGCCGGCGAAGGATGTCGTGGACAGTGTTGTGCAGGATCCGATAGAAAAGCGGTGCCCACTCTTCCTGGGGGCGTTCGGCGTAGGAGCGCACGAGGCGGGTCATCGCTTCCTGGACCGCGTCGAGCGCATCCTCACGTTCACCGAGCGTGAAACGGGCGAGGCGAAGAGCCTTTTTTTCGTGGTTGCGGAAAAAAGCCTCGAGATCCTCGCGGAGTCGGCGGCGGGAAAGGGCATCCCGCCTTTTCCAGGCAAAGCCGGGGGAAGCGACGTCGACGGAAGGTATCATGGACGATGTACTCGGCGAGCGGTCACGAGAGGATCCACCATCAAGCATAACGCGCTTGGCCCGTGACGGTTGACACATCCCCCTCCGGGGCCGCACCCGTGGCCTACCCGGTGCGGGTTCTCCTGCCGTGGGGTATATCGGGCCCCCTGACTTATCTTTGGCCAGAGGAGACGCTGGGTGTTGCTGTCCCCGGCCTGCGCGTCGAGGTCCCACTCGGCCGCTCGAGGCGGGTTGGGGTGGTTCTTTCGGTTGGAGGAGGGGATCGGGATCCCCCGCCCGGGCGTCTGAGGCCCGTGGTCCGGGCGCTCGACGGAGTCCCCCTCTGGAGCCCCGAGGTCCTCCGCCTCGTTCTCTGGGCTGCCGACTATTACCGCGTTCCACCAGGCGATTTCGTTCGTCTCGCTCTTCCTCCGGGGCTGCGACGTTTGGGTCGGGGTGTACCGCGTGGGACCGGGGAGGAGGGGCAGTCCTTCCGTGTGGCCCCGCGCGAGGGTAGGCCTGCTTCGTGCCAGGCGGAGGGAGATGCGAAGGATGAAGAACGCTTGGGGCCACACGCCCTGACGGCCGAGAGATTTCTCGCTTCGCTCCAGGAAGAGCGTCCGGGCTTGCCGGTCTTCCTTGACGAGGGCAGACAGGAACGGCTCGCGTTTTACCGGGAGGCCGGTGCTGCCACCCTCCGCCGCGGGCGAAGCGTTCTCGTCCTCGCCCCCGATGCGGTGCGTGCTGAGGAGATCCTGGCGGCGCTGCGGGCGGACGGGCTTCCCGCCCTCTTCTACCATGGGGATCTTCCCGAGCGCGACAAGGCGCGTCTTTGGCAGGACGCGGCCCGGGGACTTTGTCCCGCTTTGGTGGGTCTACGCTCGGCGGTCTTCCTTCCACGAGTCGATCTCGGGCTTTTCGTCGTGGATGAAGAGCACGAGAGCGCCTACCGTCAGGAAGGGCAAGTTCCCTACCACGCCCGCGACCTCGCCGTCGTTCGGGCCCGATTCGCCAACGCCCGGGTGGTCTTGGCCTCAACGACGCCTTCGCTCGAGACGGTGAGGAACCTCCGTCTTCGGCGCTACGCCCGTCTGGTGCGCCGGGCGAGTCCACTTCCGCGGTCTCGTCCGGTGTTCCGGAGGGTCGACCCGCGGCGACCCGGAACCGTGGGCGGCCTGAGCGCGGCGGCCTTGGACGCGGTGGCCCGCCATCTCGAGGCGGGCGGACGGGTAGCCGTCTATCTCAACAGGCGGGGCTACGCGCGTTCTCTCGTCTGTCCGGCCTGCGGCTGGACCGCGCGCTGCCTCCGCTGCGGGGCGGATGCGGCGGTTCATCTCAGCCTGGACGCTCTCCTCTGCCCGCATTGCGGGTGGCGCGAAAGTCTTCCGTCGCTGTGCCCGTCCTGCGCGGGCCCCTTGCGCGCGCGCGGAGGAGGGATCGAACGTCTGACGCATGTCCTTCGTCTGCGATTTCCCGAGGAGACCGTTTGCTCGTTTGAGGCGGGACGCCGGGGCGTGGGGCCCGACGGAGCTTCGATCCTCGTGGGAGCCCGTCGCCTACAGCACGCTCTCGCCTCATCACCCGCGAGTCTCCTCCTGGTGGCCGATGCCGATGCGGCGCTCGCCAATCCGGAGTTTCGTGCCCGTGAACGTTTCGCCCAGGCTCTCCACGTGCTGACCGCCGGGCTTGTGGGAACGGGGGGGCTCGCCCCGGAGGTTCTTCTGCAGTCGCGGGGGGTCGACGAGGAAGCGCTGGGGGTTCTTCTGACGGGGTCCTACGCGGCCTATGCCCGTTTTGAAGATCTCTTCCGCCGCCGGGCTCGGCTTCCGCCCTACGCCGCCTGGGCGCTGATCGAAGCGAGCGGTGCGGACGGGGAGGCGCTTCGGGAGACGCTCGAGCGTCTCCGCGTCGAGGCGGAGAAGCACGGGAAGGGCTCGCTTGCGGCGTACGGTCCTCTCCCGCTGTTCGCCCGGGGTCGCGCGCGTGCCCGCGCGCGCCTCCTTCTTCAGGCCGACGGACGCAAGACGTTGCGGCGTGTCATCGCGGCTCTGGAGGAAAGTTTCGGAGGGGAAGAGGCGAGGCGCCGGCAACCTTGGCGCGCACTCATGGACCCCGAGACGCTTCTCTGACGCCGTGGTTGGAATCGCTGAGGGGAAGAGGCAGAAGGCGGGGCGGCGCTAGAATTGCCGAATCTTGCCGGGACCTTCCCATGCTCATCAAACATCGCCTTGAACAGCGGATTCGCGCCGCCCTCGAACGGGTGCTCGGAGCGGTCGATCCCGGGGGTCCCGTGCTCGAGCGTCCCGCCGATCCCGTGCACGGGGAGTACGCGAGCTCGGCTGCGCTTCGTCTTGCGCGCACCGCGGGACTTCCTCCGCGGGGGCTCGCCGAGCGGATCCTCGCCGCCCTCGAGTTGCCGCTCGGGGAGATCACAGCCGAGGTCGCCGGACCGGGGTTTCTCAATTTCCGCCTCTCCCCCACGCTTCTTGCCGGACAGCTTCGGGCGCTTCTCGCCGATCCCAAAGGCTGTGCGGTTTCTCCCGTGGCCCATCCCGAGCGGATTCTCGTTGAGTTCGTTTCGGCCAATCCCAACGGCCCTCTGCACGTCGGGCACGGACGCGGAGCCGCCTACGGTGACAGTCTGGCCGCGCTTCTCGCCGCTGTTGGCCATCACGTTGAGCGCGAGTACTACCTCAACGACGCCGGCCGGCAGATGGACATTCTGACGCTGAGTGTTTGGCTGCGCTATCTCGAAGAGCTGGGAGTCAGGATCGTGCTTCCGCAGTCTGCGTACCGGGGCGACTACGTGGGCGATCTCGCGCGTGGGCTTGTCGGCCGGCACGGACGGCGCTTTTCCCGCCCTCTTCCGGAGGTCGGAGAGGAAAGCGATCCCGACCGCCAGGTCGACGCCTGGGTGGCTGCGGCCCGCGCGGCCCTCGGTGAAAAGGACTACCGGAAGGTGTTCGACGAGGCTCTCGAGGCCATGCGGGAAGAGATCAGCGAGGATCTGGCGTCCTTTGGAGTCCGCTTCGATCGCTGGACCTCGGAGCGTGAGCTTCGTTCGGCGGGCGTGATCGAGTCCCTCCTCGACCGGCTGCGTGCGCGGCACGCGGTTTACGAAAATGAGGGAGCGCTCTGGCTTCAGGCCACCGCGTACGGGGACGAGAAGGACCGTGTCCTCGTCCGTTCCGCGGGGACGTACACGTACTTCACGCCCGATCTGGCCTATCACGTCGAGAAGGCGGATCGCGGCTACGACCGTTTCATCGACGTCTTTGGGGCCGATCACCACGGCTACGCGCCACGCCTTCACGCAGGGCTTCAGGCGCTCGGGATCGAGCCACCCGAGCGGCTCGAGGTCGTCCTCGTTCAGTTCGTCACCCTCTGGCGTGGGGGAGAACGGGCGCGCATGTCGACGCGCGCGGGCGATTTCGTCACGTTGCGCCAGCTTCGCGAGGAAGTCGGTCGCGATGCCGCCCGCTTCTTTTACGTGCTGCGTTCGCACCCGCAGCCGCTCGACTTCGATCTCGACCTTGCCGTCCGTCAGAGCCCGGACAATCCTGTGTACTACGTTCAGTACGCCCACACCCGCGTGTGCGGTCTTCTGCGCAAGGCCGGAGTGGACACCCTCGAGGTTCAGGGACTGGAACGCCTTACGGAAGATGCCGAAAGGCGTCTCCTCGTGCGTCTGGCCGCGTACGCGGAAACGCTTCACGAGGCCGCGGCCCAGCGCGCCCCGCACATCCTCGCCCAGTACCTGCGCGATCTGGCCGGGGAGTTCCACAATTGGTACGCCCACACCCCGGTGCTTGACGCCGAAGATGGGCTGCGCGTCCCAAGGCTCGCGTTGGCCGCGGGGGTCGGGACGGTGCTCCGCCACGGGCTCGCCCTGATCGGCGTCTCGGCTCCGGAGCGGATGTGAAGCGGCGTTCGCCTTCCACCGTGCGGCGACGCCCCTCTCCGCGTCCACGCCGTCGCCCTCCTCCCTCCTCCAGGAAGGGGAGATCACACACTCTCGCTTACGCCGCTCTCCTCATCCTCCTCGTGGGGGCTGCCGTCTGGGCGGTGCGCCGCGTCGCGCGGGTGGCGAGCGCCCCTCCCCCCCCGCCGGTGCCGCCCGTCTCCCGTCCCCAACCCGTTCCTCCGAAGGTGCTTCGGGAGGCCCATACCTTCACCTTCTATGATGTTCTTCGCGAGGTCGGGGGCGCGCGTCTCCGTCATCCGGAGGTGATCAACACCACCCGCGATCGGCACGTCACTCTTGATCGCGATCGCCGTCCCGTACTGCGCCCGGGACGCTATATTCTTCAGGTCGCATCGTTCCGGCGTCGTGCGCGCGCGAAGAAGGTCGTCGCCAAACTTGCTCTCCTCGGGCTCGGCGCCCGCATCGACCGCGCCCAACTTCCGAACGGGGCGGTTTGGCACCGCGTGCGCATCGGGCCCATCACCGATCTCGCGCGTCTCAACCAGATCCGCCGCATCCTGGCCGAGCACCGCTACCGACCGCTTCTCATGGTCCGATCCCTGCCGCCCTGAACCGACCCCCTCAGAGGCTTGCGAGGCGATCGCTTCTCTCGAGGTCAGGAAAGGGGAGGCTTTCCCCGCGCACGAGGACGAGGACTTTGAAGACTTCTCCCATCACCGAGGGATCGACGAGACGGGCGAGCGCACGCCGCCGCTCCTGCGAGATCGCCACAGCCTCAAGGCTCCCCTGAGCCACCGCAAAGCCGGCGAGAGAGGTGAATCCTTCGACCGTCCAACCCGCCGTGTTTGCGAGACAGGCGAGACGGCTGAAATCGACATGTGCCGTGATGTCTTCCACTCCGGGGGCGTGGAGCGGGTCGTCGTGCACCCGCTGACGGTAGTGGCAGCGAAGGGTCCCCGAGCACCGATCGTGGTGGTAAAACTCCCGACGGGGGTGGCCGTAATCGACGATGAGAAAAAGAGCTTCGGGAATCTCCTCGAGGAGGGCGAAGATGCGGCCGTAGTCCGCGGCGGCCTCCGAGACATAGGGAACAGGCAGCGGTGCGTTGAGCTCGGCTCTGATTACGGCGATTTCCGCGGCGAGATCGGGCGTCGGGGGCCCCAGGCGCCAGCCGAGGCGGTCGCCCTCCGTCACCAGTCCCCAACCGTGGTGGCGACGGCCGTCCCACGTAAAGCGCGCGCATGGCTGAGCGTCGAAGACCTCGTGCGCGAGGACGAGACCGCGGAAGCCTGCGGGCGCACGGCGGCACCAGTGAAATGCCTGTTCACTGCCGTTGTCGAGTCGCGAACGCTGTTCTTGCTCTTGCGGAAGGTGCGGTTCGAGGAGATGGTAGGCCTTGAGAGCGACGCCCCGCCGGTGAAGCTCGCGCACGAAATCGGCGGCAAAACGGCCCGTCCCCGGTCCGATCTCGAGAACCTCGGGTGGCAGACCCGCGTGCATGAGCCCCGCCACCTTGTGCGCGAAGAGGGCAGCGTAAGCGTCACTTTCGCTGCTCGCCGTCGTGTAGTCGCCTCCGGGTCCGAAGACGCGCCGGCCGGCGGCGTAGTAACCGAGACCGGGAGCGTAGAGGGCTTCTTCCATGAAACGCGCGAAAGGAAGAAGCCCCCCCGACGCTTGCACGAGTGTGTGCAGATGTCGGCGCATGGCCGTGACCCGTGCGGACTCATCAGGGGTCAGCGGCGGGAGCTCGGCCGGAACGAACAACGGCCCCTCCTCGGCTTGCCACGAGAGATGCCTCACGGGGAGGGCGGCGGACGAAGGGCGCGAATGAAAAGGACGCCGAGCCCAAGGAATGCCAGGCCGAGATCGAGAGTGCGGTGCGCGGAGCCGACGGCAAGGAGAGCGAGCGCCCCACCGGCGGTCAGGGCGGCGGCGGTCTCGAGCCAGGGAAAACGGCGAGGGGCTGGAAGATTCGTGACGGGCGTCTCTTCGAGACGGCGGAGGAGAGCGGGGAGCCGTTCGACGAGCGTGGGCAGCTCGCGGACCAGACGGCGAAGTTCCGGTGTCGGCCAGACGTTGCGGCGCATCCAGCGGGTGATGAGAGGCTTGGCCGTGCGCCAGAGGTCGAGGTCGGGATCGAGCTCGCGCCCAAGACCCTCGACGGCGATGAGTGTTTTCTGGAGAAGGAGAAGCTCGGGTTTGATCGTGACGTCAAAGCGGCGCGCAATCGAGAGGAGTCGTGTCAGGACAAGCCCGAGCGAGATCTCGTGGAGGGGGCGGCCAAAAATGGGTTCACAGACCGAACGGACAGCGCTTTCGAGCTCCTCCGGGGAAGTCCCCGGCGGAACCCAGCCTGAACGGATGTGGAGGTCGGCGATCCGCCGAAAGTCGCGGTTGAAGAAGGCGTGGACATTGGCGGCGAGGTAATAGCGGTCTTCGGCGCTCAGCGTTCCGACGATGCCGAAGTCGACCACGGCGAGGGCGGGTCGATGGGGGTCGCGGGCGTCGACGAAGAGGTTCCCCGGATGCATGTCCGCGTGGAAGAAGTTGTCCACGAAGACTTGCGTGAAGAAGATGCGCACGCCAAGTGCGGCGAGCGCCCGCCGGTTGACGCCAAGCGCGCGCAGTCGGCCCTGATCCCCGATCGGGATCCCCCCGACCCGTTCGAGGACCAGAACCCGCGTACGGGTGTACTCCCAAAAGACGCGGGGCACATGAAGACGGAGTTCGGGTCGGGCGTTGCGGCGCAGGACTACGGCGTTTGCCGCTTCGAGCGTGAGGTCAAGCTCACGGCTGAGCGTGCGGTCGAATTCGGCGACGATCTCCCGTGGCCGCAAACGTCGTCCGTACGGGTGGTAGCGTTCGACGAGTCCGGCGAGAAGGGCCAGGAGATCGAGATCTCGTCGGATCGCCTTTTCGATGCCGGGGCGGAGGATTTTGACGACCACGTCTTCGCCTCCGGGCAGACGCGCGGCGTGCACTTGGGCGAGGGAGGCCGAGGCCAGCGGGCGGTCCTCGAAGCGGGCGAAAAGGGCTTCGGGCGGTCGCCCGAGCTCGGCGGCAACGATCCTCCGAGCTTGCTCTCCGGGGAAGGGCGGAACACGGTCCTGAAGCCGCGCGAGCTCCTCGGCATACGCTTCCGGCAGAAGATCACGGCGGGTCGAGAGAGTCTGGCCGAATTTGATGTAAATCGGCCCGAGGGCTTCAAGGGCGAGACGCAGTCGCACCGGGAGCGGTGTCTCGCGGCGAATCCAGTGCCAGGGGAGGAGGGGGATGAGCCCCCGGAGAGGACGGAAAAACGGGGTGAGGACGACGAGCTCGTCGAGTCCGTGGCGCACGAGGATCCACTGGATACGGGCAAGCCGGAGGGCTGAACGCAGACGGCTCACGGGCGCAGGAATGGATGGGAGACGAGAGCTTCGAGACGGGTGCGGAGCTCACGGACGGCCTCGGCGAGATCCGTCCATTGATCGCGGGTCACGAGAAGCTTGGCGGGGCCATGTCCCTGGCGGATGGACGCCACGAGAAAAGTGCCCAGGCGCTCCGCGCCCCGTTCGCAGAGACCGAGAAGCGGATCGCCCAAGACGACCGCGACGGCCTCGCGCCGGGTGGCGATGAGCTCGTTCAGGTAACGGCTGAGATCGTGTGCCAGATCAAGCCGCCCGCGGAGACTCAGGCGCCGGCTCGCCCCACGGAGGAGGAGATCGAGAAAGGCTCCCGGCGGCCCGCTCAGGGTGAGATCGGCCGGGTCGTCTCCCCCCGTCGTCACCGACGGGCCGTCGGGCCCCCAGGTCACGACGAGTCTCCGTCCGTGGGGCAGAAGACCTTCGAGGGCGAGACGGCGTCCCGCGAGTGGAGCCGAAAGCGCGCCGAGCTCGCCATGCTCCTCGCCAAGACGGCGGAGAAGAACGGCGAGGAACCCGGGGACCCGACGGACGTCTTCCTTCACGGGCGAACCCCCCGGTGGACCGCGACGAGACCCCCGTGGAGATCGTAGTAGCGGACATCGGCGAATCCGCTTGCGCGCATCCGTGCGGCCAGTGTCTCCTGATCGGGATGGCGGCGGATCGATTCGGCAAGGTAACGGTAACTGGCGGCGTCCCCCGCCACGACGGCCCCGAGGCGGGGAAGGACACGAAACGAATAGAAATCGTAGAGCGGGACCAGCATGCGGGGGCGAAGACGGGAGAACTCGAGAACAACGGCTCGGCCGGACGGAGCGAGCACACGGTGCATCTCGGCCAACGCCTGTTCGGGGTGGGTGACGTTGCGCAGGCCGAAACCGATGATCACCGCGTCGAAACTCGCGTCCGGGAAGGGGAGGGCTTCAGCATCGGCGCAGACGGGCCGGACCCCCAGGTGGCCGTCGTCCTCGAGTTTCGCCCGGGCCAAACGGAGCATGTCCGGGTTGCGGTCGCAGGCGACGAGGCGTGCGGTCTCCTGTCGGCGGGCCAGGCGGAGGGTGAGGTCGCCGGTCCCGCAGGCGAGATCGAGCACGCGCGCGTGGGGGGGAAGGGCCAGCGCGGCGATGGCGAAGCGCTTCCACAGACGGTGGAGTCCGCCCGACATGAGGTCGTTCATGAGATCGTAGCGCGACGCGACCGAGGTGAAGACGGCTTGGACGCGACGCGTCTTTTCTTCCGCGGAGACACGGGCAAAGCCGAAATCGACGTCCGTGCGTTCTGGGTCGTCGGTCATGGGTGATCCTTCTGCGCGCCACCCGCCCGCGCTTGGCGCGCGCGGTAGGCCGCCCAGCGCTCGGGGGCCTCGATCGCAAGACGGTGAAGCGTCTCGTGCGTGTAAAGCCCACTGTCGTGGCCGTCGTCAAAGATCAGGCGGAGGGCGTAACGGCCCACATTCTCGATGCGCAGGATGCGGACCTCGTCCTTGCCTGTGGGGAGAAGCCGTGCGGGCCCGCTGCCGCCCTCCGCGGACGGCGAGAACACCCTGAGGTAGGCCGCTTCGAGTTCCGGCTTCGAGCCGTCGTCGAAATGTAGTGCAAGACGGCGCCCGCAAGCGCGCAGGCGCACACTCACGAGACGCACGGGTGTTCAGTCCCAGCGCAGATCGACGACGAGGGGCGCGTGGTCTGAGGGTCGTGGCCCGGCGCGAAGCGTGCGCGCCACCCGGGCCTCGACCAGGTGTTCGGCGAGCGTCGTGCTGAGGAGGATGTGGTCGATGCGCAGGCCATCGTCGCGGGCGAACGCCCCTCGGCGGTAATCCCACCAAGTATAGTCCCGCCCTTCGGGATGCCGGTGCCGGTAGGCGTCGTGAAGCCCGAGGTCGAGGAACGTGCGCCACGCGCGACGGACCTCTTCGTGTGTGAGGACAGAGTCCTCCCAGTCGGATGGGCGGGCGACATCGCGCTCCTCGGGCGCGATGTTGAAGTCGCCGAGGACCACAAGGCGTGGATAGCGGTCGAGCTCCCGGGCGAGACGTTCGCGAAGTGTCTTGAGCCAGGCCGCCTTGCGTGCGAAATGCGGGGAGTCGACGGTTCGTCCGTTGGGGACGTAGACCGTGATCACACGAAGTCCGTCCGGCAGCGTAGCGGCGAGGAACCGGGTCTCCTCCTCCGCTTCGCCATCGAGGCGGAAGGAGGCACCATGGAAGGGTTTGTCACGGGCCAGCAGGGCCACGCCGTTGTAGGCTCGTTCGCCGCGTCGGAGAAGCTCACCGTAGCCGGCCGTGGCCAGGGGGCCGGCGGGAAAGAGGGCATCGGTGACTTTCGTCTCCTGGAGCGCCAGGACGTCGGGTCGGGCTTCCTCGAGCCACCCGAGAAGGGTGGGAAGGCGTACACGCAGCGAGTTGACGTTCCAGGTGGCGATTCGGAGCACGGGACGTGGGGTGATGGTCCCCTTTGGAGCCCTCTCAAGAAAGGGATGGTTCATGATGGTATATGCTAGGACAGTGCGCCAACGCACGTTCGATCACAGCCTTGCAATGAGGACTTCCCATGAACCGGAATCCGGTCGCCCGACTCGTCTCCTTCACCGCCTTCGCTCTCGCGGCCGCGCTCGTTTGTGTTCTCGTGGCCCCTCGTGCCCACGCCCAGGGCAAGATCGGCATCGTTCACCTCCGCTATATCCTGGCCCACAGCAAGGCGGGCTTGGCGGCCGAGAAGAGTTTCGAGGCTTATCGTGCCCGTCTTGAGAAGAGGTTCCGCATCCAGGAGTCACGGCTCGCGCAGGAACAAAAGGTCCTTCGCGCGCGGCTCCCGAAAGAAAGCCAAAAGGCCCGTGCGCGCGACATCCAGGCCTTCACGAACGGGGAAAAAATGCTGCGCAAGAAGTTCGTGAAGATCCGTGCCGCACTTTACGCAAAACACAGCACGCTCTTCCAGCCGGTCGAAAAGCAGCTTCTCGGGGTGATCCAAAACTACGCCAAGACCCACGGCTATGGGCTCATCCTCGATGGCTCTCAGGCCGGAGCCGTCGTGGCGAGCGGGGGCTACGACCTGACGGACAAAATCCTTGCGGCGATGAACGAAGCGCCCGCCGCCAAGGGCTGACACGTTCCCCGGACGCGTCTGAACCCCCACGGGGCTCTTCGCGGGGGGCGAGGACATGACCGCCACCCCATGGCCCGAGGTGGCAGAACCCCGCCCGCGGTGAGGAGGGGGGCCTGCCCGCGGGCTGCCACTTAGGGGTGAGAGGTCCCGTAAATCATGACCGTTGGCCCCAGGTCGGGGCAGCGGCGAAGAACAACGGGAGCCAGAAGCCCCGAGACGGTTCGCTCCTGCCAGCGCCGTGGGCGGTGGCTTGCTCCCCAGGCGACGAGACGTACGAGGCGCACGCAGCTTACCCCCGCTCCGGGGAAACCCTGGGGACTCGAGGTCGCCTCGTAGTTGTCACCGGGAAGAAACGGGCCGGGGAGCGTCAGCACGAGAGCGAGCGGATGCCCCGGCCGATGGACGACAGGCAGCCCGAGACCGTCGTAGCCCTGGAGCACGAGACGGAGCCGGCGGAGGGGTCGGTGGGCGGTGACGAGGAAATCGACGTCGACCGGGCTGACGACCCCGCCCCCAGCCGGAGTGTGGACTCCGGGGACGTCAAGTCTGTAGATCACGACGGGAGCGTCTTGACGTCGTGCTCGGGCGAGAAAGGTGGCAGGGAGCAACGCCTGGGGGTGGGGGGCACAGCCTCCAAGAACGACGAGGGCGAGGAAGATGGGGACAGAACGGTTCACGTCAACCTCCTGGAGCCTGGGCTCCTCGAGCAGGTGTGACCGTTGTCCCAAATCTATCACCTTCCGTGGATTCCGGCCACCCGGCGGGCCACGCCTGTCCAGTGGTAGGGAGCAACGCTGCGCAACACCACTCCGACGATGTTGGAGGGGGTGTGGGTTCTGGTGTCGTAGACGGGTGCGAGGCGCCATTCGATGCGCGGGGGGGGAGGGAGTGAGGTGACAAAATGATGGCGCGCAAGGACGGCATAGATGAGGAGCCGATGCGTTTGGTCGTAGTACCACCAGCCGGGGCGAAGATGGGGTGGCAGGTGGAGAAAAGCCCCCGCGTAGCGCGCTGGGGGGAGGGCGAGGAAGCCCATGGGGTTGCGTGCGAGAAGATGCCGCCACCGGGCAGGCCCTCCGCGGACGGCCGCGCGGAAGAGGGCGTTCGCGAGTCCGGCCCGCACGGCCGAGGTTACACGGGCGACGGCGACGGCCTCGGCGGCGACACGCAGCCGCTCCACACGATCGGCGACCGTCGCGATCAGGATGACCACGAGGGCCACGACGATCACATTCTCGAGACGGCGGAGCCAGACAAGCGCAACCGGGGGTGTCGACGAGCGGGCGGGGAGGGTGCGAAGGCCTCGGCGGGGCACGGGATCAGTGCTGCACGACCTGGATGAGGTCCCACATCGGCAGGAAGACACCGAGCGCCAGGATGAGGACCATCACGCCCAGGGCGACGATGAGGAAGGGCTCGATCAGGGTGCTCAGGTTGCGCACCTCGTAGGCGACTTCGTCCTCGTAGAACGTGGCGGCCTCGTCCATCATGTCGTCGATGGCGCCGGTCTCGTCGCCGATCCGCAGCATCTGGAGCACGACCGGGGTGAAGAGTCCGACGGCACGGGCGGTGCGCGAGATGCTCTCCCCCCGCTCGATCCCTCCACGCATGGCGAGGATACGTTCAGCGACGAACTCGTTGCCGACGCCGCGGGCGATCAGGCCGAGGGCCTGAACGATGGGCAGGCCCGCACGGTAGCTCATCGCAAATGCGCGGGCGAAGCGGGCGAGAGACCCCTTGAGGGCGATGCCACCCACCACCGGGAAGCGGAGTTTGGTGCGGTCCCAAAGGTAGCGCCCGCGTGGGGTGCGGAGGTAGAGACGGGTCGCCACGATCGCGACGACGACGAGAAGGGTCACCACGAGCCAATAGTGGGAGGCAAAATCGGAGACAGCCAGAATGAGGCGCGTGGCCCAGGGAAGACGGGCACGGAAATGCGCGTAGACGTGGGCGAAGACCGGGATGACCTTGACGGTGATGATCCAGACGGCGACGGCGATGGCAACGAGCACGATGGTGGGGTAACGGAGCGCGGTCACGATCTGCTGGCGGGTGGTTTTGTCGCGCTCGAGATAGGTATGAAGGCGCGCGAAAGCCTCGTCAAGCTTGCCGAGCTGTTCGCCCACACGAACGATGCTCACGTAGAGGGGTGGGAAGACATCGGGCCGGCGCGCCATCGCACCGGCAAGATCGCGTCCTTCTTCAAGAGCCGTTTGGATTTCCGCGAGGGCTTCGCGGAAGCGGCCGAGGGGGAGCGATTCGAGGAGGCATTCGAGTCCGCGGCTGAGCGGCACCCCGGCGCGGGTGAGTCCGTGCATCTGCCGACTGAAGAGGATGAGCTGATCGGTGGTGAAGCGACGACCGCGCAGGGCGGCAAAAAGACGCGACCAATCCGTCCGCGCCTGTTCGGGCGTGATGGTGACCGGGATGATGTCGACCGCCATGAGCTCGGCGGCCACCACTTCGGCGCTTTCGGCTTCGCGCACACCGCGCACGAGCCCCCCTCGTCGATCTCGCCCTCGAAAGTCGTAGCGGGGCACGGGGGGTCTCAGATGTCTCGGGGTGCGAGTTCGGTCTCGCCCGAAAGATGCAGGACTTCCGAGAGGGTGGTCTGTCCCTCTCGGGCAAGATCGAGGCCGGCTTTGAGGAGGGGGTGGTACCAGGGTTGACGTCCGGCACGCACGCGGAACTCGGTGGCCCGTTCCTCGCGCAGGGCTTCCGCGAGGCCTTCGTCGATTTCGAGGTACTCGAAGACGCCGATTCGGCCACGATGTCCGCTGTTGGCGCAGAGCGCGCACCCGCGTCCACGCACGAAAGTGGCGTCGGTTGGTACGTGGTGGGCGTCGAGCCAGGCCCGGAGAGCAGGATTCGGGTCATCCGGGACACGACACCCCTCGCAGACGCGACGCAGAAGACGCTGTGCAAGGACGGCCCGCAGCGCCGCCGCCAGGAGATAGCCCCGTGCCCCCATTGAGAGCAGGCGCTCCAGGGTGGCCGGGGCGTCGTTCGTGTGCAGGGTCGAGAGGACGAGATGGCCCATGAGGGCCGCGCGCAACGCCACTTCCATGGTTTCTTCGTCGCGAATCTCGCCGACCATGAGGACATCGGGGTCTTGACGCAGGGCGGTGCGCAGTACGCGGGCGAATCCGAGTTCGATACGTGGATTGACCTGGATCTGACTCACCCGGGCGAGACGATATTCAACCGGGTCTTCGACGGTGATGATCTTGACCTCGGGGCGGTTGATCTTTTGCAAGATCGAATAGAGTGTCGTCGACTTGCCTCCTCCCGTCGGGCCGGTGACGACGATGAGCCCATGAGGGCTCTGGATGTGGCGCGCGAGGCGGATGCGCAGCCCTTCCGGCATGCCGAGGTCCTCGAGCGGATGAAGGTCGTGGACCGGGTCGAGGATGCGCAGGACGACGGTCTCGCCGCTTTGTGTCGGCAGGGTGGCGAGCCGGACGTCGAGAAGCCGGTCCTGGACGCGGATGCTGAAGCGTCCGTCCTGGGGCAGACGTTTTTCGGAAATGTCAACGCCCGCCATGAGTTTGAGACGGGTCACGACGGCCGTGGCGACACGGCGGCCTTCGAGAACCTGTTCGTGGAGCACGCCGTCGATCCGCTGGCGGATCCGCAGCAGGGCCTCTTCGGGTTCGATGTGGATGTCGGAGGCGCGCATCTGCACGGCGTCCTCGAAAAGGGTTTGAAGCAGACGGGCGACGGGCGCGTCCCCGAGCGTTTCCTCGCCGAGCTGAGCGAGATCGAAGTCCCCTCCTCCCAGTTCAGCCCCGAGCTGCTCGGCCAGAGTGCTGATTTCGTCCGTGCGCCGGTAGACGAGATCCAAAGTGCGGAGAAGATCGCTTTCCCGCACCAGGACGGGCTCGATGTCCCGACGGAGTTGCTGGCGTACGGCATCGTAGGCCTGAAGATCCGTCGGGTCCGCGAACGCAACACGCAGACTGCCGGCGGGGGTCTCGTCGAGCACAAGCGCCCGGTGACGGCGCGCCAGACCTTCTGGGAGCAGCGGAGTGAGATCGGCCCGGATCCTCAGTTGACGGAGATCGACCAGGGGCAACCGCAGCTGCCTGGACAGAAATTTCAGGAGTTCGTTCTCGTCCACGAAACCGAGATCGACGAGGATGCGCCCGAGCTTGTGCCCGCTGCGTCGCTGTTCGGCCAGGGCCTCCTCGAGGGTCGCCTGGGAGATGAGGCGCGCCTGGATGAGCAGTTCCCCGAGCCGGAGGCGCTGGCGGTGAGGGTCAAAGACGGGGGCGTTCATCGGCTCGGGCTCAGGGTGCGAAGGCGGCGTTGTTCGCGCCGGAGATAGCGGCGGAGGGTGGGGTTGGACACGCCGAGAGCAAGGGCGTGACGGATGGCGACGCGGGCCCGCCGACGGTGGCCGGCGGCAAGCAGACTCACACTCCAGCCGCTCCAGGCGTTTGCCGAGCTCGGGGTCAGGCGACAGAGTCGTCTGTAGAGTCGGACGGCCGAGTGCCAATGCGCGGTGGCGGCGGCGACGGCGGCGTAGAGCCGGAGGTAGCGCAGGTGACGCGCCGGGTGTGCGGGAGCGGCGCTTTGGGCGAGCGACCAAGCTTGTGCAGGCTCTCCGGCATGGATCCACTGGAGGATTCTCTGTTCCACCCGCAAGTCCGAGGAGACGGAAGGCTGTATCGACCCCTCGGTTTTTGCGGGGCGCACCGCGGCCGGTGCCGGGGTGGTGGCGCCGTGCTTTTCAGCATCTTCCAAGCGTGGCATCGCTTTGGGTCTCGCAGTAAGCGTGCGGGTCGAAACGTGGGCAACCGTTCGCGCCGACGTGAGGCGGGTGTCCCGTGGGCGCGAAGGCTCGGAAGCGGTCAACGCCGGGTGACGGGAGTCGATCACCGGTCTGGGGGGCGCTTCGGGTCGGACGGCGGGCGTGATCACGATCCGCGGATGGTGTGGTGCGTGCCGCAAAACGAAGCGCTGCACGAGCCATCCTCCGGCAAGCGCCAGGATGATCCCGAGTCCCGCGGGGAGGAGCCAGCGAGGGCGGCGGGAAGCGGTGAGCCGTCCCACCGGGCGAACGGCGGGAACCGTTTCGGGAACGTTCCGCGCAGCGAGATCCCGCAAGACGTCGTTGAGGAGGCTCATGACCACACGCCCCGCCAACGGGCCCACCAGCCCGGCGGGCTCAGGGTTTCGGTGTCGTGGACGGCAGCGCGCACGTGAGAGAGCGAAACGCGCCGCGCCCCGGCACCGTAGGCGGCAAGCAGGGTCTTGTGTGCGCACACATTGATCAGCCGGGGGACACCGCGTGCGGAAACGGCCACCGCGTGCCGCGCGGCGGGCGGGAAGAGTCGCTCGTCGCCGCCGGCCTGAGCGAGGCGGTGAACGAGGTAAGCTTCGGCCTCGGCGTGATGAAGCGGCCGCAGGCGGTAGGCGTGAATGACTCTCTGGGCCAGCTGACGAAGATCCGCTCGCCGCAGGCGACGGTCGAGTTCGGGTTGACCGAAGAGAACGACCTGGAGAAGTTTGGTCGTCTCCGTTTCGAGGTTGGTCAGGAGGCGAATGTATTCGAAGGTCTCGCGCGGGGCACGCTGGGCCTCGTCGACGAACAGGACGGCGCTTCGTCCCTGCCGTGCGTGATGGAGGAGGAGGTTCTGAAGGGCGGCCGTGTCCGTGCGCCCGACAAGACGCTCCGGGGCGCCGAGCTCACGGGCCAGGCTGCGGCGCAGCTCGGCCGGGCTGATCTCGGGATGGGGGAGGTAGGCGGTGACATAGTCCGGGCCGAGAGCGTTCAGGAGGCGCCGGCAGAGCAACGTCTTCCCGAGGCCGATTTCCCCCGTGATCTTGATGAATCCCGACCCGAGACGGAGGCCCAGAAGAACGACGTTCAGGGCCTCCTGATGCGTGGGCGTGGCGAAAAAACACGCGGTGTCCGGCGTGAGGCCGAAGGGTTCCCGATGGAGATCGAAGTGGCGCAGATGGTCCACGAAAATCGGTCCTCAGTCTTGCGGGAGGTCGCCGTGTGCGCTCATGGTCCGCCGCAGACTCCGGGCGTGGGTCAGGAGATGGGCGAGGTAGCGCGACCAGGTGCGGTGCGCACCCACCACCACCGGGCGGAGGAGAATGACGAGCTCCGTCTTTTTGCGGATCCGTTGGTGCTCGGTGAAGAGCTGGCCGAGAAACGGGATGTGACCGAGGAGCGGCACACGGTAGACCGTGTTGGAAGTTTCGGTCTTCATGAGCCCCCCGATCACGACGACCTGACCGCTCAGCGCGCGGACGACGGTGTCGGACTCGCGGATCTGGCTGAAGGCGAGCGGGATGGTGCTCGTCTGCCCCGAGACGGTGAAGGTGCTGATCTGGGTGGTGACCTTGCTGACCGTCGGGTGGATTTCGAGAACGACAGCGCCACGGCCCGAGATCTCGGGGGTGACGTCGAGGGAGATCCCCGAGAAGAAAGGGGTGAGCTGGACGTTGTTGGCCGTGGCCACCGCGGTCGAGGTGACAACATTGCTGTTGATGCCGGTCACAAAGTACTCGTCGTTGCCGACCTTGATAATCGCCTGCTGGTTATTGACCGTGGCGATGCGCGGGCTTGAGAGCACGTTGACGTTCCCCTGAGTGCTCAAGAGTTCGATGAAACTGCTGAAATTCCCGGCGTTGAGAGCCAGCGCAAACGTGCCCCCGAACGCGGATGTCGGCAGACTCGAAACGGGGAGCGTCCCCGGAGTCAGGGTGACCGACTGGTTGGCGAGGGAAGAGGTCCCTGTGTTGAAGAGGTTGGCGCCCCCGACCTCGCCGCCAAGGACGCTGTTCCCTGTTCCGGCGTGGGCCAGGGCCGCCCAGTTGATGCCGCTTTGGAACTGGCGGTTGAGCGTGACCTCGAGGATCTTGGCCTCGATGATCACCTCGCGGTTGAGGCTGCGCTGGATGGTTTGGAGGTAGCGGCGCACGGCGTCGACCGCTCGCGGCTTGGCGTGAACCACGACGACGCCCGTCGCCGGGCTCAGGACAAGGCTTTGACCGTGGCCGCTGCCGATCAGGAAGCGCAACGCCGCTGTCAGGTGCTTCCAGAATTCGGAGTTGAACTTGGTGGTGATGTCGCTGCTGGCTTCCTGCCCTGACGGCAGGATCAGCGTGTTTGACGTGTTGGCCATTCCCGCCCCGCCCACGCCCCCGGTGTATCCGCCGTAGCCCCCGTACATACCACCGTAGCCGTAGAGGCCGTTGTTCTCCTGGGGAACTTCGGTGCTCTCGCCGGATGTCACGATCGTGCGCGAGAGACCTTTGCGGGTGACGTCGATGTAGTTGATGTGAAAGACACGGGTTTCGAGCCCCTTGGGGAAGACGATGTAGCCGGCGTTCGTGCGCACGATGCGGTATCCGTAGGCGCGGCGGACGAGAGCCAGGACCTCCGGCACCGTCACATGGTCGAGGCGCAACGTGAGACGCCCGCGGATGCCGGGGGCGAGAACCACGTTGTAGGGGGTGTTGCGGACGAGGGTGGAAAAAAAGGTTCGTGCCGGGATGTCGTGCACGACAATGTCGAAACGTCGCGGTCGGGGCGCCTGAAGGTGGGGGAGGAGCGCGGCACGCACCGGGGCAGGAACAGCCGCCCGTGCGGGGGCTGTCTTGCGTGCCGTCGACGTGAGCCGGATCGGTGCGGCGGGACGCGGAGGGGTGGTGGCGCACCCCGCCAGGACGAGAGGAGCGGGGACGAGAAGGAGAACAAGCAGGCGCGTGCGGCTCATCGGACAAGGGCTCCAGGAGCGAGCGGGCGAAAAGCGGCGGTTGCCGCCGGGAGGATGTGGAGAACGAAGACCCGTCGTCCTTGGCGCAAGGTCACGGACGAGCGGCCGATCCGCAGGATTTGGGCGCCGTGGAGGACACCACCCATGCGCAGCAGGTGCCCGTCGATCACGGCGAGGCGACGGCTGCGGCTGTGCAGGATGGCCTCGAGTTTCCAGATCGGCGCCCCGGGGGATTTCGACGAAGCGGCCTCGGGTGGGCGCATCGGGTTGGGGACACCCGCCGAGGCCCCGACGGCGAGCAGAAGGCCGAGGAGGGGCAAAGCGACGGTGCGGAGGAGGTCAGGGTGCGAACAGGACACGGCGAAGCCCCAAGGTATGGACGACGAGTCGGACCCGGGCGGCGGGGTAACGGCGCATATGCAGGCTCAGGCGATCCCAGTAAAACCGCCAGGGCAGATGTTCGATCGCTCTCAAGTAGCGCAGCGTGGCTCCGTACCGCCCCCGGAAGACAAGAGCGAGGGTGTGGACGTAGAGGACCTCGTGGAGGGGCGCGGGGCTGCGAGGTGTGGCTTCCCCCTGTGTCACGAGTGGCCGAACGGGTGGCGTCTTCAAGGCGACCACGGAGAGGGACGTCTCGGTGGACAGAATCCGTTCGAGAACACGTGGCATGAGGCGGGCCGGAATCAAGCCACTTGTGCGTGCGTCCAGCTGGCGGTCAACGTTGCGACGCTCGGTCCTGAGACGCGCAAGTTCAAGGCGCAGCCGGACGTTGGGGTGCAGGAGCGCCGAGCGGGCGAGGAGCGAGACGGCGTGGTCGAGATGCGCAAGTTCTTGACGGGTGTGGGTGACCTCGAGGCCGAGGTGGTGTTCGTGACGGGCGAGCGGACCGAGGAGGAGGACCTGGGCGAGGGCGTAGGTGATCGCGAGCAAGGTGAGGAGGAGCAACACCCGCTCTCGGGCGTTCAAACGTTCGAGGGCGGAGGTCACTCGTGAGAAGCGTATGGTCATGGTCGGACGTGGGCCTTGGGCGGAGCCACACTGGAGACCAGGAAGCGGAAAAGGCCAGGCGTCTTCTTCATCCGTCGGAGGAAGAGAACATGAAAGCGCGGGACGGGATCGCCCGCACGGTGCAGGAGCAGGAGCAGGCGGGCGACGTACGCGGGAACGGCCTCGGCGCGGACGGCTCGCCCGGCGAGAAGCACGCGTTCCCCGCCGCGGCGGATGGCAATGCGTGTCAGCCAGAGTCCCGGAACGACTGCGCGGCCGAGCGCGACGAGAACCGGGGAGAATCCGTGGCGATTCCCGTAACGGTGGTTGGCGAGCACGGCGAGCGCCGCCCGGCGGGCGGTGAGTCGCGCGTGGGCGCGGGCGATTTCCGAAAGCAAGAGGGGGCTCGGCCGGTGGGCGCGCACCCGAGCCTCGAGCGCGCGGAGGTGACGACCGACGATCCGAGTGTCGATCGTGAGTCGGTGGAGCTCGGCCGACGTCTGCGCTTCGGCCCACCATCCGGCGCCGTAGACGGCGGCGAGGGCGAGCACGAAGAGGAGCCAGAGACGGACGATCGTGCGCGGGCCGAGAGGTATCGAAGCCGTTCGCAGGAGAGGCTGATAGAGATTGACGTTCTGAATCACGTCCCGTCCTCGTCACGGAGAAGCGCGCCTACGGCAAGACAGAGACTATTTTCGTCCTCCGGGCGAACAGGAGGCTGCACCCCCCCGAGCGCGCCGATCAAAGAAAAGGTAGTGCACGCCAGTCCGAGACGTGCTCCGACCGCGTCCGGGAGAGCGGGGTCGGGTGTGGGTAGAGGGAGAAACACGACGCTTTTCGGAAGGGGAAGACGGTAGTGCCGATCGACGTAGTCGAGCGAGCGTTGGATCTCGAGCGCGACTCTTTCGCAAAAAGTTTCGCGATCCGCCGTATCAGCGGGTTGACCGAAGTCCAGACGGCGGGCCAGGTAGACGGTGTGTCCACGGCTGATCAGAAGGCAGCCCTGGCGGGCCTCGCAGTAGACCGCGACGACACCGTCGGCCTCCGCCGGGTGTGTGGTCACGAGATTGCGCAGGCATAGTTCGGGAATGTCGATCACCGAGAGCGCGGCCGGTGAGGCCGCCACGTCTTCGATCACGGCGCGTAGCCGGGCGGTGGGCGCGGCGGCGACGTAGATCATCCGCGGACTTCCGGGGCGTGTTTCGACCGGAACTTCGAAGGCGTCAAGGGTGGCATCGTCCGGGTGATAATCGATGAGTTCGCGGATTTTCCAGCGCAGGGCCCCCCTGATTTCGGCTGGCGGGACTTCGGGGCGCTCGAGAAGGAAAAGGCTGAAAGTATCCCAGGGCAGAACGACATGGAGACGGTCGCGGCGTGAGCCTTGGCTCCGGAGCGCACGGACTGCGCCGTCCGCGTCCGCCGTCTCGAGGGAGCTCCAGCCTTCGAGTGTCAATGGAGCCCGGAAGGCAGGGGAGGCGACGGCGGTCACGATCCGGTCCCCTGTCCAGGCCCGAGCGATGCGGCGGGCGCCCCCACGGCGGTGAAAAACAGGCTTCTTCACTTCGTCATCACTTTTTGTGCTGTGGATCCGTTTGCGGCCTTGAAGGTCGGGCGCTCGAAGAGGATATGTTCGCCAAGCATATCCCAAGCATATCTTAGAGGGAGACCTATCGTAGGTTGCTCGCGTGCGGGTTCCTCCCGGCCTTGGCGCCCCGGCTATCCCCCGTCGGTGCAGGCTTCGGGAGCGGGCGGCGACTCGAGGCTTCCCGTGAGTCTCTCGAGATCGAGCCCGTGACGCGTGAGGTAATCGAGGATGCCGGCGTTGATCTTCCCGGCGGCGAGAGGGTCGTAGAAAAGGGCGGTGCCCAGCCCGATGGCGCGGGCGCCGGCGATGAGAAAGGCGAGAGCATCCTCGGCCGTGGTGATGCCTCCTTGACCGATGATGGGCACGCCGTGGGGATGGGCGACTTCGTAGACCTCTCGGACGCGGAGGAGGGCGAGAGGGCGAATGGCCGGTCCGGAAAGCCCGCCCCGTCCGTAGGCGAGGCGGGGGCGTCTTGTCTCGACATCGATCTCCATCCCGGTAAAGGTGTTCACTGCCGCGAACGCGTCCACCCCAGCCTCGAGCAGGCGGCGCGCGTTCTCACGGATGTCGGTCTGGTTGGGGGAAAGTTTCGCGATGAGGGGCTTTGCGGTCGCCGACCGACAGGCCTCCACCACACGGGCGGACATGTCCGGGTCGTTACCGAATTGGATTCCGCCGGCCCGGACGTTGGGGCAGGAGATGTTGAGTTCAAGGGCGTCGATTGGACTGTCGTCGAAGCGGCGTGTGACGGCGACGTATTCTTCGATGGTCGATCCCGAGACGTTGGCGATGAACCGCGTGTCGTTAAAATTCAGCGTCGGGAGAATTTCGCGGACGACGTGTTCGACCCCGGGGTTTTGAAGACCGATGGCGTTGAGCATCCCCGCCGGGGTCTCGCAGAGACGGTGCGGCGGATTGCCCGTGCGGGGGGCGAGGGTGGTGCCCTTGAGGACGACGGCACCGATTTCACGGTAGGAAAAGCCCTCGACCCGCGTGTACTCGTGCCCAAACCCCACACAGCCCGAAAGAAGCACAACGGGGGAGCTCAGGCGTAGACCGCAGAACGCGACAGCGAGGCGGGGGTCGGGGTTCGTCACTCGTGCCTTGCCTCCCGTCCGAGCAACAGTTGTACCGCATGCTGGGGATCGAGCCCTTCGTGCAGGATGCGGTTGACGACGCTGCAGATCGGCATCTCCACACCGATCTGTGCGGCCCGCTTGCTCACGGCCCGACTGCTCAGCACTCCCTCGGCCGTCTGCCCGATCTCGGCCTGAGCCGCGGTCAAAGACTTCCCGCCGGCCAGAAGACGGCCCAGCCGGTGGTTGCGTGAGGTGTCGTCGGTGGCGGTGAGAACGAGATCGCCCAGACCCGAAAGCCCCATGAAGGTGGCGCGCCGCCCCCCGAGCGCCGTCCCGAGGCGGATGATCTCGGCCAGTCCGCGGGTGATCAGCGCGGCGCGGGCGTTGGCCCCCATGCCGAGGCCGTCGCCGAGCCCGGCGCCGATGGCCACGACGTTCTTGACCGCACCGCCGATTTCGGCCCCGACAACGTCCCCAGATACGTAGACACGGAGCGTTCCGCGGTGCAAGATCTTCTGGAAGGTGCGTCGGGTCCCGTCGCGGGAAGCCACGACGACCGCGGTCGGGTCGCCGCGCGCCATTTCGCGTGCAAAGCTCGGTCCGGCCAATACAGCCAGTGGGTGCGAATCGCCGAGGACTTCGGCGGCGATCTCGTGCGGCAACGCTCCTCCCGGCCACTCGATTCCCTTGCAGGCGAGAAGTACGGGGACCTCGGGTCGAAGCTCGCGCACGATGCTGGTGAGCGTGGTGCGCAGCGCGGAGGAAGGAACAGCGAGTACGATCGTGTTCGCTCCGGTGACGATTTCCGCAAGATCCGTTCCGATTGTGAGCCCCGAAGGCCAAGGAATTCCAGGTAGATAACGCGAATTTTCACCGCGCTCGTGACAGAGTCGCGCGTGCTCTCCGCGGCGGGTCCACAGACGGGTGGTGTGTCCACCCGAGGCCAGATGCACCGCAAGAGCTGTTCCCCAGGAACCGGCGCCCAGAACAGCCATTCTGCGCGGTGATCGCACAATCGCCTCAGAGTGGGGGGGGGCTGGCGGGAGCGCCTTGTCGATGGCGGTAGACGTCTTCGAAATTGATGGGCTGGAGGACAAAAGGTGGGAAGCCTCCGTGCAGAACGAGGTTCGAAATGCTCTCGCGCGCGTAGGGGTAAAGCTGCCCGGGAGCGTAGATGTTGAGGATGGCCTCAAGCTCTTCCTGGGGGAAACCGCGCACCAGGAAAAGTCCGGCCTGCTGGACTTCGGCCACGAAGACGATGGCCTCGGCGTCCTTACCGGTCAGGGTCAGGGTGAGGACGACCTCGCGTAGGTCTTCACTGCCCGGCACGATATTGACGGTGTTCTGGATATTGAGTTCCACCGACGGCGGGGGGCTGGCCAGGGAGGCCGGAGCTCGGGGCGATTCGAAGGAGCAATCCTTGAGATAGATCCTCTCCAGACCGAACAGACGCTCGGGTAGATCGCCGTTGGCGGACGGGGTGGGGTTGGCTGTGCTCATGCGTCGGTCCAGGTGGTCAGGGAGAATCAGGAGGGGTCATCGAAGCGCCGTGCGAGTTCCCCCGAATGATCGAGCTCGTGTAGCTCGTCGTAGCCGCCGATGAGCGTTCCATCGAGAAAGATCTGGGGCACGGTTCGCATACCGGTGCGGGCCACAAGAGCCGCGCGCGCCTCGGCGTTGCGGGTGAGGTCGATTTCCTCGTAAGCCCAGCCGCGCCGGTCAAGCAGAGCCTTCGCCCGTAGGCAGTAGGGGCAGGAGACGGTGGTGTAGAGGGTGAAGCGGGCGGTCACGGTGTTCAAAGCGGATCTTTCCCACGGACGAGAGGCAGATGCTCGGCCTTCCACTCCGCAAGTTCATGGACGAGGACGCCGAGGGTGAGTTCGGGATGACGGGCGCGCAGCCGTCGTGCGATCCGCGTGGCGTCCGGCCCGTAAAGAACGAGGCCCGGTGGGGATTTTTTGAGCAGTCCGGGCAGCCGGTCGTCGAGTTCGGAGGACGGGATGTGAAGAGCGTGGGCGATGTGCCCGGATTCGTAGGCCGAGCGCGAACGTAAGTCGAGGACGAGTGCTCCGGCGTTGATGCGCCTTACGGTCTCGTGAGGATCGAGCGGCTGGAAGCCGCGGCGGCGGCGGTCGATCTCGTCTGCGGCGAGAAGAACCAGAACGACCCCAAGGGCGGCGAGCAGCCAAGGGTGGGCGCGGGCAAACAGGCTGAGACGAGACACGTTTAAGGAATTGGAGCGGAACTGGAGTGGCCTGGAATTATACGGTGGACCACCCCTCAGACCTCGGGGGCGCGTGGCCGAGACCGTGATGCCGGGCTGTCTCGACGACGGCCGCAATAATCTCTTCGAGGCGACCGTGGAAGAAATGGCTGGCTCCGGGGACGGAGACGAGATCTGGCGGGGGAGAGATCGACGCCACCCAGGCACGCACGGCTTGGGGATCGACGACCTCGTCGGCGTCCCCCTGGATGAGGAGCCAGGGGCAGGGTGGCGCGGTGGGGTTGGTGATCATGGCAACGGGAGGAGCGACCGTGACCAGAAAAACGCTTCGGAGCTCAGTCGCGAGGTCGAAAGCGAGAGCGGCACCGAAAGAAAACCCCATGATCCAGAGGGGCAGGCTCGGGTAGCGGGCCTGAAGCCAGGACGCTGCAGCCCGCGCGTCATCTTTTTCTCCGCGCCCGCCGTCGTAGTGCCCCGCGCTTGTGCCGACGCCGCGGAAATTGAAGCGCAGGCTCAAGGCGCCCAGGCGGCCCGCCGCCCGAGCGAGGGTGGTCACGACCTTGTTGTTCATCGTGCCCTGATAAAGGGGATGAGGGTGGAGAAGGAGGGCCTTGGCGACGGGGTCGGGGGGGGTCGAAACGGCGGCTTCAAGGCGCCCCGCGGGTCCCTCGAGGACGATGGGTTCGGTGCGGATCATGGCGGACAGCCCCAACGGGTCTCGCTCATTGTAAGTCGACGCGTGGATCCAGCCCCCGGGCTTGTCAGCCAGCGCGGCATCAGTTAGGATGCCCGGGTCACGCGTCGCGCCGGACCCCCGGCTTTGGAGTCCCTACATGAATCTCTTTCGCCGTAAAGACATCGCGGAGGTGGCCCCACCATCTTCCCTGAAGAAGGTTCTCGGGCCGGTCGATCTCACGCTCATGGGCATCGGTTGCATTGTGGGGGCGGGCATCTTTGTGCTCACCGGTGTGGCCGCAGCGACTTCGGCGGGCCCGGCGATCGTCCTTTCTTTCGTGCTTGCGGGCGTGGCCTGCGCCTTCACGGCGCTCTCCTATGCCGAGCTCGCCTCGACCATCGGCGGGGCAGGCAGTGCGTACAGTTACGGTTACGCCACGCTGGGGGAAATCGTCGCCTGGATCATCGGCTGGGATCTCATCCTGGAGTATGGGGTCGGGGTCTGCACCGTGGCCGTCGGCTGGTCGGGCTACGTCACGAATGCGCTGAGCGCCGTGGGTGTGCGTCTCCCGGCGGTCCTCACGGCCGGGCCTTTCCAGGCCCTTCCGCACCACGCGGGCCACGGCGACTTCAACGTCCTTGCGGCCGGCATCATTCTGGTTCTTGCGCTTCTCCTCGCGCTCGGCGCCAAGCTGAGCGCGCGATTCAACGCGGTCATGGTTGTGGTCAAACTTCTCGCGCTCGGGCTCTTCATTGTTCTGGCGCTGCCGCACTTTAATGTTCATCTCTGGCATCCCTTCGTTCCTCCGCGTACAAATCACCACTTTGGCTGGCAGGGCGTGGTCGAGGGAGCCTCACTGATCTTTTTTGCCTACATCGGGTTCGACGCCGTTTCGACAGCGGTTGAAGAAACGAGGAACCCGCAGCGGGATGCCCCGATCGGCATCTTGGCTTCGCTCTTCATCTGCACGCTCCTTTATATGGTCGTCGCTGCTCTTCTTACGGGCATCGTGCCCTACCAGACACTCAACGTCCCTTCCCCTGTGGCCTCGGCTTTGATCCACATCGGCTATCACTGGGGGGCGGCGGCGGTCGCCGTCGGAGCGATTGCCGGACTCACGACGGTGATGCTCGTTCTCTATTTCGGTCTCTCGCGCATTCTGATGTCGATGGGGCGGGACGGGCTTTTGCCCCCGGTCTTTGGCCGTGTGCATCCGAAGACCGGAACGCCGGTGCCCGTGATTCTGGGCCTCGGTGTTCTCATGGCTGTCGTGGCCGGCTTCACCCCAATCACGGATCTTGCCAAGCTTGTGAACATGGGAACGCTCGCCGCTTTCACGGTCGTCTGCCTCGGCGTGATTTGGTTGCGCGCCAATCGACCGGAGCTCGAGCGGCCCTTCCGTACGCCGTTTTCACCCCTCTTCCCCGCGTTGGGGGCCTTGATCTGCTTCTATCTCATGCTGAATCTCCCGGCGCTGACGTGGCACGCCTTCTTTATCTGGCTCGCGGTCGGCCTCGGCATCTACGCGAGCTACTCTGTGCACCACAGCCATCTTGCGGCGGGGGCGCCGGTTCGCTCGGAGTCGTCCTGAGGTCGACCGCATCGCCGAGAACGGCTGAGAGGACGGCGAAGAGCGAAAACAAAACGCGCTGCGCGCCGTTGTGCCGCCTCCGTGCGCGGAGGGGCCCTGTACGCACTCGCGGCTGACCTTCGCGGATTTGCGAGTTCGCGCCGGTTTTCCTCGGGGACGATGTACGATCGGGCTGGATTCCTCAGATTCGGCAAAGGGGTGGGGCCGATGGTGGCGCGTTCGTGATTCAGCCCGACAGGAGGGGGTTCCGTGAGCTCAGAACGTCGACCCCCCTCTTGCACAAGGCCGTGACGATCGGCCCCCCCCCGGGTTCGCACCACCCTCATCCGGTTTGCCAGTCCGGGATCCCTCGGTCGACGGTACGCGTCCGGTCTCCTCTCTCAGTGACGAGAGGCGTGAGGGGCGATCGTGGCCGGAGCTTCTCGTTTGGTGCAGTTGAACCCAATGCTGATCGAGCCTGTCCCGCTGGCGAGTCGAACGTCGAGTCCTGGGCCGCCTCCGCCGGATAGGGTTTCTCCCACCATCCCGCCATGGAGATGAAACCCTGTGGGGGGAGCATGGCCAGGACCGTACGCGAATGGGAGATGAAACCCTGCGGGGAGTACGGAAGTCTTGACGTGGCCCACACCCGCACGAGCCCTCAATCGGGCGAGTCGGCAGGGGAGTCCCTGAACCGCGATGTGTCCCACGCCGGTCTGCACGTCGATCCGGCCGTGCGGTAGAAACGAGACCGGGGCCAGACGAAGCACAACATTGCCCACCCCGCTGTGGAGGTGTACAAGCCCCGCGACAGCCGGTAGTTCAAAGTGGTCAACATCGATCGTGCCGACGCCGTCGTGCACCTTGAGAAGCCGGGTGCGGTCACGCTTGAGCGTGACCGCACCCACGCCCACGTGGAGAACAATCCCTCCTCTCAGGCCCGTAATTTGCACATTTCCGACGCCATCGTGGATGCGGGCCTCAAAGCGCGGTGGAAGGACCAGCGTCCAGTCCGCACGGACATGACGGGGGGTCACACCGTCGGCGTTCACGAGACCGAGGTGCAGGCTGCTCCCTTGCCGTATCGCGACAACCTTGAGTCCGTGAGGAACTTGGGTGCACGATCTTGCCCCCCAACGGAAGAGACCAAAGAGGCTGAAGCCGGATGATCCGTTCCGGCAGCGGACGCGGACCTTCACGGCGGGGGCGGTTGTCGTCGTGGTCGGTGTGATCCGGATCCTTCCGACGCGGTTGCGCAGGACGAGACGGTCGATACCGGTTGCGGGGATCGGCTGCTTGAGGATGACGCCCGCGACGGCTGAGGCTTCGAGGGCGAGGATGCCAAACAGAGCGAGGGCCACGAAAACGCGACGGGCAATCACGGGTGGCAGCACGGAAGAAGAAGGGCGGCGAGTGGACATGGGCAAGGACTCCGGGTGATGCAGAAGATCAGTGTTCCAGACGCGCGTAGAGCCGCGTGGCCAAGGGGAGGAGCACAAGCCCCAGCGCCGTGTTGAAGAAGAGCAGCGGGATGTGGACCTCGTGTGGTTTGAAACGGAGCACAGATGTGAACGGGTCTTCCCGCACGAGGAGCGAAAGCCAGTGACCGAGGGGAGGCACAAAATCACCCACGATCATGAGAGCGATCCCTCCCAACAGGGCGAAGCCAACCGGATGCCCTCGCCCCTTGCTCGCCCCCGAGACGACGAGCAGATAACTGTAGAACGGGAAAAGCCAAAGAGCCTGGGCGATAAACGCCGTGAAGACGAGGAGTACGAGAGTTGGGGTTTCGACGAGGAGACTGGCGGCGCTCGCAAGGGCGGGCCCTCCCGTCACGAACTGCCCGATCAGATCGACGAGACCGAGGCTCGTCGGGACCAGCGCCGTCAAGACCGCGGCCAGGAGTGGGAGGACAACGGTGCACAGAAGCACACGGACCGTGATCACCTCACCCGGTGTGAGCCCGATTCCCTTCCAGAAGAGGGCCTCGTCACGCCCCTCCCTGTCGTGGAGCGACCGGCAGAGGTAAACGACGACGACGATCTGTAGCGCGATGTTGAATGCACTCCCGCTCACGCCCGCGATGGCGTCAAGACGGTGAAAATTGATCGGGAGATAATGGATGGTGCCGAGTACGGGGATCCCGTGGAGCGGGATCCCCACCGCGTTGACGAGCGCCCCAACCACGGACAGGAACGCCACAAGCATGGCCGGGAGCAAGGCGAGCTTCACGGGAACGGTCCAGAACTTGCGGCGTCTCGCGGCGAGCTCTTTGAGAAGAACCGATTCGATGTGGGCAGGGTTCATGGTTGGACTCCAGCTGATGAAGACGGTGTCATGAGGGCTTGGACGAGCTCAGGGATTTCTAGCGAGATCTCTTCGCCCAGACGTGATGGAAGATCCTCGGGGAGATCACGGAAGAGGTAAATGTCGCGCCCCCAATGTGGACGAACGGAGAGAGGGTGAAGCGCGGCGGCCTCGGCCTTGTGCTCCGCAGAGACGAGAATCGCCCGATAGCGCCGACGCAGATGCTCGGCCTCCTCGAAGAGCGTCAGGCGGCCGGAGTCGAGGACACCGAGATGGGTGAAGAGTTGGGCCACGTCCTCGGGGCGGTGGGTCACGAGCACCACCGTCCGGCCTTCGACATACTCGGCAAGGAACTCGCGCCAGAAAAGGTCGCGGTAGAGCGGATCGAGGCCGGCGAGAGGCTCGTCGAGGAGGACCAATTCAGCGTCCGAGGCGAGAAGAAACGCCGCTTCGACTCTGGCCAGAGTCCCTTGCGAAAGCGCGTCCAGGCGAAGGTCAAGATTTCGGACGTCGGCCCGTGTGAGGTGCTGCTCGGCACATCGCCGATCGAAGCGGGGATGGACGCGGCTGTAGAGATCGAGAATGTCGCGGATGCGGAAGCGGGCGGGCAGGGTGGGGCGTTCCCCCCTGTACGCCAGGCGAGCGTTGGGGTGCCCCGGATGCCGTCGTGGATCCGAGCCGAGGACGAGGAGGGTGCCCTCCGCGAAGGTTTGGCCGGAAAGTGCCCGGAGTAACGTGCTCTTTCCGGCTCCGTTGCGTCCCACAAGCAGCACAAAAGCCCCTTGGGGAACGTGGAAATCGATTCCGTCGAGAGCGCGAATCCCCCCGTAGTTTTTGCGAAGGCCTGTGGCGTCAATGGGATCGTTCATGGTGTCTGGTCCTTATTCGGAGGAGAGTTGAGCAGTGTTGCGGGATCGAGGCCGAGGCGGCTGATCGTGCGGCGAATCTTGGGCCAGTGACGCGTGCGGAACACTTCACGCTCAAGGGCGAGAAGCCGCTCGCGGCCGCCCTGCCGGACGAACATGCCGATACCGCGTCTTTTTTCGATGACCCCTTCATCCTCGAGCATCTGGAAGGCTCTGAGGACGGTCAGTGGGTTGAGCCGATAGTCGCTCGCGATCGTGCGGACCGAAGGGAGAGGGTCGCCGTCGTGGAGAGGACTGTCAAGGATCATGTCGGCAAGCCGTTCGCGGACTTGAAGGTAGATCGGGGAATCGGGGAGCCAGTCTGCCAAAGCGGGATATCCAATAAAACTTAATGAAAATATAATGTTAAATATATGTCATGTAGATATATACTAAACTATAACACCTATTTTACCCTTTGTCAAATCGAATCAACCGGGGGACGTTTTGGGTACAGGCCCTGGTGATTACGCAGAGGGGGCCAAGGTCCGTCGTGTGAGTTTCTGGAAATAGAAATTGATGGACGCTTGGTCGCAGAACCGGGGGCTGTTCTCTTGGGCTAGGGAGTAGTGTCCGGGTGACTCAAGAGCTCCGGATCATGAAGATGTTGCCTCAGCCTTCCTTGGCTGGAGGCTGTTTTCGTGTCGGCCAGGCTCTAACGGGGAAGAAGATCGGTGATCCCCTCGCGTTCCTCACGAAGCTCCTTTTCGCTGGCGGCGATCCGAGCCCTCTGAAACTCATCGAGCTTGAGATCCTGGTTCACTCGGTAGGCCCCCTCGGATGTCCGTACGGGGTAGCCGAAGAAAATGCCGGGGGCCACACCGTAGCTCCCATCGGCCGCGACCCCCATGCTGGTCCAGGAGGACCCCTCCGTGCCCCGGATCCAGGTCCGCATATGGTCGAGTGCGGCGGAGGCTGCCGAAGCCGCCGAGGAGGCGCCCCTCGTCTTGATGACTGCGGCTCCGCGTTGCTGGATGGTGGGGATGAATTCCTTCTCGTACCAGCTTCGCTCGACGAGCTCTAGCGCCGCTCGACCCCGCACCGTCGCGTGGTCGAGGCAGGGGAACTGTGTGCTCGAGTGGTTGCCGAAAACGACGATTCCATCGACGTCGCGGGTCATGGTCCCCGCCTTGCGGGCCAGCGCGGAGACCGCACGGTTGTGGTCGAGGCGCATCATCGAGCTGAACTGATGGGCAGAGAGCGAAGGGGCGTTGCTCGCGGCAATCAGGGCGTTGGTGTTGGCCGGGTTGCCGACGACGAGAACACGCACATCACGGGCGGCGTGCCGATCGAGTGCGCGTCCCTGGTGGGCAAAGATCTCCGCGTTCACGCGGAGAAGATCCTTGCGTTCCATGCCGGCGGTACGCGGGCGGGAGCCGACGAGGAACGCCAGGTCGGCGTCGCGGAACGCTACCTCCGCCCGATCGCTGGCCACGACATCGTGGAGGAGAGGGAACGCTCCGTCCTCCAGCTCCATGACGACGCCCGCGAGAGCTTGGGCCGCCTGGGGGATTTCGAGAAGTTGCAGGACAACGGGCTGATCCGGTCCGAGGAGATCTCCCGCCGCGAGACGGAAGACGAGGGCGTAGCCGATGTTGCCGGCGGCGCCAGTGACGGCGATGCGGACGGGTTTGGTCATGGAGTGATCCTCGTGGGGCTGGTGAAATTCTAGCAGGTGTTGCCGTTTTCTCCCGTGTGCCGCAGCAGCGAGCGGTCCGTCTTAGAATGGTGAGAACGAAACCGGCCCGCTTCCGACATGCTTCTTGCCATCGATAATGTCCTCACCGCCGAGGAAGTGCGCACCGTCCGAACCCAGATCGAAACCCTCGATTTTGCGGACGGCACAAAAACGGCCGGTCCCGGATCACGGAGCCGGAAAAACAATCTCCAGCTGGCCGACGACGAGCGTACGCAGGCCGTCCGCGGGTTTGTCCGCGATGCACTCCTGCGTCATCAGCTGTTCCAGTTTCTGGCTCTCCCGCAACGGATCATGACCCCGATGTTCAATCGCTACGACGTCGGAATGTACTACCAGGATCATGTCGATTTCCCGCTTCTTGGTCCACCGCCGCCCATGCGTGCCGATCTGTCCGTCACGCTTTTTCTTTCCGCGCCGGAAGAATACGACGGGGGGGAACTCGTGATCAGAACTGGCTATGGGGATCAGGCGGTCAAGTTGTCCTCAGGAGCCGCGGTGGTGTATCCGGCCTACTACATTCACCGCGTCGAGCCCGTGCGTCGGGGGGCGCGCCTTGCGGCCATCACAACCGTCCAGAGCGCGATTCGCGAGGAGCCCAAGAGGGATCTCGTGGCCGACCTCGTGCGGCTCATGCGGTGGGTTCAGGACGTGGCCCCGCAGAGCGAGGAGGCGCGCCTCGTGAACAAGATCCACGCCAATCTCATTCGTCTGTGGGCGGAAACCTGAGCGGTTTCAGCTCTCGTCGAGGAAACTTTTCAGACGCTCGGCCCGGGAGGGGTGGCGGAGCTTGCGCAGGGCTTTCGACTCGATCTGCCGGATTCGTTCCCGGGTGACCTCGAACTCCTTGCCGACCTCTTCCAAGGTGTGTTCGGTGCTCATCCCGATGCCGAAGCGCATGCGGACGACTTTCGCCTCGCGGGGCGAGAGGGAATTGAGGACGTCCTGCGTGGTGGTGGTGAGGCTTTCCGAGGTCGTCGATTCGACCGGGCTCACACTCGCCTCGTCGACAAGAAAGTCACCGATATGGGAATCCTCGTCCTCGCCGACGGGGTTTTCCATCGACACCGGCTCCTTGGCGATACGCATGACCTTGCGCACCTTGTCTTCCGGCATCTCCATGCGCGCCGCGACTTCCGAGGCCGTGGGCTCGCGTCCGAGTTCCTGAAGAAGCTGGCGGGAGACACTGTTGAGTTTGTTGATCGTTTCAATCATATGAACCGGGATGCGGATCGTCCGCGCCTGGTCGGCGATCGAGCGGGTGATGGCTTGACGAATCCACCACGTGGCGTAGGTCGAGAACTTGTAGCCGCGTCGGTACTCGAACTTGTCGACAGCCTTCATGAGACCGATGTTCCCTTCCTGGATGAGATCCAGGAACTGAAGACCGCGGTTCGTGTATTTTTTGGCGATGGAAATGACGAGACGTAGGTTGGCCTCAACCATCTCTTTCTTGGCCCGCCTTGCCTGGCTCTCTCCGCGCAGGAGCTGACGGTGAATTTCCTTGATGTCGGCGATCGTGAGGTGATGAAGCGCCTCGATCTCGGAGAGACGGGCTTGAAGTGCAACCACGTCGTTTCGTCCGGCGCGCAGAGCTGAAGACCACTTGCGCTTGGCGCGGATGTGACGATCGAGCCAGTGGGGATCGGTGCACGAAGGTGGGAAGGTGCGAAGAAAATCCTCGCGTGGCATGCCCGCGCGAACGACGCAAATTTCGTGAACGGCCCGTTCGATCCGCCGGATCTCCTCGATGGTCTGAAGGAGTTCACGGGTGAGAAGTTCCTGGGCACGCGGTGCGAGACGCAGCGTCCGCATGGTCTCGGCCGCGGACTTGAGGGCCCGGAACGCCTGCATCTTCCCCGGCGTCTTGGCCAGCGCCCGCATGGCCCGCTGGTAGGAGCGATGTAACGCACGCATGCGTGCGGCGACGGCTTCGGCGTCTGGTCCGGTCTCCCCCGGAGCGGAGCCCTCGTCGTCGACCTCGAGGTCGTCGTCTTCGCCGCCGCTCGCTTCGGCCGCGTCCTTCACGTCCGCGTTCGCCGTCGTGCTCCGCGCCAGGGTCGGCTGTCCGTTGGCCTCGACGCTCACGCCCGTGTTGGGGTCGCGGAACCCGAGGATGACTTCGGTCAGCTTGAGTTCTCCGCTGCCGACCCGTTCGTACTCTGCCAGCAGCCGCGCGAGGGCGCCGGGAAACGTACTGAGTGCGACGTACATTTTGTTGAGGCCTTCCTCAATCCGTTTGGCGATCCGGATCTCACCTTCGCGCGTCAGGAGGTCGACTTGCCCCATCTCGCGCATGTACATGCGTACCGGGTCGGTTGTGCGCCCGAAATCGGCCTCGACGCTGGCCAGAGTGGCGGCCGCCTCTTCGACCACTTCTTCGTCGGTCGGGATCGAGAAGCCCGAATTGAGGATCAGGGTTTCATCCTCGGGGGCCGTCTCGTGGACCGGAATCCCCATCTCCGTGATGACGCTGATGATTTCGTCGAACTGCTCGGGGTCGCTGACCTCGCTCGGGAGATAGTCGTTGATATCCGAGAACGTCAGATACCCCTGCTCTCGTCCTTTGGCGATGAGATGGAGAAGATGGGTGTTGCGGTCATCGCTCATGGAGTGAACCTCGCCTCCCGGCTGAATCGCCAGCTCAATCGCTCGCTGCGGCTGGGAGGGTCAGAAAAGAAAACTGAACCTCAAATTATATGGCCATTCATGGTAGATTGCACAAGATCCTACTCTTCAGCATCAGAAGAGTCACTTTATATTATTGATTTTGTTTAGGGTCATGAACCGAACAGCGGTCTGTCCCGGTACAACTTCAGCAGAAGCTGATACAGGCTTTGCCGGTGATCGTTGATCCGAACCCTACACTCTGATTCAGAGGCGGTGGAACGCAGGCTTGTTCAGGCCACGAGACCGTGCCAGCCCGGTTCGGCGAATCCCCGGGAGCCCTCGATCCCGTTCATGGAGGCGTGTCCACGGCCGAACTCATCCTTGTTGTGATACACACGGAAAGGCTTGCCGTAGCCGATCTCCCCCAAGCCATTGTCGGCCGCCAAGCGTATGAGTCGATCACACTGTCCAGGCCAACATGGCCGCGGTTCAGGGCTTGCAGTGTGGCTTTGGAACCGTCGGGCACAATCTCCGTGGAGGCGCAGCCGCGGGGTCTGAATCGGCGGCTTCCCGGCGAGGATGAGATCGACACGGTGACGGTTCGCCAAGGCGTGGCGACTCACGGCCAGGAGTGTGTCGGCGTCGGGGCGCCGGATAGATCCTGGCGTAACGGTGCCGGCCCTTGATGGCTGCCTCCGCTGGGTCCGTGCGACACGGAGAGGTTGGATGTTGAGGAGATGGAGTCCGGGGCATGCCCTCCAATTGTCCGAGAAACCGCGGCTTGATGTGGTCCGGACGTAGGGGTTCCCTGAGAAGCACGTTGTCGAGAAGAAAGGTCTGACTTGCGGAGAGAGTTTGTGGCCTGTCGCCAGAGTGATTGTCAGGCCGTGTCATGCCGTGATGAAGGTACGGACGCGCTCATGATCGACTCTCTATTTCCATGTCTCGATGGACGGCTGGCCACTTTAGCAAATGAGCAGCTGATTCACGTTGATCCTGAATTCGTAACGCATGCAAATTCAAGAATCGCTCCACGGCACAAAACATCGTGGGAGGTTGCGCGCTCATCACCTCCAGGGGTCTGTTGGATTCAATCCTGCGGTATCAGGCCCGTTGATGGGGATTCGAGAACTGAATCCCTATTCGGGCTCAACCAACCTGCGTTTCACGTCAGCAAATTTTAGGGTTGCTCCACGGAGCGGGATGAAACCTCATGCGACGCAGACCGTCGCGCATGGTCCTATACTACGAATGCATCCTGAAACAGGAGGCCTGCCATGAAACGCGAATACATCAAAAATGTCCGGGGGCAACTCCAGGGCCATATCGACACCCATGACGACGGCCACAAAAGCGCCAGAAACGTTCGCGGCCAGCTGGTCGGAGACTACAAGCCGGAAACCGACCTGACCGTCAACGTCAAGGGTCAGGTCATGAGCCACGGAGACGCTCTTTCGTCGCTCATCGAGAAAGACTGATCCACGCCCGCGGGCACGCGACGTATCTGTCGGTACAGAAGCGGGTTCACGCGAGGGCATTGGGTGGGCGTCCCTGGATGTGCCCAACTCCGCTGTAGTGAGCCGCGGAGCGGGTCGCATTCAAGATACTCCGCGGATGCCTGTTGAGCGTGCGGGACATGATTTTGGTCAGCGGTGTCAGTTCTGACGTGCAACATTGCGGCATCATTCCCTGATTCCCCTGTCATGATTCGGCTGATTATTCAGGCATCTCCCCGTCGGCACGAAAGAGGACCGTTGGCGGATGTGCGCGTAGAGGTCTCGGTCACCACTTGCGGGGTTGAGACCGCTTACCACGAGCAGGACGCGTTTCGGGCAAGTGTACGGTCGATCAGGGCTCATGGTCTCGTCTCGGGGGAGAATTCCAAGTGTGTCATACAGGGTACGGGGAGCCTCGCTAGCTTGTGGTCCCTCGTCGGTTGCAACACGTCCACGATGCGTTAGAGCGGTCGCAAGGCTGAAAGGCACCGAATTCGCCCCGCGCCCTGTACGTGCTGCCGCTTGTGCACGAGGGTGTTGGTGAGTCAAACTCGGAGGTGAGCGCTTGTGGCCAGTGTTGGCTCCTCGGCTGTGCCTCCGCATCCATGGATCATGAGGCGCGGACCATGGCGACTCTTCCGCATCACATCCGACATGTCGGCCGGCTCCTTCGAGTACGGCAAGTCCGGGCCTCCGGTCAGACGTGCCACGCGATCTGATGGCAACGTTTCTCGGTCCGCGAGAGCACCCGGGCACATCGTGCTGGGGCTCCTCTCTCCTCGCGATGGCGCGAGATCCGGGGTTTGCAATCTGGGCGAAAGCCCCTGTACTCTACTGACGGGGCGGACGCTTGTCATCAAGCTCGCTCCGCCTTTGACTTGATGTTCTGAAAATGGAGAACCCAACGTGTTCAAGTTGCCGGGGAGAACGGGGTTGACCGCCACTGGGGGCGACACCCGTCGCTTTTTCTCGCTGCTGCTTCTGAGCGGTCTTGTCCTTGCTGTCGCTGCCTGTGGAAACGGTCGTCAGGCCCGAGCCCAGACGACCCCGTCCGTCTCGGGAGCGGGTCCCGCCACGTCCCTCTCCACGATCCAGACCAAGATCGCCGGCGACCAGGCCAAGATTGCTCGTGACATGGCCCGTCTCAAGGCCCTGGAAGCCCACATGCCGCCGGTACCGGGCGCCTCTCCCAACCCATTTTCCGGATCCGGTTCTCTCAAGAGCTGGAACAAGCCGGGCGTCTACAAATGGGTCGTTCCACCCGCGGCCGGTTTCATCGAGATCGCGGCGTACGGGGGGTCGGGCGGAGGAGGCAACTCGGGGTGGGTACGGGCGCCGGGAGTGGGTAGAGCCTACACCTGCGAGAGCGAATCCAAGTGCTTTGGCGCAGGCGGGGGAGGTGGAGGAGCCTCGGCCGTCTTGGCGGCGGGCTCGCCCCTCGTCATGGCTCCCGGAGGCGGAGGTGGAGGCGGAGGTCTTTTCGGTGACGACATCGCCGGCGGTGTCGGAGGCAACGGGGGGAGTGCTGCCGAGATCATCCCGCCGGTTTTTTTCTCCGTCGTCTCCGGTCGTCGAGCGTGGGCCGACTGTCGTCCGCATTGCCTCTACGGCGGTGAGGCCCTCACCATCTTCGTCGGAGGGGGTGGCGGAGGAGCTTCGGGGGACAGACCGGGGCAGGGAGGATTCGGCTACGGCGGGTCGGGGGGCCCGGGCGGTGAACGCTGCGGAGGTGCGGGAGGATCGGGAGGCCGCTACGGTGGGGGCGGGGGCGGCGGGGCCGCCTGTGCCTGGGATCAGCCTGGGGGTATGGGTGGCAGCGGGGCCTACGGGGGCGGGGGCGGCTCTGGGACCCTCGGTGGCGAGAGCTGCTATGAACACGGGGGAGCCGGCGGGGGCTTCATCGGAGAGGGTACTCCTTCCGGGACGTGGAGACATCCGTACGGGGAGAGCGGTCCCTGTGGTGGAGGACGGGGTGGGGCGGCCCTCAACCCGACCGTGGTTCGACCAGGGGCTGGCATGATAGCCGGCGGTCGTGGAGGACAGATCGAGGACTCGGTGGCTCAAAACGGAAAGAATGGTGATGTCGTGATCACAGTCGGCGTCTCGCACGGCTGAGGGTGAGGTTTGCTCGTGCTCCGTTCGACGGGGACGGATCTCGGGGTCCGCGGGCCCGTCCCGTTCGATTTTGAGTCCCGCGCGGGATACGTCCGGGACACGTGGACGGTGTGGGTGGGAGAGAGGGGGGGTCTCCCCGTTGGGTGGTCGAGGAGATGTGGCGTGATGGCCGTCAGAGAAGTTTTGCGAGGTGACGGAGTTTAGAGCGGACCGCGTGCGCCGCTCCGAGCCAGCCGAGGAGGAGGGCGCATCGGAGTAAGAGAACGGCGGCGTAGGGCCAACCGCGGGCCCCTCGCGGGACGGAAGGCGTCGTCGTAGAGGCGGCCGGAGCGGGCCAGGGGCCCGCGACGCCGAGGCCCGCGAGGAACACGAGAATCCAGGGCCCGAGTCCGCCCGCGAATCCGTAGGACACACCGCGGTAGAGGAAGAGACGGCGCATTCCTGCTCCTGTCCTGGTCATGACCCTTCATTGCTTTACCGTTGCGATTTGGCGGCCCGGTTGTGCCGTCGGCGGAGAAGCTCGACCGTGGCCTTGATCTCGAGTCGGACGTTGTCCGGGGGGAGGAGGGGCTCTTGAGCCTCAAGGCGATTGAGGAAGGTGCGCTCACGACTGCCGGGTGGGAAATGTGAAAGAATTTCGCCTGTCGTCGGGGGATCTTCCTGCTCGTGGAGCAGGCGGCGAAGGAGCTTGAGAAATTCCGTTCCGCGGAACGTCCAAGATGCGAGCTCGTCTTCTTGCGGGAGCTCGCCCGCGAGCTCGGGATGGTGGACGAGTAGGTGAAGGAGGCGGCGCATGGCGTCGGGGGCAGGAGGGCGTCCTGGACGCGTCGTTTGCCGTGGACCGGAAGATGGTGGGGGGCGCGTGAGGCCGAGTTTCTTGCCCAATTCCTGGCCGAGCAGGTCGCGAAAGACCGGATCCCGGACATTCGCCAGAAGCCGTCGCGCTTCAGAGGCGTAGCGGGCCCGCGCCTCGATGGTGGTGAGGGGTCCACAGCATCGTTCGAGGTGAACAAAGAAGAAATCACTCAGAGGCAGAGCGCTCTCGAGGCGGCGGGCAAAGCCTTCCGCACCTTCTCCCGCAAGGAGCGTGTCGGGATCTTCCCCCTCGGGCAACTCGAGATAGGCCGGACGCCATTCGGGCCGGTAGAGGGGCAAGAGTTTTTCGAGGCTGCGGCCCGCCGCCCGTCGTCCGGCCTCGTCACCGTCGAAGCAGAAGACGACACGGGGATCAATACGGAAAAGCCGTTCGGCTTGGATGTCGGTGAGTGCCGTCCCAAGGCAGGCCACCACAGGATCGAACCCGGCCTGGGCGAGGGCGAGGACGTCCATGTAGCCTTCGACGACGACGAGAGGACCCGCCTGGCGTGGGGCAAGGCGCGCCTCGTGCTCGCCGTAGAGAAGACGACCTTTGTGAAAGAGCAGACCTTCGGGGGAATTGAGGTACTTGGGTTTTTGATCAGGATCGAGGGCCCGCCCGCCGAAGCCGACGGTTCGCCCCCGTGTGTCCCGGATCGGGAAGAGGAGACGGTGCCGGAAGAGATCGATTGTTTCTCGGCCACGGCGGCGGATGAGGCCGGCCTCCTCGAGAAGGCGCAAGCGAGGCCCCGTATCGGTCAGGAGTGGTCCGAGGGCTCCTGTCGTGGGGGCGTAGCCGAGCGCGTACCGCGCGGTGGTTTCGCTCCGGACGCCGCGGCGCCGTAGATAAGCCAGGGCGAGCGGACTGTCGGCGAGTGCACGGCGGTAAAGTGACGCGGCCTCGTCCAAGAGATCATAGAGAGGCTGGTATTTCGGCGAGGTCGCGGCTCCTCCCGGCGGGGGGGGAGCCCCTGTCATTTCGGCCAGGCGGCGGACGGCTTCGGGGAACTCGAGCCGTTCGAACGCCATGAGGAACCCCAGCGCCGAACCGTGAGCCCCGCAGCCGAAGCAATGGTAGAACCCTTTCTGTGGGCTCACCGTGAAAGAGGGGGTGCGTTCCTCGTGGAAGGGACAGCGGCCGATGTACTCGTGCCCGCTTCGTCGGAGTTCGACACGTGCCCCCACGAGAGCGACGAGGTCACTGCGGGCCAGGAGATCGTCGATGTAGTCCTGGGGAATGGGTGGGGACACGGCGTCCTGCCGCCGGGGTGGGGTTAGGCGCCGAGACGGGTCTTGACGCGGACGCTGACCTCACGCAGGTCGGCGCGCCCGGCCAGTTTGCCGCGCAGAGCGCTCATGACATCGCCCATCCGGGCTGTCCCGATTCCCCCGAGGGCGCTGATCGTCTCCTCAACGAGACGGGTGATCTCGTCGTCCGTGAGCGGGTCCGGCAGATAGCGACGCAAGAGGCGGATTTCTTCCTCTTCGCGTTGGACGAGCTCCGCGCGGCCGGCCGCACGGAATTGGGCCAGCGATTCCTCGTGCTGCTTGAGAAGCTTGCCGAGGACCGCCACGACATCGCCGTCTTCGAGCGTGCGTCGCTCGTCGACTTCGCGTTGCTTGATGGCGGCGGCGATGTAGCGCAGCTGGCCGACCTCGTCCTTGCGGCCGGCCTTGAGCGCAGCCGTGGTCTCCGCAGCGAGTCGCTCCTTGAGCGTCATCGACTGTGTCAGTAGTTGCGGCTCATGCGGGTGTTGTCCCGCGCCATTTTCTTGGTGTGCCGCTTGATGGCCGCGGCCCGTTCGCGTTTGCGCTCCTGTGTGGGCTTCTCGTAGTACTCCCGGCGGCGAATCTCGGTGAGCACACCGGCTTTTTCACAGGTTCGTTTGAAGCGCCGGAGAGCGGCGTCGAAGCTTTCGTTGTCCTTGACACGTACGATGGGCATGATGCGAGGCGGCCTCCCTTGGGGCGTCGGGACGGGAACGGGAGATTATACTCCTCCGGAAGAGGATTCGGCGGGGCTATCCGGAGCCCGGTCAAGGTTACGGACATAGATGCGCTGACCGTCTCCCGTCCGATAGTAATCCTCGAGCGTGGCCACAAGCCGGTAGCCCATCGCGTGGTAGAAAGCGTGGGTGTCTGCGTAGGCCGCGCGTGAAGATGTCTGGGCATAAAGACGGAGCCCCCCCAGTCTCGTGCGGATGTCCTCTTCGGTCGCCCGGAGGAGTCCGCGACCGAGACCTTGCCCGCGCAACCGCGGCGAAACCACGATCCAGTAGAGATCGAACCGGCCTTCGGTCGCGGGGATGGCCCCGTAGCAGGTGTAGGCGACGGGAGTTCGGTCGTGTTCCGCGACGAGAAACTCGTAGCCCGAGGCCGTTCCGCGAAGCAGACGCTCGGTCATGAGTTCCCCGGCGACGGCGACTTCCTCCGGCGAGAAGAACGCATCGAGATCGGCCGTGAGGCGAAGGAGGGGGGCGCAATCGGCTCCCGTAAGGGGCCGGAGGCGCCAGTCGGTCAGCTTCCCGGTCAAGAGTCGCTTGCCGTGCACGGCAGAAGAGTGACCACCAGCCGCGCGTAGTCGATGCCGGCGGCGTTGGCCGCCGCAACGAAGCCGGCCTGCGGATGCAGAGAGGGATTGGGGTTGACGTCGATGATTTCGAGCCGGCCGTCCCGCCCTTCGCGGATGTCGAGCCGGGCGTAACTCTCGAGGCCGATGGTGTTCCACACGCGTCGACCGAGATGGGCGAGGGCGGTGCGAAGAGGGGCGTCCTTGGGGTGGTCGAGAAAGCGTCTTTGGGTCTTACGGTAGGCCCGGCTTGCCGGCCGCCATTTGGCCCGGTAATCGACAATTCGTGGTTCGTGCTCCGGCCAGTCGGCGAAGACCGTCTCGGCTACCGGGAGAACACGGGGGGGGCTGTGCGGCCGCGCGGGGTTGCCGAGGAGAGAGACATGAAACTCCCGGCCTTCCACGTAGCGTTCGAGAAACCAGCTTCCCCCGTGTCGTCTGCGCAGTGCCCGCAGGCGGGCCTCGGCTTCGGCCGGACTACGGACCAGGGCGTGACGGTCGAGTCCAAGGGAACCGTGGGCCTCGATCGACTTGATGAGATACGGAGCGTCGTCGGGACGCCAGGCCCCAAGGCTGCGGATCCACGACGGCGTCGGCAACCCGCGCCGGAGGAGGTGCTCTTTCAGTTGTGTTTTCGCCCCGGCGAGCGCAAGCACGTGGGCGGGATTCCCGCTGCAGGGGACCCCCGCGGCACGGCAGAGAAGTGGGCCAAGGATCTCGTATACAGGATCTCCTCTCCATCCCTCGACGAGATTCACAGCGGCTTTCGGGTGCAGCGCGCGCAGGCGCGCGAGACAGCTCTGAGGGTTTGCGCCGAGCACAACAGGAACGGTGGTGAGTCCGAGTGTCGCGAGTGCCGTACGGACGGCGGCGACGACCTCGAGCCGTTCCTGCTCGTCCGCGTCGGCCTTCGGTTGTGGACGATCGTAAAGGATCGCGATCGTCGCGTGGTCAGACGGCATGGGCGTTCGGGCGCCGGAGGGTCTCTTCGAGGACCGCGGCGATGAGCCCGTCGTACGTGAGCCCGCGGGTGCGGGCCAGGATGACGATGTCGGAACGGACCGGGTGGAGTCCGGGGAGAGGATTGATTTCGAGGAAATGCGGCCTCTGCGCGTCGTCGCAACGCACGTCCACCCGCGAGAGATCACGGCAACCGAGCGTGCGGTGGGCGGCGATGGCCAGAGCCTCGATGGGATGGGCTTCGGCACCTTCGACGAGGCGGTAGCGGACGTGTTGCTCGTAGCGTTCCTTTTCCTCGAGTCCGTAGGCGGGGAGCACGCCCGTGGCCCCCCCGAGGGATTCGACGGCGAGGGTACCGATCGCCCGGGAGGAGCCACCGGTTCCCAAGACGCCCACGGTGTACTCGCGCCCTCCGAGATAGCGCTCGACGAGAACCGGTTGACGGTGGCGTTCGAGAAGGGCTTGCACGGTCTGGTGGAGCGCGGTTCGATTGGTGACCCGCCCCCGATCGGAAACTCCAATGCCCGATCCCTCGGCGACCGGCTTCACGAAAAGGGGGAACGGCAGCTCGAGCGCTTCGAGCGACGAGAGCTCTTCTACAACCACGAAGTCGGCTGTGGCTACGCCGCCGTCACGAACGAGGCGCTTGGCCATCCCCTTGTGGAGGGCAATCGATAGCGTCAGGGGATCGGAAAACGTGTACGGCACGGCGTATGCGTCCAGCACCGCCGGAACCTGTGCTTCACGACCGAACCCTCCCCGACCCTCGGCGATGTTGAAGACGAGGTCCCAGCGCTTCCCGCCGACGAGGGCGGAGAGAAGGGCATCGAGTCCCCCGATCCGCACGACTTCGTGGCCCAGGGCGGCGATCGCCTGAGAGAGGGCGTCGATCGTCTCCGGGGCGTCGTACTCTGCTTCGCTATCGTTGTGCGCGCCGGTCCGGAGGTCGTACGTCAGGCCGACGCGCATGGGTTGGCGGTCGGATCTTGCAGCGCACCTTCGGGATCCGGATAGCGGAAGTGTCGTCCGGCGTAGTTCCGCAGCACGATGTTGTCTCCGTCTCGCCCCACGACATAGTTGGGCAAGAGCGGAATTTTCCCGCCGCCTCCTGGGGCGTCGATCACGTAGGTTGGCACGGCATAACCTGTCGTGTGTCCGCGCAGGCCCTCGATGATTTCGAGCCCTCGCGCCACGGGTGTCCGGAAATGGGACGAACCGGCGATCGGGTCGCATTGGTAGAGATAGTAGGGTTTGACACGGATTTTGAGGAGTCCGTGAACGAGTCGCCGCATCGTCGGGACGTCATCGTTGACCCCGCGGAGGAGGACCGTTTGGCTGCCGAGAGGGACACCGGCGTCGGCGAGTCGGGCGCAGGCCTGAGCCACTTCCGGGGTGAGTTCGTCCGGATGCGTAAAGTGGATGCTCATCCAGGGCGATCCGTGTTTTTTGAGGATCCGTACGAGAGCCGGCGTGATGCGCTGCGGGAGCACGGCCGGATTCTTCGTGCCGATGCGGATGAACTCGACGTGCGGCATCGCGCGGAGACGCCCCAGAATCCAGTCGAGGCGCTCGTCGTCGAGGCTCAGAGGATCGCCGCCCGAGATCAGGACGTCGCGGATCGATGGGGTCGCGGCGATGTATGCGAGGGCATCCTCGATCTGGTGTTTCTTGAGACTGCCCTCTCCGGTGGCACCGACGAGGCGGGCGCGTGTGCAATAGCGGCAGTAGACCGCGCAGAGCCCGGTGACGAGAAAGAGAACCCGGTCGGGGTAGCGGTGGACGAGCCCCGGAACCGGGCTTGTGCTGTCTTCGCCAAGCGGGTCGAGCTCCTCGCCGGCGGTGCGCACAAACTCGCCCAAGGTGGGGACGGCCGTGCGGCGCAGTCCCTGGTTGGCGTTCTCGGGATCGAGAAGGGAGGCGTAGTAGGGCGTGATCCCGAAAGGAAGCGGTCCCGAGTGGCGGGCGATGGCTTCCCGCTCGTCGTCCGTCAAGGTCAGGACACGTTCGAGGTCGTCCAAGCTCCGCAGGCGGTGGCGCTGTTGCCACCGCCAATCGTTCCATTCCCGGATGCTGGCCTCGGGATGAAAGTGTCGACGGTAGCTGTCGGAGCGTTCACTGATGACGAAGGAAGGAACATAGTGATGGTTTTTTTTGTTTTTTGGTGCGGGGTCGCGGGAGCGGCTGGGCTGGGTGAGGCGGTGGGGGGATCGGAGCGGCGCCGGGGCAATTTCCGGGAAGAGGTCGTAGGCGGCGGCCGAAGAGGCTTCGAGGCTACTTCCGGGAGGTTCGACGTCGTCGGAGAGGGCGAGATCACGCATGGGGAGGACTCCGGGTCCAGCAAAGGGAAAGACCGTGCCCAACCCTTCTCCGGCCCCCGCGTGGGGGTCCGTGAAAGCTGCACGGCGCGCCTTGTATATACGGTTTCCACTCGGTCTGCAAGCCACTTCTGGGGCCTGTCCTAGGGTGATATGTAAGGACATGAAAAACATTGATTTTTATAGTCATGTGTTGCCCCTCCCGGAGTGTTTCTGTCTCTCTATTGAGGGGCTGGTGCGCTGAAATCCGAGGGTGTGTCTTGCCTCAGTGGTCCGGCCAGACCACGTTTACGCCCGGCTTCGGGGCCGTCTGTGTCTTGCGTGCGCTCTAGATCGAACAGAGCCATGGCATAACCCGCCCTAATCCGCTATCGAGATATACGGTGTGCTGGCCTCGCAGCACGCGGCGATGCGCGCGCGCAAAGCGCGCAGACAGAGACGGAATCGGCGAAGACCACAGATCATCGACGGTGGACTGTTCGAGACTTGTCCCCGGTCCCCTGATCACGCGAGCGAGGGTATCCCGGCGCTAGCGGGGCCGGGCAGCAAAGAGTCTGGGATGAAAGGGTCAAGGCTACGATCGGGAACGACGGACGGCAACGTGCCGGCGAGTTTTGAGGCTCTGAACGGAGCCTGTCACCATACATCGGCGAACGAACTGCCAGAGTCGAACTCTCGAATCCGCCGTTGCAACAAGCGGCCGCAGGATCCATCGGCTTCGACGAGTCACGACTCCTGCCAGAGTGTCCGTTGGCAAAGACGCATGACTCATGGCAATTTTTTATGATGGGTTTGATTGGTGGGCCCGCCAGGATTCGAACCTGGGACCGAGGGATTATGAGTCCCCTGCTCTAACCGGCTGAGCTACAGGCCCACGGATGCGTTGATTATCCTCCCATCCGCTCGCGTCCCGCTCTCCGGAAAAGTCACGAGGGCAGAGCTTCGAAGAAGGGGGCCACGAGCTCACAGATGAGGGCAACGTGCAGCGGGTCGTCGTTGAGAGCGGGAAGATAGCGAAAGTCTTCTCCGCCCGCTTCAAGGAAAGCCTCTGCGTTGGTGCGAGCTATCTCCTCGAGTGTCTCGAGACAATCACAGGCAAAACCCGGACAGGTCACGTCGAGCCGTCGGACGCCGTTGCGCGCGAGTCGGCGAACCTCCTCGATGGTGTACGGGGGAAGCCACGCCGCCGGTCCGAACCGCGACTGGAAAGCGAGACTCCAGCCCCCGGGAGGAAGTTCGAGAGCGCTTGCCAGCCGCTCGGCCGTGGCAAGGCACTGGGTGTAGTAGGGGTCGCCCCGGTTGTGGCTTGAGCGTGGAAGGCCGTGAAAGGAAAAGAGAAGGTAACGATCCGGGGAGCCGACTGCGCGCTGACGGCGTAGATGAGCAGCAAGGGTGTCAATGTAGGACGGTTGTTCGTGGTAGTGGGCGATCCAGTCAAGGTGCGGGATGCGCATCGTCTTGCGGAGGCTGGCGCCGAGGCCGTCAAAGGCGCTGCCGCTCGAGGAGGCGGCGTATTGCGGGTAGAGGGGCAGGACCACGAGCCGCTCGATTGCGTGCCGTTCAAGAAGTTCACGAACCACGCCCTCGACGTCCGGCCGTCCGTAGCGCATGGCGTAAGCGACGACCGTGGGTGAGGCACCGGCGTTGAGTGCGCGGGCGACTCCGGCGGCGAGCCGGCGGGTGTAGACGGCGAGGGGGGAGCCCTCGGCGGTCCAGATCGATCGGTAGAGGGCGGCGGAGCGCCGCGGGCGCGTTCGCAGCACGAGGCCGTGCAGAATCGGTTGCCAGAGGACAGCGGGCAGTCCGATCACGCGCGGATCGGCGAGAAACTCCGCAAGGTAGCGCCGCAAAGCTTTCGGGGTGGGGGCATCCGGGGTACCGAGGTTGACGAGGAGGAGACCCCTGCGGGCGAGGGAGGTCAACGCTCGAGGATCAGCGTGACGCCCATCCCGCCACCGGTGCAAATCGAGACGAGACCGCGGCCCCGCCCCTTCTCGCGCAGAAGCTTGGCGAGCCCTCCGACAATCCGGGCGCCGGTGGCACCGAACGGGTGACCGAGGGCAATGCTTCCACCCTTGACATTGAGCCGTGTGCGGTCGATGGCTCCGAGCGGCTCGTCGCGCCCGAGTCGGGTGCGGCAGAAATCCGCCGATTCCCACGCCTTGAGCGTGCACAAGACTTGGGCGGCAAACGCTTCGTGGATCTCGTAGTAGTCGAAGTCTCCGAGCGCAAGTCCGTTGCGGTCGAGAAGGCGCGGAACGGTATAGGCGGGAGCCATGAGCAGTCCCTCCCGCTGGGGACCGAAGAAATCGACGGCGCCCGCTTGGGCATCGATGAGGAACGACCAGGGCTCGAGTCCGTGCGCGCGACCCCACTCCTCGCTGGCCAGCAGGACAGCCGCAGCGCCGTCGGTGAGAGGCGTGCTGTTGCCTGCGGTCAAAGTCCCCGAGGGGCTGCGATCAAAAGCCGGACGCAGGGTGGCGAGTTTCTCGAGGCTCGTATCGGGTCGCACGTTGTTGTCGCGTTCAAGACCTCTATGGCCGACGACGAGATCGTTATAGAAGCCTTCCTTCCAGGCGCGTGCGGCCTTCTGGTGGCTTTCCAGGGCAAGACGGTCCTGCTCGTCACGGCCGATGTTCCAGGTCTTGGCCATGAGCTCGCAGGATTCGCCCATGGTGAGTCCGGTCATCCGCTCCTTGACGCGCGGGGGCTCGGGCTTGAGATCGCGCAGACGCAGACCCAACCAGGGTTTGAGGCGCTCACCGGTGCTTCTCCCCTGGGCGCTGCGAGCGGCGAGGGCGGCAAAGCGGCGTGGGTAAAGGAGGGGCAGTCCGCTGATCGAGTCGACGCCGGCGGCGATGCCGACGTCGATCTGTTCGAGGGCAATCTTGTTGGCGACCGCCACGGCCGCTTCCGCGCTTGTGCCGCAAGCTCGTGCGAGATCGATCCCCGGGGTTTCGGGGGCCAGGCCGGACTCGAGAAGAGCCTCGCGGGCGAGATTCCACTCGCGCGGATCGACCATGGTGGCGCCGGCCACCACCTCTCCGAGACGCTCGCCTTTGAGGCCTGTCCGCTCCACAAGAGCGCGGAGAGCCACAGCGAGCAGCGAGAGGTTGGTGTCGCTCGGGTAGGCGCTGTAGGCACGGGCGAACGGGATGCGGATGGCGCCGTAGATACCGACGCGGCGGGGGAAATGGGATGGCATGGCAAGAACTCTCGAGGTGTGCGGTCAATCGAGTGTCCCGATTCAGAGCGGGACGCCTAAATGATAGGATAACGAAGCCGCCGTTCGCGTGTCCCCTTCACGAGACGCCGGCTCGTTTCCTAGTTCTCCATCCGTATCCTTTGAGGAGGTTGCCATCCATGGATTATCAAACCGCCGTTCAGCAGATTCAGCAGGTCCAACAGCAGGCGCAGGACACTGTCTCCAAAATCCAGGCCCTGGCCCAAAAGATCGCGGCCAATATCTCCGACAAGAACACCGCCCGCGACCTCGTGATGGATTTGCGCGAAGTGGGCCTCGGAGTCCAGCAGGAGCAGCAGCAGGCGATGGCGGTCCTTCAGCAGTTGGGTCAGTACATCCAGACGCTCGAGGGCGAGCTCAACACGCACCCCACGACGAACGTACAGCCCCGAGGGTGGGGCGGGGGGGGCGGTTTTCTCTCCAACCTCACCTCGGGCCTGGCGATGGGCGCCGGCTTCGGCCTGGCCGACGATCTCATCGGCAGTCTGATCTGAAGAGCGGGCGGCTCGGGCGGGGCACCAGCCACGCGTGTGGAGCGCCGTGGACGACCGTCGTCCTCTCAGGCGGGGGACGACGGTCTTGAGTTGCGGGACACGTATTCCTCGCGGAGATTGCGCCGGAGGATTTTGCCGATGTTCGATTTGGGAAGACTCTCGCGGAACTCGATGCGCGAGAGGTCGTGCGGCCGCTTGTAGGCGGTAAAACGCTCGCGGCAAAACTCCATGACCCGTTCCTTGGTGAGCCGCGGGTTCGAGGGGACGATGAAGAGCATGACGGACTCCCCCGATTTTTCGTCCGGGATGCCGACGGCGGCGGCCTCCTTCACGTCCTCGAGCTCGGCCAGCTCGGCTTCGATTTCGTTCGGATAGACGTTGAATCCCGAGACGAGGATGAGATCCTTCTTGCGATCGACGATAAAGATCCGCCCGCGCTCGTCGATCCGTGCGAGATCTCCCGTGCGGAGGAATCCATCATCGGTCATGACCTTGCGCGTCTCCTCGGGTTTCTGCCAGTAGCCGTCCATGACCTGAGGTCCGCGTACGCACAGCTCCCCGACTTCGTCGATCCCGAGCTCCTGTCCGTCCTCGCCCCGGACCGAGACCTCGGTGGAGGGGACGGGGAATCCCACCGAGCCGTCGTGTTCGGTCGTGTCGATGGGGTTGGTGCTGACGACCGGTGAGGCCTCGGTGAGTCCGTAGCCTTCAATGACCGCGCAGCCCGTGACTTCTTTCCAGCGGCGGGCCACGGCGCCCTGCACCGCCGCTCCGCCGCCCACGGTAAAGCGGAGAGCGGAGAAGTCCGCCGAGCGGAATGCCGGGGTATGCAGAAGCCCGTTGAACAGAGTATTGACTCCACTTACGAAGGTGAAACGCCGCCGACGCATGAGCTCGGCCAGGGCCGTCAGGTTGCGGGGGTCCGGTACGAGGACGTTCGTGCCGCCCAAGCGGGTGATGAGGAAGGCGTTGACGGTGAGGGCGAAGATGTGGTAGAGCGGGAGTGCGGTGAGTGCGACCTGCGGCTGCGTGAGGAGATCCCCGCCGAGATTGGCGCTGATCTGCAGCACGTTTGCGGCGACGTGGCGGTGACGGAGGACCGCCGCCTTCGGTACGCCGGTCGTCCCTCCTGTGTACTGAAGGAAGGCGACGTCGTCGGGCTCGACGAGGACATCCGTCATCGGCGTCGTGGCCCCGAGGCGGAGCGCGCGGTGGAACGCGACCGCGGATCGAAGACCGTGGGGGGGGACGAGCCCTTTGACGTGACGGGCGACGGCGGTGACGACCGGTCCTCGGAGACCCAGAAGATCTCCGAGGCGCGTCAAGATGACCGTACGCACCGCCGTTCCGGCCAGGGCCTGTTCGAGCGTGGCAGCGAAATTCTCAAGGGTGATGACGGCCCGGGCCCCAGAGTCCTTGAGCTGGAAGGCGAGCTCCGTGGGCGTGTACAGGGGGTTGCAATTGACGGCGACGAATCCGCCGCGCAGGATGCCGAATAGGGCGACGGGATACGGGAGAAGGTTCGGGAGGACGAGGGCCACGCGGTCGCCCTTGGTGAGGCCGGCCTGGTTCTGGAGGTAGGAGGCAAAGCGCTGGCTGAGAACGTCGAGGCGCGCGTAGCTCAGGGAGGCACCCAGGGCCTCGAACGCGCTCCGCTCGGGGTAGTGTCCCACGCTTTCCTCGAGGAGCGAACGGAGTGTAGGGCAGACGCTCGGATCGATTTCGTGCGGAACACCCGCCGGGTAGTGCTTGAGCCAGATCTTTTCCATCGGGGAGGACTCCCGGGGGGCGATGGCCGATATTAGCGACAAGAGGCGCCCGGGCGCAAGAGGGGAGCCAGGCTCTTCCAGATCCGGGCCAGAATGAGAGGCTGGGCGCGGGCGTTGGGGTGGAGTCCGTCGGACTGCATGTCGCGGCGATGGGTGGCCACGCCGGCAAGGAAGAACGGGATCCACGGGATCCGGGCCGAACGGGCGGCCCGCCGGAACGCATTGGCAAAAGCCTGCTCGTAGCGCGCTCCGTAGTTGGGGGGAAGACGCACGCCGAGAAGAAGGACACAGGCGCGGGAACGCCGCGCACGTGCGATCATCGCGCTCAGGTTGGTCGCGAGAACGGAGGGGGGCAACGCACGCAGGCCGTCGTTGCCACCGAGTTCGAGAATGAGCAGAAAGGGGTGCCAGCGGGCGAGGAGTTCGGGTAGGCGCGAGCGTCCTTCGCCCGAAGTCTCACCGCTCACACTGGCGTTGATGACCCGCACGCCGGGATTGTGACGGGCGAGGCGTCGGCGAAGAAGATCGACCCAGGAGGTCCCGCGCGGGAGACCGTAACCGGCGCTCAGGCTGTCGCCGAGAACAAGGATGGTGCGCGGGGGGGGCGCGCCGGCCCACACGCTCGGGAGAAGCGGAACGAAGGCTATACTCACGGCGACGGCCACCCGCGCCCAGGCCCTCTCCGCCACGCGATGAACGCCGGTTCCGGCCCTCTTCTCAGTCTTGAGCATGTGTCTCACGCTTACTCCGGCAGCGAGGGGGCAGCGTCCATTCTAGATGGCGTGAGCTTGACCCTCGAGCGGGGCGCACGAACGGCCCTGCTCGGCGTCTCGGGCTCGGGCAAGACGACTCTTCTCGCGCTGGCCGCCGGGCTCGAGCCGCCGCGGGAAGGGCGGGTGCTGTTTCGCGGGGAAGATCTCTACGCGCTTGAGGAAAACAAGCGCGCGTCCTTGCGTCTGGCTCATTTCGGATTCGTCTTTCAGGACATCCAGCTCTTCCCGCTTCTCGACGTTTTCGAAAACGTGCGTCTTCCGCTGGCCTTCCGTGGGGACGCGGACGCCGAGGAGCGGGCCCGCGAAGCCCTTGAAGCCGTGGGGCTCGCGCGTCGCATGAGGGCGCGACCGAGCGCGCTTTCGGGCGGCGAGCAGCAACGTGTCGCCGTGGCTCGTGCGTTCGCCCTTCGGCCTCTGCTGCTTTTCGCCGACGAGCCTACGGCGCGGCTCGACCGAGACAACGCCCGGGCGGTGTGGGAACTCTTGATGGAGCTCGGACGGGAACATGGCACCGCGCTCCTCGTCGCCACCCACGACGAGGCCCTCGTCGCCCGTTGCGACAGCCGTTACCGGCTTGAGGCCGGACGCCTGAGGGCTGCCTGAGGGTGCCAAACTCCCCTCTCGACCGCGCCGTTGGCCGTGCCTTCGGCTGGCGCGCGCGCGCGGCGGTCGTTCTCGCCACCGGCGCACTCGGCGCTTTCCTTGTGCTGCGTGGAGCTCTCTTGGCGGGGCTCGCACGCCGGGACGCCGATCTTCTGGGAGGGAGGGCCACCTTGGCCCTCTCGCGCCCCCTTTCCCCCGCGCTTGCGAGACGGGCCCGGAGAGAGGGGTTGCGCTCCGCCTCCTGGGTCCGTTTCCCGACGGCGGCGGTTCACGGCTCGAGAGTCGCGCTCGCGACCGTTCTTGCCGTCGGTCCCGGTTATCCCTTGCGCGGAAGCTTCCACCTGAGGAGCGGGAAGAGTGGACGCCCGACCCGAAGTCGCCTGCCCCCCGCAGCGGGCCGTGTGTGGGTGGCCCCGGCCTTGGCCGCGTTTCTCAAGACCCGCGTGGGCGGACGCATCGCCGTGGGGGTCGCGCGTCTGCGTGTCGCCGGCCTTCTCGAAAGCGCCCCCGGGATCGGTTGGCGGGCGTCGCTCTTCGCCCCGCCCCTCGTCATGAGTGCCGCTACCCTGCACGCCACACGGCTCGTCGTGCCCCAGAGCCGGGTCGACTACGGCCTCAGTCTGGACGGACCCCGGGCGGCGTTGGCATCCTACCTGGCCTGGGTCCGGACCCTGCGCCCCCGGCCCACCGTACGGCAGCGCCGTCAGGTCGTGCGCGCTTTGCGTCGCACGAGCCGCCGTCTGACCCGTTACGCCGCGCTCGTGGTGCTCGCGATCGTCGCTCTCGCCGTCTTCGCGCTCGGGCTGACCGCGCGTGCCGCGGTTCGCCGTCTCGCCCCTGTGGCCGCGTACCTGATCGCCCAAGGGGTCGGGAGACGGCGCTTGCGTCGTGGCCTGCTCTCCGCTCTCGCACGGCCTCTTCTCGCCACGGCTCTTCTGGGTGTCCCTTTGGCACTCCTCTACGTTGCGCTCGTCGCCTTTCTTTTTCGGGGTAAGTTGCCGCTTGCGTGGGCGCCGCTGCCCGTTTTCGGGGCGCTCCTGGCCGCCGCCGTTGCCATCGCTGTCCTCGCCTTGGCCCTGTGGGCCGGAGTCCTCGGGGGGTTGGCCAGAGGGAGCCCCGCCGCGGCGCTCCGCACCTCGCGCCTTCCGCCGCGACGCACGAACGGTCCCTTCCTCGCTGTCGCTCTTCTCCTCCTGGGCGTCCTCCTCGTCCCCAGCGTCGGGTGGAGGGATCCGTGGCTTCTTCTCGGCCTGGCACTCGGCGCCGTGGTTCTGCCTGTTGTCTTCCGCACCGGCTTTGCTCTTTTGGCGCGTTTCGTGCGTGGGCGTTCCGTGGGACTGTGGTGGACCGCCAACGCCCTCGCGCGACGCGGTTGGGCATCGGCGCTCGAGGCGAGCGCCCTCGCCTTCGCCATCGGCCTCGCGCTCGCGGCCGTCGGGGTTGAGCACGGCATCGTTCACGACCTCGAACACGGTCTTGCGCGAGGCCACCCGAACTGGTTCCTCTACGGCATCACGCCCGACGCCCGCGCCCCGCTTGCGCGTGCGCTCGCCCGCGCTGGGCTGGGCCGCCCGCGCTACGCTCCACTCGTCACCGCCCGGCTCACCCGCATCGACGGCCGTCCCGTCCGTGCCTCTTCCCCCCGTTACCGCCGAGCGGCCTGGCTCCTCCGGCACGATCAGAATCTCAGCACGAGCCGTCGTCTCCCGCCCGGCAACAAAGTTCTTGCCGGGCACTTCTGGCCGTCCGCGCGGGTACCGGCGGAGGCCTCGCTCTCCCGGCGTTTCGCCCATCTTCTGCACCTCGGGGTCGGCTCGACCCTCACCTACCGGGTGGCCGGACGGTCGGTTGCCCTGACGGTCACATCGATCCGCCGCGTCGACTGGTGGAGTTTCCGCCCGAACTTCTTCGTTCTCGCCTCGCCGCCGTCCCTCCGCGGCCTCCCGCGGAGTTACCTGACTTCTCTTGCCGTGCCGCCGTCGGACGTGGCCCGTCTTGCCCATGTCCTGCGCCGGAGCCCCGGGGTGAGCGCCGTTGACGTCACGGCGCTTTTGCGACTCGTGCACCGAGCGCTTGCGGCTGCCCGGAGTCTCGTCCTTCTCGAGGCCGTGAGTCTGTTCCTGGCCGCTCTTCTTCTCGCTGCGTCGGCTCTTGAGGAAAGCACTGCGGAGCGGCGTGAGGAAAGGGCGCTTCTCACCCTCTGGGGGCTCGGACCGAAGCGCCTTCGGAGACTGGCACTCGAGGAAGCCGGCCTTCTGGGATTCGCGGCGGGGCTGGTCGGGGGCATCGGGGGGATCCTTGTCACAAGGCGCGCACTCGCATCCTTTCTCCACCTGCCGGAGCCCTCCCTGCTCTGGATGCTTCCCGCGGCGTTGGTTGCCGCCGCGCTCTTTCTCCTGCTGGCCGCGGCAGCGGCCCCTCGGCTCTCGCGGCGCTCGTACGCGGCACTCCGCGCTCTCGACGAAGGAGGCGGGGGGCTGTGACGGATCCCGCGACCCTTGCCGATTATCATCGCCGTCTTCTGAGCGACCGGCGGAGATGTGAGGTCTTGCGACGAGCGCTCTCCGAGGTCGTTGTGGCCGGCCAAAGTGTGGTTGCCGACGTCGGTGCGGGCACCGGTTTGCTCGGCGTCCTCGCCGCCCTCGCGGGGGCCCGCCGTGTCGTTCTCTACGAGCGTGAACCGCTGGTGGCCGCCTGGGCGGAAGAATTCGTGGCCCTTCGGGGACTGGCCGACCGCATCAGCATTTATCCCGAGGATGTTCGCTACGTTCTCGATCCGGAGCCGGCCGACATTGTCGTTTCCGAGACGCTTGGAAATCTGGGGCCGGACGAGGGCATTGTCGCTCTCCTCGACGACGCCCGACGGCGGTATCTCCGCCCGGGCGGGCGGATGCTCCCAGAGAGTCTCGAGCTCGTTCTCGCGCCCGTCTCGTCCGCCACTCTGCATCACGAAATCGCGGGCTGGCTCACAGGGACGGATCTTCCCCTGGACGTCACGAAAATCCGCGATCTCGCGCTCGGCAACGCGTACGTGCGGCGCCTTGCCCGTACGGATCTCGTCGCTTGGCCTTCGCCGGAGCGGGTCTGGACGCAATACGATTTCCTGCATGACGGCCCGCAGCCGCGGGCGGGTCTTGCCGCCTGGGAGGCGCCCGTTCCGACGGCCGTCCACGGTTTTGCGCACTATTGGCGGGCGCGTTTTGCCGGCCAGATCCTCACGACCTCTCCGGCTGATCCGCCGACGCACTGGGAGCAGGTCTACTTGCCGCTTCCCGAGCCTCTCGAGCTTCTTCCGGGAGAGCGGCTCGAGCTCCGCGTCGTCGGGGACTTTGATGCTGGGGCCGAACCCTTCGGGCAGGGCCCGGGGATCGCCCTCGAGTGGGAAGCCCGGGCTTACGACCCCGGGGGATCTTTGCGCGGAGGCTGGTCCTGCGGCGTCGGCGGCCCACCGGCGCCTCTCGATTTCCAGAAGTAGTAGAGCGGTAAGCCGGCGGCGGTGAGCGCGAGGCTCAGAGCGACACGCCGCGGCTCTTGCCACAACGCGCCGAAAAGGACCAACGCCGAGGCCGCGAGGAAGAGGATCGGGACGGCCGGGTATCCCCAGGTCCGGTAAGGACGGGGTCGGCTGGCCTGGGTGCGGCGCAAGCGGAAGAGCGCGAGGACGGCGAGCATGAGGAAAGGCCAGATGCCGAGAACATAGGCGGCCGCGAGATCGGTGAAGGAGCGCGTGAGGACGAAGGCCGCGGCAAGGAACGTCCCGAGGAACGTGGCCACGTAGGGTGTGCGGTGACGGGGGTGGACACGTCCGACCGCCCGGAAAAAAAGGCCGTCTCGGGCCAGGGCGTAGAACACCCTCGGGTCGGAGAGCATGCTGCCGTTGAGCGAACCCAGCACCGAGATCATGACCATGAGAGCGACCAGAGTGAGGGTGGCTCCGCCCGCCGTCCCGCGCAGGGCGTCGACCGCCACCGAGCGGCTGGCCGCTACCCCCGCGGTTCCCAGGACGTGGAGATAGCCGGCGTTGACTCCGATGTACAGGAGGAGGACGAGGAGCGTCCCGCCGAAGAGTGCACGCGGGAGATTCCGTCCCGGATCACGGACTTCGCCGGCCAGGGCCGTGAGGTTCTCCCAGCCGTCGTAGGCCCAGAGAACGGCCAGGAGTGCGAGCACGATTCCCCCCGCTCCTCGACCGCTGTGCACGGACACGGAAACCGCTTGAGGTTGACGCACGGCCACGGCGAGGGCGACGGCGAGGGCGACGAGCGTGAGAATTTTCAGGCTCGTGAAGATGTTCTGGACCCACGAAGCGGCTCCGACCGAGCGTGTCTGGATGAGGGCGAGGGCCACGATCAGCAGGGCGGCCGTGAGGTGCTCGGCGAGCGGCGCGAGTCCAAGAAGACTTCCGAAATACTCGGAAAAGACCAGCGCCTGTGCGGCCCAGGAGATCGGGTCGGTGAGGAGCCACATCCAGCCGAAGAGGAACGCGGCGGCGGGACCAAAAGCCTCCCGGATGTAAACGTAGAGGCCTCCCGCGTCAGGGAACATGGCGGCAAGTTCGGCAACGGCGAGCGCTCCCGAGAGCGCAATGACCCCGCCGACCGCCCAGAGGGCGAGGGGACCGAACGGGGTGGAGAAGGCGGCAGCCACGACCGGAGGCACACGGTAGAGCCCCGTCCCGATGACGATGCCGACGACGACCATGGCGCCACTGAAAGCGCCCAGGCGACGGACGAGGGAGGGGGGGGAATGGTCCAACGATCACGACCGACGCCCGGGGAGGCGCCCATTGTATCTTTGGGTGCCCGGAGCCGCGGGCGCGGATGAATCAGACCGCTTGGGGCGTAGCCGTGGCGAGAACCGGTCCGGTCGGCCGGCCGGTGGGGGAACCGCCCGCGGGCTCGAGGCTCACCGCAAGCAGATGCGCGTGGGCCAGACGCACGTACACGGCGGCTGGAAGACGCGCGGTCATGAGCCCCCGGCTGGGCAAGAGTCCGACGGGGACCATGCGCGCGCCGGCTCGGGGCTCAAACCAGAGTTCGTAGCTCTTGTGCGGCGGCAGGGCAATGCGCCCCACGACCACGACGCGCATCCGGTCGTGACCCATCGTCAGCACCCAGTGCGCGTGGCCGTGCCGGCCGACGAGGACGGCGATTCCGGCGGGTGGACGCTCGACCGTCCGGACCCGCTCGACCAAGACCGCCACGAGGAAGAGGGAGGCGGCGACGGCGAGGGGCGCGGCGTAACGCCAGAAGCCTGCGGCGATCAGCGTGAGACGCCGGCGGGGTCGCTCGTTCTTGAGAAAGCTCTCGAGTCGGCGGCGGCAACGCACGGGCGGCGTTTCAGGGGTGGCGAGAGCGGCAAAGCGGGCAAAATCGTGCTCCCAGCGGCGGACGCTCTCGGCCAGCTCCGGGTGGAGGAAGATCCAACGCTCAACACGCCGGCGGACGGTGGGGGTGAGTGTGCCGAGGACGTACTCGGCAGCCAGGAGTTCGCGCGCTTCGCCTTCGGGCAGTTTCATGGCGTTTCGAGGCAGCGGCGTAAGCCGAGGAGCCCGCGGCGCATCCAGCTCTTGACCGTGCCCAGGGGAGATCCGAGCGTGCGGGCAATCTCCTCTTGAGTCCGGTCGTGGTAGTAGGCCAGGAAAAGAACCCGGCGCTGGTCCTGGGACAGGCGCCCGAGGCAGTCGCGCAAGCGCGTTTCCTCGAGTCGGGCGAGCGGTTCGTGCGCCGTCTCGGGCGGTGCGGTCGCGAGCAGAGACTCGAGGTCCGTATCCGGTGTCGGCACGAGGCGTCGCTCACGGCGCAGGATGTCAACGGCCCGGTGGTGCGCAATGGCGAAAATCCATGTGCGGATTTCGCCGCGGGCGCCGTCGTAGTCCTCGATCCTTCGCCAGATGTTGACGAACGTGTCCTGCAACGCTTCCTCCGCAAGATCTTTTCTCGGAAGCATACGTCGCAGGAACCCGAAGAGTTGCGGGGCAAGGAGTTCGTAGAGTTTCTCGAGGCCACGTGGATCCTGCCGCCGGCAGGCGAGAAACGCCGCGGCGAGCGGATCCCCGCTCCGGCCTTCGGGAGGCGGTGACGGGAGAGCGGGTTCGGGTGTGGAGGCCATAGGTGGCGACGGTCTGGCAGTCGGCCGGGACGCGGCCAGCGTAAGCGAGCCCATGCCGTCTGTCAAGGAACAGTCCCGGTCGGTGTCAGAAACGGAGGGCCAACATGAGGCGCTCGTAGACGAAGACCCCCAGAGGCGAAGGGGGGGTCAGTCCGGTGAGAATGCCGAGACGATTGCGGAGCGAGAGGCGGCCCGACGCTGCCTGTGGCCACCAGGTGACGTCAAGGTCGGTTTCGCTCGTGTCGGGCAGGCGTGGGGCGGTGTAGTAGCGGGCCCAGGACACGATGATCCGCGTTGTCCCTCCCGGAGGACGGTCCGTGAGCGCCAGGCGGACGGCCGAGCCCGGTCCCTTCTCGACGAGGCCGGCGATCATGGAGGTGGTGAAGAGGGGGTCGGTGGCGTAGCCGGCCGTGTACGGCGAGACGATGCCGCCCGTGTCGAATTCTCCGCTGTGGGGAGCGATCCGGTCAAAGGCGAGCGTGAAGACGAGAGAACGAAGAAAGGTTGGGACGAGGAGTTCGGCGCCTGCCCCGAGGGCATCGACGGGGGTTCCGAGGAGGTTGGGGCCCGAACTCCATTCCCGGAGTGCCTGGATTTTCCAGCCCGGGCGCCAGGGGGAGAAAGACAGTGTCGGCCCCGTGAGGGTCCCGTAGGTCAGTCGGGCGTATTCGTCGAAATCGTAGTACCACAGGCCGACTCGGAGGGCGCCCGCGGGGGCATGAAGGCCGAGAGCGAACGCGCCGGGAGTGCGGCGAGAACCCACAGCGGTGACGGGATCCCCGCCTTCGATACCGGCCGTGCCCGGGCTGTTGTAGAGCGTTGTGGCCGAGTAATCGCTCGAAGTTCGGCTCTTCCAGCGCGTCACGCGCAACAGTTCGAAATCCCAGCCTCCGAACTCGGTCTCCAGGCTAGCGCCTTGGTAGGAAGCCGGCACCATGCGTGAGTCGGAGCCCGACATCCAGGGCGTGTCGAGAATCCGGTCGCCGACGTCGATGTGCCACGGCCCCGTGCGCCAGGAGAGATACGCCTGGGTGAGCGCACGGACGGGGCGAAGACCGTAGAGCGTCGGATCAAAATGCGTGTTGTCTTGGGCGTGATTCTCCAGGCCGGGCAGTCCCTGGGCATCCCAGAACGTGACCCGTGCGCCGAGATGGGGCTCGAGGAAAGGGTGAGTTTCGAGGTCGAGCATCCCCCCCACGGAGAGGGCGTGTTGGTTGGACGGGGCCGTCGCCCCGCTGTAGAGACGCGCAAAATCGTAGACGCGCAGAAGTCCCCGCAGGCACGCCCAGCCGTGGGGAAGCCGATCTCGGCGTGGACAGGCGGGAGAAGAGCCGTGGGCCCAGGCCCGGCCGACCAGGACCGTGACCAGGATGAGGCAGACGAGGGTGGGGCGGAGTGGATGACGCACGGGGCACCACATGGCAACAGGAATGCAACAATCTTCTTTCCTGAATATGACAGTGATATGAAAGATTCTCCTCGCCGCCGCGCCGTCTTCGATGTGTGGTGTCCTCCTGGAGGTCGTTCCGGCGTTAGAATGGTCACGGACGGGCGGCGGCCCAAGGGGCGCGGATTCGCCCGACCTGGTCGTTTTGGAGGTGTTCTCTACGTGAAGAAGTTCTCTGTGCTCCTGGCCTGCGCCGGGTTCCTCGTCCTGTCGGGCTGCGCCAGCAACCTCGGCGGTTCGTCCTATTACCGCAACGAGACACGCAGTCTCCAGCGTGTCGAGCTCGGGACACTCGTCGCCGTCCATTTCGTCAAGATCAAGGGCGGGACCGCGCGGGGCGGAATCAGCTCCGGTGAGGCGGGAACCGCCGTCGGAGCCGTGGCCGGAGGGATTGCGGGCAACAGCTTCGGGTCGGGTAACGGGCGGGCTCTCGCCACGGTCGGGGGGGTCGTTCTTGGGGCCCTGGCTGGCCACGCCATCGGAAGCGGCATGGGCGCCGCGAACGGCGTACAGCTCACCGTCCGGCTCAACAACGGCCGTCTCATCGCTGTGACCCAACAGGCCGGGCGCACCAACTGGCGCTTGGGAGAACAGGTGGAAGTCCTGATTAGCCAGAACGGGGTGGCGCGCGTCCAACCGTTCTGAGTCCGCGCCTCCCGGTCCATCGTTCCGGGGGGCGTTTCCCCAAGCCACACCCTCACGGGCGCACGCCCGTTCGTCGGGACGAAACCGCCATGCCCACGCCGGAAGATTTTCTCGATCTCCTCACGACACTCTCGCCTGAGGAAGAACTGGTGCGGTCCACGGTGGCTCGCTTCGTCGACGAGCGTGCGCTTCCGCTCGTCCCGGCCGCCTTCGAGGAGGGGCGCTTCCCCCGCGAGCTCGTGCCGGAGATCGGAGCCCTCGGCGTTCTCGGGACGAGCCTCGAAGGCTACGGCTGCCCGGGCCTCGGCCCCGTCGCCTACGGGCTCGTGTGTGAAGAATTCGAGCGCGCCGACAGCGGACTCAGGAGTTTCGTCTCCGTGCAATCGAGCCTCGTGATGTATCCGATCCACGCCTACGGCAGCGAAGAGCAGAAGAAAATCTGGCTTCCGCGCCTGGCGCGTGCCGAGGCTCTCGGCTGCTTCGGACTCACCGAGCCCCACGGAGGATCGGACCCCGCCGCCATGCGCACGCGGGCCCGACGCAGCGGCGGCGACTGGATCCTGGACGGGGCCAAGATGTGGATCACGAACGGATCGATCGCCGATGTGGCGGTCGTCTGGGCGCAGGCCGAGGAGGGCGTCCTCGGGTTTCTCGTCGAGAAGGGAACGGCGGGCTTTGCAGCCACCGATATCGAACACAAGGCCTCGCTTCGAGCCTCGGTCACTTCGGCACTCTATCTCGACGGGGTACGTGTGCCCGAACGCCAGCGCCTTCCCGAGGCGCGGGGGCTCAAGGCGCCCTTGAGCTGTCTCACCCAGGCGCGTTACGGCATTGCTTGGGGAGCCTGTGGAGCGGCTCGGGCGTGCCTCGAGACGGCGCGCACCTACACCGCAGAGCGACGGCTCTTTGGTGGGGCGCTGGCCGAAAAACAGATCGTCCAGCAACGCCTCGCGCGGATGGTCCGGGGACTCGCTACCGCGCAGCTCCTTGCCCACCGTCTGGGTGTTCTCAAGCGGGCGGGGGCACTCCGCCCCGCGCAGGTGTCTCTTGCCAAATGGAACAACGTGCGCAGCGCCCTCGAGATAGCCCGTGACGCCCGGGATCTTCTCGGCGGGGCGGGGATCACGCTTGAGTTCCCGCCGATCCGTCACAGCCTCAATCTCGAGTCGGTGATTACCTACGAGGGTACGGAGACGATCCACGAGCTCGCTGTCGGTCGCGAGATCACCGGTGTCAGTGCCTTCTGATTCGCCGCGGCCCACGGCCGCCCTGCTCAAGAGCGCGACACGTCTCCTCCACCGCCACCGGGTGGTCGACAGCCTGTTTACCGAGACAGTGCGCTCGTGGCCATCCTCCGGCCGGCCGCTCTTGTGCGAGGAGGCGCTTGTCGGAGACGAGGGGACACTCACCGCCGGGGCCTTGCGTGAGATTCTCGAGTCCCAGATGCGCGCACGTCGACTCGACTACGTGGCCCGTGAGCTTCGCCTCCGCCAGGCCGGCTACTACACCATCGGGGGAGCGGGACACGAGGGCAACGCGGTGCTGGGACGCCTGCTGCGACTGGACGACCGCGTGTTCCTCCACTACCGGAGCGGGGCCTTCATGTTCGAGCGGGCGCGCAAGAAGCCGGGTCTCGACCTCGTGCGGGAAGTTCTTCTGGGTCTGGTCGCCAGCTCCGAGGACCCGGTGAGTGGGGGTCGGCACAAGGTCTGGGGAAGTGCGGAACTCGGTGTGCCTCCGCAGACGAGCACGATCGCCAGCCATCTACCGAAGGGCTGCGGAACCGCCGCTCTCCTCGCGCACGCGTATCGGGTCGGTGTGGCGGGGGGGGCACCCGACGCGGTCGTGATGGTGAGTTTCGGCGACGCGAGCGTCAACCACGCAAGCGCCCAGGCGGCGTTCAACGCCGCCTCGTGGACGGCGTATCAGGGGCTCCCCTGCCCGGTGCTCTGGGTTTGCGAAGACAACGGCTACGGCATCTCGGTTCCGACCCCGCGGGACTGGGTGCGGGCAGGCATGAGCGCCCGGCCCGCGACCGCCTACGTGGAGGCCGACGGACTCGACCCCGTCGCCGCCTACGAGGCGAGCCGCCGCGCGCTCGACCTCTGCCGGAGCAGTCGCAGGCCGGTGTTCCTCCGTCTTCGGGTCGTACGGCTCCTCGGGCACGCCGGGACCGATACCGAGACCGATTACCGTGCCCTGGCGGACATCGAAGCGGACGAGCGATGCGACCCTCTTCTCGTCGGCGCGGCGCGCGCCTGCGCTCTCGGGGCGGTCGATCCGGAGTGGCTTCTCGATCGTTACGAGGCGATTCGCCGCGAGATCGAGACCCGTGCGGAAGACGTTCTCGGGCGTCCGAAACTGGCCTCGGCCGCGGAGGTGATCGCCCCTCTCGCGCCCTACCACGCGGAGGAGGTGATGCGCGAGGCGACGCGGCTGGCCGCCCCCGAGAGGCGGGTGGAAGCCTTCGGCGGAGAGGCGGCTCTTCCCGAGAAGCAACCGCCCCGCCATCTTGCGCGGCAGATCAACGCGGCCCTGTTTGATCTTCTGGCCCAGCGTCCCGAAGCCGTGGTCTTCGGTGAGGACGTGGCCCGCAAGGGTGGGGTCTACACCGTGACCGCAGGGCTGCATGCCCGTTTCGGGCCCGCACGTGTCTTCAACACCCTCCTGGACGAGACGACCATCCTCGGGCTTGCCCAGGGAGCCGCCCACCTCGGCCTTCTGCCCGTCCCCGAGATCCAATATCTCGCCTATTTTCACAACGCCTGCGACCAGATCCGCGGGGAAGCCTGTTCTTTGCAGTACTTTTCCGCCGGGAAGTTCCGCAATGGTTTTGTTCTCCGCCTTCCGGGGCTGGCCTATCAAAAGGGTTTTGGCGGGCATTTCCACAACGACAACTCCATCACCGCGCTGCGCGACATTCCGGGGCTCGTTGTGGCGACCGCCGGACGTGGGGATGATGCGGTGCGTGTTCTCCGCACCCTGTTCGCTCTCGCGCGGGTCGACGGACGTGTGGCGGTCTTCCTCGAACCCATTGCGCTTTACATGACGAAGGATCTCTACGAGGAAAAGGACGGCGGCTGGCTCGCTGCCTACCCTGCGCCCGGGGAGGCCCAGGCGGTGGGAAGCCCGCGGATCTACGGGCCGGACGATGCGTCGCTCGTCGTCTTCACCTACGGCAACGGAACGTACTTCACGCTGCGCGCCGCCGAGCGTCTGCGCCGGGCGGGAGCCCCGGCGATCCGCATCGTCGATCTTCTTTGGCTCAAGCCGCTCAACGCCGACGTGCTGGTGCGCGAGAGCGCGGGCCGCGCAGCGGTTCTCGTCGTCGACGAGGGGCGACGGACAGGCGGCGTGGCCGAGGAGATCTTCACGCTCCTTGACGAGGCCGGTTACAAGGGGTCGAAGGAGAGGCTCACGGGAGAGGATGTCTACATTCCGCTCGGGCCCGCCGCCGACCATGTCCTCGTGCGCGAAGAGGACGTTGAGCGGACGCTCTGCCGGCTGCTCAAGGAGAGCCCTTTGCGCCCGACCTCCCCGGCGGTACGAAATACCAGAGCGCGAGGACGTAAATCCACACTGCCACGTAAAGAGCGGTGAAGAACGCGAGCGGCAGAGGCCAATAGATCACCCGGTCGATCCAATGTGCCAGAAGAGGCGGCGTGCGCCCCACGCGTCCCTCGAGCCGCGATTGAAGGATCGTGAGGAAGCACGCGCGGCCGAGGACCGCTTGGAGCGCAACCACCGTGAGGGAGAGCAGGTGGAGGAGCCGGAGGTCCCGTCTCCGGACGAACCGCCAGCCGCGCCTTGCGCCCAGCGGGATGAGGATGAGCCCGGCGACATTGAAAACGATGACCGCAAGGTGTACCGCGAGCACGAGAAGAACGGCCGCACGATCGATCACCGCGCCCCCGGGTGTCGGGGGGTGTGCGCGCGACGTTCCGTGCCGCCCCCCTCGACACGCACCGTGATCTGGGCGGGCCGCCCGAGAAGTGTGAGGAGTTCCTGACAGGCCTCGAGAAGTGCCCCGCGGCACTCTTCGCTCGGACGCACGATGATCAAGCCGGTGCCTCGCACAGCGGCGTGGGCGTCCCAGACAGCCTCGAGACGCAGGATCTCGTCCGCCTCCGTCCCGCCGCGGAGACGCGGCGGGACGACGCGGCGGCTCAACGGGTACCAGGCCAGGAAACGACCGGCGGGGAAACGACGGACGGCACGGGGCAGACCGTCGGCGAGGCGGGAGCTTTCGTCGCGCTTCTCGTAGGGGGGGTCGACGAGGACGAGACCGCGACCCTCGGCCGGTGGGAGGAGCCCTTCGAGGGCCTCGAAGCCGTCGCGCCGGTGGACGTGTATGCGTGCGCCGCCCACTGGGGTGGGAAACGGCAGGCGCGGCGTGACGGTGGTGTCGACGAGGATCAGTTGGTCGGAGGGGCGTGCGAGGAGCGCGGCCAGCGCTGGCGATCCCGGATAGCGTGCGGGCGGATTCCCCGGACCGGCGAAGGCGCGTAGCAGCTCCGCAAAAGCGAGGAGGAGCGGGTGACGGATCGCCCGTTCGCGGGCCAGGAGGCCCCCGATCCCCTCTTCGGCTTCGCTGGTGTCCGAGCCCGCGAGCTCGTACCAGCCTTCGCCGGCGTGCGTGTCGAGAAAGCACCAGGGCGCCGCTCGTTCGTTGAGGCGCCGGAGCAGGGTCACGAGCGCCAGATGTTTGACGAGATCATGCACCGAGCCGGCGTGGTGGCGGTGGCGGTAGTTGACCATGGATGCAGCATAGCTCCACGGTAGGCGGCTCGGTTATCCTGAAAGACCGCTTTCTTCGTCCTGACCCGTGTCCGACGCGACTCTCACCGAAGCCGACCGTCGTCTCCGCCGCGTCGTCGACGCGGCGCTCGTCCTCTTCGCGCTCGCCTGGGCGATCGGGCTCTTTGGTTACGGGCCGATTCCTGCGACCGAGCCACGTTTTGCCGAGATCGTGCGCGAGATGTTCGCGCGCGGAAATTTTCTCGTCCCCACGATCAACGGGGTTCCCTACGTCGAGTACCCGCCGCTCTACTACTGGCTGGCCGCCCTCGCACGCGCAACGGGCCTCCCGTTGGTGGCCGCGGTTCGCGTTCCCGGCATGGCCGCCTACTTTCTCTGGCTGTTCTTCGCCCGACGTTTGACCCGGAGCCTTGCTCTTCCAGAGCGCTTCATCACCCTTTTCCCCGTGGTTCTCGGGGCGCTTCCGATCGCTCTCTACAATTTCTTTCTCGCGCACACCGACAGCTGGCTCTCGCTCGGAGTGCTCGTCGCCTACACGGGCTATGTGCGTCTGCGCCGAGGTTCCGGGCGCGGGTTCCCCTGGGAGCTGTGGGCGGGGGCTGCAGTGGCCACCTTGGCCAAGGGGCCGGTGGGTCTCGCGATCACGCTGCCGGCGATGGGTCTCGATCTCCTCGGCGATATGGGCTCGTTTCGTCCCTGGTCTCCGCCGTGGTGGCGGACGCTTTGGAGCGAACTCGCTCCCCTCCGCCCCTTTCGGGGGGTGATTCTTGCGCTCACACCCCTCGCTCTCTGGGCGGTGGCCTGCGGCCTGCAGATCGGCTGGGCGTTCGATCGGGCGACGTTCGTTTACCAGAATTTCACCCGCTACACACAGGGGATCGACCACTTCCACGGTGTCTTCTTTTATGCGCACACGATCTGGGGCGACTTTGCTCCCTGGTCCCTCCTTCTCCCCTGGGCGTTTTTTCTCCTCTGGCGTCACCGCCGTGAGCCGGCGTGGAGGATTCTTGGAGTCTGGGCGCTTTGGACGATCGTCTTCTTTTCGCTTGCCGTCTCCAAGCAGAGCAAATACCTCCTCCCGGCAGCACCGGCGCTGGCCGCCCTGGCTCTTCTTTCCCTGAGCGAGCTTCCGGGGCGTCTTTCCACATTCGTGGACCGTGTCTTCCGCGGACTTTCGGTGGTGGTCCTCACCCTGATCGCTCTCGTCTTCGTCTTTGTTTTGAGCGGACTCACTCGCCCGTGGCTTGTGGTGCCGACACCCGAGACCTTCCGCGGTCTTCCGCGGCTTCGTTCCTGGATCAAGGCCCACCCGGGGCTTCTTGTGAGCTACACCTGGCCGCAGCCGCCCACGGTCTACGAGCTCGAGCCCGTCACGGGCGGGCCTTTCCCGTGGGTGCGTTCGGCCCGCGCACTCTACCGGGATCTTCACGAGAAACGCTTTGCCGCCGGAACTTATCTCCTCGTTCCCGATGCCCTTCTCCCGGCGGCGAATCACCCACCCCCATCTCTTGAACTTGTCCCCGCGCCGCAATCCCCGTGGTTCCGCCCTCTGTTGACCATCCCGGCCCAGGGAGGTTTGACTCTCTATGAGATCCTGCCACCGGCCCTAGGGATGCCGGAGCCGATGACTCCGCCGCCGCCTCCACGCAGCTGGCTTGATCGCTTCGACACGGATTGAGCCGCTCAGGGCCCGCCCTCTCCCAGGACGGACGTTCCAAGAACGGCCTCCCCCGTCAGGGGAGAGGGGCCGGGGGTGGGGGGCTGCGGTCCTGGCCGGGATTTTCGTTGGTTCGGGATGGCGAGCACGACGGAGAGAAGAACGACGGCCCCGCCCACGATCTCAAGCCCATCGAGCCGTTCGCCGAGAAGCCACCAGCCGCAGACCACGGCGACCAGGGGATTGATGTAGTTGACGCTCCCGAGCGCGAGGGGGCTGACCCGGGGAACCAGCCAGAGATAGGCGGTGTAGGTGAGGGTGGAGGCCGCCAGCGCAAGATAGAGCATGGTGAGAAATCCCGGAAGCGACCAGGAAAACGTTTGGGTTTCCCCGAGAGACCATCCGGCCACGAGGAGGAGAGCGCCTCCCGTGAGCATCTGCCAGCCGGCCCCGGTGAGAAGAGGAAGGGCGGCGGCCCGGGGGCGGCGCCCGTAAAGGACCCCCGTCGCCCAGGCGAGATTCGAAAGCATGATCGCAACGTAACCGGCGAGCGGCACGGCGTGCCAGCCGTTCCGTGGTGCAAGCAACAGGACAGAGCCGACGAGACCCAGAAACAGAGCCACAATGCCTCGACGTTTGAGGCGGGTTCCGTGCGGTCCGAGCGCCCCAAGACCGGTGATCCACAGAGCGGTCGTCGCGCCGAGAAGCGCCGTTTCGTCCGACGGGACACTGACCTCACTCCACGAGGCCAGGCCGTTCGAGACGGCGATGAGGAGCACGGCCAAGATCAGGATCGGAGGCCACGAGGCGCGCGGCAGGAGGAGCTTCTCGCCGCGCAAGCGGGCAAAACCGAGAAGGACGACGCCCGCGAGGGTGAAGCGCAGACCGACGAAGAGAAAAGGTGGCCAGGCGAGGACGCCGATCCGGATGGCAGCGTAGGTGGTCCCCCAGATCAGGTAGGCCACGGCGAAAGCGAGTACGAGCCGACCGCGCGAGGGCGAAGGGTGATCCGGGGTCGCCATCGGAGCTCGGACGAGGGTTCGGAAAAGCCCATTGTACGAGAGGGTCGGGCGGCCTTCGCGGGGCTCAGGGGTCGGACGGAGGCTCTCCCGTCACGCTGCCGGGGCGGGATCGGCGACGACGCTGCTGCGCGACGGAGGAACGCGAAAGCGTTGGGATTGCGCTTCGGGTGAGGATGTTATCCTCGAAAGGCCAGAAAGGTGATGTGCGGCCGCGGAGGGTGGTTCATGATTTTTCTCGTCGAGCGCGTGCGCGCGGCCGCGGTCCGCTGCGGGAGCGAAACGCTCGGCGCCATCGGCCCGGGGCTTTTGGTCCAGGTGGGGTTCGTCCGTGAGGACACAGATGCGCTCGTGGGGGAGGGCGCGCGCCGCCTGCTGACCCTTCGGGTCTTCCCCGACAGGAGCGGACGCTTGGCCTGCGCTTGTGCCGAGAGCGCGGCGGAGATCCTGCTCGTTCCGGCCTTCGTTCTCACGGCCGAGGCGGCGGCGAGCGGACGACTCGATTTTGGCGCTGCAGCCCCCCCCGCCCGCGCCCGCGAGCTCTTTGAGAGGTTGTGTGAGCGCCTCAAGCATCTCCACAGCGGGCGTGTTGCCAGCGGTCGTTTTGGAGCGGCGATGCGGATTGCGGCGGAACACGACGGGCCCGTCCCTTTCGTCTGCCGGCTGACCGCCACCACCACACAGGAGTAGAATAGACAGAGTTCAGTGTGCGTGTGCCGCGTTGCGGCTGGAGGCGAGTCCGATGGGTCTCGATGGATTCAGCATCTGGCATCTCATCATCCTCCTGATCATCGTCGCCATGATTTTTGGGACCGGAAAACTCAAGAACGTCGGATCCGATCTGGCGGCGGCGGTTCGAAGTTTCCGTGAAGGCCTGCAAGGCGAGCACAAGGACGAAGAACGCAAACCCGAGGAGCGAAAGAACGAGACGGCGGAAGCCGGCTCGTCGTCTCCTCCTCCCCGCGCCCCCTGAACGTCGGCCGGGGTCCCGCGCGAGCCCATCGTTGCTTCCTTACACAGTCCGTCTTCCGTAGCGGCTGAGGAGAGCGCTCGTGTTTGATCTCGGCGACAGCGAGATCCTGATTCTCCTGTTTCTGGCCCTTCTCGTCCTTGGGCCGGACGAGATCCCTTCGCTGGCACGGCGGGTGGGTCTGTGGGTGGGGCGGATGCGGAGACTGTGGTCAAACGTGCGGGCCGATCTCGACCGTGAAGTCGGGCTCGGTGCGCTCGAGAAGGTCGCCGGGGACGAACAGAATACCGGCACCGGAGGGCAGGGAGATCCGCGGTGAGCCTCCTCGGGGGCGAAGGCGGCGCGCGTCTTCAAGAGGTCGTCAGGCACCTCGTCGAGTTGCGGCGACGACTTCTTTACGCCGCGCTGGCGATTTTTGCCGTCTTCGTCGCACTTCTGCCGTTCGCAAATCGGCTCTTCGTCGCCCTCGCGGCACCCATGACGGCGGCGTTGCCCCGAGGCGGAGGGCTCATCGCGACCCGTGTGACCGCCCCCTTCATCGTTCCGCTCAAGGTGGCGTTTCTCATCGCCCTCTTCGTCACGGCCCCCTTCACCCTCTATCAGCTCTGGGCGTTCGTCGCACCGGGGCTCTACCGGCACGAACGCCGCCACATCCGAGCTTTCCTTGCGGCGGCCGTGTCGCTCTTCTACGCCGGTACAGCGTTCTGCTATTTCGCCATTCTCCCCCTCGCCTTCCATTTCTTCGATCGGGTTGCTCCCGCGGGCGTGCGGGTGATGACCGACATCGGAAGCTACCTCACGTTCACGCTCCATCTCATGCTGGCGTTCGGTCTTGTGTTCGAGACACCGGTCGTGTTGGCTCTTCTTGTGGCCCTTGGTCTCGTGCAGCACGAGGCGCTTCGCCGTCACCGGCGCTATGCGTTTCTCATCTGTTTCGTGATCGCCGCCTTCGTGGCGCCTCCCGACGCCCTCTCGATGATTCTCCTCGGTACGCCGATGTACCTTCTCTACGAGTTGGGGATTCTTTTCAGCCGTCGCTGGGCTCGACCGCCCCGTTCGCCCTCCTGAGCATGCCCCGTTTGGCACCTCAGGGCGGTGGGGGGGCGACGAACGAGCCGCTCGCCCGGGCGCGCAGAAGCCGGCGGAGGTAAAGCTCGCGCAAGCGGGCGGTGAGCGCCCAGGGCAGCTGCGCGTCGATTCCCTTCTTGGGTAGGACGGCGTCGATCCACATCGCGGTCTGCGGTGGGAGGTGATGGAGATCCTCGGCATCCGAGAGCACGAGAATCACAGGCTCCCCCTCTTCGGCAAGCGCTTCGGTAATCGCCGGCCCCTGAAGTGGCCCCGGGAAAGTCCAGTCGAGAAGCACGATGTCGTAGGGTTCGCGACGGTGAATGCTCAAGGCGTCTGCCGGATCGGTGTGGTGCTCGACGTGGAGGCGGTGCCGCCCCGCCAGCACGCTCAGGATGCGGTGGCCGGCGACACGGCTATCTTCAATGCAGGCGACCCGCGGAACGGGGCCCAGGATGGTTTGGAAGAAACAGAGGGCGCGCTCGACTTGTGCAAGATCGGCCCTTTCGACGACGGCATCAAGACCGGAGGCCAAAAGGCGGGAGAGCGTTGGGGTTTCGCCGGCCGTGGTGGCGAGGATCAAGGGCGTTGCCCGATAATCGGGAACCGTCCGCAGGCGGCGGATCAGATCCGGTGTCGCGGGATCGGCCGCCGACATCGAAAGAAGGACGAGATCGTGCGGGCGGGAAATCGAAGAGGGAGGGCCGGAAAAAACGGCCTCCGGCTCGACGATTGTGACGATCCAACCCAAGCGTGCCGCAAGACGTCTCCAGACGGTTGTGTAGAGGCGCGATCCCTCAACGGCGAGGAGACGGACCGCTTCCTCGCCGTGATGCATGAGATCGCGCTCATCAGATTCCGCGGGCACTCCGGCCGCCGTGACGTCCTTCTCGTCGGCGTTCACCCCGCTGTCGTGGGCGGGAACCGCTTGAGGATCCGCACGAGGCTGTGATGGAGGGCACGGCGAGTGAAGTTCCAACGATGAAGTCCGCGGCTGATCCAACCACGCCAGACCAGCTTGTGTGTCCGACCATCAATGATGTCGACGACGATGTAGCCCCGGCGGTGGGCCGAAACATTATTGTTGTTCATGAAGACGAGGTTGCCGGGGCCGAAGAAATCGTCATAACCAAAAAAGTATCCGTAGCCAAAGTTCGGGCGCGAGACGATTTTCCGATAGGGCACGAGGTGAAGTGTGACAAGGAAGCTGGCGTGTGCCCGACGCCGACTCTCGTGATACCCCTTGGCGCGAAGGATCGAAACGATGTCGCTCTTGATCCGTTCCTCGATGATGCCGCTTTGCAGGAGTGGGTTGCGTACGGCTGTTGGGGGCAGCGGGAGCCAGGCGAACGTGTTGAGACGTTGATAGTCAAGACGGTGCACATACTCCGTGCGGACAGGCACCGCACAGGCGGCCAGTCCGAGTGTGAGTGCGGCGAGGGCAACCAGCAAACGTGAACGGCGCATGACACAGGCTCCACTTGACGATCAAGGACAGCCCTATGGTTATACCACGCTTGTGGGTCATGGACAACATCCTGGGCGGCAAGGGGCCGGACACTTTTCGGTATAATTCCCGCGCCGAGTGGGGGGACGGCCCCCGGCCTTCCGGGAGACCCGGAGGGCGAGCTCGGCAAAGTCTTTGGAAAAGCTTGTGCTCGCTTCCGGACCGGTCCGGGGGCACGGTCTTGCTTGGGGGGAGGAGAACAGTTCGCCGCTCGCCAAGACGATTACCGGCGAGGCACTGCCGAGGTCATGACCTTGTGGTGCGTGGGGTGCGGTCTTTGTCCGAGACGTTTCCAGCAACGTACATCCTCAGTCCACCACTGCAAGGAGTTCTTATCCATGACATCAAAAATCTTTAAGAAAACCAAGACCGGCCTCCGCCTGGCCGCTCTGCGCAAAGCCGAGCGCCTGAGTGCCCTCGGGGCTCGTCCGCCGTTCATCAAGCGCCTTTTGCCCTCTCTTGGTGCACGCACCATACGCCGTATTTACCGTGACATCGTCGGGCGTCCACCACGCCCGGGGAAATGGGGTGCTGAATCGGCGGCTTGGTGGCAGGCCACACGCTGGCGGCGGATCGAGGGCGGTCTCTTCTATCGGACTGCCTGGTTGCCTCTTGCGTGGGTGTGGGACCTATCCCATCTCGAGACGTTTCTCAGCGCCTACCGGCTGCATCAGCGCCGCTGCCGTTGTTTGGGCATCCGGCCTTCTCCGATCGAGTGCGTCTGGCAGCTTCTCCGCTACGTGGATGAGGGCTTGGCCTGCGTGGTCACCTGTGACGATTGCGGCGCGAGCTACCTGGTCGACATCCCCGTGGAGACCGATCGGCGGATGTCCTGCCCATACTGTCGGGCGTGGAGCTGGCACCGGCTCTTGTCTCCGCGTCCTCGTCGACGAAACACGGGTTCGACCGCCGGGGGCTGACCTCGGGAGCGCGCGCGCGAACACCACCGGGATCGCGTAAAGTCGGCCCCAGGCGTCCACGAGCCGGGTCTCGAGACGTCGGGGGCCGCGCGCCCGGGTCCAGAGAAAACTTTCGGGAGCCGCGACGAGGATCGGCGTGCCGTGGCGCATACTCCACAGCCATGTCCAGGCAAGCGTCCCGGCGTAGCAGACGGCCACCGCGATGCGCCGCGGTTTGCCGTGCTTGTGCGACTCCACAAAGCCCCCGAAGTGGGTTCCGGCGGGCGGGTGGCTCCACGGCCACCAGTAGGTCGGGAAAGATCCTGGCTGTCCGGGTCGCCACTCGGCCAGTGGGGCGGGCTGGCGGGTGACGATGAGAGCACGACTCTCACCGAACGCCACCGCGCCGTCCGTCCAGCGGGTTCCCCCCGAAGAGTCGCGCAGGCCCACGGCCGCTCCGGCGATGGCTTCGCTGTGATGGCGAGCGAGGTTGCGCGCCAGAGGCTTCAGCCAACGTGCGACCCCCCGGTCGAAACGTCCCAAGAAGAACTCCGGGAGCACGTAGAGACGTGCTTTGGGGTGAGCGCGGCGCGTTCGCTCGAGCAGATGACTCAGGAGATCGATACGGCGCTTTTGGGCAGTGAGGCTCCGGGGTTCGGTGCCCCAATGCCCGCTCAGTCCGACGGCGCGGGGGGTGGGCAGGGACGCGTGAGGGGTGGCGCCCAGAAGGAGAAGAAGGACAAGGCTTGCGGCACAGAGCCACAACGGGCGAGAGCGGGGGCGGGCCGTCAGGACGATCAGCAGGGAGAAAAGGCTGGCGTAGGCGGCGAGTCCCCAGGCTCCCAGTCCCTCCGCCCAGTCGGTGGCTCCGACCGCAGGTGTCAAAGGATCGACCGCACCGAGGGGTGGAAGGGCCGTGAGAGCGAGGGCGCAGAGGCTCCCGACGAAGTGCAGGGCCGCGTTCCGCCCGCGAGCAAGAAACCAGGGGACGGATGTCAGGAGGGTCCAGATCAGGGTCGCGGCGGCCACGGTCAGCACCTCGTGCCGAAGCACTGTGGCCAGAGGGGCGAGCAGGGCCGTGAGACAGCCCAACGAATAACCGAGGGCGACGAGCACACGTTCCCATCCCGGCTCTGCACGACCGAGTAGCGGAGCGAGCAAGAGCAACCAAGCCAACGACACGGACGTCTGTGACCAAACGAGCACAGACAAGAGAACCGCGAGAAGAGACGGCAGTAAAAATCGCGGACCGGACGGCAATGACAACGGCTACGAACGGTGAGCGCTTCATCATCGCTCCCCGGTGGCGGGCTGTCTCCTTCATGACGGGACCGCAACGGACGTGGTTGGTGGGTGCGCGGCGGCTCACGAATCGGAAGACTGGGAGGTGTGCTCCCTTCGGATGTCTTTCCGTGACCCGCGTGAGTTTCGACCGTTCCTTTGTCCCTGACCCTCCGCCGCGAACAGCGGAGGAACACGGCGTCAGATCGGTCGTCTCCCGTGAGACGCAGCTCTTCCAACGAGCGCACGGACCAGGGGTTCGGCTCGAGGTCGCGGTGGATCTGGCCGACCGCGTGGTTCAGCGGACTCTGGAACGTCTTTATCCGAGGCTCGACGCGACACTCTATGCCCTTGTGACCTATCCCGCCGTGCGTGCCGGTGAGGAGGCGGGCCGACGTGGTCACCGGCTGGTTCGGCAACAACTCGACCGTCTGGAGGAGCATTACGGGCGGTGCCTGGAACGTCTGGAACCCCTTCTCGCCTTGGACGGTGAAGAGTCACCGGTTCATCGGGAGACGCAGCGTTACCGACTGACGGCCCGCTCGCCACAAGCCGCTCGTCTCCTTGAGCTCTATGTTCGCGCCGACAGAGTGGCCTGTGGGATCACCCATCTCTGGCTCCGCGGGCGGTGGTGCGACGCGGAGCGTGCGCGGGCTCTTTACGTGCTCGTCAAGAGGCCCCTCTACACCAGTGCCGCTCATCTCATGCGCGCACGGACACGTCTTCTCCCGACCGCTTCCTCGGCCGGGCACGGGGGGGCCTCTCCTTCGCTTCGGTCACCGAACGAGGGAGGGCTGGCGTAGACTACGCGGGTGGCTTCCTGGCAACGGGCGAGTGCAGGGAATGTCGTTTTTGGTGCTTCTTCTTCCACCGCTGACCGTGGCGCTTGTCTATGTCCTCGTCGCGGCCCCGGCGTCGGGGCGGTCTTCTTGGGTCACGAGGGGTTTTCTCGTTGCGGGCGCATCGCTGCTCACCTTGGCTCTCGGGATGGGTCTCGGAGCCAGCGGACTCCTCGATGCCCTCTCGGCCGTGATGGCCGGTGCGGGGGTCGCCTTTCTCGCGCGGCTTCGGGAACGGGAAGACAACGCCTGCCGCGCGCGTGAGGAGGCGTTGCGCAAAACCCTTGAGGAGACCTCACGTCGCGTCGTGGCGCTCGGGGCGCGGCAAGTCGAGCTCGAAGCCGAGCGGGCGCGCCTGCAGTCGTGGGCCACATCCCTTGAAGGGGAGAAAGCCGAACTGCGTTCCCGTCTCGCGGAGAACGAGCGCCGCCTTCATGCCCTCGATTGGCGCCTTCGATACGAGCGGAGCTTGGATGATCTCGAGCGGCGCTACCAGGAGGTCCAGGAGCTGGCCCGTTACGACGCGTTGACCCGCCTCTATAACCGCCGCCACATCGACCGGGTGTTCGACACTCTCGTAAACAACCCCGACATCCTGGAGATCGCGGTGGCTCTCTTCGACGTGGACCACTTCAAAACGATCAACGACCACTACGGGCATCCGATCGGGGACCGTGTGCTTGCCGAGATTGCCCATATCTTTCGGTGTCAGTTGCGTCAGAGTGACCTCGTCGGCCGCTACGGTGGCGAAGAGTTTATCGTGGTGCTCACACACGTCGACTCGGCGAACGGCGTTTGCGAAAAATTGCGTGCGGCGGTAGCTGCCTACCCGTGGGCGGAGATTGCCCTGGGGTTGACGGTGACGATCAGCGCGGGGGTGGCCACCGGTGCCCGCCCGTTCGATCCTTCAGCGCTTGTCCAAGAAGCCGATCGCCGCCTTTACCGGGCGAAGGAGGGTGGACGCAACCGGGTCGTGGGCGCCGACGGTTGAGCCCGCGGCGTGTCGCTTTGGGTTAGCGTACGCGGCGGACGAAAACCTCAGCCCCGTACGGGGGAACGCGCAGGACGTAGCCCACGAGAAGTTTTTTGATCACGACACGCGGATCGTGAAGGGCTGGGGTGCTGAACGATCCGTACCCGTCCTGGACCCAGACCTCGCCGTTGCGCAGACGAAACCGAGTGTGTCCGCTCCAGCCGGTGAAGACCCCCTTGAGGTGGCTTGTGATGCGTGACGGCATGGATGGGAATTCAGGGTGGGGCAGTCCAAACCGGGCGGTCGCCTTGTTGTTGGGGCGGGCCGCGATGACCAAGGCCTTCAGATGTTGGGCGATCCAGCTCTCAAGCGCTTCCCGTTCGCCGGGGCTCAGGCGGGAGAGCCCCGCTTTGCGGTAGGCGTGCTCCGACATGAGTCGGGACAGGTGGATCGCCGGCGTCGAGGCAATGGCTGCCGGGACGAGGAGAGCGAAAGCGGCGGGCACAAGCGCCCAGCAAAGGTGCGTGCGTTTCATGGCGGCTCAGGGTTTGGGCAGCGCGGCGAGCGCTCGAAGAAGATCGGTGTGGATGCGGCCGGCGAGCGTGTGGACTACCGTAAATTTCCGGCTTGCCTCGGCGCGCAAGGCCAGCGCGAAAGCCCGGGCGATAAGGATATGGGCTGGGGAGCTCGCCGCGACATCGTTGAGAGCTCCGTGGCCGAGGCCGCGGCAGGGCTCAAGGACATGAGGATCGAAGTGCGGGTTGGAAGGTGCAACGAGACAGTTGATGACGTGATGGAGATGCAGATGCGCTCCCGCCACGTTGGGCATGCCGTAGGCGAGGGCGGCGTGGAAGGCGGCGATACGGATCTCGGTGCGCGGGCGGATCGCCGCGGCCCGGGCGCAGCTCAAGGCGGCCGCGAGGCCGAAGACGACGAGGGTGGGCAGTAGGGACAAACGGTCTTTGCTCATGGGGGGGATCACCTCTTGGGCAGGGCAGGGAGGGGGATGGTGAGGGTCACAATTCGGGGCCGTGTGTGTTGCGGGAAACGGGCGGCAAGACGAAGGAGTCCGTGCTGTAGGCGCCGGCATGCGGGGTTCCAACCCGCGTAGGTCTCAATCAGGGTGGGTCGCCCGGAGGGGGGGGCGGAGTTTGGGGCGGAGGAGAGGGCGTGGCTGGCGCGCCAGAGGCCGGCGAGCGTTGGCCAGAAACTCTCATGGGGCCGCGACTTCGGCAAATTCTGCAGGGCTGCCAGGAGAGTTGGAATCGTGTCCCGGTCGTCGCCGCGGATTCTGAGACGAAGACGGCCGCGGGGACCGTAAAGATAGACCGTCGGGAAGGCGGCTCCCGAACTCAGGGCCCGGAGGGCGGCGGCCGGATCAAGCGACCGGCGAAGCACCGCCGTGGGATGGCGGGGGAGCGGATGGGTGCCTAACAGCGCACACCTCCACCCGGGAAGAACCGACACATCGCCGAGTGGGATGGGTCTTGTTGGGGCACGGCATCCGCCCGGGCGTCGGGATCAGGCCCCCGGGATCTGCCCGAGAGGGCCTTTCTGGCTGGCGAAATAATTCGCGATCTCGACGATCTCGCGATGGGTCAACGAAGCGGCCATACCGTTCATGATGGCGTTCCTGCGCAGACCATGTTTGTATTCCTCAAGTGCTCTTTCGAGGTACGAGGGGTACTGACCGGCGAGATCGGGGAACTCGGGGGCGACAGCGATGCCGTGGAGCCCGTGGCAGGCGGCGCAGGTGCTCACGAGTTTCGCCCCGCGTTTCGCTTCGCTGCGGCTGTAGATCGGGGTACGGGTTTTCACCCGTCCGCGAAGACTGGCAAAGTAGGTGGCGATTTCCCTGAGCTCATGTTTGGTAAAAGCCCGTGTTTCGGCCACCATCGTCGGAAACTGGCGGAGTCCGTCGCGGTAGTCCTTGAGGGCCGCGAGGAGGTAGGCGCGGTTCTGGCCGGCGATTTTGGGAACGTTGTAGTTGGGGTAGGGGATGTTGTACCCCCGGATGCCGTGGCAACCGATGCAGGCGAAAGTGAGGGTCTTGCCGCGCTCGATCATCTCCTGCCGCATCTCGTGCGGGGTGGCCAGAGCTGAGACAGAAAAAAGGGCCAAGCCAAGGGCGGCGAGGGGAAGGACCGTTCGGCGGCGCATCATCGTCACGTTTTCTCGTGGGTCACAGCGACACTCCATTGTAGCCCAAGGTGCCCGCCGCTCCTCTACGGGAACAAGCTCAGCCGGTGCGGGCGTGAGGGAAGCGCGCTGCGGTCGCGACCCGCACGAGCACGCGGGACACGGTGTCGGCGGCATGGAGGAGATCGGCTTCCGCCACGATGAGGGGAGGGGCAAGGCGGATGACGTTTTCGTGGGTATCTTTGGCGAGGATCCCCTCCTCGAGGAGGAGGAGGCAGACTTCGCGGGCGCTCACGGGCCCCGGGGCAAGTTCGATGCCAACGAAGAGACCACGGCCGCGAATCTCGTGCACGAGAGGAGGGGCCAGCGTGCGCAGGCGCGCGAGAAACTCTGCTCCGAGGCGAGCGGCGCGGGTGGAGAGATCCTCTTCGACGAGAACGTCGAGGGCAGCCAGGCCGACGGCGGCCGCGAGAGGATTGCCGCCAAAAGTACTTCCGTGATCCCCGGGTGTGAAGACGTCCATGAGCTCACGGCGGGCGAGGAACAACGAGACAGGAAGGAGTCCTCCGCCAAGAGCCTTCCCGAGCATGAGTCCGTCTGGATGCACGCCCTCGTGTTCGACGGCAAGAAGGCGACCTGTGCGGCCGAGGCCGGTCTGGATTTCATCGGCCAGAAGGAGGACACGGTGCCGACGGCAGATGTCGGCGCAGGCCCGGAGGTACCCCTCCGGCGGTACGATGATGCCCCCTTCGCCCTGGATCGGCTCGACGAGAAAGGCAGCGGTGGCGGGAGTGATCGCCTGTTCGAGAGCTCCGGCATCGCCGTAGGGAATCGTTTTCATCCCCGCCGGGAAGGGGCCGAATCCCCGGCGGTAACTTTCTTCGCTCGAGAGACCAAGGACCGCAATGGTCCGCCCGTGGAAGTTGCCTTGGCAGGCAATGATCTCGGCGCGGTCTTGGGGGAGGCCCTTGTGACGGTAGGCCCACTTGCGGGCGGCTTTGAGGGCGGTCTCGACCGCCTCGACACCCGTGTTCATGGGCAGGGCCTTGTCCATACCCGTGAGAGTGCAGGCTTTGGCGAGGAAGGGACCGAGACGGTCGTTATCAAAAGCCCGGGAGGTCAGAGTAATCCGGCCGAGCTGGTCGTTGAGGGCTGCAAGAAGGCGTGGATGACGGTGACCGTGGCTCAACGCCGAGTACGCACTCATCATGTCGAGATAGCGTCGGCCACGGTCGTCCCAGACGTAGGCCCCCTCGCCGCGGACGAGCGTCACGGGCAGGGGATCGTAGTTGCGCGCGCCGTAGCGCTTTTGGAGCGAAAGGGGATCGTTCTGCTCCGTCATGTGAGCTGTCTCCGTATATCCAAGTGAATATTCTAATTCATATTCTTTGCTTTGTCTCTGCCACCTGCTGATACGGATATCTTGCTAGGATGTTCAAAGACTTGACATCTTCTGACACCGAACACCCTCAACGCCTTTGATGAATTCGTCCTGTTCTGTCCCCGACCCCGGTCTCGGCTGGGGTCTTTACGTCCATTTCCCCTGGTGCTTGCGCAAGTGTCCCTACTGCGACTTTAACTCCCACGTCCGTCGCGGTCCTCTTCCCGAGGCGGCCTATCTTGAAGCCCTCATGCGTGATCTTGCCTTCACCGTCGCCCGTCACGGTCGCCGCCCTGTTGCGACGATCTTTTTCGGAGGCGGCACGCCAAACCTGTTTTCACCGGAATCGATCGCCGATCTTTTGGCCGGTGTACGCCGTCTTCTCCCCTTGGCCGACGATGCCGAGATCACCCTTGAGGCCAACCCCGGAGCGGACGACCGCGGGCGTTGGCGGGCCTACGTCGAGGCCGGTGTAACCCGTCTCTCGCTCGGTGTGCAGAGCCTCGACGACTGCGCCCTCCGGGCGCTCGGACGGATTCATGACGCCGCGCAGGCCCGTTTCGCTTACGCCGCAGCCCGTGAGGCCGGCTTCGCCAGCATTAATCTTGATCTGATGACGGGGCTGCCGGGGCAGACGGCGGAGAAAGCGGTCGAGGACCTGGACAGGCTTTTGCGTCTCGAGCCGGATCATATTTCCTGGTACGAGCTGACGTACGAACCGGGCACCCCGTTCGCTCGCCGGCCTCCGGCGCGCCTCGGTGAGGACATGCGCGCGCGCCTTCTGGAGATGGGGCGCGAGCGGCTGGCCCGTGCGGGTTACGCCCGTTACGAGATTTCCGCTTACGCTCGGGAGGGGCATCGTTCACGACACAATCTCGGCTACTGGCGTTTTGCCGACTACCTTGGGATCGGGGCGGGCGCGCACGCCAAGATCAGTTCCCTCGAGGGCCGCTCAGGGGCTTCGAGACGGCTTTCGGTCTTGCGCGAGGAGCGGCCGCGCGCGCCCGACCGCTACCTTGGTGCCGCCGCTCACGCCGGGGGTGCCAAGCAAACGGCGGTGGAAGGCGCGCTTCTCGCAAGCGAGTTTTTTCTCAATGCCTGGCGGCTCGTCGACGGTTTCGATGAGGGGGATCTTCGGAGGATGACCGGAGAGGATCCTGCGGAGTGGCGGGGATCGTGGAGACGTGCCGAAGAGCTCGGGCTGGCCCGTTCCGAGGGTTCCCGGTGGCGTCCGACGACCCGTGGCCTCGACATGCTCCTTGATCTTCAGGAACTCTTTCTCGGGCCCCTCGACTGAGAGGCCGCCCTGCCGGCGTGCGCACCGCCGGAAAGTCTGTGGCTGTGTCTGAGAAGACGGTCGAGAATTTCGGTCAGGTCCTGTGAGAGTCCGCGCCGTGCACGGAGCTCGCCCAGGACGCTGTTGAGAAGAATGCGTTGCCGGGTGCGGAGTCGGCCGGGATCCCTGAACGCTTTGGCAAGGCGTGCCGCGACGAGGGGATTGATTCCGTCCAGGATCTGAAGCTCACCGGCGACAAGCCGGTAGCCCTCCCCGTCAGTGCGATGAAAAGCCGCCAGGTTTGCGCTGGTGAAGGTGCCGAGAAGGGCCTGGACACGGTTCGGGTTGGTGCGGACGTAGTCGGGGTCGTCGAGGAGCCGACGCAGCCGCCCGAGTGTCCCCTCGCCGTGGCCGCGGGCCTCGAGGCTGAACCAGAGATCAAGGAGGACGGGTTCGTCACCCGCCCGGCGGCGGAAATCGTCCAGAAGCCGGGTTCGCACCGGGGACGGAGCGTCGTTCACCGCGAGAAGCGCTCCGAGGCGATCGGTGAGATTGTCCGCTCGTTCGTAATGCGCTTGGGCCAAAAGATGCCCCGGTTCGTGTTCCCCGCCGGCAAAATAGCCCAGCGCCACATTGTTGAGGGCGCGTCGGGCCTTCTCCTCGCGGCTCGGTCGGTAGGGTGACGTGGGACGGGTTCGCTCGTACAGGGTCGACCAGTGGTCGCGAAGGCGCCGTGCGAGCTCGGTGTGGAGGCGGTCGCGCAATCGTTCGGACCGTGCGGGATCGTAGGGCCGCAGCTGCTCGCAGAGCCATGCCGTATCGGGCAGACGCAGCATTTCGGCGAGGAGAGCTCCGTCGTCGTCACGTTCGTGAAGTCGGCGGAGGACGCGGAGGAGTGTGTCGAGGGGTCGTGATCGCCCCGCGGCGAGGCGGCGGAGTGCCCGCACGTAGAGTTCCTGGAGGGCGTCCCAGGCGTTGACACCGTCGGGATCGTGCCCGGCGAGGACCGCGAGTTCCTCGTCGTCGCGTTTGCCTTCGACGACGACAGGCGCTGAGAAGCCGCGGAAAAGAGAGGCCAGGGGACGACGCGACACATCGTCGAGACGAAAACGAGCCGTTGCGCTTGCGAAAACCAAGGTCGTTTCCTGACAGAGGGCACGCGTGGTGGGGTCACGGAAGCTCAGAGCCTCGCCCCGCCGATCGAGGAGCCCGAGACGAACCGGAATGACGACAGGAGCCGGGTGTCGTGTGCCGGCGGGGCTGGGCGTACGTTGGCTCAGGGTGATGTCGAATTGGCGTCGGCGGCGGTCGTAGCGCGTGCGCACACGCACGCGGGGCGTTCCGGCCTGATCGAACCACCGCTGGAAAGAGGTGAGGTCCTGTCCGCTGGCGTCCTCGAGGGCTTGGCGAAAATCTTCGAGAGTGACCGCCTCGCCGTCATGACGCGCGAAGTAGAGGGCGAGACCGCGTTGCATCGTCTCTTCACCGAGGAGGGCGGCGGCGAGACGAAAGAGTTCCGCTCCCTTTTCGTAGACGGTGGTGGTGTAGAAGTTGTCGATGGCGATGTAGGAGGGCGGTCTCACGGGATGGGCGAGGGGGCCGGCGTCTTCGGGGAACTGGCGGGTGCGCAGAAGGCGGACGTCTCGGATGCGGCGCACGAGCGGGGATCCGCCGTGACGCGCGCTGAAGAGCTGCTCGCGCCAGGTCGTGAGGCCTTCCTTGAGAGCGAGGTGAAACCAGTCGCGGATCCCGATGCGGTTGCCCGTCCAGTTGTGAAAATATTCGTGGCCCACGACCGCGAGGATGTGGTCGTAATCGTCGTCGGTCGCCGTCCCGGGAGTGGCGAGGACATATTTGGCGTTGAAGATGTTGAGCCCCTTGTTCTCCATGGCCCCCATGTTGAAATCCTCGATGGCGACGAGGGCATAACGCTCGAGGTCATAGAGACGCCCGAACGTTTCTTCATCGAAGCGCAGAGCGAGGGCGAGGGACTCGAGCGCGAAGTCCCCGCGGTCGGCACGGGCGGGGTCGGCAAAGAGCTCGAGTGCGACCGTTCGCCGGTCGGCTGTCGTGACCGTTCGCGTGCGTCGTGTGAGCGTCCCGGCGACAAGGGCAAAGAGATAGGAGGGCTTGGGAACCGGATCGTGGTAGAGCCGGTAGTGGCGACCGGTGGGCAGAGCCCCTTCCTCAACGAGATTGCCGTTTGTCAGAAGCACGGGAAAGCGCTCACGGTCGGCCTCGAGACGGACCCGAAAGGGCGCACGGACGTCGGGCCGGTCAGGGTAGTACGTGATCCGTCGAAACCCCTCGGCTTCGCACTGGGTGCAAAGAATGCCGCGCGAGAGATAGAGGCCGGAAAGAGCCCGATTCTGCGCGGGGTGGATCCGAACGAGCGTCTCGACGAGAGGGGTGGAGCCTGCCCCGGGGAGGACGAGGGATCCACGTTCGAGATCAGCATCTTTCCCGAGCTCGCGTCTCCGTCCGTTAAGTCGGATCTCAAGAAGTTCGAGATCACGGCCGTCGAGTTTGAGCGGAGCGGTCGGATCGGAGAGGCCGCTTCGACGCTCGAGACGCAGACGGCTGCGCACCAGCGTTGTCTCCCCGTCAAGAGAGAAATCGAGTTCGACCCCCCGGACGATGTAGGGATAGGGCGTGTAGTCGCGCAGACGGACGGGCCGAGCGGAATTCAACGGAGGACTCCCATGGCGGTTCTGAGGCTCGCGGCAATGTCGGGGACGTTATCCACAAAAACTGTGGATAACTCTGTGGATGGAACGCCCGCGAGCGCAGCGGAGGCTACGAATCCCCTAGTTTCTTCCGAGTGTCCAGAAAGTTTACATCTCATAAAATCATGTGTTTCAATGAGTTGACGGCTTCTCCTCCCGGACCGGGCGAGTGCCCTGCTGCAACTGCATGCCGTCCGGAAGGCCGTCCCCACTGTGCATAACTTGCTGGGGACGCTTCATGGCGCTCGTTCACCCAAGGGATTGCGGTCGTTCAGAAAAGACTGGAGGGTCGCCAGGGCACGACCACGATGGCTCACGGTGTCTTTGGTTGCCGGATCGATTTCGGCGAGGGTTTGCCCTAGCTGCGGAAGCTCGAAAACGGGGTCATAGCCGAATCCGTTGTGCCCGCGGGCAGCCGGCGCAATGCGTCCCTGACAGATCCCCGTGAAGATGTGCGGTTCGGCTTCGGCGAACGGCAGCCAGACGAGGCAGCAGACGAAACGGGCCGCCCGTTGTTCGGGTTCGGGGTAGGGGGTCAGAAGCTCGAGAAGACGGGCCACGTTGGCCTCGTCGCTTGCCCCGACGCCTGCAAGATCAGACGTCTGAACTCCGGGTCGTCCTCCGAGGGCGTCGACCTCGAGACCGGAGTCATCCGCGAGTACGGGAAGATCTCGGACCGTTCGTGCAGCGTGGCGGGCCTTGAGGAGGGCGTTGGCCAGAAAACTGTCGCCGGTCTCGGGGGGGGCAACAATGCCGTGTTCGGATTGGGCGAGCGGTCGGTAACCGCTGGGGGCGAGGACACGCGCGATTTCGCGGATCTTGCCCCGATTCGAAGAGGCCAGGAGGAACGGACGGAGACTCACGGGGAGGAGAGCACGCGCCGTTGGGCCTCGAGGAGCACGCGGATCCCCCCCGCAGCCCTGTCCAACAGTGCATCGAGTTCTCTACGGTGAAAGGCATGCCCCTCGGCCGCCCCCTGGATCTCGACGAAAGCGCCGAGGTCGTTCATGACAACGTTGCAGTCGACTTCGGCCTCCCGGTCCTCTTCGTAGTCCAGGTCGAGAAGGATCTCGCCATGGCAGATCCCAACCGACACGGCGGCGACCGCACCGTGCAGGGGATCGCCGTTCAGGCGGCCCTCGGCGCGCAGGGTACGGACGGCGTCGTGCAAGGCCACGTAGGCACCAGTGACCGCCGCCGTGCGCGTTCCCCCGTCCGCCCGCAGCACGTCACAGTCGACCAGAAGTGTGGATTCGCCGAGGGCTTCGAGATCAAGGACCGCGCGTAGCGCCCTCCCGAGGAAACGCTGGATTTCCTGACCGCGTCCGTTGGGACGCGCGCGCCAGGCGTCGCGTTCGTTCCGCTCGCGTCCGGCGTGTGGGAGCATGGCATATTCAGCGGTGAGCCAGCCACGCCCGCGACCGCGAAGAAAGCCGGGGACACGCCCCTCGAACCCCACGGTGCAATAGACCTCGGTGTTTCCGAGGGCGATCAGCGCCGAACCGCGGGCGTGGGGGTTGATCCCTCGTTCGAGGCGGAGCGGACGAAGCTCATCGACTCCACGCCCGATGCGCCGCCCATGGGTGGGGGGTGTGGGGGTTGAGGAGGTTGAGGGAGGGGCGTTAGAAGACGATCGCGAGATCACGCACGATGTCCAGGATGAAACGGTTCTGGATCAGCCCTCCGACGACGAAAACAATCGTGACGATGAGCGCAAAGGCTACCAAGATGAGACTGGAGCGCCCCGGGCGATGGTTGCGTGCGGGAGGCTGTCTCGGTGGGGGCGAACTCGCGTGCGACCCTTGCATGGATTGACTGGGACGGGCAAAGCTGACAGACCCATCATAACCGGAGGGATCTCACGTGGTCCCTTGTGGATCGCGTGCTGTGTTATCGTAAGGCTACGGTCAGCAGCAAGGTCTGCGGTGTACTCCCGGAGGCAAGGGTCATGAACTGCACCAACTCCCAACGGTTTGACGATCTGCGCGACAAGATCGGAGCGTTGTTGCCGGAAGATCTCCGTCGCTTGGGGGAGGACGCCAAACGCAACGCGCGTGTCCTCTTCGAGTCGGCCTACGCGCGGCTTAACCTGGTCACGCGGGACGATCTCGAACTGTTGCGCTCCTCGCTTCTCGAAGCGCGTCGCATGCTCGAAGAGGTCGAGCGGCGTCTTACCGAACTCGAGACACGGAGCCACGGCCCGGGCGGATCGGGGCACGGTGGCCGTCGTTCTTCCTCACCTTCCGTCTGAATTTTTTCGCCTCAGCGTGGCGGAGAGGCACGGTGCCGGGTAGAGCTCAGCCCGTCGGGTGATCGTTTGTGATTGGAAGGTTGCAACGAAGGGAAGCTTCTCGAGTCCGCCAGAGCCGCGAGAACGATCGTGGGTTTGGCATGCCTTTCCTGAGGCGTGGAGTCACGGAGCCGGGAGCAGCGATCATCCCATTTTCTGCCGAAGAGCCCGGAAGGTCCGGCTCTGCAGGCCTCGCCGGGCGCCCCCTGCCGGCGGAAGTGTCTTGATGGCGTGCTCGGCCCCCGACCGTTCTTCCTGCCGAGGCTGATTCGCTTTCCGCCGGACGCTCCCGAGCTCGCAGGGCTCCCCCCGCGCGAGAGGTGGGATGTCGCTCGGACTCCGAGTTCCGCTTGCCAGGCGGAACGAATGTTTTCTGAGATACCCGTCGCTCTTGTGGCGAGAGCGTACAGTCTCAGGGCGAGGCCGTTTCCCCGGACGAAAAATTTCGTCTGTGCTCTAGGGGTGCGGAGGAGCTATGGGGTGGCGAGCCAGCACCCAACGGGCCATGGCTTCGGCCTGTGCCAGGCTGAGTTCGGGATGCGCGGGCATGGCAATGCCCCCGGTCCAGGGATTCCAGACACCGGCCCCTCCGTGGATGATCTTGTGAGCGAGATGAAGAACCGCCGTCTTGTCGCCCCGATAATGGTAAGCCACCCAGGCGTAGGCCGGACCGACGACTTTCGTATCGACGGCGTGGCAGGCGAAACAGCCCTGTCCCGTCATGAATCCGTGGATGTTTTTCGGGACCGCTCCCCCGTCGATGTAGGAGGGAGTGGTTTTGGCGCGTGTGGCTGTTGCGGAGGTGCCTCCGGCGACGGCCACATGGGCTATGGGGGCGACACGCTCGTAGGCCAGGTGTTGGGCCAGGCGCCCACGCGAAAAATGGGCATCCCCGGAAGCGCGCTGCAGACCGAGGGCGAGGAAGATTGCGATCACCGCAATGGCCACCAGCGTGCCAAGCACGAGCGCGAACGAGAAAAGGAACTTGCGATCCTCGAGATCCACGGTGCATGCCCCTGGAAAAGATGGCTGAATTATAAGCCAGCGCGCGGCGTCTATCCCGTCCGGTGAGGAGGAAGATGGCCCTCCCGTCCGCGATCGGCCCGGTGGCCTTGGGAGGAGGGGGGAAGCGATATCCTCGGCAGACTCTTGCGGTTTTGCATCAGTGTCGGTGGGGTAGACGCTTTCGTCAGGCGAGGAAGGGTATACTCAAAAAGCTGTGGAGATCGGTACTCGGATCTCAAGCGGAAGGCTCCTGTCGCCTGCCTCCGGTGCTGTTCGACAGCGCTGGGGCCTGCCGCTGCCCTCCGACGTTGATGTCCAAGAAACATGCGTCATGCGCCCGTAGCTCAGTTGGATAGAGCGCAGCCCTCCGAAGGCTGAGGTCACAGGTTCGAACCCTGTCGGGCGCGCCAACATCATGGCTGTCCGAATCGTAGCCGACCCGGCGGTGTCCGCGTCCGCGTGGGTCTTTCTGTGTTCGTTGAGACACATCCAGACTTGGTGGGCCTTTCGTTTTCAAGGGTGCGTCGGGGACGCCGTAGCACGCGCCTTCGTGTAGATCGTGCGCAACGGGCAGCAGATGGCACGCCGCCCGTGTCGCGCCGCGCGCCGGGTGTTCACGACCGTCGTCTGGGCAACCGTAATGGCGACGTCGAGGCCTTGACCCGACCCGGCGTCTGTGCAGCTTCCGAGCACGTGGTAGTTGTAGAGAGGAATGCGCCCGCCTCGGCAAAGTGACACGCTCGGATCGGGCAGAGGGGGGACCAGGCAGGCCGGTCCGTCCGGGCGGTAACGCCCTGTCGCACAGCGCCAAGGGGTGGTGCGGATCGGGACGCTCCAACCGAGCATCGCCGTACCCCAGGGACAGAGGAGATGAACGATTGCGCCGGTGAGTGCGACGGCGGCACGGTAGCGGATGGTTCGGCAGCGACCCTGGTAGGGTGCCTGTGCGCGAGCCGTAGGCGTGTTGGCCACCAGATGATTGTCTTTTTGGGTTACGGGAGCCGATTGGAGAGGGTCCCCCACCGTGCTCGAGTCGATCGCGCCGGTGGCCGTTCGGAGGATCGGCACAAGCAGCAGCAACAGGACGAAAGGGAGAAGAAGATGTCGGCGTGTGATCACGGGAAGTGCTCCGGGGAGGGAGAGGTGGTATGGCGGCAACGGGTGGCGACCAGGACGTCGCCGGGCACGGCTGCCCAGCGTGCGCGCCGCCCCTCATCCAGGAGGGCGGCGAGCCCGACGTCCCAGCTGTCCGTGTGCGGAACGACGTAGGCGCTTTCGCCTTCGAGAGGCTGTGCCGGATCCGTGACGATCTCCTCGGGTACGGCGTAGATGGCGGGCTGTTCGCCGGTCAGACACTCTGGGACAGGGACACGGGCGTCCGCCGGCCCCTGGGCGCAACCGGGGACGGAAGGTGGGCAGAGTTTGTAGATGCTGAGATGATCGAGACTGGTCGAGAGCGCGAAGAGACCGTCGCCGGCCGTCACATCTCCACGTGTCGCCAAGGTGCCCGTCACATCGAAGCGGGCCGCGCGATGCCGTGCGCTCAAGGTGAGGGTATCCGGAGCCAGAGCCGAGAGCCTGAGGCTGCTTGGACCACCGGGTCCGGCGTAGGCCCAGCGGATGTAGGGCTGGGCGGTGGCTCCAGCGCGTCGGCCCAGACGAAGATAACCGCCGTTTCCCGATCCGAGGGTGGTTCCGTCGAGAAGACGGAAACTACGCGCCCCCGCGACCCGGTGCCCTCCGAGACCGAGTCGGGTGTGCATGGTGTTCCATTCCTGACCGTTGCCGACCCGGTAGCGATCAAGAGCGAGATCGAGCCGACGCGCGGGGTCGACCTCCTGCAGGGCCACGAGATGGCCGGGACCGGGGTTGGGGAGGCCATCTTCAAGGGGAAGGCACCAGGCCCCGCCGTCTCCCCGTGCCGTGCATCCTGCGGCCGGGGTTGGTAGGACTTCCCCGATACGCGTTCCTCCCGCAAGGACGGCCAAGGCTCCAAGACGGCGGGCGCGGGAACCGTCGCTTCCTCCCTCGGTGAGAACGATCGCCTCGATGAGGCCGTGGTGCGGCGCGGCGAGGAAGTCGCGGTAATGTTGGCCGAGGGGATTGACCGAAGAGAGATAGGGCGCCAGGACTCCCGAGGAGACGAGCCGGGCATGGGGGACAGGCACGAATTCCTTCCCCAGGGGCAGGGGGCGGTCCCCGTGCAGCTGCAACAGACGCGCGTACGCCACGAGGGCACGAAGCTGCGCGTGGAGGCCCGAAGCCAAGCCGCGTGCGAGCATCCTCTGTGTGCCGATTCGCGCCCAGCTGACAAAGAGGGAGACGAGAGCGGCGCTCAGGAAAAGCGCGAGGAGCGCATCGAGAAGCGACCAACCGTGTGGTCGGGATCTGGCTTTCATCGCTGTTCTCGCGTCTCGGCGGAGACCGTACAACCAGCGGGAAGGGGCACATCCCGCCACGGAGGCAGGACGACCAGTGTCGAACGATCCGGCAAGCGCAACGGAAGTTTCCGGAGGAGGGGCCCGCAGAGAAAGCTCACCAGGGTGTGCCCGCGCACGCGTCCGGCGCTCACAAGGGGAGCGAGGAGGGGCGCGACCCGAAGCACTGTGTTGCCCGACAGGGGGGCGTCGACATACACGTGCCGCGTGCCCACGTGGCGGGTCCAACCGGCGGGGAGCGGGAGGAGAGCATGAGGGTTGCTCCGCGGGGGCCAGACGTTGCGTACGACGGCGAGAAAAAGTGCCGCCGTACGGCGCGCCTGGGCCCGCCGGTCCGAGCCGTGGGACTGGGGAGGAAGCGCGGCCCAGCCCAGTCCGAGGAGCGCCACCACGGCGAGGAGAGTCTTCACGACGACGTCCAGGTGAGCCGGTCGTGAGTCGCGCTCCGGCACGCCGAGAGGACCGCACCGGGGTTTGGGGGTTGCGTCCCATCGTAGACGCCAACCTGGTTGATGCTGAGCGAGGTCCAGCCTCCGTCGACAGGGCTGGCCCCCAAACGCAGGCAGGCGGTGTGGGGAACGCGTCCAAAGCTGATTGTGAAGTGGTGTCCTCCCGCGGTTGGGCGCACGTGAATCGTGCCGCCCCAGGGGTCGCGCCGATCGGCGGAGAGACTGCCCCCGCTCAGAACCGAGCTGTCGAGGGTGCTATAGCTGTTTTCGTCGGCGTAGATCTCGTGGACGGACGCCTGAATCGATGTGAGGAGGTCTTCGGCCCGGGCGGTGTTGGCGGCGCCCGTGGCTTGACGGTAGAGCAGGAGAACACCGGCGGTAAGGACGGCGACGACGATGATGGTGACGAGAAGCTCGAGGAGCGTCCAGCCCCCTTGGTTGTGTGCGCGGTGGCGAGTGTGTTTCATTGAGGCACGAATCTCCGGTGAGGTTGAGAAATCAGGGGGCGGCGAACGCCGCCGATCCCAGCTGGGTGTTGAGGGCCACGAAGCCTGTGGTAAAGGCGAGGAAGGCGAGCACGAGGGCAACGTAGGCCAGAATTTCGAGAGTGCGGGCCTCTTGGGCGATCGTCCGTTCCGTCTCTTCCGCCCAGGCCCGGGCGGTGCGCTCAAGGGTTTGGGCGAAGTCCGGCAACTCCCCCAGACAACGCAGCGTCTCGATCACCTCGGGGTCGGGGAAGGCGTATCCGGTGCGCGCAAGCGCCTCACCGAAACCGTGCCCGCACGCCAGCTCGCTCAAAAGCGCCGAGCACCGCTGCCGCAACCAGGGTTTGGCTCCGCGGACACTTTCCTCGACGGCGGTGCGGAGACGGCAGCCCGCGCCTACGAGAGCAGAAATCGAGAGCAGCCAGATCCCGCCGCACTCGAGACGGTAGAGCGACCAGGGAGGGAAGCGGTCGAGCCAGGCACGCCAGGGTGGAAGAAAATGATCGAAGGACCAGAGGATTCCTCCTCCGAGGGCCAAGGGAATGAGCACAAGGAAGAAGAGCACCAGGGGTTGGCGAAGCAGCGCCGAGACAACCACGAGGACCGACGCCGCCCCGTGCCAGTGTGCGTGCGGTGCCGCCCGGACGAAAACCGGAACGACGCGCCAGGCGACGAAGACGATGGCTCCGGTGAGAAGCGTGATGTGGATGAGCGGGGCGGCCAACGCACTCCACAGACGCGCACGCAGGCGTCGCACTCGATTGAGATGCTCCGCGAGACGGTCTAGAGCCTCTGCCAATCGACCGGAACGTTCCCCGGCACGAAGGAGGAGCGCTTCATCGCTCGGTATGAGCGCACCGAGACGGTCAGCCAGAAGCTCACCACGCGACGCCACGAGTTGCCGTGCCCACGCGGGGGGGCGGCGATTCCGGCGTGGGCGGGCCAGGCGGGTGAGAGCGTCTTCGAGGAGGATCCCGTGGCGGAGGAGCGTGGCGAGACGGGCGTAGAACCGAACGCGATCGTCGTGTCGGAATCCCGTACCAAGACGTGCGGAGACCTTGTTCACAAAACCTGGCCCCCCCCGTGTTCCGGATGGAGTGGACCGACGGCCCGTTCGGCGTCGAGGGCATCGACGCGCCCCTCGGCGACGAGACGAAGGGCCCGGGCGCGCAGCGCCGGGGCGACCTCCCCCGCGTGGTCCTGCCCACCGGGACGTACGTCGGCGACGACGAGGAGTCCGTCCACGCCGACCCCGTGACAGGCGTCACACCCATCGGGATGGCGCACCGCGACAGGATGGTCGGTGTCGAATCCGGCGTCGGCGAGACGACGGCGGGTCATGGCGGGCAGTGTGACCGCCTCAGACAAGGGACGGAGGCAGCGGCACGCGCCACACAAACGGGGCAAGAGCCGCTGGTAGACGATCGTGTGCAGTACCGTGGGGTCTTCGAGGATCCGCGGATTTCGTCCCCAGCCTGTTCCGGCGAGCTTCTCGCCGAGACGGGTGGTAACCGTATCGGCGTCGTTGGCGTGGATGGTGCTCCAGACCTGATGGCCGGTGAGTGACGCTTCGACCGCGAGGGCGGCAGTCTCACGGTCACGGATTTCTCCGATCATGAGGACATCGGGGTCGACGCGCAGCGCGTGACGGAGATAGGTTTGAATGACCGCACGACGGTCGGCCGATCCCTCACCGAGGACGGGGACCTGGACGACGCCGCGGATCGGGTATTCGGGAGGATCCTCCAGGCTCTGGATGTTCAGGCCCGGGCGGTGTCGGTGGAGGGCTTCAAGAAGGTACTTCAGGGTCGTCGACTTTCCCGCGCCCGTCGGTCCGGCGACGACGAGAAGCCCGCCGGGCCGGTCGAGCGCCGCGTGCAGGAGTTCTCCGCTGCCCCCGTCGTAGCCGAGCCGGTCGATCACACCGCGGGCGTCGGCTTCGGGAGGGACGCCGAGAGCGTCTTCGTACAAGAACCGCACGACCATCTGAGCCCCACCGACCGTCGGGCCGGTCGCAATGCGCAGGCTGTGCACTCCTGGCGGAAGATGCTCGCTTCGGGCGACACGCGCGTCCTGGGGCTCCAGCGGACTGTATGCGGGGGCAGCCACATCCGACATCGTCCCGTAGATGGCGCGCAGAAGCCGTTCGCCCTCGTAGCGGGTCGTTTGCAGAAGCGTGCGCAGTTCTCCGTGAAGTCGCACGAGGATATCGGTCCTCTCTCCCCACAGGCGCAGATGAAGATCGGTGGCGTGGAGAGCCGCCGCTTGAGCGAAGAGGCTTTGCGCCTCCCGGACCGCGTGGGCGTGATCGGCGCCGGGCGCGGCGGTAGCCGCGCGACGACGGGCCGCAAGTTCCTCGAATCCCACCCAGTGGACCGTCCGCTCCCTCTCGGTGAGCATCCAGACGATTTCGAGAGTTTGGGGGTCGCGCCGTCGTGATTCGGCGACGTAGATGTTCCTGGGCTCAATGACCAGGGCCCCCTGCAGATCGTCCGGGATTCCCCCGTCGGGTAGCGAAGTGCTCACGGCTGACTCCTCTTCGGGCGTCGGCAGCCGATCCGCCGGCCGCAAATCACCACGGGGAGCCGGCGAAGGGTCCCGGCCCTTTTGATCCACACGGCGTTCGGGGCAACATGCACGATGCGGGATGCGCCGAGTCGCGAACCGGCTTCCACGGTCTCTCGCCCGGCACCGGTTGCCAGAACAGCTTTCAACGTTCGTCCCCGCCCGAGGATGGCAACTACCCGCCAGGTGGGGGAACGGGGGACGACAGGCTTCCTGATCTGAAGGACGGTACGGACGGTGGACAGGGGCAGGGGTGAGCGAGGACGAGGTTGGAGCGCCGCGAGCTGATGACGCAGTTTGGCGATGGCGACCTCGTAACGCAGGCGTAAGATGGCAGACTCGAGCGCCGAGAGGCGGGAAAGGGTGAGCGGCGGGCGGGGGGAATTGATCCGGAGCCTGCGCGGAGGCGGTGCGGAAGGTGGGGCCGTCGGCCGTCCGGGAAGCACGGCGACCGAACCGTGGAGCAGCGAGCCTACGATCAGTCCAAAGAGACAACGATCAGGGAGTTTCTTCTGCATAGAGCATGCCCTCGAGAGTCCAAGTGGGTGGTGATAAGCGAGCGACGAGGCGACGGATGCGCACAGCCCGGGCCGATGAAAGGCCACTCAGCAGGAGGCGAAGGCGGGCCGTGGGCTCACGTGTGAGCGTCACACGCATGCGCCGGCAACGCAGCCGCTCAAAGCCGGGCGACCGTGCCTGATTGGGTCCGAGGCAAGGGCGCCATGCGGTCGGGGCCGCACGGAGACCGAGGATCGCGAGGAGCCGCGTGACCTGCCTGTCGGTTACCCCTGGTGTGTTCAGGCGTGCGGGTGCGGGAGCCGGTTCACGGGGACGGACCAAGTCTCGAACGATCACGCTCCTCGATCCGGTGCGTCCCGGGCGAGGTCGTCGCAGGACAGGCTTGGGGAGACCCAAGGGCGCTCTGTAACGAGCAACGAGCTCGTCGGGTGTGCAATGCAGAGTCTGGAGTTCTCGGCCGTGGCGAACCAACGGGAGTGCGAGGAGCGGCGCCAGACAAACTCTTTGCCAGGCGCCGGGAGAGCGTCCATGACGCCAGAGATGGAGAAGCGCTAGACGCCCGGGATGCACGGGCGAAATTGCCCGCGGGACATGCGTGGGTGAAGAGTCGAGTCCGTAAGCGAGGAGAACACACAGAGCGACCATTGGGAGGGCAAAGAGCCAACGCCTTTGAGGTTCCCACGGTCGGAGCCTGACCGACTCGAGACGTGGTGCCGTCTTGCAGCTTAGTGTCCGGAGGTAATCACGGGCGCGCGCGGGGTCTTCCTCGACAACGGTCCGGGGGTTCTCGAGATGGATCTGAAGCTCCTCGAACGTCCGCGCACGTTCTGTCCACGGGACGATGCGGTCGCCGTGGACGAGGATGATGCCCTGGCGCACGGCGAGGATCCAGCCCGTCTCTTCGTCTAGGCGCAGCAGCACGAGAAGATCGCCTTCACCTTCGGCCACACAGGCGGGGGCCAGTGCACGGATCTCTCGGGAGAGGGTCACGGCTTCGGGGGCTACGCCAAGTTGTGCGATGGGCCCCCTTCGTTCGGCGAACACCACCGACGCCTCGTCTCTGCGGAGACGGTGTCCGAGGTTCCGGGCTTGGTGCCGTGCAGAGCGGGCCGGACGACGACCGAACCAGGTCAGACCGAAGGCAAGATGCTGATTTCCGATGGTGACGATCTTCATGGGCGTCCTCCGTCGAGAAGACGGGCCTGGACCGTCACCACGATCAGGCTGCGGGTGCGGCTTGCTTGGGTGCTCCAATCCCCTAGGCCTCCTGTCTGTCGTCGATCCGCGTCGAGTTTTTGGTAGCCGGCGAGCACGAGCGTGGCTCCCGAGGGGACAATCACCGTCGACGCAAGATCCCGGCTCGAGATATCGGGGCCCTCGATGGTCTCTCCTCCGCTTTTCAAGGTGGCGAGGGCGTCCAGGCTGGAGAGCGAAAGGAACACCGAGAGTTCGATGCGGCGGTGGCGGAGAATGTGCGGGATGGCGGTGAGCGCGAAGCCGTAGGTGACTGTCCCGGGACTCACCGCTGTGGTCGATCCGACGTTGGCGCTGGTGAAACTCGAGACTTGAGCCAAATAGGTGAGAGTGCGTGTGTTGTCGACCGGGAGGGGCTCGTCGTCCATCACCACCCCCGAGCCGGTGGTGATGAGTGCCGCCTGGCCCAGGTGGTTGAGGGCTGTAAGCACGAGTCGACTTCCGCTCCAGGGGCCACGTCCGGAAAGGACGGCGGCTTTGAGGCCCGATCCGCCCGTCACCCCGCTCGTGGTGAGTGCGCCCGAAACACCGGCGCCGAGACTCTTGTAGACGATGTCGGCGGCCGCGGCAAAACGACTGCGCCGCTTGAGGCGCACGCTGTACACGCGAACGACCACGGCCACTTGGCGGGCCAGGATGTGATCCATCGTCCGCAGATAGCGGGCGATCCGGTGAAGAGCGGGCGGCGTGTCGGTGACGGTGACTGTACCGGCTGTTTCGTCGAGAATGACACGGCCGGACCGTGTGAGGAGAGCCGCCAGGTGACGGCGAAGCGAGGGCCAGGGATCGAGTGCGTCGGCGAACTGTGTGCGCCCTTCTTCCTGCTGTTCCGTGACGGACCCTGATCCTGCCCCGTAGGTTGAGGCCGTCCCCGCGTTGTCGCCAAGTCCGCCCTCGCTGCCGAGGACCTCGTTGCTGCGTGTGACCCCGGGAGGGACGTCGACAACGAACGTCCGGGTTCGCAGGCGGAAGACCACAAGGGTGCTTCCACGCACACGCCACCAGATCCGGCAACGTGCAGTCAGGCGATCAAGAAAGCGTTTCAAACTGCCTGTGTAAGCGGTGGTGTCGACTTCGGGGCAGAAGGAACGAGCGGACGACTTCGGGTTGGAGGAGGCGCCAAGATCCTCGAAACGCAGCCGTCGTCCGGCAAGATGGGCGGCTTCGGAAAGCAGGGTCGAGGCCGACCCCCGGGCGACGAGGGTAATGCGTGTGTCGAGCCATGGCGGACGGACGGAGCGGCGGTGTGTCGGCTGCGCCCCAAGCCAGACGCCCCGTCGGACGGCCAAGAGCACGGTGGGTGCGGTGGGTTCTGTGTGATGAAGGAGTGCGCGGGCGTGCGTCCCCGTGGCACGCAGGAACGAACCGATGTGGCTGGGGGGAGCGACACAGGAAGCCAATCCCGGCACGAGGAGGAGGATGGCGAGCGTGCGCCGCCGCCGGAGATTCACGGCGTCCATCTCTTGACCACCAAGACGCGATTGCCACGGTAGTAGCGAAGGGCGAGCGGGACGTGAGCGAGAGCGAGAGCACGGGCGAGGACATCGAGAGCGTGGACAAAAGAACCGTGAAAGGTCGCCTGTGCCTCAAGCCGGTAGTCGTGGCGAGGGCGCCAGACAAGGCGGCTGTGCGTCCGGCGACACCACCGTTGCAGCGTGTCCTCGAGACTGCGCTGTGTCCTCCATCCGTGGTCAGAAAGGAGCGTGCTGTTGACGATAATGAGCCGAGGACGGGGACGGGCCCGGACAGCCGACGAAACGAGTCCGGCCGCGAGCAACAGAACGAAGGCGGCGACAAGCCGATGGTTCAGGATCGTCATGAGCGGTGAGGAAACCGAAGCGTGCGAACGCGAAGCCTGTGGTGCGCGGGGTCGAGATAAAGATCGAGCACAAGCCCCTGCCGTGCCAGATGCCTCAAGAGCTTGCGGAGCGCCGTCCGGAACGAACCCCGGAATCTCCCCGCCGCGAGCCGAAAACGAGGAATGCGTCCGTTCGTGTGACACCCCGCCCGTTGGCACCAAGCGAGCAGGGTCCGACGGAGACTTCGCCGGAGGGGCCAGGCCGGCGCGGAATGCCGTCCGACCGGCCTGAGAGGACCGAGGAAGAGGCGTCCGATGTCCCCGTCGCCGGATGGGCGGGCCACGAGGGCGACGAGCCCCCGATTGAAGTCGAGGAGTAACGGGGGATGGGCGCGAGCGATCCGGGTCACTCTGTTCCCGATCCTCTGCCCATCGAGGCGGAGGAGGTGATACCCCTGGAGCGCGTAGGCCGCACGCAGATGGCAGCCGACGGGCGCTCTGAGCAAGATGGTTGTCCCACGTCCGAACACCGACACCGGACGGCAGTTCCGCCCCAGAGCGCGGAGAGTGGCGCTGCGCGACTGCGCGACGCGCTCCGGCTGCGCGCAACGGTGGCATCCGGAGAGGCTCTCTGGGATGGGGTGGAGAAAAACGGCAAAACGCCTGCGGTTGGACGAAGGCCGATTGCGCGCGTTTGACCCACGGGCGTGGGGTTTTGGCGTCAGTTCCGCCGCTCCAGCGCGAGTGGCAAAACGACCGAAAAATCCTTGAGTCGTATCGCCGCCGCAGAGGTGTCCGTGCAGTGAACGGAGGGCCACCGCCGCGCCGTACCCCGCTCGTCCGTCGGTGAGAAGCCAACGTCGGGCGACACATCCGGCGATGAGATACGGGGGGGACCCCTGTTGGAGATCCACCGGCCTCAAGCTGTTGCCGATCTCCGCGAAGACGCGTGCCCGCCTTTCCCCGGATGACGGAACGATGAAGTACGTCTGGTCGGCATCGGAAAAAACCACGACCCGCGGGTCGCGCCCCGCTCCGTGCCAACGAACACGGTAGGAAAAATCGTACGGGTGGAGCGACGGGGAGCCCACATGGGACGGACGAACACAACCGGCAAGCAGCACGAGAGCGACGAGTGTTGCGAGGACGGGAAGACCGCGGAGCATGGAGGCATCTTCCGCCTCCCTGCCTCGTTGCGCGAGCGTCAACCGCGGCCACTATGGCGCGTTTTCGTCCGTGAGTCATGGACTCCGCTTATGATGAGGTGTCCCTCGGGAGCTTCATTTATGCGCGAGTCCGTCGACCCGGCTACCGCCACGCTGGACCCTCATGCTGTCGGGTTCTGGCAACTCACCTACCAGTCGATTTCCCTGATCGCACCGGCTGGAGCGATGGCTGCCACGCTTACGGGGGTGGCGGCCTATGCGCAGGGGGCCATGCCTCTGGCCCTTCTTGTCGCTGTTGTCGCCGCCGCGCTCATGGTGAACACAACGGTGCAATTCTCCAAGCACGTGGCCTCGGCCGGTGGTTTTTACGGGTTCATCGCGCACGGCATGGGCGGGCGTTGGGGGACAATCGGAGGGCTGCTTTTCCTCTTGTCTTACTTCAACATCATTACCAACGCTCTTCTGTTCGTCGCCGGCGTCTTCGTGCCCGGTGTGTTGACCACCCTCTTTGGTGTGACGGCACCGCTTTGGCTCTGGATCCCCGTCCTGATGTTGCTCACGGGATTGCTCTATCTTCTTGCGGTGCGTGGGGTACGCCCTTCCCTGCGTTACGCGGTGTGGACGGGAACTTTCGAGATCGTGGCACTTTTCATCTTTGCCATTGATCTTGTGGTTGCTGCGGGCCCCGTCAACACGTCCGCGGTGTTCACGCTGCACGACGCCCACGTGCCTCTGTCGGTCTTCGCCCTTGGGGTCCTCCTTGGCATGTTCACGGTCTCTGGTTCGTCGGCCGCCACATCGCTGGGCGAAGAGACGGCAACTCCCGAGAGGCGCATTCGCTGGGCGGTTTTGCTGGCCTATCTCCTGTCCTCTTTCCTCTTTGTCTTTCTTGCCTATGCGCTGACCGTCGCTTGGGGGCCGGAGCGGATGGGAAGTTTTGCTCACGCCCTTGTCCCCGGTGTCGTGCTGGCCCGATCAGGCGTGGGTCTCTGGGCGGCGGTGATTCTGGTCATCCTCATCCTGAATTCGATGTATGCGGGGAGTTTGTCTCCGGTTCTGAGCTGCGCGCGCCTCGTCTACGCCATGGCCCGTGATGGTGTGGTCTTCCCCTCTTCATGGTCCGAACTCGACGCTACGCGTAACCCAAAGCGTGCGGTGCGTTGGGTGATGCTCGTCGCTTTGGGTCTCTCGCTTCTGACGGGCCTCATCCTTGGGCCGTTCCAGGGCTATCTCATCCTGATCACCGCGAGCAGCATCGCGCTATTCCTCGGCCATATTCTGGCGAATACGGCCTTGGCTTTCTACGCCCGCGACCGGCGTTTGCGCGGGCGGGCGCGCCACGTCCTCATCCCTCAGGTGGCCAACCTGCTTGTGCTTATCGTGCTCGTCGCTACACTTCTGCCGCTGACATTTCCGTTGTGGCTGGCTCCTGCTCTGATCCTCGTTCCGTGTCTCTACGTCTGGTGGTGGCTCGCCCGGACGCCGCGCGAGGTCGTGGCACGTGCCGGTCAAACCAACGCCGTTGGCCGCGATCCCCCGGCCCTGTAATCGGGGTCTAGCGTACAGGGGTGAGGCGAAGGATGTAGTTGAGGGCAATGCCGAGGAAAATGCTGAGCCCAACCCAATTGTTGTTCAAGAACGAGCGGAAGCATTGTTCGGGATTCCGCTCGCGGGCACGGTTGAGCTGGACCAAAAAGAGCACCCCGGCGGTTGCGACCCCCGCTTCGTAAAACCCGTTGAGGTGCAGGCGGTGACCGACGAGGAGGAAAGCCAGCAGCGTGAGTGCTTGAAGGCCCGCGATGACGATGAGGTCGTAGTCTCCAAAAAGGAGTGCTGTCGATTTGATGCCGAGCTGCCTGTCCCAGGGCCGATCGGCCATAGCGTAGAACGTGTCGTAAACGGTGGTCCAAAGAACGTTGGCGAGGAGAAGCAACCAGGCCACGGTGGGGATCCGCCCGGTTTCGGCCGCCCAGGCCATAGGGATCCCCCAACCGAAGGCAACACCGAGGTACGGCTGGGGAAGGTGGGTGAATCGTTTGAGGAAGGGATAACTGACCGTAAGCAGGAGAGCCACGGCCGCGAGCAGGACGGTGAGCCGATTGAGTGTGAAGACGAGGAGAGAGGCGATGCCCACCAAGACCAAGGCGATCGCCCAGGCCTCCCTTCCCTTGAGGTCGCGTTGCGCGAGCGGACGGTGGCGGGTCCGTGCCACGTACGGATCAAAATTGCGGTCTGCAAAATCGTTGACCGCACACCCCGCACCGCGCATCAGCCAGACACCCGCGACAAAAACGAAAAGGATCCAGGGGTCGGGATGCCCATGCCCCGCCAGCCAAAGAGCCCAGAGCGTTGGCCAGAGCAGCAGAAGAGCCCCGATCGGCCGGTCCAGACGGACGAGCCGAGCGTAGAGTCCCAGGCGTTTACGCGTGGCCTCGAGGGCTGTGCGGACACGGAAGGCCTGGGCGTTCAACTGCGTCGCCACGGGGTTGCCCCGCGCAGGAAGATTTCGTGCACGAGCAAACGGGCCCGACCGCACTGGAGAAGCGATCGGCGGGCCCATAAGGGATCGGGCAAACGGTTGGGGTGCAGAAGCACTCGGGCTTGGCGGGCGAGAGGAGCGCCGTACCCGAGGCGGCCAACCTCAAGCCACAGTCGCTTCCCTCCATGGCGGGCAAAAACCCGGTCTCCGAGCGCTTCGTTTCCGAGCTGGGTCAACCAGGGAAGCGAACTGACGTCCGTTTCGCTGACCGTCGTTGTGGCGTACACCCAAGGATCATCGCACACGGTAAAGAGGATTTCGCGGCGCAGGATGCGTTGGCGCGGTGTCAGGTCAAGGACGGGCCACTCATCGGGCCAGGGATGTGCCGGACCGGACTGAAGCAGTGTCAGATCAAGGTCCTCGCCGGCGTGGGCGCGCAGTTTGGGCGTAAGAGGCGCCGGGTCAATGAGCCATGCCCAGTACCCATCGGGGCGTTCTGGGGCAGGCACATCGGACGGCGGAAACCAGCAGGCGGACTTTGCGGGCACGAGAGTAAGGGTCCGACGCGAACGGTCGGAGGAACGGGAACCATTGTAGCCCCGTCCCCTCAAACTGTTCGCGAGAGAGTTTCCCCTGGGCCCGGCCAGCGGGCCAGAAGCCTCTCAGCCTCGCCGTGGGGCGCCAGCGCTCCTTCGGGCATGATGGCGTCGGCGACCCGACGGGCGAAAGGAACGAGAGCGAGATCGCGCGCGAGATCCACAAAGCGAAAGCCGGGAAGGCCGGACTGGCGTGTGCCTGTGGCATCACCGGGACCACGTGTCTCGAGATCCTGGCGCGCCACGTCGAGGCCGTCGCTCAGTCGTGTGAGGGATTCGAGCCTTGCCCCCGCTTCGGGCCGCAAGCTCTTATGGAGCAGAACGCAGTGCGAGGGGTGAGTGCCGCGCCCGACACGTCCGCGCAGCTGATGGAGCTGCAGCAGGCCCAGACGGTCGGCTTCTTCAATCACCATGATGGTCGCCGCTGGAACATCGACACCAACTTCGACGACGGTGGTAGCGACGAGGATGCGTGCCCGACCCTCGTGGAATAATCGCATGGCTTCCTCGCGCGCACGCGCCGACATCCGTCCGTGGACCAGGGCAAGAGAGTCGGGGGGGAAGTGGGTCAGGAGCTCATGGTAAGTGCGCGCGACGCCCGGGCCCTCGTCTTCGGCGGTGTCGTCTTCGTCTCCGATCCACGGGCAGATCCAGTAGGCCTGCTCGGACCCCTCGAGGCAGCGGTGACGAAGCCGTGCCATGAGTTCTCTCCGGCGGGTGTCGGGGAGCACCGTCGTCCGGACCGGGGTCCGTCCCGGAGGGCGTTCGTGAATGGTCGTGAGATCGATGCCGCCGTAAAGCGCGAGTGCCAGCGTCCGCGGGATCGGGGTTGCGGTCATGATGAGTTGGTGCGGCTGGAGAGCGTCGCTGCGTCCGCTGTTGAGGGTTTGGCGTTGCACGACGCCAAAGCGGTGTTGCTCGTCCACGATCACAAGTCCGAGCGAGCCGAAATGGAGTCTGCTGTGAAGGAGAGCATGAGTGCCGACAGTGAGACAGGGGTCGCGGGTGGCGATCTTGGCTTCGTGCACACGCCGTTGTCCGGCAGGGATGGTGCCCCAGAGTCCAAGCACGGTGATGCCGAGAGGGGTCAGCTCAGCCGCAAGACGATCGTGGTGCTGACGGGCCAGAATCTCGGTGGGGGCGAGCAGGGCCACTTGTTCTCCGGCTTCCAGGGTGTGAAGGGCAGCCAGGACGGCGACGAGTGTCTTCCCGCAGCCGACATCGCCCTGGAGGACCCGGATCATGGGTTGTGCCCGCCGCAGATCGGCGCGGATTTCCTCAAACGCCCGCTGCTGCCCCTCGGTTGGGCGCCACGGCAGCTGTGCCAGGTAGCGGTCGACGAGATGGCTGGAGCAAACGAGAGCTGGGGCCGGTCGATCGTTGAGGCCGCGGCGCCAAAGACGTGTCCGCAGGATGTGAGCGGTCAGCTCCTCTGCGGCGAGTCGTCGTCGGGCCTGTTCCAGAACGTGCTCGACGTTGTCTTCGGCGGGTGGAGCGTGGAGGATACTGAGAGACTCGGTCAAGGAAGGGACATCGAGCCCTGAGCGGTGAAAAATCGGTGTGAGCGTGTCGGTCCATGACGGGTCGTGCGCGAGGTGCGCGAGTCCGTCCCGAACGAGGCGCGCTCGAGCCCGAGGTGGTATTGGCCCCCGTGCGGAATAGACCGGCTCGAGGCTTCGTGGCCGGGGAGCGCCCGCTGCGGGCGCGCGACGGCATCGGGGGTGGACCATCTCGAGCCCGTGTGGGCCTTGACGCAGTCGCCCGTAAGCGGCGATTCGTTGGCCTGGTGCGAACTGGCTGCGGAGTCCCGGGAAAACATGCAGAAAGCGCAGGGACAGGATTTCCCGACCGGTCCCGTCGGTCAGGACGGCCACGAAGGCCCGGCGCGGTCGGGCTGTCTCGAAAACCCGCGCGACCGTTCCTTCGACAAGCCCGCTGGCGCCGGGCTGTCGGGCGGCGTCCGAGAGCGGGGCGGTCCAGTCCTCATAGCGCAACGGGAGTTGGAAGAGAACGTCGGTGCGGGCGGCAGACACGTCCGTTGCGCCGGGACGGCGCGCACGTCGGGGCGGAGACAAAGGGTCCGGCGGCACGTGCCCTCGGTCTTGTCAGCCAAAACGCAGGATGGATTCGAGATTGGTCCGCGAGTCGGCGTGGGTGAGTGCGGTTTCGAGGCTGATGGTCCCCTGCTCGTAAAGGCGGGCAAGGGCGCGGTCGAAGGTTTGCATCCCCTGCTCGCGGCTGCTTTCCATCGCCTCGTGAAGTTGGCCGATCTCCCCCTTGCGGATGAGATCGGCAATATGAGGCGTATTGAGCATGACCTCGACAGCCGCCACAAGCCGTTCCTCCTTGTTGGGCACGAGGCGCTGCGCGATGACGGCCCGCAAGACTTCTCCGAGATCAGTCACAATTTGACGGTGCGCGTCGACGGGGTAGAGATTGAGGATCCGCTCCAGAGCTTGGTAGGCGTTGCCCGTGTGCAGGGTGGCAAACACCACGTGCCCCGTCGTGGCAAGCTCAAGCACGGAACTCATGGTTGCCCGGTCGCGGATCTCGCCGATCATCACCACGTCGGGGCTGGCGCGAAGCGCGCTCAGTAGGGCCTTCTCGTAAGAGACGACGTCCGTTCCGACTTCCCTCTGGTTAACGACCGATTTCTTGTTGATGAAGGTGTACTCAATCGGATCCTCAACCGTGAGAATGTGCTCGGCGTGGTGTGCATTGCGCCAGTCGAGTAGGGAGGCGAGAGTGGTGGATTTCCCGGCGCCGGTCGACCCGACCACCAGAATCAGCCCCCGCCGAAGTTGAGCCAGGTCGCTGATGATTCCCGGGAGACCCAGTGTGTCGAGATCCGGGATTGACTCCGGGATGAAGCGCACGGCCATGGCGGGTTGACCACGTTGGCGGAAGACGTTCAGGCGGTAGCGCCCAAGCCCTTCGATCTGCAGGGCCATGTCCACTTGCCCGTGCTTGGCGAAGGATGTTCTCTGCTCCTCGCCCAGATGGTATTCCAGAACGTTTGTGAGCAAGGTGGCGTCGAGAGCCGTTTTCCCGATCGATCCCAGACGGCCCTCGACCCGGATCTTGATGGTGGCGCCGACCGAGAGATAAAGATCCGAGGCTTTGTGTTCCGCCATGAGGCGCAGATAAGGTTCGAGGTTCAAGGCCGTCGTCTCACAGCGGGCGACCGGAATCGACGTCCTGCAGATGCAGGGTCTCGATTTCCTGGTCGAACGATTGCGGGCTACGTTTGCTTTCGAGTTTGATGCGAAGACGGAGCTCGTTTTGCGAATCGGCGTTCCGCAGCGCCTCTTCGTAGGTGATGGCTTTCTCCTCGTAAAGATCAAAGAGATGTTGGTCAAAGGTCTGCATGCCGGCTTGGCGGGAGCGGGCCATGACCTCCTTGAGCTGAGCCACTTCCCCTTTGAAAATCAGATCGGCGACGTAGGGTGTGTTGATGAGAATCTCCATCGCGGCGATGCGTCCCTCGCCGCTTGCCTTGCGCAGAAGCCGTTGTGAGATCATGCCTCGGAGGTTGAGGGAGAGATCCATGAGCAGTTGTTGCCGTTTCTCTTTGGGATAGAGATTGATGATGCGATCGAGCGCCTGATTGGCACTGTTCGCGTGGAGCGTGCTCAGGCAGAGGTGGCCGGTTTCGGCAAATTCGACCGCGTACTGCATCGTCGTTTGTTCGCGGATTTCGCCGATGAGAATGACATCGGGAGCTTGACGGAGCGTGTTTTTGAGGGCGTTCTCCCACGACTCCGTGTCGACTCCGAGCTCGCGCTGAGTGACGATGCATCCCATGTGGCGGTGCACATACTCGATCGGGTCTTCGATCGTCACAATATGCCCGCGGCTGTTTTCGTTGCGGTGGCGGACCATGGCCGCGAGGGTTGTGGACTTGCCCGAACCGGTGGCACCGACGACGAGCACGAGCCCGCGCTTGGACATGGCAATGTCGTGGGTGATCAGGGGCAAACCAAGCTTTTCGAGTGTCGGCACGTCGGTGTTGATCACGCGCAGGACCGCGCCGACTCGGCCTTGCTCAAGATAGGCACTGACACGAAAACGGCCGATGCCCCGAGGGCTGATGGCAAAACTGAGTTCCTTGGTGGCGTCGAACTCGCGGCTCTGACGGTCGTTCATGATGGCGCGCACGAGAACCGCGGTCTGTTCTTCGTTGAAGGGTCGGTCGGTAACGGCTTGGATCTCACCGTCGATCTTGAGTGCCGGCGGGAACTGGGCGGTAATGAAGAGATCGGAGGCTTGGCGCTGGACCATGATACGCAGGAGATCCTGCATGAATTTGACGGCTTGTTCGCGTTCCATGGTTGGCTTCCTCAGCGTGCCACGAGGTCTTTGCTGGTTGCCGCTTCAAGGGCTTGGTCGCGTGTGATCAAGCCGCGGCGAAGATAGTCGGCGAGACACTGGTCGAGAGTCATCATGCCGACGGACTGTCCGGTCTGGATCATGGAATACATCTGGGCCACCTTGTTTTCGCGAATCAGGTTTCGTATGGCGGGGGTGGCGATCATCACCTCGTATGCGGCGACCCGCCCACCACCCGGACGCTTGAGGAGGCGTTGGGCAATGACGGCGTTGAGGGATTCCGACAGCATGGTGCGAACCATGTCTTTCTCAGCAGCCGGGAAGACATCAACGATACGGTCGATGGTTTTGGCGGCTGAACTGGTGTGGAGTGTGGCAAAGACGAGGTGCCCGGTTTCGGCGGCGGTCAAAGCCAGCCGTATGGTTTCGAGATCGCGCATCTCGCCGACGAGGATGATGTCTGGATCTTCGCGCAGGGCCGAGCGGAGGGCCTCGGCGAAGCCGAGCGTGTGGCTGTGGACTTCGCGCTGGTTGATCAGACATTTTTTGGAACCGTGTACGAACTCGATCGGATCCTCGACCGTGAGGATGTGCGACATGCGTGTTTCGTTAACGTGATCGATCATCGCCGCGAGCGTCGTCGATTTCCCCGAACCGGTCGGTCCCGTGACAAGCACGAGGCCGCGAGGGGCGCTGGTCAGCTGTGAAAAGGTTTTGGGAGAGCCGAGTTCTTCGAGACTCTGAACGACGGAAGGAATAGTGCGGAACACCACCCCCGCACCGCGCCTCTGGTTGAACGCGTTGACCCGGAACCGGGCGAGAGACTCGACTTCAAAAGAGAAGTCACATTCGAGAAACTCCTCGTATTGCTTTCTCTGCTTGTCGTTCATGATGTCATAGACCATGTCGCGCACTTCCTTGTGGGCGAGAGCCGGGAGATTGATGCGGCGGATGTCGCCGTCAACCCGGATCATGGGAGGCTCGCCGGCCGAAAGGTGCAGATCGGACGCTTTTTGTCGGACGCTGAACGCCAGAAGCTGTCCGATGTCAAAGGTTTTGGGTGAATCTGAGCTCATGGGGCCTCGCCTGGTTCCCTATACTTGTTAAGGGTTACCTGTCTATAGACTAGCAAGCCTGCGCGTGGGGTGCTCATGACGGAAAGATTTTCTAGGCCCTCGGTCACGGTTCTTGGTCTCGGGCGGATGGGCACGGCGCTTGTTCACGGGCTGCTTAAGGCCGGCTGGTCGCGGTCGTGTTTGCGGGCCGTCGAGACCGATCCGCACGCCCGTGAGCATGCCCGGGAGACACTCCGGATTATTGAGGTTCTTGCGTCCCCGACGGCAACCGCGCGGACCGATGTTGTGGTGCTTGCCGTCAAGCCCAAGGATACCGACGCGGCGCTCGATGCGCTGAGCCCCTTCCAATGGCCGGATGGAAGTCTTCTGCTTAGCCTGGCGGCAGGTGTTTCTACCAAACGTCTGGCCGTCCACTGGGGAACGCGACCGCTCGCCCGGGCCATGCCCAACCTCGCCGCAACGATCGGACGTGCAGTCAGCGCGCTTTACGCTACACCGGCAAGCGACGAGAAGGCCCGGTCTTGGGCCGCGAGCCTCCTCGCGGCCGTCGGGGAGGTGCACTGGTGTGCCCGTGAAGAGGATCTCGATGCGGTCACAGCCCTCTCAGGAAGCGGTATTGCCTACGTCCTTGCTCTGATGGAGTCGATGATCGAAGAAGGCATGGCGCTCGGCTTATCACAGCCCTTGGCCGAGCGGTTGGTGGCCGGGACGGTGGAGGCAACCCCTGCACTGCTCGCTGCCACGGGGGGGGATGCTGCGGCGCTGTCCGCGCGGGTGGCGTCTCCGGGCGGAACCACCGAGGCGGCTCTGCGGGTCCTTGCTGAGGGAGACTTCTCCCCCCTGGTGCGTTCAGCGGTTCGTGCCGCGTGGACCCGCGCGCGCTCGCTCAGAGGCGACGAGGTGGTGTCGTGACGTTCCATCCCGCGCAGGCGCTCTGGTTCCTCGTATCGACCGCGTTGACCTTTTGTGCGCTTTTGGCTCTCCTCCGTGCCGCCGCGGACGCCGCTCGCCTTTCCTACGCCCAGCCCCTGATGCAGTTGCTGCTGCGTTGGACACCGCCGCGACGTGACACCCGCCTGAGATTCGGGGGGCGACGTCGGGCGGTCAACCTGCAAGCTTGGGTTGCGGCTTTGGGGATCATCTTTCTCCAAGCGCTTCTGCGACCGCTTGTCTTGGGTTCTGCGGAGCCGGGAATGCCCGTCCTTGCCCTGGAAGCCGTCTTGGGAACGATTGATCTGACTCTCGTCCTCTATGCCTTTACCCTCATCATCTACATTCTGGCGGGATTCGTAGCTCTCCCGCCGGGTCTGTCGGGTTCCGTGGCCGCTCTGGTGGCGCCGCTTCTGGGGCCGTTACGTCGGCTCCTCCCTCCCCGAGGGAACGTCGACTTCACTCCCCTTGTGGCGCTCCTCATCATCGGCGCCCTTCTCATCTTTCTGCCCGCTTTCTGAGGCGGGGGAGGGATCAGAGGGCGAACACGGCCAAAGTTTTTGTGCTAGATTCATGCACGTCCGCGTTCCCGGAGCGCCGTTTGGCGTCGTGCAAGACGCCCGGTCGTGACAGAACTTGCCGGTCGCCCGTTTGTTCATTTCATTCAATTCAATCGAGGATCCTTCATGACACCTACCGATCGCAAAAATACCAACGAGAAGCCTAAGGCCATGAGCAAGAGCGAGATTTTGCGTGTTCTCGCGGAAGATACAGGGCTCAGCCGCAAACAAGTTGCCTCTGTCTTCGATGGCCTTGAGGTTCTGATCCACAAGAGTCTCGGACGGCGTGGCAGCGGTCTTTTTGTGCTCCCTGGAGTTCTCAAAATCAAGATTCAGCACAAACCGGCCACCAAGGCCCGTCGTGGGGTCAACCCCTTCACCGGCGAGCCCACGGTGTTCAAGGCCAAGCCGGCGCGCCGTGTCGTGAAAATTCAGGCCCTGAAAAAGCTCAAAGACGCCGTCTGAATCGTCGGTGGGGGGTCTTCCCGCCGGTTCATCGAGCCCGTCCTCTCCGCTGTGCTGTGGGGGGACGGGCTTCGATCCGGTGTCAGGTCCCTTCAAGCCAAGAGGCACTCAGACGTCTACGGTTCACGGTTCCGTCGGCGGTCGTCGCTCGTATCTGACGTATTTGAGCAAACAAGCCGCGCAGGCCCTTGGCTTGAGCCCTGGGGAGACTTCCAGTTCTTACGGTGCCGAAGCCGGGTGTGGCCAGAGGCCTCCGTCCACACAAGCCATTTCTTGGGGGTTGCCACACCCCGTGGCTAGTGTTTGCCAACATCCGGGATGATCCGTCAGGCGCCACAAGGGTGAAGACAGGCGGGCGACCCGCGCTTCCACTTCGGCCCAGGGACGGTCGAGAAGAGTCTGGAGAGCTTGACGCGATGCGTCACTGAGGCCAGTCAATGAGGTCAGCAACCCTTTGCGGGCATGATCCTCATGGAGGAGCTGCAGAAGATAGCGGTTGATCCGCTCAACGGCGGTAAGAGACTCCTCGATTACGAGGGTTCGTAGTTGATCGGGATCAGTGGCTTCAAGCCCGACGGGAGAGGAAGAATGCAGTAATGCCTTGGTCATGATGGAATTGGGGGGCTGTGGGAGGGGAAGCTATGAAGCCCCCATTTTATATGGTTGCTGCTCGGCCTTCCTTTTGAAACCGGGCATTATTGGATGCCCCAACCCGTTTCAATTCCCCGCATGGTCATGGTAGAATAATCCACAGCGATCCTTGAAGATCTTCCTGTTTGCGTCGGACGCCAGAGGACACTCTGGCGCACAAAAGGCTTGAGGCTCCATTCATGAAAGACGGTATTCATCCCACTTATCACGACATCAACGTCACCTGCAGTTGCGGCGCACGCTTCTCGACACGCTCGACCGTCGAGAAAGACGATCTCCATATCGAAGTCTGTGCCAATTGCCATCCTTTTTATACCGGGAAACAGAAACTTGTCGACACTGCCGGACGCGTTGACAAGTTCCGTCGCAAGTACGCTCGCGGTGCTGGCTGAGCCCATCGCTGCGCAGTCGGCTTGCGATGTCCACTGGGGCATCGCCCTTGGGAGAGTGACGCGGGACGGTTGAGACGGTTGTGACATACCGGAGGATCGTGAGATGGTCGACAGAAAATCCGAGACACAATCCCTCAAGCCCACGGGTGGAAGTGGGGTAATCGATCTCCCTCTGCGTCACGGCACACTCGGTCCCTCCGCGCTTGAAATCGGCAGGCTTTACGCCGATCATGGGCTATTCACTTACGACCCTGGCTTTGGATCCACGGCCTCGTGCACGAGCGCCATCACCTATATCGATGGTGACCAGGGGGTTCTTCTGTACCGTGGATACCCGGTGGAGGAGCTGGCCGAACGAAGCCACTTCCTGGAAGTGGCCTACCTCATCCTCAACGGGGATCTGCCAACGGCTTCGCAGCTTCGGGAGTTCGAGCACGAAATTGTTCACCATACGCTGATCAATGAGAGCCTTCTTCGTTTCTTCAACGGCTTTCATCACGATGCTCATCCCATGGCGATGTTGACAGGGGCGGTGGGTTCGCTATCGGCGTTCTACCCCGGTGATGGCGACTATCGTGATCCGGCCAAGCAGCACCTTTTTGCTGCCCGCATCTTGGCCAAGATACCCACCATCGCCGCGGCCGCCTACAAACATATGGTCGGGCAGCCTTTTGTCTATCCGCGGAACGATCTTGGGTACGCCGAAAATCTGCTGCACATGTTCTTCGCGGTCCCCAGTGAGTCCTACACCGTCGATCCGGTTGCGGCTCAGGCTCTCGATCTCCTGTTCGTCCTCCATGCCGACCACGAACAGAATGCCAGCACTTCGACGGTCCGCCTGGCCGGAAGCTCAGGGACCAATCCTTACGCCGCCATTGCCGCCGGGATCGCTTGCCTGTGGGGACCTGCGCACGGAGGTGCCAACGAGGCTGTGATCAACATGCTTCAGGACATCGGTACCGTGGCGAATATCCCCAAGTTTTTGGGACGGGCCAAAGACAAGAACGATCCCTTCCGGTTGATGGGCTTTGGTCATCGTGTCTATAAGAACTACGACCCACGCGCACGGATTATTCGCGAGGCCGCTCATCGCGTCTTGACCCGACTGGGTGACGATCACGATCCTCTGCTCGAGCTGGCCCAGAGGCTTGAGGAGATCGCTCTCAAGGACGATTACTTCATTGAGCGCAAACTCTATCCGAACGTCGATTTCTATTCTGGAATTATCTACCGTGCACTTGGCATCCCGACCAGCATGTTCACCGCCATGTTCGCCGTCGCAAGGACTGTCGGCTGGGTGGCTCATTGGCAAGAGATGATCCGGGACCCGGAACAACGCATTGGTCGCCCACGACAGATTTACATCGGGTCAGGCCCGCGCAGCTATCGTCCGCTCGAAGCGCGGGAGGCGAAGAACTGATTCGCAGCGTGGCTTTGTTCCGGATGAGGCGGGTTCGATAAAGTTAAGCCCCGCGCTCGAGGAGCAGAAGGAGGGCCCGTCGGTCCGCACGCGGGTAGGGCTGTCCGTCGAGAGGGGAGAGCGGCGATTGACGCTCTTCTTCCGTGAACGGTGTGAGCACAACAGGACAGCCGTCGTAAGCAAAAACGAACGTGGTGAGCGATGTCTCGTAACGAGGGAAGCGGTAGCGACGGTTCTGAAGCTCGTACGGAAGACCTTTGTCGAGCAGGTGCAAGGCCACTTCTTCGGGAGTTTGGCAAAAGACGTGCAGTTCGAGTCTGCTTTGAGCTGTCACGATGCCCCGCAGCGCGTCCCCTGTGAGGGCACTCCTGAGAGGGTGCAAAAAATTCATTACCCGGAGAGCAAGGCGACGCAGCTGTTCGACCCTGACGGGAGCGTCCGGAGTGTAGAGACTCTGGCGCAGATGGCGGGCGGATTCGATTTCTTCGTTTGTGGGGAGGTGAATCCCGTGAGGAGGTTCGCCAAACGCCACCGCGGCCTTACGTTTTGCCAATCCGTAGTCGGCGATCCCGTGGTCGAGCATGAGGCGCGCCGCCTCGTCGGCGATGGCCTGACGACGGGCGCTCGTGGCGCGCTGCAAGCGCCGACGACTCATTGGAATGGGAAAACTCCCGCGTCTCACGATTCCTGCATTGTACTCGTGATGAACGAGGGCGAGACGAAAGTCAAAAAATATGGTGGTGTCGGTGACGGTGAGGGCTGGAACAAAGTGCAGGGAGTTTTCCGGCTTCAAAGACCTCGAACATCGTGTGCGGGTCGCTCGGGCCGCAGCGGAGACCCGTCCGTGTGTCGATGCGCGCAACGACGATTCCCGGTGGGGGCGCGTAGGGCAGGTCGGGTCGGTCCGCCAGGGCCGGTCCCATGAAATCAATCCACATCGGGAGGGCGGCGAAAGCCCCGACCTGACCGTAGCCCAAGGTTTTGTTATCGTCTCGGCCGACATAGACCAGGGTGACCAAATAAGGATCGAACCCTCCGAACCAGGCATCCACGTAGTTGTTGGTCGTCCCGGTCTTGCCCGCCAGGTCGACACGATGGAGGGATTGAGCCCCGACGCCGGTACCGAACTGGATCACCGACTGCATCATGCTGGTAATTAGATAAGCATTCTGAGGCGTGATCACGCGCGGAGCGATACGGGGGTGGAGCTCGGACGGGAGCACGAGGACGTGGGGATGCCGTGGAGGATCGGGATTAATGGCGTCGATTTTGATGGAGCCCTTCTGTTTTTTGGTGGCTCCCGGAGCCTGGAGAGCGCAACGTGGACAGGCCTGCTGCGGGTCGGCAAGGAGGACCGGAACCCCGGTTGCGGTTCTTACGGCGCTGATGAAGTAAGGAGCCACAAGGAAGCCACCGTTGGCAAATACGGCGTATCCCCGAGCCATGGTCCACGGGGTGACATCGGCGCTTCCGAGGACGAGTGTGAGATCGTGTGGGAGACGATCGGGGTTGAAGCCGAAGCGGCGTATGTAGTTCAGGGCGTAGTCCACGCCGATGTCGTCCAGCAGGCGTACGGACACGAGATTGCGCGAACGGGCCAAAGCGACGCGCAGGCGGGTCGGCCCGAAGAAGCGTCCGGTGTAGTTGCCCGGCTTCCAGATGTTCTCACGGCGCGCGTTCGCGACGACGATGGGTGCGTCATTGATGACTGTGGCCGGGGTCATGCCCCAATGCAGCGCCGCCGAGTAGACGAACGGTTTGAACGAAGATCCCGGCTGGCGATAGGCTTCGGTGACACGGTTGAAGTTGCTGAGGCGATAGGAGAACCCTCCAACCAGAGCCCTCACAGCTCCGTCTTTCGGATCGAGGGAGACGAGCCCCCCTTCAGCCCAGGGAATTTGGGCCAGGATCCAGTGGCCGGCCCCGTTGCGCATGACATAAATCAGATCGCCCGGGGTGAGGGCCTGGCGCGCGCTCGTGAGTGGGGGGGAAACGTGTGAGACCCCGTGGAACGGACGGGCCCAGGACAGGGCAGCCCAGTTGAGATGGACAAGACCACGGCGTGTTACTGCCGATGCGGAGTGGGGGGAGACGTTGACAACCAAAGCCCGGTGTAAGCCGTGAATGCGGGTCAGGCGTCGTAGCGCTTGTCGGCGTGCGCGGGCAGAGAGTGTGCGCGGATCGCCCACCCTCCCCGATGGCCCCCGGTAACCGTAGACCCGCCCGTAAGCCTCGAGGTCGCGTCTGTAGGCCACGTTGGCTTCGTGCTGAAGGCGCGCGGACAGTGTGGTCACGACATCGTAGCCGAGGGTGGTGGCCGCCTTACCGAACCGGTGATCCATGTACTGAAGAACCATGGCGGCGACATAGGGGGCATGGACAACGCTGTGCGGGCCGTGCAGATGCACCCGGATCGGAGCGTTCATGGCGGCTCGGTACATCGTGCGGTTGATGTAGCCGAGCTTGAGCATACGTCCAAGGACGTAGGCCCGGCGGGCCCGGGCCCGCCGGGGGCTGGCCGCAGGGTTGTCCAGCGAAGGGGCCTGCGGCAATCCGGCGAGCAAAGCCATTTCGGGCAGGGTGAGACGGCTCACGCGAGTTCCGTAGTACACGTCCGCCGCCGCGCCGATGCCGTAGGCGTGATTGCCGAAATAGATTTTGTTGAGGTAGAGTCGGAGCACTTCCTCTTTGCTGAAATCGTGGGCCAGGCGCAGCGAGAGGAACACCTCACGGATCTTGCGGATGTAGGTTTTCTGGTGGCCGAGAAAATAGTTGCGGGCCACCTGCATGCTGATGGTTCCCCCCCCTTGAGTCTTGTGTCCGGTGAGCACAAGATGGATGGCTGCCCGTGTGAGGCCGAGCACGCTGATCCCGGGGTGTGCGAAAAATCGGGCGTCTTCAGCCGCCAAAAAAGCGTCGATCAGCAGTGGTGGCAACTGGTGGTAAGCGAGCGGACGGCGACGCTCGTTGCCGAACTCGGCGATGAGTCCTCCGTGTCGTGAGTAGATTCGTAGCGGAGCCTGAAGCTCGATGTGGCGGAGGAGCGCCAGGGAGGGCAGACTGGGGGCCACCCAGAAATAAACCGAAGCGGTGGCGGCGACGCCGACGAAAGCGAGCAACAGGAATGCCAGGGAGCCGGCGAGGAGTCCCCGGCGGAGCCGGGGTCCCAGTCCTCTCCGGGGCGGGTCGGGTGGGCGGCGGTTTGACAAAGCCATGGAATGCGCTATAGTTAAGGCCGAGATGTTAAGGGAAAGAGAAAACTCGTTCGTCCAACCTTAGGGTATTCATAGAGATAGGACCAAGAGCCCACGACCGTGTTCCACAGAAAATCAAACTCACCCATCCTCGGGATCGACATCAGCACATCCTCCGTCAAGGTTGCGGTCGTGGTCCGTGATGGTCGGAGCTACCGTCTCGAACACTACGCCGCCGAACCCATGCCCCCCCAGCTTATCAACGATAAAGTGATCGAGGACGCCGAGCAGGTCGGGGAGATCGTCCGGCGGGCCGTCCGACGTTCGGGCGCACGCCTGCGCAAGGGCGCCACGGCCATCTCGGGGGCGCACGCCATCGTCCGCACCATTGTACTGCCGGCCGATCTGACCGATGAGCAGAGGCACGATCAGATCGAGTTACAGGTCGGTGATTTTGTTTCAGCCCCCACCAACGAGACGAGTTTTGATTACGAGATTCTCGGCCCGCGCCCGGGCGATCCGGCGCACCACGATATTCTCGTTGTGGCGACACGACGTGTGTACGTGGAGAAGAGGGAGGCCGTCTTTGAAGTGGCGGGGCTCGAACCTGTGGCGGTCGAGATCGAGCCCTACGCGCTCGATCGGGCGTCGGTCCTCTTTCGCCGACAGATGCGGGACGAGGGCCGTGGTCGGACGCTTGCTGTGGTCGATTGCGGTGCGACGAGCACCACGTTCAACATTCTGCAAAACGGACGCATCACCTATACGCGCGACCAGAACTTTGGTGGCAAATTCTTGACCGAAGAAATCATGAGGCGCTACAACCTGAGTTATGAAGAGGCAGGACGCCTGAAACGCCAGGGGGGAGGGGACGGACGTCACCTCAACGAACTCGTGGGCCCGTTCGTGGACGAGCTTGCGCATCAGATTCAGCAGGCCTACCAGTTCGCGCGCAGCGCGGTTGCCGATCTTCCCGCGCTCGATCAGCTGCTTCTCTGCGGTGGTTCGGCTCAGATTGAGGGCATCGATCGCCTGCTTACCGCGAGACTGGAACTGCCGGTTTCCATCGTTGACCTCCTGAGCGGCCTGAACGTCTCGGCTCAGGCTCGGAACAACCTCGTGGAGCGGGAGGCGTCGACGCTGGTCGTTGCCTGTGGCCTTTCGCTCCGACCCTTCGAGTGACCCTCGTGCCGCGGATCAATCTTCTCCCGTACCGTGAAAAAAAGCGCTTGGAAGAAGCGCGACGCTTCCAACGCATCCTCGTCGGCGTAGCGGTGGTGGCCGTGGGACTGGCTTTCCTCCTGCGCCTTGAAGTCGCCGGCATGGTGTCGAGCCAGAATGCGCGGAATCGTTATCTCAGAAGGCAGACGGGGCTTCTGGTGCAGAAGATCGGCGCGGTCAACCATCTTCGCCAGGAGCGGGAGCGGCTCGTCAATCGTATCCGCGTCATTGAGCGACTTCAGGCGGATCGACCGCTCATGGTTCATCTGATGAATCAGCTTGTGAAGACACTGCCTTCCGGCGTCTTCATCGAGAAAGTGGATGAAACTCCGGCAGGTGTGGTGGTTATCCACGGTGTCGCCCAGTCTCCGGCGCGGGTTTCCACCTACATGCGCCGCATTGCCCGATCGACATGGTTTGGCCGTCCGCGACTGAGCATTGTGGCCACCTACGGCGCTTCGGGGCTTCGCCGTAGCCGTTTCGTGGTCAGCACCAAACTGATCAACAAGGCGTTCCTGCAAAAAACCTCCCGAAATGGGGGACACGGGCCGGGAGGACGCGAACCATGAACATGCGTGAGTTTTGGGATGAACTCAAAGCGCTTGACCTTCGTGAACTCAATCCACGGGATCTGGCGTCCTGGCCGCCGGCGGTCCGCCTGGTTTCACTCGTTCTGATGTTTGTGGGGGTTTTGCTCCTCGGATATTTCCTCATTGTCCACGGGGAACTCACCCGCCTGCATGCCGCGCGGCGTGAAGAGCTGGTGCTGCGGCAGGCCTTCGTATCCAAAGCACAGCTCGCTCGTGAATTGCCCGCGTACCGCAGGCAGCTCAAGGCGATGCGTCGGACCTACGGCGTGCTTTTGGCCCAGTTGCCCAGCCGGGATCAGATCCCGACGCTGTTGCGCGATATTTCGACGACGGCCCAGCTCGACGGTCTCAATCAGAAACTCTTCAAGCCGGAGCATCAGGTACGCAAAGCGTTTTATGCGGAGCAACCGATCGCCATGGAGTACACCGGAACTTACCAGGAGATTGGCAAGTTCGTGTCCGACGTGGCGGCACTGCCGCGCGTAGTCACGCTCGCGGATCTTCACCTCGCTCCCGTTCACGGCGATGCTGCCCTCCTACACATGCGCGTTCTTGCTTTGACGTACCGTTATCTCCATCACGCGTCCTTGCGTCGCCCCCTTCCCGGGAGACGGCCGTGAGCGTAAGGCGTTTCCGTGCACTCGGCACTCGGGCGGCGATGGTTCTCGCCTTGGTACTGCCTTTGGCTGCCTGCGGAGGCGGTGGGGAAAGTTTGCGCGCCTGGGTGCATCGTGTCGAAAACGCTCCGCCCGCCCCTCTCGCGCCCGTGCCACAGCCGGCGCCGTATCACCCACCGGCGTTCTCCGCCGAGCTCTTGCGCTCGCCGTTTGTCCCCAGCATCCGCGCGTTGCCCTCGGCGGTGCGCCCCAACCCGAACCGGCCCCGTCAGTATCTCGAGCGCTTCCCGCTAGACAGTCTCAAGCTCGTCGGAACGCTTCATGTGGGGAAAGACATCTACGCGCTTGTGCAGGATCCGCACGGGATCGTCCATCGTGTGACCTACGGCAATTACCTCGGGCAGAACGACGGCAAGATTGTCGCCATCCATCCCAACGGCCTTGTGCTGAGAGAGATTCTCGCCAACGGCACGGGAGGATGGGTCGTGACACGCGTCTTTATGCCCTTATCGACAACGTCAGGAGGATAACCGGCCATGGCGCTTCGCATTTCTTCGGCACGAGGGTGGTGGACGATCGGCGGTTCGCTGCTTCTTTCCTCGGCTCTCGTGACCGCGCCTGTGTGGGCGGCTCCCGTCGCTGGGACCTTGACCGCGGTCCACGCTTTCGGTCTGAGCGGCAACCGGGTGCGCATTGTGCTCCACGTGCAAGGCAGGCTGTCTCGTCCCTTTGCCTTCTCGGTGATCAATCCTCCGTACGTAGCGCTGGACCTATCGGCCATGCGCCTTGCGGTTCACCACGAAATTGAACCGATCCACATTGGGGTGGTGCGGAACGTCATGCTGGCCGCGCAGGGGGTGCGGACACGTGTTGTGGTGAATCTCAGGCGGATGGTGCCCTACCGTTTGTCCGTGCACGGACAAGACATCGATCTCACGCTCGGACGCGCGTCCCGCGTCCAGGTTGCCGCTCTCGCCGCGTCTCAACCCTCCGCCGTATCACCAACGGCTCCGTCCTTGATCACCCGCATCCTGAGTCTCCGGTTCCGCCGCACGGCCTACGGTGCGGGGCGGATCTATGTTCGTCTCAGCTCGTCGTCCGTGACCGGTCTCGTCCACCAAGTCGGGAACCGGCTGACCGTCCTCTTTCCGCACACGCATCTCAGGCGCAATCTGCGCCGGCGCTACCTCGTGACGGATTTTGCCACGCCTGTTCGCTCCTTCAGCGCCCGACAGCTGCCAGACGGAGCGGCCGAGATCCGAATCCGGGGTGTCGGTCATTTTCAGCAGCTGGCCTTCCAAACCAACCGTGTTTTTGCGGTGGAACTGAAGCCGCTCACGGCGGCGGCTTTGGCCCGTCTCCGCCAGAGCGTGTTTACCGGGCGGCGCATCAGCCTCGACTTCCAGAGCATTCCCGTCCGTGCGGTGCTGCAGATTTTGGCCGATGTCAGCAAGCTGAATATGGTGGTTGCGGACGATGTGCACGGCCACATCACGCTGCGCCTGCACGATGTTCCGTGGGATCAAGCGCTTCACATCATTCTGGAGACCGAAGGACTCACGATGATCCGCCAGGGCAACGTGGTTATGGTCGGCCCGGCAGCGGTGTTGGCCCAGCGAGCCCGACTCGAAGCCCAGTCGGCGAGCACTCTGGCTGCGTTGAGTCCGTTGCACACCACCTTCATCCCGATCAACTATGCCAAGGCGGGGGCTCTGGCCTCGCTCATTCAGGGCGAGAAAAATCTGCTGGGTCACCGCGGCAGCGTCTCCGTTGATCCTCGGACCAACATGCTGATCGTGCGCGACACGCGCGCGCGTTTGCACGCGGTCCGTCGCATGGTGCGTGCGCTCGACATTCCTGTGAAACAGGTTCTCATCTCTTCCCGGATCGTCGTGGCGAACGACACCTTTACCCGGGCGCTTGGTGCCCAGATTGGTCTCGCCGGTGTGCACCAGCTTGGGTCACAGAGCCTGCTCACCACGTCCGGTGATCTCAACGGCAACAATACGATCCAGCAGTCCGCGCTGACCAACTACAACAGCACGGGATCGTTTTTCCCTCTTACGCCTCCGGCGCTCAACGATCAACTGAGCGTCAACGTTCCGGCCACCAATCCTGTGGGAACGCTCGCTGTGGGCATTTTGAACTCCGATTACCTCGTCAATCTGGAACTTTCGGCCCTGCAGTCGCAAGGGCTTGGGGAAGTCGTTTCGAGCCCGAGAGTGATCACCGCGGATCAGCAAAAGGCGCTGATTGAGCAAGGTGTCGAGATTCCTTATCAGGAAGCCGCGTCAAGCGGAGCGACCGCTGTGGCGTTCAAAAAAGCTGTTCTCCGACTCGAGGTGACTCCGCAAATCACACCGGACAACCGTATCGTTATGGCCATTGAGGTCCGCAACGACACGGTCGGGCAGGAGGTTCCGACTGGGACAGGAGGTGAAGTCCCCGCCATCGACACGCGTTCGGTTCACACCCAAGTGCTTGTTGACAACGGTGACACGGTTGTCCTTGGCGGCATTTACGAGACCACCCGCAACCGCACGGTCGACAAGGTTCCGCTGCTGGGTGATATTCCCCTCCTTGGCTGGTTGTTCCGCAGTGTCCAAGTGCAAAACGACAAGGCGGAGCTGCTCGTTTTCGTAACCCCGAAAATTCTGAGCTCCAGCCTGCACGCCGTCCACTGATTTCGTCCCGCGCCGTTTCCGTTCCGGAGAAGCCCCCATGAACGCCACAACGTCCCGTCCCGCTCTCCGTCTCTTCCTTGCCTCAGGACTTCTCCTTTTGTTGGCCGCCTGCGGCGGGAGCCAGGGCTTTACTTCGACCTCCCAAGCCGCGGGTCAGCTCGAGATGGGCAGCGTGGTAAACGGAGCCTTCACCAGCGGCGCCCTTGCCGTGAGTCCGTCGACGATTGCCCCCGGAGGAACGGCCACCGTGACCGCCGTGCTCCAGTACAGCACCGGAGCGGCGTACACGGTCCCCACAACGGTGAACTTCAGCTCGAACTGTGTGCTTAACAAGGAGGCGACGATCACCTCCAGCGTGACGACCAATGCCTCGGGCGAAGCGGTGGCCACGTACAATGCGGGAACCGGATGCAGCGGGACCGACACCATTCAAGCCACGGCCCAGGTGAACGGCTCCAATCTCATCGCGGTCGGAACCATCACGATCTCCTCCTCGTCGCCCGCCGTGGTCGATGCGGTTGTGCCACGGGTCGATGCTCCGCCGCGTTTCATAAGTCCAGGGACGGCCGTCCGTGTCGGTTTCATTGTCCGCAATCCGCAAGGCACGCCCGAACCCGGGCGCTCCGTTGCACTCTCCGTACTCGGTGGGTCACAGAGCCTGTTGAGCACCCACTTTGTACGCAGCGGTCCGGGAGGAACAGTTTTTGGGATGCTGACCGTCCCCGCCGTCGGCGGGTCGGTTCGGGTCCTGGCCCGGTTGGTCGGTAGAAACGGGCCTGGCGTCGGAAGTGTGTCGGAAGCCTTTCATGCTGCTGCCTCTATCCAGACGGCCTCTCTCTCCGTGGTCCCGACCGTTCTGAACCTTGGAACGCTGGACGGTCGTGCGTCCGAATCCCTCCTCATCGTTGCCAACGGGAGCCAGGGCATACCTCTTGCCGACGGGACAAAAATCGTCCTGAGAGCCAGCCGCGGGACTCTTCTCCGGAGCTGTGTCCTCCGTGATGGGCAATGCCGTGTCCTCTGGAAGGAAAACGCCTCGACGCTGGCTTCGGAGGGGTACGGGAAGGTTTGGGTTCGTGCACGGACCGAAGAGGCTGGGTCTCCTCTGAGGGGCCGTGCCGTTTTCGCCGTCGTCGGGGACAGAGTTCATATTCGCCTCGTCTCACGCCGTCCGTTGGTCGGTGGCTATAGCGCTCTTGTTTCGGTCACCTCCGCTGGCGGGCGTTCTCTCCCGGCCGGGACCCGTCTCGAGTTCCGGGCTATTGGAGGGCGTGTTGTGGCCCCTCGGGTCGCTGTCGTTCCGAATGTTCTGGCGCCTAGCGGATCCTGCCTTTTCGGCGCCGATGCCGAGCGAGGGTGCTACACCGTCCAGGTCTATGGTCGGGACGCCCGTCTTGAGGTTCTGAGCCATACCCCCGGGGGGATTCTGAGCGAACGGGTGACGGACGGGACGCCCAACCCGCGTCCGTGACGGAGTCGCGGCGTTCCGTCCGGGACACGACGCTCTGTTTGATCGGCCCGATGGGGGCCGGGAAGACCACCGTAGGCGAACTTCTGGCCCGTCGCCTGGGGCGCTCACATGTGGATCTCGATCGTCTTCTCGAGGAGCGCCTCGGGATGCCCATCACGTCGCTCTTTGCCACGGGCAGGGAGCGAGAATTTCGTCGCTGGGAAAGCCAGCTTTTGAGAAGCGTTCTTGAGGCCTCACCCTGTGTTCTGACGCCCGGAGGGGGGGTTGTGCTCCTCGCCCGAAACCGCCTTCTTCTCGCCCGGAAGACAACCGTGGTTTATTGCGCGGTCACGGAGGAGGAACAACGGAAGAGACTGGCCAGAGACACCGTACGCCCTTTGCTTTCCCGTGGGCTGGATGTGCTGGCCCCGATTAACGCCGCCCGCGTTCCTCATTACGAAGCACTGGCTCACTTGGTTGTGGACACCACCGGGCGCACTCCCGAGGAAGTGACGATGCGGATTCTTGCGGATCTGGCCGAGCGGGGATGGAAGGTGCCGTGCACACAAACTGGGTGATCGCTCCGCCCCCTCCGCGTGCCCGCTCGGAGATCGTGCTCGCGGCGGACGCCTTTGCCGTGGGTGGTCCCTTGAGCGCGCTGGCGGAAGGGCGTGACGTCGTCATCGTGAGCGACCGGGAGGTGGCGAAACATCATCTTTCGAGGCTCGAGATGGTGTTGCGCCCGCGGCGGCGGCTATCGATCGTTCTGCCGGACGGAGAGCGCACCAAGACCGCCCGCACCGCTCACGCGGTGGCCGGACGATTATTGCGCGAAGGTTTCGGGCGCGACGTCCTGCTCATCGGGTTGGGGGGCGGCATGGTGGGCGATCTCACCGGTTTCGTCGCCTCGATCTACCTGAGGGGGGTCGAATACGCCCTTGTGCCGACGACACTTTTGGCGCAGGTCGACGCCGCGCTGGGCGGCAAAACCGGCGTCGATCATCCGTTGGCCAAGAACGCCCTTGGAACCTTCTTCTTTCCGACGCTCGTCGTCGTCGACGTTGGTCTTCTCAGCACGCTTTTGGATCGGCACTACCGCGCCGGGCTCGCGGAGGTTCTCAAGTACGCTCTGGCCTTCGACGCCGACTTTTTCTCCTGGCTCGAGGATCACGCGGTGTTTCTTGTGCAACGCCGACCCGAGGAGGTGAACGAGGCCGTGACCCGTTCGATTCACCACAAGGTGACGGTCGTCACCCAAGATCCCTACGAGGAGAACCGTCGGGCTCTTCTCAACCTTGGGCACACGTTCGCGCACGCTATCGAAACGCACGACGGCTATGCCCGCTGGCTCCACGGAGAAGCGGTCGCCGTGGGGCTCGATCTCGCGGCCGAGTGCTCGCAACGTGTGGGTTGGCTCGGGGCGGCGGAACGGGCGCGGGTGTCAGCCCTTCTTGAGGTTTTGGGGCTTCCGACCGTACCGCCTCCGGCCGACCCGAGAGAGATTCGCGCCCTCATGGCGAGGGACAAGAAAGTCCGGGCGGGTAAACTACGGCTCATCCTTCTCGAAGCGCTGGGACGTGCGGTGATGACTGCAGAGTACGACGAGCTTCTTCTCAGTGCTGTTCTGGCCGAGACTTTCGGCGTGCGGCACACGGAGAGTGAAGTGTGAGCGGCGCGGCGCAGGGATCCGTGATTGTGGCGCTCGACGTCCCCGACGCGGCACGGGCACTCGATTTGGCGGATCGCTTGGGCGACGAGGCCCAAATCTATAAGCTTGGACTGGAACTCCTGGTCGGAGGCGACTTCTGGGTTGTGGCCGACGCGTTGCGGGCAAGAGGCAAGGCGATCTTCGCCGACGTCAAGCTTTTCGACATCCCGGCGACCGTTGCGCGGGCCGTCACCAGTTTGGTGGCTCGCGGTGTTGACTTTCTAACCGTGCACGGGAATCAGGCTATTCTTGAGGCCGCCGTCGCCGCCGCCCGCGGGCGGAGCCGGGTGCTGGCGGTGACCGTGCTCACCTGCCTTGACGAAGGGGACGTGCGTGACCTTGGGTTTGGTTGCGATATTCCGAGTCTCGTTCTCTCTCGGGCGCGACGCGCGCTTGAGGCGGGTGCCGACGGTGTCGTGGCTTCGGTTCGGGAAGCCGCGCAGCTCCGTGCCACCCTTGGCCCTCGTCTTCTCGTGGTGACGCCGGGCGTGCGCCCCGTGCTCAACCGCGAGGAGCCGATCGACGACCAGAAAAGGACCGCGAGTGTGGAGGATGCGGCCCGCGCCGGAGCGGATCACATCGTGGTGGGGCGGCCGGTGCGCGACGCGGCTGATCCGAGGAGCGCGCTGGCCGCCATCAACAGTGTTTGGCGCGCGGCGCGGCGGGAGACGTCGTGACGGAAGCCGACGAGCCGCTTCTGTTGCGCGCTTTGCGGCGTGAACCCGTTCCGCGCACTCCGCTTTGGATCATGCGTCAGGCCGGGCGCTACCTTCCCGAATACCGCGAGGCGCGGCGCGCGGCCGGGAGTTTCCTGACCTTGCTCCGTACGCCCGAACGGGCGGTCGAAGTCACGCTCCAGCCGCTGCGGCGGTTTGCTCTTGATGCGGCGGTGGTTTTCTCCGACATTTTGGCTCTTGCCGACGCCTGGGGACTCGGGTTCCACTTTCGGGAGGGAGAGGGGCCGCGACTCGAACGGCCGATCGCGGCGGAACGTGACCTCCAGGCTCTCCCGGCCCGCGAGAGCCTTGACGCCTCGCTCTCCTACGTGTACGAGACCGTCCGCCTTGTGGTGCGGGAATTGCCGCCGTCCGTGCCTCTCGTCGGGTTTGCTGCCTCACCCTGGACGCTGGCGTGTTACGCCCTCGGGGGGGGCGGGGATAGGGAATTCGCCCTGGCCCGGACACTTGTTCACCGCGAGCCGGACTTCATGAGGAGGCTTCTCGAACGCTTCGCCCGGGACATTGCGCATCACACCGCGCTTCAGGTGGAGGCGGGAGCCCGTGTGGCGATGATCTTTGACACCTGGGGCGGGCTCCTTGACCACGCCACGCACGAGTGCCTCATCGTCCCTGTTCTGGACCTTCTCATCGAGGAATTCCGCGCGCATCCCGAGGCGCAGGGGGTTCCTCTCGTGTTTTATACCCGAGGGGGTGCGCTTAACCGCTTCCGCGCCCTCGCCGATCGTGGATTCGACGCATTGGGGGTCGACGGAAGTCACAATCTCGAGGACATCCACGATGCTCTCGGAGGGTGCTGCGCCCTCCAGGGGAATCTCGATCCCTACGTTCTCTACGGCGGAGACGAGCACGTTCGTCGTGAGGCGTCACGGCTGCTCGAAGCCTACGGCCCGCGCACGGGGCATGTTTTCAATCTGGCACAGGGCATTCTTCCGGACGTCGATCCGGCGCGCGTGGCGGTCCTCGTGGAGACGGTGCGCACGGTCTCGTCACGGATTCGGGAAGGCGGCCGGTCGTGAGTGGGCGGGTCTTCATCCTGAGCGCCCCTTCGGGAGCTGGGAAAACCACGCTTGTCCGTGCCCTTCTGGCCCGGCGTCCGTCTCTGCGTTTCTCGGTCTCATGCACCACGCGGCCGCCGCGCTCGGGCGAGGTGGAGGGACGGGATTACCATTTCGTGTCGGAAGAGGAATTCCGGCGCCTCGCCAAGGCTGGGGATCTTCTCGAGTACGCCTGGGTGTTTGGCAACGGCTACGGAACCCCGGCTCGGCCTGTCGCCTTGGCTCGGGCGCGGGGCGATGACGTCCTGCTCGATATCGATTGGCAAGGCGCCCGACAGGTGCGGACGGTGCTTCCGGAGGCCATCCCGATCCTCGTTCTTCCCCCTTCCTGCGCCGAGCTTGAGCGACGCCTACGTGCGCGCGGGACCGATGACCCCCAGGCACTCGCGCGCCGTTTCATGGACGCACGGACCGTCCTTGAGCACGCCCCGGAGTACGACCACCTCGTGGTGAACGACGAGCTCGGGCGCGCCGTCGAGGATCTTGAAGCCGTGCTCGACGATCCCACACGACTGCCGGGGGCCCGTGCGCGCGAGGTCCTCGCCGCGCTCCGTGCCGAACTTCCCTGTGAGGGACTCGCGTCGGGCGTGTAAAATTGCACCCGTCTCCGCCGTCTCTCGGCGTGGTGTTTCGAGGATCTGAGCGGTGGGTGACGAGCATTATCTTCAGGCGGCCATCCCCCCCGAGGTGGATCCGGGTTGCCGACTCGGCGTGCGTTACCGTCCTGAGTGCGGCCCCTTCGTTCTTGAGGGCGGTGCCCGCATCCGTTCCGGGACAATCATCTACGGTGATGTCCGTGCGGGGGAGGATTTTGCCACCGGCCACAACGTGCTCATCCGTGAGGAAACGGTCCTTGGGGCCCACGTCATGGTGGGAACGGCAAGTGTCCTCGACGGGCGCACCCGCATCGGCGATTTCGTCAAGATCGAGACGGGCTGCTACATTCCCACCGACACCACGATCGGGAGTCGGGTGTTTCTCGGCCCTCACGCGACGCTCACCAACGATCGCTACCCGCTGCGGCAGCGGGCGACCTACCGGCCCGAAGGGCCCATTCTCGAGGACGACGTCACGCTGGGCGCCGGTGTGGTGATCTGCCCGGGCGTCCGCATCGGTGCGGGAAGCTTTGTCGCGGCCGGAGCCGTCGTGACCAAGGACGTACCGCCCGGGATGCTCGTTCGCGGTGTGCCGGCCCGCTGGGTCCCGCTGCCCGCGTCCCTGCGCGAGCGCAACCGCGCACGCTCCTGGGACCGCTGGCTCGAGGACGAGGCTGAGACCTGATGGACATCGCAATCCTCGGAGCGGGAAAACAGGCAGAAAAGCACGCCCGGGCGTTCCGGGCCGCCGGTGTCGAGCGCATCGCCGTCGCCGACGCCGACCCGGGACGGGCGCGGGATCTGGCCCAGCGTCTCGGTCTCGACCCCCTGGACGTCGCGGCGGTGTGGAGCGATCGCGCCCAAGCTGTGGTTGTGGCCACGCCAACGCCGAGCCACGCCGATCTTGTGGCCCAGGCTCTGGCCGCCGGCAAACACTGCTTGTGTGAAAAGCCTCTTGCGGGCAACGCTGCCGAAGCCGCGTCTTTGGCTGACGACGCACGAAAGCGCCGTCTCGTGGGGATGGTGGGCTATCTCTACCGTCACGCCGCTGTGTTCGCCGAAGGACGGCGCCTTTGCCGGCTGGCGCAGGATGATCCCGGAGCGGGCCCTCTTGGCGGACTCGTCCACGGCTGGTTCCGTCTCGGCGGGCGGGGCTCGCACCGCGCGTGGAAGCACCGGCGGGATGAGGGAGGTGGGGCGCTGCGCGAGATGGCGGTCCACATGCTCGATCTTCTGCTCTGGTACGTTGGCCCTCCGCGCGAAGTCCGCCTGCTGGATCGCCGTCTGCTCCGAGGACGGCGCCGAATCGATGGCGAAGACGTGGCGGCCGACGCCGAAGATGCCGTGCTTCTCCTCTACGTGGACCGGGAGGGACGCCCGTTCCATGTGGCGTGCGACCTCCTGAGCCCCGGGTTCGTCCAGTTCGTCGAGCTCGAGGGCGAGCGTGGTACGTTCTGGGGGTCGATCGAAGCCGACCGTCCTTCGTATGTCCACAGTCTGGGTGGGGGCGGGGACTACAGCGCCGGCCGCACGGTACTCCCCCCGCCCGGCGACGACCTCTATCTCCGCCAGGCCCGCGTGTTTCTCGACGCGGCGCGGGCCCAAACGCCTCCGCCCGTCGCGGGTTTCGATGAATCGGTTCCCCTTCATACCCTGCTCGATCAACTTGAGGCTCTTTCGTGAATCAGACCCGTCCCCTGTCCATGGCCCAGATCGTCCTCTCCGAAGAGGACATTGCGGCGGCCGTCGCTGTGCTGCGTTCCGGTGCGTTGCGCGAAGGACCCGAGTGTGCCGCCTTCGAGAAGGAATTCGCCGCCGCCACCGGCGCCGCGCACGCCGTGAGCTGCGCGAACGGGTCGGCCGCGCTCCACCTCGTTTACCACGCTCTCCTCCGGCCGGGCGACGAGATCCTCGTTCCCTCGTTTACGTTCGTCGCCACGGCCTCCATGGCGGCGCTTGTCGGCGCAAAAGTCGTCGCCTGCGATGTCGATCCGGTCACGTTCCATCTTGATCTTGACGATGCCCGCCGCCGTCTCGGTCCCCGCACACGGGCGATCGCTCCCGTTCATCTTTACGGCAACCCCTGTGTGCATGAGGACTACGCCGCCTTCGCCCGCGAGCACGGTCTTTTCTTGATCTACGACGCCGCTCAGGCGCACGGGGCCCGATGCCACGGGCGCGACGTGGGCGCCCTCGGTGACGCCGTCTGCTATTCCTTCTACCCGTCGAAAAACCTGTTCGTCGGTGAAGGCGGGATGATCACTACCGGGGACGGCGAACTGGCCCAGCGTCTGCGCCTTCTGCGCAGCCACGGTCAGTCCGGCAAATATCTCCACACCGTTCTCGGCTACAACTACCGCATGACCGACGTCGAAGCGGCGATCGGCCGCAGTCAGCTTCGCCGTCTCCCGGCGATGCTTGAGCGGCGGGCGCGGAACGCCCGACTGCTTGGGGAAGGTCTGGCGGACCTTGCGGGACTGCGGTTGCCGACGGTGACCACGGGGGGGGTGCACGCCTGGCACCAGTACACGATCGTCGTCGACCCCGACGCCGCGGGGATGGACCGCGACGAACTCGCCCGTCGTCTCGCGGCACGGGGTGTTCCAAGCGCTGTTCATTACCCGCGTGGCGTGCACCAGCAGCCCGTGTTTGCCGCGCTGGGTTCCGCCGCACCCCCCTGCCCGGTGACCGAGACCCTGGCCGCCCGTGTCCTGTCGCTTCCCGTTCACCACGGACTGACGGACGAAGACGTGGCCCGCATTGTGGCCGCTGTCCGCGAGGCCTTGGCCGGACGGTGAGTCGACCGCACGTCCTGGTTTTGAGCTATCACCTTCCGGACGATGAGGACGTGGGCGCCTTTCGGCCGTGGATGGAGGTTCGTCTCCTTCGTGATCTGGGCTGGCGGGTCACCGTCGTCACCGCCCGCACGAATTACATGACGGGCCGTGCGCTGGCCCGGCGGCCGGCGGACCCGGATCTGCGGATCCTCAGAGCCCCGGGGCTCGTCGACCACCGTCGGAGCCTGCTCCGACGCGTCCTCCATTACGGGCTTTTTGCTGTGGGTGCCTTCGTGCTCGCCGGCGTCGCGACGGGCTCCTGTTCGGTGGTCTTCGTCGGCACCGATCCCTTCCCCCTTGTGCCTCTGGCTTCCGGTCTGGCGCGTCTCAAGCGCGCTCGGCTCGTGCTCGACGAACGCGATCTTTACCCCGAGACGGCCCTGGCCCTGGGAGTGCTGCGCCCGGGAGCCGTGACCCGTCTTCTCGGCGCGCTGGCCCGACGTCTGCGCCGGCGTGCCGATCACCTTCTCGTCGCGACGCCGGGACAACGACGCCGCTTGCGTGCCGAGGGCGTGCCCGAGGAGAAGCTCACGCTGCTCCCGAACGCCGACGTCTATCTGGCTCCGGATGCTCCACCGTCCATGCCTGCGGGGGAGGTCCCTCTGCCGCCCCTGCCCGAAGGAGTCCGTCGCTGGGCGGTGTACGCCGGAGGTTACGGTCGCGCCAACGACGTTGCGTTTCTTCTGGACGCCTTTGCGGCGCTTGCCGATTGCCCCGAGGTGGGGCTGCTCATGATCGGGGCGGGGGAAAAAGCGCCGCTCGTCGCGCGGGCCCGAGCCTGCGGGGCGAACGTCCACGCGCTCGGGGCGCTCCCGAGACGGATCTGCCGGGCGGTGCTTGCGCGCTGCGCCCTGGGCTTGCACGCTTATGTCCCCGTTCCTTTCTTTGCGGAGGCTCTGCCAAGCAAGGTCTACGATTATCTGGCGCAAGGCTGCCCCGTGCTCTTTGCGGGGACGGGCGACACCGCCGATCTTCTCGCACGGAGCGGGGCGGGCGTGAGTGTTCCGGCCGGGGATCGCGCGGCGTTCGTGGGCGCTCTTCGCCTGCTTCTCGTGGATGAGCCTGAACGACTCCGCCCCCTGGCGGAAGCGGCCCGTTGCTGGTATGCTCGATCGATCGGTTACCGCGCAACGCGAGCCCTCTTCGCGCGCGCTGTCGATCCCCGTTTCGAATCTTCGTCGTGAACACGCCCGTTTCGTCTCCGCCGCGTCCACGCCGCGGCTATCTTCCCCTCGCTCCTCCGTGTCTCGGGGAGGATGAGGTCAACGCTGTCGTCGAGGTTTTGCGTTCCGGCTGGCTGACCACGGGTCCGCGTGTGGCCGCCTTCGAACGGGCGATGGCCGAGACGATCGGCGTGACCGAGGCGCTGGCCCTGAGCTCGTGCACGGCCGCCCTGCATCTCTCCCTCGCCGTCGCCGCGATCGGCCCCGGCGACGAGGTGATCGTGCCTTCGCTCACGTTTGCGGCGACCGCCAACGTCGTGGAACATCTTGGGGCGCGGCCGGTGTTTGCCGATGTGCTCGACGATGTCCTCACGCTCGATCCCGACGATGTCGCCCGTCGCATCGGTCCGCGCACGCGGGCCGTGATCGCGGTCGACTACGCCGGGCATCCGGCCGAGCTCGACGCACTGCGTGCCCTCTGCGCCGCCCGCGATCTCCTTTTTGTCGAGGATGCCGCCCATTCCCTGGGCGCTTCGAGCGGCGGGCGACCGGTGGGGGTCGGAGGTCATCCGGTGGCGTTCAGCTTCTACGCGACCAAGAACCTCACCACCGGCGAGGGGGGTCTTCTCGTTGCCGATCCGGCTTTCCTCGAGAAAGCTCGTCCGCTGGCCCTGCACGGTCTCAGCCGCGACGCCTACCGTCGCTACGAACGCGGGGGTCCGTGGTCGTACGCCGTGCTGGCCCCGGGCTACAAGTACAACATGACCGATGTGGCGGCGGCACTCGGCCTCGTGCAACTCAAGCGCTTTGCCGGCTTCCAGGAACGGCGGCGGCAACTCGCCGCTCTCTACCACGCTCGGTTTGCCGACTGCCCTTGGCTGCGTCGGCCCGTGACACGCCCGGGGGTGGAGAGCGCCCACCATCTCTACCCGGTCCGTCTCGTTCTCGAGGCGCTCGACGCCGAGCGGGGAACGATTCTCGAGGAGCTCCAGGAGCGGGGGATCGGCGCTTCGGTGCATTTCCTCCCGCTTCACGAGCAGCCGTACTACCGAGAGCGTTACGGTTACCAGCCCGGCGATCTGCCGAGGACCCACGAGGCAGGCCGGAGGCTCCTGAGTCTCCCGTTTCATCCCGGGCTCGCGGACGAGGACGCCGAGGATGTGGTGGCGGTCGTCTGGGACGTGCTGGGGCGTCACCGCCGGTGAGGCGTACCCGGGGACGTGACATCGTCCTGGCGTTCGTCCTGCTGGTCGCCCTGGCGTTGCCGGCCCTCGTCGTCGCTTTCGTCATCCTCTGTGCGGACGGACGCCCGGTTCTCTACCGCCAAGAGCGGCTCGGACGCGGCGGCCGTCGCTTCACGCTTCACAAATTCCGCACCATGCGAGCGGGGATGGGAGGGGCCGCCCTCACGGTCGGGGGGGACCCCCGAGTCACCCGGATCGGATCCCGGCTTCGGCGCACCAAGATCGACGAATGGCCGCAGCTCATCGATGTCCTCGCGGGGCGCATGACGTTCGTCGGCGCGCGCCCCGAAGTCCCGACCTACGCTGCGCTCTTCGACCACGGGGAGGCACGCTCGCTCCTCGAGCTGCGTCCGGGCATCACCGATCCGAGCTCGATCCTCTGCCGTTGCGAGGAAGCGCTTCTCGCCCGGCAGACCGATCCCGAGCGCTGGTACCGTGAGGTCCTCTTCCCCGCCAAGGCCCGCCTCTCGTGGCGTTACGCCGAACGGGCCACCTGGTGGAGCGATGTCCAGGTGCTCCTCGAGACCGCCTGCGGACGCCCCCGCTTCGCACGTGCCTTCGCCGAGCGGGCCGGACTCGGGGAGGAGTGGAAACGCATTCTCGGTGAGGTGGTCGCGCAATCCTGAATCCTCTGCGCCCACAGGGACCCGTAGATGCTCGAGAATCGTCCCGGAGGCCCAGCGGATCCGTTCGATCCGCCGCTCGAGGCTCTCGGCGCTTCCTCCGTAGGAGAGGATGTAATCGCAACCCGAACGGTCCGCAATCCCAAAATGGGCGGCGACCACGTAGGCGGTCCCTTCCGCCTCGAGCTCGCGTGCCTCGGCAGGAAGATCCGCCCCGTCGCTCTCGGGTCGGAAGTGGAGGAGAACGTGGGCCCATTCGTGAGCGAGGGCGACAAGCGTACGGGCCGGTGAGAGATCCGGGGCGAGACGGATTTCCCGTCCGTCGGTCTCCCCGTCGCCGCGGATCGCGGCGAAGCGGACCGGGACGGGGGGGGTCTCAAGCGCCCGCCTGAGGGTGTCGGGATCAAGCTGTCCGTCGATCCCGGCGCCAATGTAATCCGGCAACGGTCGTCCGTCCGTCTGTTCGAGGTCCCAGACGCGGGCGACGTGAAAGCCTTCGATGTGGCGTTCCTCACGGCCGCTGGATGCGTCGAGCCGACGCCTCGTCGTGGGTGCCAGGATAGCGATGCCCCGCTCGCCCTGACGGACGTGGCGGCCGAGGCTTCGCCAACGCACGTGGCCGGCGACGAGCCGGGCCCCGGGACGCTGGCGCAGAATGAGCCAGACGTTGCGGCTCGAGTAGCGGTGAAAGCGCGCCATGACACGGAGATACGCACGAAATTCTTCGCTGTGGCCTCGGCGCAGAGACGCCTCGAGAGCGGTGAGCGAGCGGTCGATCGCGCGTAGGAGCTCCTGAGCGTGGACGGTCGTGCGCACGGGAAGGCTCCACGGGGGGACGCCGTGAGCCTAAGGGAGAAGATGTCCCCCGTCGCCGGGGAGGGCGGGCCGATCAGGGCGACTTTGGCTCCGCTGCGCCGAGCAGCCGGGCCAGCGCGACCAGGTGCGCCGAGCTCTCGAAGGACGAGATCCATTTGTAGGCTTGGTCGGGGGTGCGCCCCCACGCGTAGAGTCCGTGGCCGCGGACGAGACAGAGCGGATGATCACGAAGGGTTTCCGCCACGCGTCCGGGCGCAAGACGGAGGTAATCAGCGTAGGGCACGTCGAGGATCGGTACGTCGCTGAAATAGTAGGCCCCCTCGAAGTCGATCGGGTGGATGCGCTCCGAGACAAGACTGAGCGCGAGGGCGTAGACGCCGTGGGCGTGGAAGACCGCGCGGGCCTCGGGGTTGCGCCGGTAGGTCTCCCGATGGAGCGGGGCGTCGAGAGACGACCCCTGAGGAGGAGCCTCGGCCAGCGGGAAGGACAGGATCTCCCCGGGTTCGAGGAGATCGGCGCAGGCTCCGGTGGGCGTGATCCAGACGCGCGCCCCGTCACAGAGTGAGACGTTCCCGCTGTGGGCGTCGTTGAGCCCGTGCGTGCGCAGCAGGCGGTAGTAGGCGACGAGTGTTTCCTCGGGCGTGGCGTGCTTCAGGCGGGGGGGAGCCAATGGACCTCCGTTTCGTGATGTCCGTCGGGATGGAGCAGGATCCTCCGCCAGCCGACGGGCGTAGGGGGGTGCAGGTCGTCGAGCCCCGGCGAGGGGTGGGGAAACGCCAGGCACGTCGAGGGGGTGGCGTAGAGAGCGAGCGGTCCGCGTCGCACGTCCCGGGCGTCGTGGATGTGACCGTAGAGAACGGCCCGCACGCGACCCGAGGCGGCGCAGAGTTCGAGGAACCCCTCGGCACCCTCAAGCATCGAGCCATCGATCCACCCGCTCCCGGTCGCGACCGGGTGGTGGTGGAGGGCCACGATCCAGTCCTGGTCGGAGTGGGTGAGATCTTCGAGGAGGCGCTGACGATCGCGTGTGCCCAGCCGACCCTCGAGGCGGCCGGGGACGGCGCTCGTGAGCCCGCGGAGTCGCCAGCGACCCGCGACGAGATCGTCGAGGAGTCGCTCGGGCCCGAAGATCCGCATCAGCTCCGCGGGCTCGTCGTGGTTGCCGGCGAGGGCGTACCACGGACGGCCCAGGGGGGCGAGCAAAGAGGCGAGCGCCCGGTAACTTTGTTCACTGCCGTCGTGGCTGAGGTCGCCGGTGAGAAGGACCACATCGGGAGGGACGGCCGCGACGGCCTCGAGGACGCGTTCAAGGCTCGTGTGCGTGTCCACGCCGCGGAAGCGGACCGCGGGGCGCGCCGTCAGATGAAGGTCCGAGAGAACGGCCACCTCCAGAGCTCTCGACCGGTGAGGATTGCTACAATCGGTCGTTTGATTGGTGTCCGGAAGAGGACGATTCATGTCGCGACGCTCGTTCACTCTTGGGACGCAGCTCTATGATTATATGCAGCGCGTCGGTTGGCACGAGCCCGAAGCCTTGGCCACGTTGAGGCAGAGAACGGCCGAGCGGGCTGACGCCGACATGCAGCTTTCGCCTGAGCAGGGGGCCTTTCTGGCCTTGCTCGTGCGTCTTCTCGGGGTCCGCCGTTATCTCGAACTCGGTGTCTTCACCGGCTACAGCGCTCTCGCTGTGGCGCTGGCGATGCCGCCCGAAGGCCGCTGTGTGGTGCTGGATCGCGACCCGGACGTGACCGCTCTGGCGCGCACGTGGTGGCGCTCCTACGGGGTCGACGAGAAGATCGAACTCCGCTTGGCTCCGGCGATGGCGAGCCTCGAGGCGCTGAGCGGTGAGGGTGTGCCGCCTTTCGATCTCGCCCTCCTCGACGCCGACAAGGAATCGTACGCCGCTTACTACGAGCGCATCCTCGCCCTTTTGCGGCCGGGAGGACTTCTTTTGGTGGACAACACCCTCTGGGGTGGGGCGGTCGCGGATCCGGCTGTCCGCGACGCCGAGACCGAGGCTTTGCGGACGTTCAACGACAAGGTCCACCGCGATCCTCGCGTCGAGGCCGTCCTCCTCCCGGTGGGTGATGGGACGACCCTCGTCCGGCTTCGTCAACGCGGTGAGAGGAAGGATCGCTAGGGCGCTGCCGCCTGTCGGCGCCCAGGCGAGGGACAGGAACCCCCCCGGGTTTGCGGCCTCTCGTCGCTCCCGGAACCCGTGCGGCGGGGTCGGGGGGCGGGCGGCGCCTGCCTGCGCTTCCGCGTGGGGTTGTCTCGTGACGGCATCGCCGTCCCGTCCTCCCCTCGTCCTTGTCACCGGTGGGGCGGGGGTCATCGGATCGCCTACCGTCGATTTCCTTCTTGCGGAAGGAGAGCGGGTCCGTGTGGTCGACGACCTCAGAACCGGGCGGATGGCGAATCTGCCCGTGCATCCGGTGCTCGAGTTCGTCCGCGGCGACATTCGCGATACGGCGCTTCTTGAACGGGTCATGCAGGGGGTCACCCATGTCCTGCATCGGGCCGCCCAGGTCTCTGTGGAGCGGAGCGTCCAGGACCCGGTGTCGTCCTGTTCCGAGAACGTGCTCGGGTACGTCGCCGTTCTCGATGCCGCCCGGCGGGCGGGGGCACGCTGGTCTACGTCTCTTCGGCAGCGGTTTACGGGGATCCCGGCCCGGTGCCCGTGGCCGAACGGCTCCGGGCGTCCCGCTGTCGCCCTACGGACTCGAGAAAGCCGTCGACGAGGCGTACGCGGATCTCTACGCGCGGCCGCACGGGTATCCGACGCTGGGGTTGCGCGACTTCAGCGTCTACGGCACCCGCCAGGATCCCGCGTCGCCGTACAGTGGGGTGATCGCGAAATTCCTCACCCGCCTGGCCCGGGGAGATCCCCTGGAAGTGCACGGCGACGGACTGCAGGAGCGGGATTTTGTCCACGTGCGGGACGTTGCGCGCGTCAACGCCCGTGCGCTTTTCGGAGAGATCCACGGGGTGGTGAATGTCGCGCGCGGGGAGTCGGTGAGCGTGCGGGAACTCGTTTGCCGGCTCGAACGGGCCGCCCGACGTCCTCTTGCGACCGTTTCGTCCCCGAGCCCACGGGCGCGATTCGCTTCTCGCGGGCCGGTATTGGCCGTCTGCGCGAAGAGCCATGGCTTCCCGGGATCGGGTTGGAGGAAGGACTCGAGGAGCTGACTCGCGGGGTGACGTGACGGTCGGGCACGCCCGCGAGGAGACCCCGTGGGCACCGTGCGGCTCAGTATCGGTAATGGTCCGGTTTGAACGGCCCTTCGGGGTCGATGCCGAGGTACGCGGACTGCTCGGGGCTCAGGGTGGTGAGTCGGGCCCCGAGTTTGTCGAGATGCAGACGCGCGACCTCCTCGTCGAGTTTTTTCGGGAGAACGTGAACCCCGGGTGTGTAGGAAGCGGCGCGCGTGTGGAGCTCGATCTGCGCGAGGACCTGGTTGCTGAAGGAAGCGGACATGACGAAGCTGGGATGCCCGCTGGCGCAGCCGAGATTGACGAGCCGTCCCTCGGCCAGCACGATGAGGCGGCGGCCGTTCGGGAGCGTGACTTCGTCAACCTGGGGTTTGATGTTCGTCCAGGGGTAGGGGCGGAGAGAAGCAATGTCGATTTCCGCGTCGAAGTGACCGATGTTGGCAACGAGGGCCCGGTCTTTCATGGCGAGGAGGTGTTCGTGGCGGATCACGCCAACGTTGCCCGTGGCGGTGACGAAAATGTCGGCTTGAGCCACCACGTCCTCGAGCCGGACGACGGCGTAGCCTTCCATTGCCGCCTGGAGGGCGCAGATCGGATCGATCTCGGTGACGGCCACCCGGGCGCCGAGCGCGCGCAGCGCCTGGGCACAGCCTTTGCCGACGTCACCGTAGCCGAGAATCACGGCGAGTTTGCCCGCGATCATGACGTCGCAGGCCCGCTTGATCCCGTCGAGGAGGGATTCACGGCAGCCGTAGAGATTGTCGAACTTCGATTTGGTGACCGCGTCGTTGACGTTGATGGCCGGGAAGGGAAGGCGCCCTTGGCGAGCGCGCTCGTAAAGGCGCCGAACGCCCGTGGTTGTCTCTTCGCTCACGCCGCGAACGTCGGCGAGGCGACGGGAATAAAAGTGCGGGTCCGCGGCCAGGGTGCGCTGGACGACGGTGTTGAGTGCCCGTTCCTCGTCGTTCGCCGCGTGGCGCAGGAGCGCGGGATTGTTCTCGGCGTCCGCTCCGAGCAGGAGAACAGACGTGAGATCGCCCCCGTCGTCGAGGAGAAGCGTGGGTCCGGGCGCTCCCGCGGCCGTCCACTCGAGCGTGCGGTGGACGTACGTCCAGTATTCCTCGAGTGTTTCGCCTTTCTTGGCGAAAATGGCGACCCCCCGTGCCGCAAGAGCCGCGGCGGCGTGATCTTCGGTCGAGAAAATGTTGCAGGACGACCAGCGCACCCGGGCGCCCAGGGCAAGAAGGGTCTCAACGAGGACGGCGGTCTCGACCGTGGCGTGAAGGCAGCCGGCGATGCGCGCGCCGGCGAGTGGTTGGGCCGGGGCCAGCCGGGTGCGCAGTGCCGCAAGCCCCGGCATCTCGCTCTCGGCCTGTTCGATTTCACGGCGTCCCCAGGGAGCGAGGGACAGGTCGCGGACAACGGCCTCGGAAGCGGGGGCGGGAAAGGCGGCCATGGGGACCTCGGCTCAGTGTTGGAGAAGGGCGCGGGTCGGGACCGCATCCCGGAGGATCTCGGCCTTGTCGGTCTGTTCCCAGAGGAAATCGGGATCGGGGCGTCCGAAGTGTCCGTACGCTGCAGTTTTGCGGTAGATGGGCCGTATGAGGTCCAAGGACCGGATGATGCCGTGCGGGGTGAGATCGAAGTGTTCACGTACGAGACGGGTGAGGGCGGTGTTGTCCAGGGACGACGTTCCAAAGGTTTCGATCTGGACCGCCGCCGGCTCGGCCTGGCCGATCACGTAGGCGAGTTGCACTTCGCAGCGGCGGGCGAGCGAAGCGGCGACGATGTTCTTGGCGATGTGACGCGCGGCGTAGGCCGCCGAGCGGTCGACTTTCGAGGGATCTTTGCCGGAAAAGGCTCCGCCGCCGTGGCGCGCCATCCCCCCATAGGTGTCGACGATGATCTTGCGGCCGGTGAGGCCGCAGTCGCCGGCCGGGCCCCCGGTGACGAAGCGTCCGGTGGGATTGATGTGGACCGCCGTCTCGCGGGTCATCCATGAGGCGGGAAGCACGGGCTTGATGATGAGTTCGTGAACCGCTTCCACCAGGTCGCCCGTGCTCACGTCCGGATCGTGTTGGGTCGAGAGAACGACCGCGGTGCAGGCGACGGGCCGGCCGTTTTCGTAACGCAGGGTGACCTGGCTCTTGGCGTCGGGGCGCAGCCAGGGGAGAAGCCCCTGACGGCGGACGGTGGACTGGCGCTGCATGAGGCGGTGCGCGTAGGTGATCGGCGCCGGCATGAGGACCTCGGTCTCGTCGCTGGCGTAGCCGAACATGAGTCCCTGGTCGCCGGCCCCCTGCTTCTCGGGGGCCTCCCGGTCGACCCCGCGGCTGATGTCGACCGACTGTTTGCCGATCAGGGAGATGACGCCGCAGGTCTGGGCGTCGAAGCCGACGTCGGAGCTCGTGTAGCCGATGTCCCGGATCACGTCGCGGACGAGATCGTCGAGATCGACCCACGCCTGGGTGCTGACCTCGCCGGCCACGATGGCGACGCCGGTCTTGACCAGGGTCTCGCAGGCGACGCGCGCGCGCGGGTCGTCTTTGAGGATGGCGTCGAGAATGGCGTCCGAAATCTGGTCGGCGACCTTGTCCGGGTGCCCTTCAGAGACCGATTCGGACGTGAAGATGAAGTTCTCGCCCACGGCGGCGCCTCCGGAGAAGTGGGGGGAAACAGGGCCAATTATAGGCCCGGCCGGGATCAGCGGCTCTCGCCGAAGAATCGGGCCAGAGCGAAGCGGGTCACGCCGTTGATGAGAAGAATGAAGATCACGATGAGAAAGGCCGCGGCGTAGGCGAGACGGTGCGCCGAACGGAAGGGTTCTCCGATGAACGACCAGATGACGTAGGTGAGGTACGCCACCGGCTGATGGATGAGTCGTCCGCTCCAGACGTAGTTCGACCAGCCGGCGGTGTAGAGGAGCGGGGCGGTCTCCCCCGTGGCCAGGGTGAGCGCGAGGAGGAGCCCGGTGAGGACCCCGGGGGCGGCGGCGCGTAGGAGAATGCGGAGGACCACCTGACGGTCGTTTCCGCCGAGGGCGTAGGCGGCTTCCCGCAGGGCGACCGGAACGCGACGCAGCGCCTGCTCGGTGGTGCGCACGACGTACGGCAGCATCAGGATCGCGAGCGTGACGGCTCCCGCCGCGAGGCTGAACCGCCAACCAAATTTGAGCACAAGGGTGATGTAGCCGAAATAGCCGAGGACGATCGAGGGGACGCCCACGAGGACATCGCTCAGGAAACGGACGAGCGCCGCGAAGCGGCCGTGTCCGAACTCACTGAGATAGATTCCGACCGTCACGCCGAGGGGGGCGACGAGAAGGAGCGCCCCGAGGCTGAGGGCGAAGGTGCCGACGATGGCGTTGTGCAGCCCGCCCCCCGTGCCCTCGGTGTTGCGTGTCAGAATCCGCGGCCCGAGGGCGGCGAGGCCGCGCACGAACGTGAGCCCAAGGATGTGGATCATCGCGAGGGCGAGGATCCCGAAGGCCGCGGCCGCCAGGCTCCAGCCGGCGGCCGCGGTCAGACGGCGGCGGGCAATCTGCGCGCGGGGGAGGGTGCGGCGTGAGGGGTCAGACACGGAGCGGCGGGCTCGTGCGCAGGAGGAGCCGCGAGAGAATGTTGGTGAGGATCGAGATCGCCAGGAGCACGAGTGCGATCTCGGCCAACGAGCGGACGGCGAGCCCCGTCTGATCGCCGAGAGCGCTGTCGAGCTGGGCGGCGATGAACGCGGCCATGGTCGAGATCGGACTGTAAATCCTCTCGGGCAGCGTGTTGAGGGCATTGCCGCTCACCATGAGGACCGCCATCGTCTCTCCGAGCGCACGTCCCAGGGCCAGGATGCCCGCGCCGATCAGCGTGCGGCCCTGCCCGCGGAGCAGCACCCGTGTGGCGACTTCGAAGCGGGTCGCCCCGAGGCTGATGGCCGCCTCGCGGAGTTCGGGCCCGACGGCGAGAAGCGCGTCACGCAGGATCGCCGTGATGAAGGGAACGATCATGAGGGTGAGGATGAGCGCCGAGGTGAGCAAACCGTAGCCGGCCCCGATCGGTCGGGCGAGAAACGGCACCGCCTCTCCGAGACGGGCCACGAGCGGGTAGACGTGCCGGGCGAGGAAGGGGGCGAGGAAGACGATCCCCCAGAGTCCGTAGACCACACTTGGGATGGCGGCGAGAAGTTCGACGAATGTCGACAGCGGGCGCGTCAAGCGGGTCGGGACGATTTCGGTGAGGAAGAGGGTCGCGCCGATGCCGAGGGCGAAGGCGAAGAGAAGGGCGAGGAACGCGCTGGCCAGCGTGCCCACGAGCAGAAACACGATGCCGAAATGCATGCCCGGCATGGCCAGGATGCCGTGCACGTGAATCGGGTTGGCGTACTGGTTGCCGATGCTCCAGCCGTTTGTGGTGAAGAAGGCGAGACCGTTGAATCGGATGGCCCGCGCCGCGTAGAAAACCAGGAAGCCGGTGATGACCGCGAGGATGAGCGGTACGGTGGCGGCGGCCGTGGCGGTCAGGCGGCGCATCGTGGGAGGGGCGGTCAGCGGATGCGGGCGATTTGACGGCGGCTGAGTTGGCGCACGCTTTTTGGCAGACCGACGAAGCCGACCGCGTCAAGAAACGTGCGGGCGCTCCCGCCTCGCGGGTTCAGGCACCAGGTGAGGAACCGGCGCAGCGCCTGGGCGATTCGGGCTGAGGGCTGGTGGACACGGACCATGACGTACTCGTAGTTGACGATCGGGTAGGCGTTGGCCCCGGGGGCATCGACGAGGCTCAGCCGTTCGCTGGCCGGAGTCTTCGCACGGCGTGCACGTGCGGCCGCTTCGACCGTCGCCGGGGTGAGGGAGACGAAACGCCCGTCACGGTTCTCGAGACGGGCCGTTCCGAGGTGCTCACGGCGGATCGCCCGCGCGTAGCTCACGCCGACGTAAGCGATGGCGTAAGGGGTGGTGTCGAGCGCCTGGACCATACCGGGGTTGCCCGTCGCGCCGATTTCGCCCGCCACCGCCGGCCAGTTGACCGTCGTGCCGTAGCCCACGCTCTGCTCCCAACCCGGGGTGGTGAAACTCAGATACTGGGTGAAGATGAAGGTGTCGCCGCTGCCGTCGCTGCGGTGCACGACCACGATGCGGTGATTGGGAAGCGGTACGCCGGGATTGAGTGCGGCGATCGCGGGGGCGTCCCAGCGGCGGATTTGCCCGTCGTAGATGGCGGCCAGCACCGGGCCGGAGAGGCGCAGGGATCGGCCGTCGAGATGCGGAAGATGGTAGTTGATCGTCTGGCTGGAGATGGCGAGCGGGATGTTGAGTAGTCCCGGATTTTTTTGGGCGAGAAAATTGCTCAGGTAGGCGTCGGAAGCCCCAAGGCTGACCAGCCCCGCGAGCGCCTGGGCGATGCCCGTTCCGCTGCCCGTCGCCTCAGTGGTGATCCGTACGTCGTGGTCAAGCCGCGTGTAGCGGGCGGCCCACAGGTTGAAGAGTGGGTAGAGCAGGGTCGAGCCGGTCTCGCTGAGAACCGCCGGGCGGCGGGTGGCGAGGGCGGGCGAGGGCGCGAGGCTCGGCGCGAGTAGCAGGACGAGAGAGACGAGCAAGAATGAGCGGCGGTGGTTCATAACGGGACTTCGGAGCGACGTCGGAGGGAGGACAGCGGAAGCATATGGCAGATTTATGACAGTTTTGTGAACCCGAGCGGTGCGCTCGCGCCTGCCGTGACGGCGAGCGCTCCTCGTGACCGCGGGCGAGAGGGCTTGCCCGTGAGCGAAGGATCGGTGACAATTGGTCGGGTCCGACGCGTGAGCGCTTTCCGGAGCCCCTGGCCGTGCCGTCCCATCCTCGCCCTTCCCCGACAGGACGCCGGTTCAGGGCCAACGCCATCCGCGCTCTCGCCATGGACGCCGTCGAGAAAGCGCGCTCGGGTCATCCCGGCATGCCCATGGGCATGGCCGATATCGCCGAAACCCTGTTTCTCGACCATCTCCGTTTCTCTCCCCGTCATCCGGACTGGCCGGATCGCGACCGTTTCGTGCTTTCGAACGGACACGGGTCGATGCTGCTCTACGCGGTCCTGCACCTGACCGGCTACGAGCTCGGGATCGAGGATCTCAAGGCTTTTCGCCAGCTTCACTCCCGGACACCGGGGCACCCGGAGCACGGACTCACGCCGGGCGTGGAGACCACCACCGGTCCTCTCGGTCAGGGCTTCGCCCACGCCGTGGGCATGGCGTTGGCCGAGCGTCTTCTGGCCCAAACCTTCAACCGTCCGGGCCACACCCTCGTCGATCATCGCACCTACGTGTTCGTGGGCGACGGCTGCCTGATGGAAGGCGTCTCGCACGAGGCCGCCTCACTTGCCGGAAGCCTGGGACTCGGCCGCCTTGTGGTTCTTTACGACGACAACGGCATCTCCATCGACGGAGCCGTCGACGGCTGGTTCCGTGATGATACGGCCGGCCGTTTCCGTGCCTACGGCTGGCGCGTGCTCGGCCCCGTCGACGGCCTGGATGGTGAGGCGGTGAACCGTGCAATCCTCGAGGCCCGCAGCGGCGAGGATCGGCCGACCCTCATTCTCTGCCGTACGGTGATCGGGTACGGAGCTCCCGACAAGCAGGGAACGGCCGAAGCCCACGGCTCCCCCCTCGGGGCGGAAGAGGTGGCGCGCGCGCGCGCGGAACTCGGTTGGCCCTATCCGCCGTTTGAGATTCCTCCCGAAATCTACGCCGCCTTCGATCGCCGGGAGGCCGGAGCCGCGCTGGTGGCCGAGTGGGAGCATCGTTTGGCGTCCTACCGCCGTGCGTTCCCCGCGCTGGCCGAGGAGTTCGAGCGGCGCTTGAGGCGGGATCTCCCCGAAGATCTCGAGGCCTGCTGGCGGAACGCATTCGAGCGCACCCGCACGCTTACGAAGCCCGAGGCCACCCGGCGCTCCTCGCATGCGGTGCTCGGAGCGATCGCGCCGGCTCTTCCGGAGCTCGTCGGCGGCTCGGCCGATCTCTCCGAGTCGAACGCGACGCTTTGGGAGGGGGCGGAGGCGATCCGACCGGGGGCCTTCGAGGGCCGTTATCTTCACTACGGCGTGCGCGAGTTTGCCATGGTCGCGGCCGTCAACGGGCTCGCTCTCCACGGCGGGCTGATCCCGTTCGGGGCCACCTTCCTGGTCTTCACCGACTACGCTCGCAACGCCCTGCGTCTCGCGGCCCTCATGCGTCTTCCGGCGATCTACCTCCTCAGCCACGACTCGATCTGGCTCGGGGAGGACGGTCCGACCCACCAGCCGATCGAGCAGCTCGCTTCGTTGCGCCTCATTCCCGGGATCACCCTCTGGCGACCCGCGGACGCGTTCGAGACGGTCGTCGCCTGGCGCGATGCCCTCACGCGACGCGACGGGCCGACCCTCATCGTGCTCAGCCGCCAGGGTCTCCCCCCGCTTCCGCATCCGGTGGAGGAGGACGTCGCGCGTGGGGCCTACATCGTGAGCGAACCGTCGAAGCCGCCCGAGCTCCTGCTTCTGGCCACCGGCTCCGAGGTCGCGCTGGCCACCGAGGCGGCCGCCCGCCTGGCAGCCGAGGGGCGCGCCGTCCGTGTGGTTTCGATGCCCTCGCGTGAGGTCTTCGAACGGCAAGATCCTGCCTACCGGGAGCGGATTCTGCCCTCCGCTCTCGAACGCCGCCTCGTCATCGAGGCTGGGGCCACCGCCGCCTGGGCCGGCCTCGCCGGCCCCCGCGGCGCCGTTCTGGGCCTTGACCGCTTCGGGCTCTCGGCGCCCGGACCCGAGGTTGCGCGTGCCCTCGGCTTCGATGTCGAGACCGTCTGCGCGCGCGCCCGTACGCTTTTGGCTTCTTCATCCGGAGATCAAGCATGAGTCCGCGACTTGCCCTCAACGGCTACGGCCGCATCGGACGCAACGTGCTGCGCGCGTTCGTCGAAACCCGCCGGTCTCGGGATTTCGAGATCGTCGCCATCAACGATCTCGCCGATCTCGAGAGCAACGTGCGCCTGACCCGCCACGACTCGGTCCACGGGGCGTTCCCCGTCCCGGTCCGGAGCGAGGGGGAGTCTCTGGTGGTGGGTGAGACCAAGATTCGTGTGCTGAGCGAACGCGACCCGAGCCGGCTTCCCTGGAAAGAGCTCGGGATCGATCTCGTTCTCGAGTGCACGGGAGCGTTCGCCAGCCGTGCCAAGGCCAGCCAGCATCTCGCCGCGGGGGCGCGCAAAGTCCTCATCTCGGCTCCGGCCGGCGACGATGTGACCACGATCGTCTACGGGGTCAACCACGAGCGACTCACGGCCGCGGAAACGATTGTCTCGAACGCCTCGTGCACCACCAACTGTCTCGCGCCGCTCGTGCACCCTTTGGCGCGCGAGATCGGGATCGAGCGCGGTCTCATGGTGACGGTGCACGCCGCCACCAACGACCAGGTGGTTTTGGACGTCTACCACAAGGATCCCCGACGCGCCCGCTCTTCACTGCTGTCGATGATCCCGACCAAGACCGGTGCGGCGGTGGCCGTGGGTCTCGTCCTGCCCGAGCTGGCGGGCCGTCTCGACGGCTACAGCGTGCGGGTGCCGACCGCCAACGTCTCCTTCCTCGATCTGACGTTTGTGGCCGCCCGCGAGACGAGCCGTGAAGAGGTGGACGCCGTTCTCCGGCGGGCCGCCGAGGGGGGGCTCCACGGGATTCTGGTCGTCAATGAGGAACCCTTGGTCTCGATCGACTTCAACCATCAACCGGCCTCGTCGATCTACGACGCGACACTGACGCGCGTCAATGGGGGCCGTCTCGTCAAGGTCTGTGCCTGGTACGACAACGAGTGGGGGTTCTCGAACCGCATGCTCGATACCGCGCACGCGTGGCTCGCGGCCCGTTGACCGTGGCCGTTGTGTTCCCGACGCTTCACGACGTCGACTGGCGCGGGCGACGGGTCGTCGTGCGCGAGGATTTCAACGTCCCGCTCGAGGGCGGGCGGGTCGCGAGCGACGCCCGGCTGCGCGCCGCTCTCCCCACGTTGCGCCTCCTGCTCGAGGGTGGCGCTCGCGTGGCCTGCCTCTCCCATCTCGGCCGCCCACGGGGGACGTGGGATCCGTCGCTGTCTCTCGCTCCGGTGGCCGCCGCTCTCGACGAGATCTTGGGCGAACGTGTCCGTCTCTGCGCAACCCCCGACGCCCTGATCTCGGGATGGGGAGGGCCGGAGAGGATCCTCCTCCTCGAGAATCTCCGCTTCTTTCCGGGCGAGGTCCGCGACGACGAGGACTGGGGGCGCGTTCTCGGCACGCTCGGTGACGTCTACGTCATGGACGCCTTTGCGACCGCACACCGTGCCGAGGCCTCGACCCACAGCGCTGTCCTCGCCGCCCCCCGCGCTTGCGCCGGACCTCTTCTCGTCGCCGAAGTCGAAGCCATCACCCGGGCCCGCGACGCCCCCGAGCGGCCGGTGGTTGCCATCGTCGGGGGGGCGAAGGTGTCGACGAAGTTTTCCCTTCTTGGAGCGCTTCTCGAGAGGGTGGACGCCCTTCTTCTGGGAGGCGGCATCCTCAACACCGTGCTCGCCGCCCGCGGCGTCGGGGTCGGTCGCTCGCTCCACGAACCGGGGGAAGTGGACGCGACGGCCGCTCTTCTTGCGCGTGCCCGCGCGCGGAAGGTCGAGGTGCCGCTCCCGATCGATGTGGTCGTCGCCCGCGCGCCGGACCCGACGGCCGAAGCCGACGTCCGCCCGCTCGGTGCCGTGGGCGCGGACGACATGATCCTCGACATCGGTCCCGAGACGGTGGCCGCGTGGGGGCCTCTCTGCCGCGAAGCTGGCACGGTTCTTTGGAACGGACCTCTCGGCGTCTTTGAGCATCCTCAGTTCGCCGACGGCACACGCGGCCTGGCCCAGGCGGTGGCGCAATCGCGCGGCTACACCCTCGTCGGGGGAGGGGATACGCTCGCCGCGCTCGAGCGCTTCGGCCTTCTGGGGGCGATGTCCTACGTTTCGACCGGAGGGGGGGCCTTCCTCACTCTCCTCGAGGGCGGGCGGATGCCCGCTCTCGAGGCGCTGGCCGCCCGCGGGCGGAGCGGGTGATGCGGCGCACCAAAATCATCGCCACTCTTGGGCCCGCGAGCCAAGACGGGGCCGTTCTCGAGGCCATGGTCCGCGCCGGGGTCGATCTCGTGCGCATCAACGCCGCCCACGGAGACCGCGACCTGATCGAGCGGCTGGCGCGCGAGGCGCGGGCGGCCGCGTCCCGCGTGGGCCGTGACGTTGGGGTCCTGCTCGACCTGGCCGGGCCCAAGATCCGCATCGGCCGTTTCCGCGGCGGCGCGCTCACGTTGGCTGAAGGCGATCGTCTGGTGCTCGATACCGAACTCGGGGACGCGCCCGCGGACGGCGGGCGGGTCGGGGTGAACTACCCGGCGCTTCCCTCCGACGTCCACCCGGGCGATCGGCTCCTACTCGACGACGGGCAACTCGTCCTGAGTGTGACCGCCACGACCGCCACCACCGTCGATTGTCGGGTCGTGACGGGGGGGGTTTTGAGCGACCACAAGGGGCTCAACCGTCAGGGCGGGGGCTTGAGCGCTCTCTGCCTCACCGACAAAGACCGCGCCGATATCCACACCGCGGCCGACATTGGCGCCGACTACGTGGCGCTCTCGTTTGCCCGCGACGCCGACGACGTCCGCGAGGCCCATCGTCTTCTCGACGCGGCCGGCTCCGACGCCGGGGTGATCGCCAAGATCGAACGCGCCGAGGCTCTTGCCAACGTGCGCCCACTGTGCGACATTGCCGCGGGGGTGATGGTGGCGCGTGGTGATCTTGCGGTCGAGATCGGCGACTGGGAACTCGCCGGCGCCCAAAAGCGCATTCTGCGCACGGCCCACGAGACGAAGGCGCTCGTGATCACCGCCACCCAGATGATGGAATCGATGGTCCACTCGCCCGTGCCGACCCGGGCCGAGGTTCTCGACGTGGCCAACGCCGTCTTCGACGGAACGGACGCGGTCATGCTCTCGGCCGAGTCGGCGGTCGGTCGCCATCCTGTCAAGGCCGTCGAAGCCATGGCCCGTGTGTGTGTGGGTGCGGAACAGGAACGTGTCACGACCCGTTCGCGGCTGCGCGGGGACGAACGGTGGGAGACGGTCAACGAGGCGATCGCCATGACCGCCGTCCACGCCGCCTCCGGACTCGGGGCGCAGGCGATCGCCGCGCTGACCGAGTCGGGGACGACGGCGCTGCTCTGTTCGCGGGTGCGCACCGCGGTGCCGATCTACGCGTTGACCCGCAACGCCCGCACACGCGCCCGTGTGACCCTGATGCGGGGGGTCGTCCCCGTGGATTTCGACCCCTTGGCGGCGGGATCCGACGTTCCTCGGGAAGCGGTTCGACGTCTTCTCGAGATCGGAGCCGTGAAGGTGGGCGACCTTGTGGTCGTGACCCGCGGGGATCGTGAGGGGGTCGCGGGCGGGACGAACGCCCTCAGGATTCTTCGCGTCGAGGCGAGCCGCGGCTGAGCGTGCGGGCTTAACGGTATAATTGACAGGAATCCTGTCATCGAGCGGAGGGCTCATGCGCATTCCCCTTTCCTTCGGCACGCTGGCTTCTTTGTTGGTCGTCGCGTTCTTGTCCTTTCCTTCGGCACGGGCGACATCCGCGGTTCATGCCCTCATGAAGCAACAGGGCTGCTTCGTCTGCCACGCCGTCGACGCCAAGATCGTCGGCCCCGCCTACGCCTGGGTGGCGTACCACTACCGTGGCGACAAGACGGCGGTTCTGCATCTCGCCGACAAGATCATCCACGGCGGTGTCGGCGTTTGGAATCCGTGGACGGGGGGAATTCCGATGCCTCCGCATCCCAATCTGACCCTGGCCCAGGCCGAGGCCATGGCCCGCTGGGTTCTGGCGCGCAAACCCATCGCTCCGCCCAAGCCCTGAAGATCCGCCGTGCTGAGCGGGCGGCGAGCGCAGGCCTCAGCACCCGCCGCCCGCCGCGTTCGGTGCTCCTTCCTTGCCGCCCCCTTCTACGCCGATCTCGGTGATCTCCTCGCCGAGAAATAACGGGGCGAGGCGGCGGAATCTCTCGGCGTTGTCGCTGACCGTGCACCCGACGAGCCCCCCGTCCGACCCCGGACGAAGAAGGTTCTTTTCCTTAAGAAGCGCGGCGGCTGCCTCGGCCGTGGCATCGGCCGAATCGACCACCGTGATCCCTGGCCCGAGCAGCCGCAAAAGCGTCGGGCGGAACGGCGGGAAATGGGTGCACCCGAGAAGAAGAACGTCGGCGTCGGGCGCGCGGGCCCGTAAGGCGCCAAGATAGCGTTCGAGGCAGGCTTCGGCGGCGGGACCCTCGTGCCAACCCTGCTCGGCCAGGGCCACCAGGACGGGTGCGGCTTCCCCGATCACGCTGAGCCCTGGACGCCGCTCGAGAATGGCGCGCGTGTAGGCGCCGGTCCTGAGAGTGGCCTCGGTCGCCAGAAGACCGATGCGCGCGCGGGCCGTGTCCGCCGCCCGCGCCGCACCGGGGGCGACGACGCCCAAGACCGGAAGCGGGGCGAAACGACGCGTGAGATCGTCGAGGGCGATGGCCGAGGCCGTGTTGCAGGCCACCACGAGCATCTTGATCTCGGCCGCGACGAGCCGTGCGCAGGCCGCCCGTGCGTGTCGGCGCACCGCCCACGGGCTCTTGTCCCCGTAAGGGAGATGGGCCGTATCCCCGAAATAGAGGAAACGTTCGCCCGGCAATCGGCCACGGAGCGCGCGCAGGACTGTCAGGCCTCCCGCTCCTGAATCGAAGACCCCGATGGGTCGCTCGCGCGTGGTTCCGTTCATGCGCGCTCGAGCCGCGCGTAAGCGGCGCGAACAGCGACGCGCGCGCCGATGCCCGTCGCCCAATTCTGGAGGCGAAGCAGTCGGGCGTAACGCTCAGGGTCGCGTGCGGCGAGATTGCGCGCGAAGGGGTACGCGAAAAGGTCCGCGACGGTGAATTCCCCAGCGAGGAAAGGGCTGTCTCCAAGATGTTCGTCCAGGACGGCGAGAAAGCGGTCGTACTCCTCGGTGAACGAGCGGGGGATCGTCGCGATCCAGCCCTCGCGCTGCGCGCGGTGGAGGACGAGCCCGCGCGGTTCGAGGTTGGTGGCGACGTAGGCCGTCCACTGAAAGGTCAGGGCGCGGGTGCGCGGTTCGAGCGGCAAAAGACGCGCCGCCTTCTCGCAGAGGTAGAGAGCGATCGCAAAGGACTCGAAGAGAACGAGGCCGTTGCTCTCGTCGTGTAAGAGGGGGATCCGTCCTCCGGGGTGCAAGGCGAGGTAGGCGGGCGACTCCTGTTCGCGACGGGCAAGATCGAGAAGATGCAGGCGGTAGGGCAGGCCGAGCTCTTCAAGAACGAGGAGGGGCTTGGCGCCGTTGCCGGTGGCGGCCGTATAGAGCGTCATCATCCGCGTGGGTCCGAGGCAGGAGAGCCCTCATGGTAGAAAAAACCCCGATCTTTTGGAGAGGGGCCGGTTGGGCTAGAATTCCACACGCTCATGTTTCTTGATTGCCGTGTGGAGCCCCCATGACCGATCGTTCCCGCCCGTCCGACGACGCCGACCGTGAATTCGACGTCCTCGTCGAAATCCCCGCCCAGGGGCTGCCGGTCAAGTACGAGTTCGACAAAGAACAGCACCTCCTTCGTGTCGACCGCTTCCTGAGCACGGCGATGGTTTATCCCTGCAACTACGGTTACATCCCCGAGACGCTCGCCAACGACGGCGATCCTCTCGACGCTCTTGTGCCCACGCCCTACCCGCTGCTCCCCGCCAGTCTTCTACGCACGCGGCCCGTGGCCGTTCTTCTCATGCAGGACGAGAAAGGCGAGGACGAGAAGGTCGTGGCCGTGCCAACGACCAAACTCACACCCGCCTACGACGGGTGGAGGGATCTGCCCGATGTCCCTGACTGGTGGCGGGCGACTGTCGCGCATTTTTTCGAGCAGTACAAGGCGCACGAAACGGGCAAGTTCGTGAAGGTACGCGGTTGGGCCGGGGTCGAGGAGGCCCGCGCCGTGGTGGCCGCCGCCCGGCACCGCCAGGCGACCTGAGAAGATCCCGCCCGGTGCTATAATGATCGGCCCTGGATCGATTCCGAGGATGCAATGAGCACACGCTCCGCGCGTCGCGACGACGTTGCGCGCCGCTGGTATCTGGTCGACGCCGCCGGTCTCCCGCTCGGACGGTTGGCGAGTGCCGTCGCCCATCGCTTGCGCGGCAAGCATAAGCCGGTCTACACGCCGCACGTCGATACCGGCGATTTCGTCGTTGTCGTGAACGCCACGCGGGTTGCCGTCACCGGACGCAAGGACGAGGCGAAAATGTACCACCGCCACTCGGGCTATATCGGCGGACTCAAAAGTGAGGCCTTCCGCACCCGCGTCGGCCACGACCCCGAGGGGATCGTCCGCGACGCCGTCGCCGGGATGCTGCCCAAGAATCCCCTGGGTCGTTCCATGCTCCGGAAACTCAAGATTTATGGCGGTGCGGAACATCCGCACGCCGCGCAAAACCCCGAGTCGTGGGAGCCGTGCGGGCCCCGCGCCGGGACCGACTGACACACGTCTCCCACGAGGACGCGACGAGGAAACCCATGGCGACACGCAAGTTCCAGACCTACGGGACCGGGAGGCGCAAGACCGCCGCGGCCCGTGTTTTTCTTAGGCCCGGCGCCGGACATATCACGGTCAACGGACGCACCCTCGAGGCCTATTTCCCGCGGGAGACCTCGCAGATGCTCGTTCGCCAGCCGCTGCGTGTGGCCGAACTCCTCGACACGGTGGATGTCGTGGTCACCGTCACCGGTGGAGGCGGCAGCGGACAGGCCGGTGCCGTCCGTCACGGACTTGCCCGGGCGCTTGTCGCGTACAAACCCGATCTGCGCTCGGCACTGCGCGCGCAGGGCCTTCTGACCCGTGATCCACGCGCTGTCGAACGCAAGAAGGTGGGGTTGCACAAGGCCCGTCGCGCCAGCCAGTACTCGAAGCGCTGATCCGTTGCCGTCGCTGGGGGATCGTCTAGCGGTAGGACAGCGGACTCTGACTCCGCGAACCGTGGTTCGAATCCACGTCCCCCAGCCAAACTAAATATGATAAAAATAATAAATTGTATAAAGCAAAGCGTGCTCCAACACTCTTTGCTTTTGGAGCCGAGGTAGCTAAGCGAAAGGCTCGTGTTTTGCCTGTTTATCCCAGGATTTTAGCTGCTTCAGGGCTGTGAGTGATTGCCTCCATTGAAACGCCACTCGCACTCTTTCAAAACCCCGTAAAAGTACTCCGGTTTGATCCCGCTGTACTTGCGCATCGGACGCTTGTCCTGGTTCGCAAATTCTCGATGCCGTTGTTGGGGATTCTGCCGCATGGTAAAGCGCTTTGGGTGATTGGTTCGCCGATGATGGAAATCGGATGCATCGAGCGCATTGAAGGCGCCGAGCGCCTCGGCATCAACGATGCTGTCAGGCTCGACCTTCTCCTGAAGGATAGGCCGCACCGTCTCGGTTCGGGCGTTGGCGATGATGGCGGTGTAACCCTTCCCGCTCCGCTTCAAAGCCCGAAGACGACCACGTTGCCTGCCGCGCCGCGGCTTCGCTTGCCCTTGCGCACACCCCCGAAGCCCCTCTCATCCGCCTCCCCCTCGCCACAGAGCCGATAGCTCGGGAGCTTGCGGACGGGCAGCGGGCGCGGGTGCATGAAGAAGAGGATCGCGGTGTTGGGCCGAGCGCCGACGATCTCAGCGGCAGGAGGCGCCGTGCTGCCCGCCACAACATGCTCGATCAGCTTGCTTTGCTGACGGGGACTGAGGCGGCTTTTACCTTGATACATCGTAGCCATCATAGAGCCCTGTGAGCCCCTTGGCTACTTCAGCCCCAACAAGAAAGATGACGCATCCCTTCGTGTGTCGTGAGCCAGGGACCGCGATGATCCACGACACCGGTGATTGTGGCGGTGGTGGCCGTCCGGCACTCCGATCTCTCAATAAGTCGATGGAGCCCTTTCCCACCCAAGGCGGCTGTGGATCGCGAGACGTCGCGCGGGAGGACCTCGAAATCAATCGGATGGGCCACGCATGAAGCCCTCGAGCTCTATGAATCGGGGGGCCTTAACGCAGAGAAGGTCCTGAACAACGCGGCCATCGCCTCTCCCTCTCTCGGGGATTGAGGCGATGGATATCGAACGGCGGTGTGTCTATTCCTCTGAATAGAAATTCGATGGTCGATGATCTCCGGGGATGTGTATTTTTTCAAATATCGATCATGAGAGGGTGATGGGAAGAATGTTGGGAGATTCCTTAAGGTCCGCCCACCCCTGGGTTTGGACAAAAGTATGGTATGGTATCATTTCAAATATAGGATTATTCTAGATGCGGAGACTGATGTGGAGCGTGAGGCGGCTCAGGCAAACTCCGTGTTGAGTGAAAAATTTGTCTCGGATCGGGAGGTCCACGCAACAGGAAATCTCTCTCGATCTCGACGGCCCAGCGGTAAGTGGTGCGTTTTTGTTTGGAGTTGCTGGTGCGCCGTTGCTGTTTCTTGGTGTGCCGTTGCCTGGGCTGCGCCCCAGGCATCATCTCCCAGTGTCGGCCTTTATTATGGGTCGGGGCCGGTCCCGGCGGCCTTTCGCGATTTCGATTGGCTCGTCGTCAATCCGGGCAAGCAACGGTTGCCTCAGGATTTCCGTCGGCAACTAGTCTTTGCCTATATCAGTCTCGGTCAGACCGTGCCCGGCGACTCCCGCTACGCTCGGATGCCGGTCGATTGTGTTTTGGGCCGTAACCGCAGTTGGGGTGGACAAATCATTGACCTGGCCAAGGACCGTTGCAGGAACTATTTGCTCCACCGTGTGATTGATCCCGTTTGGCGCCAAGGGTATCGGGGCTTCTTTCTCGACACGTTGGACTCTTACGATGCTGCCACCCAAGGAGAGGCTCGTATTGCTCAGGAAAAAGGATTGGTGGAGCTGATCAAGGCCATCAAGGCCGCGCACCCAGATGCCAAACTCATCGCCAATCGCGGCTTTGCCGTGCTCCCGAAAATTCATCAGGACCTCGTTGCGGTTCTTGCCGAGTCTCTGTATCGCGGTTGGAAGCAGGCGGATCGCCGTTTCACTCATGTTTCGGAGGCGGCGCGCAGGGTGTTGCTGCGGAACCTACACAAAGCCCAGGGCTACGGGTTGCGGGCGATTGTCCTCGACTATATGCCGGCGACACTCAATCGCACCGGCTGGTGGCGGGATGCCCAACGGATTCGTGCCGCAGGGTTCATCCCTTACGTCAGCAATCCCGAGCTCACCGCCGTCGGGGCAGGGCTCCGTGAGCCGATGCCACGAAAGGTCCTGATCCTTTACGACAGCGCGCAATCGGAAGAGTACAGCACCCCCTTCGCGTACGGGATCATGCCGTTGGAATATCTGGGATATGTCCCAAAGTTTCGGCGTTTCTCCCAAGGGATGCCGCCCCCCCCTGTGCCCGGTGAGTACGCCGGAATCATGGTCTGGAGTGACGGCGACCCGGTGGAGGACCTGGCCTCCCTCTCGAAATGGATTCGCGTTGCCAAAGAGCAGGGGATACCTGTTCTCTTGATGGGAGGATTCCAGGCCGATCTGGATGCCCGCGCGTTTCAGGCGCTGGGGATGCGAAAGTTCCACTCCCTGCGCGTGCGGGTCCTGCATCTGCGGCATGCGTCGTCGCGCATGAATTATGAGATGCCTGTCACGCCCGATCCCCGAGATTTTCTTGTTGCTCGGGCTCCCGTCGGGAGTCGAATCTGGTTGCAATTGCGGAACCGTAGGGGTGCCCAAGAGGATGCCGCGGCCATTACCCCCTGGGGCGGCTATGTGCTGAGCCCGTACGTGCTCACGACTCTGCCCAACCGGGACACTCGATGGTTGGTCGACCCCTTTGCCCTCTACCGGCAAGCCTTACGTTTGCCCAAGATGCCGGTGCCCGATACCACGACCGAGAGCGGACGTCGCTTGTTCATGGCTCACACGGATGGCGATGGCTTCTTGAGTCGGGCTGATTTCCCCCCCTACCACATTGCCGGCCAGGTCTACATGGACCGGATCCTCAAGAAGTACCGTCTGCCTTTTACCGGCTCGGTTATCGTCGGTGATTTGCTGCCGGGAGATCGGGGTCTCTACCCCGCCATCGCGCCTTTGGGTGTGCGTGTGGCCCGCGAGGTCTTCCGGTTGCCGTATGTCGAGATCGGTTCGCACATGTGGTCCCATCCCTTCAACTGGCCGGCTATTGAAGCGGGAGAGGATTTTCCCGGCATCAATCTTCCGGTTCCGGGCTACAAGTTCAGCCCTTACATGGAAGCTGTGGGTGCGGCCCGATGGATCGACAAACATCTGGCACCGCCGGGCAAACGGGTGGTGATCGATCAGTGGTCGGGCGACTGCGCCCCCGACGCTCAGGTCGTGGGCTTGGCCTATAAGGCCGGGCTGGAAAACATCAACGGCGGTAACAGCTATATCAGCAAACAGAACCCGAGTATCACCGCCGTCCCGCCCATCGGGATTTTCCGGGGCAAATGGCTTCAGGTTTTCGCACCCGATGCCAACGAGGATTATTTTACCAATCAATGGCACGGACCCTATTGGGGTTTCATCGACGTCATCCAAACTCTCAAAATGACCGACAAACCCCACCGCCTCAAGCCCATCGACATCTACACTCACTGGTACAGCGCCACAAAGCTGGCGTCCCTCTCGGCCTTGGAGAAGGTCTACAACTGGGTTGTGGCCCGACCCATCACCCCGATCTACGTGGCCGAGTATGCGAAGATCGCCAACAATTTCTTCACGATTCGCATTGCACGACAGGGACACGGCTTTTGGATCGGCGGGGCCCGGGCGTTACGCGAGTTGCGCATGCCCAAGGAGCTCGGCTACCCCGATCTGAGGCAGAGCGAGGGCATAGCCGGATACGATGCCTCTCCCAACGGACGTTGGTATGTGCACACGGACGGGCAGGACTCAGTCTACCTTGCTTTGCAGCCAAGACCTCCGAAGCGTCCCTACATCGTCAGTGCCAACGCGGCGATTGCGGACTATCGAGAGAATGCCTTGGGCTTCGCGGCACGGCTGGACGGTACAGTCCCGGTCCGTGCACGGGTGGCCAACGTTCAGGATTGCCGAATCTTCCTCGACGGCAAGCCCGTCTCCCTGGCCCGCACTGGTCAACTGCGGAGCACCGCCCTGCATGTTCGACTTCAAGCCCGCTGTGTCTCGTCGCGCTTCTGAGACGCGGACGCGTCTCTTCCGCCCCACGAGCCTGATCTTGTTTGCTTTGCTGGTCTTCGTGGGAGCCTTGGCCGTGACTTGGCAGTACGGTTGGCCAAACTTCCGAACTTTCAGCGATTCGTTCGGGGAAGCTCGGGCGCAACTGCAGAGTGCCGCCTTGATGATGCGGGGGGGGCAATACAGGGACGCTCAGAAGCTGATTGCCCCGATCCTGGCGAACCCGGGGAATCCCCTCTACCGTTCGGCTCGCTGGATAAGGTGGCAGATCGCGCAGGCACAAACCCTGGCCATCCCTCCCCAATCGCCCCGGCGTCGTCGAGCGGAAGCCGGGACGCTTCCAATACTGGACGGCATGCTCAAGCTCGGCGGCTGGACGCCGGAGCAGTGGCGGGCGTTGGCCCAAGGGGCTTCTGCCGTAGGGGCCTATGGGCTCAGCGCAAGGTTTTGGGAACAGGCAGCCCTGGCCGATCCGGCGTTGTCGTGGCAGGATCGTCGGGAGGCGGCCTTGGCTTTGGCCGCGAAAGGCGATCCCGCCGCCGCGGCTCAGATTCTCCTGGATCTGGCGGCGGAGACACGGAATCCGTCTTGGCAGGAAGCCCTCCTGTTCCAGGGAGCGAAGTGGTTGGAGGGTGGGCTCGGTTCCGTTGTCGCGTTGGCCCGGTGCCGGGCGCTTCTCGCACGAGCACCAAGACTCTGGCAGGATCGTCAAGTCGTGATGTTCATGGCTCGCCTAGCTCTGGCGGCCGATCGACCCGATCTGGCGGCGCGATGGCTTTATCGGGAATTACGGCAGCGTGGCACGCCGAGGCCATCGTGAAACGCAAGGTTGTTTTGTTTTGCTGCCTTCTGATCCCGCTTGCGGCACAAGCCCGTCCGATCTGTGTGCCGCGGGATTGGTGGACCGCTCCGGGCAGCCTGGCTTCCGACGATGCACAATGGCGAGCCCAATACCTGCGGCGGAAGGAGAACGCCGACGCCTACGCGGCCGCCTTGCTGCAACACCAGAAGACCGGCCAGGGCATGAGCTACCTGAATCAGGGCGGTGTTTCGCCTTCTTGGTATATCGCTCCCTTGGTCGTGCAGCCCTTTCCCGGCCGGTATTCGGCCAAGCTCTACGATTTTGCTTACAGCGTCTTCCTGCAGAGTCACCGGTTGCAAGACGCGTATCGGCTGGCCTACTCCGCGGTCTTGCAACGTCCGAACGATCGACGTTGGCGCCGGCGTCTCATCCGGGTCTCTCTCTGGTTGGGGCAACGAGAGCAGGTGCTGACTCAGTGGTTCTGGCTCGCCCAACACGGCGACGCGGCCGCCATCCGGAAAGCCGTGACCTTGGCCCTGAGCCTGTCTCGCCCGGATTTGGTGGTCCAACTCCTCAGCCCCGGGGCCCGGACTGCCACCCTCAGCGACGCCGAATGGAAATCCCTGATTTTTGCCTACGGGTCGTTGGGGGAACCGAGCAAAGCCCTGGCCGATGTCGATGAGGCCTTGCGGCGCGGTGGACCACGTCGCTACCTTTTGGAGCAAAAGACCTACCTCAGCTACGAGCTGGGTCGGATCAATCAAAGTCTGGCCGCCTTGCAGCGTCGCGCGCGATTGTACGGCTCGACGCCTCATATCGCCTTGGTGGAAGCGCGGCTTCTGTCGATGCAGGGGCACTACCGCCTCGCCTTTGAAGCCTTGGAAAGGGTCCGCTCGTTGGTCAATCTCAACGATGTTCCCTTTTGGAAGCTGTACGCCGTGATCGCCTGGAAAATATACAACAACCCGGCTGCTTTGTCGGCGGAAAAGACTCTGTACTTGTTGGGCGCAACCAGTCAGTACGATATGCAGCGCTTGGTCCTCCTGAATGGAAAGAGGAATGCAAGAGCAGCGATGTACATCGCCAAGGAGGGATGGCAGCACTATCGTCTTCCTCTCTTTTATTTCGAAGCGCTCTATTACGCGGGTGTTATACAAAATTGGCGGCAATTGGGAGACCTTCTGCGGCAGGTTTCCGTTCATGATGTCGACAACATCCGTCATTACCCCGCCTATTGGATGGCCGTGGGACAATGGGCCGACGCTCAAGGCGATTACGGTCTGGCCGCTCGGGCGTACGCCCGGGTGCTCCAACTCAATCCCGGAGATGAGGTGGCCGAGAGCAACCTCATGTGGATGTTGATCGACCATTATCAGAGACGCACCCTGCGTGCTCTCTTGGTTGACGACGCTCTCCACCCCCCGCCAGGATTGCACGATGTGGTTGTCGATGCTTTGGAGCGTATTGGGCGGAATCGTGCGGCGCTTGACCTGAGCCTCAGTGAGGGGTCGAGAGGACACAACACCTCCGTGTCCGACCTGCTCAATCAAGCGGGTCTTTGGGCGGCGAATGGAGATCCGGGGCTGGCCTGGTCGCAGCGTTGGCAGGCGGCGTGGCTCAGTCTGCGTCGGCTGGACCAACAGTGGGAGAACCACGGCGGGAAGCGGAAGGTTTACACGGTTCGGCGCGCGTCCGGATCTGTCAGTGCACGGGTGACCGAGGGGGGTGCCCAGTGCTATGTCCCGGAAGATCCGGTGTCACGATCCGTCGTCGATCCGACGACTCCGGAAGACACCGTCTCGTCACGCAACCGGAGCTCCGGCGAAGATGTCGGCGGTGGTTCGGGTGTCGTGGCCCGCTCCCACGCCGCGTCCGGGAAGACATTGGTTGTCTCTCGCCATCCCCTGCATGCCCTGGCCGTCAGCCTTTCTTCGTTACCGAGTGTCGGGAATACCACTCTTCGTGTGCTTTCGGCCGCAGCCCGGCGCGGCGACTACCTGCCCGCCATTTCATGGGCCATGGCGCAGGGGGATTGGGAATTGGCCCAGTTCCTCATCGAAACCAACCCCCGACCCGACCCGGCCTGGGCCAAGCTGAGTCTGGCTCTGCACCGTCCCGACAACGCCGAGTTGGAACGGCTTTTGCAGCATCCCGAGCGGTTGCAGATTCGCGGTCGCGTGCGGGCCCAGATGGATCTGGGCCACTATGACGAGGCGCGTACCGATGCCTTGGCCGAGATGGGCATGAATCCCAACGATCGGCGTCTGCGTCGGGAATATGTACGGGCTGTGCGCCGGAGTGCCAGCTATTTGGATCTCTCGGGGATCTGGTTGCATTTCAACGGCCTGACGTTGTTGGGTCCACGGCTGCGCGGCCGCTTGGCTTTTGGGAATGACTGGGGGCTTCTCTTTGGAGTCGATGATCTGCACCAATCGGTGACGAGCTCCTCACAGTTGTTGGCCGTGCCGGTCTGGAGTCGACGCGAAGCCGTGGGCTTCTACTGGCAACACCCACGCTGGACGGTCCAGGTCTTGCTCGGCGAATATCAGGGGGTGCGGAACAACCCGACCTTGGGCGTGAAGGCTTACTGGCAGGTGTCCGACACCAGCGGGCTCACGGCCACTTGGCAGTACCACGATCGTAGCTTGAGCAGTCTGGAGAGCCCGGCTCTGACGGTGGCGGGCATGGTCAACAAGTTTCAAGTACAGTGGACGGACCAGGTGGGATCCTGGGTGGGTGATGCGGGAGCCGGTTGGCGGCAATATCAAGGCCAGGACGGTGTTGATCTCGGCTCTGGGCTTGTTGGTGAGTTGTCGCTGTTTTGGCGCCACAGTCTGGGGCCTTGGAAACTGCAGGTCGGTCCTTTCATCGATTACTATGGGATGCAACGTAATAGACGGCTCGTGGGCGTTGTGGCGCAAAGTTTGGTCCCCGGTGCACGCAACATTGATACGGTGCTACCTGGGACCAACAGCGATATCGGCATGCGCCTGCAATGGGGCCGTTGGACGCGTGCCCTCCACAGCAACTGGACACCCTACGTAGCGGTTCTCCTCTATGAGAATACCCGTTTTGGGCTCCAATACCAGCTCGATACCGGCCTCAGTACGCCGGTCTTTGGCCCCGACCGTCTACGCATCGGTTTTTCCCAAGGTCAGGCAAACAGTGGCCTGGCCGTCAATCAACAGATTTTCAAGATGGGATACCGCTTTTATTTTTGATTTTCTAAACAGTGAGGAGTGAACGATGAGATGGCGATATGTGCTTGTGACTTTGGGCCTGACGGCACTGCTTTCGGGTTGTGCGGGTATGGATCTACACACGGCGAAGCCGCTGCCCAAGACACGGGATGTGATCTGGGCGGTACTTCCCTTCATCAACAACACCGGAACGCCCATGGCCAATGCCCGGGCCGCCACTCTGGCTGCCGGAATCCTGCAGAGTGACGATCAGCGCGTGGTCGGCAATCTTCCCATCAGTACCCGCACTCAGGTCCTGTTTGGCGGGAACTGGAAAACGGAGTACGCCAAGGCGTTGGCGTCTGCCCGTCGCCACGGTGCCCGCTATGCCTTGACGGGAAGCGTGGATGAATGGACATACCGTGCCGGCATCAACGCCGAGCCGGAAGTGGCCATAACCCTCTGGGTGGTGAATGTGGCCAACGGTCGTGTGGTGTGGAGCGGCGTGGGTAGCGCCCACGGCGGTAGCCTAGGGTCCAGGGGGACGGGAGGTGTGGCTCAGCGTTTGATTCAGCGGCTCCTGGATCACGTCTTGGCGCGTTGAGCATGCGTCTCTTGACGGCGATCCCGCGACGCAGGGAGGGCTGGTTGGAAGCAATCTTGCTTCCGGCCGTGGCCCTCCTGATCACCCATTTTCTGGTTCCGTGGGATCCGCTACTGCTGCACCAGCCTTTCCCTTGGCTGGTGCTCGTTCCTTTGCTCATCGCACTGCGTTACGAGTTCTTGCCGGGAGCTCTGGCTACATTGGTTCTCACCACCGCTTCTTGGTGGCATCCTTATCCGACGGACGTCCTCCTTCCCGCCGCTGCCGGCACCCTCTTGGTGACCCTCATCGGTGCCGAGTACGCCTCCGCCTGGAGACGCCAAGAAACCCGACGCGCCTTGCAGGAAGAGATCACCACCACCCGCCTACGCCAGCTGGCAGACGACCTTTATGTCACGCGCACCTCCCTTGATCGTCTGGAGCAGAGTCTCTTGTACCAACCGGTTTCGGTGCGGAGCGCCTTGCGGGAATTGCGGGACGACCTGCGCCGGCGGCAAGGCGTGCTGGACCCACCGCTGTTGAGAAAGATCCTTTACTTTCTCAATCAGTTGGTCGGGGTCCAAGTCGCCGCTTGGTTCTCGTGGGAGGCCAAGGAGCCCCGGCCTCGCCAGCTGGCTGCGTTGGGACGTGTGTCGGAGTGGGACGGGGGCGATCCGGTGGCCCGTGCCGCGCTGTCCGAAGGTCGTAGTCAGCAGCTGATGGACCTGAAACTGGAACGCCTCCACCATTACTTGAGCGTGCATGTGCACGGAGAGGAGGGGCACAGTCGAGATCTGCTTTGCATCGAGGATATGAGCTTTTTCGCCATCAATCGCGAGAGCATGAAGATCATTGAAGTCTTTTTTCAATATCTTTGCCGTTATCGGAACGCGTGTATTCGTGCACGGGAGCTTTTGTCTCGCTGGCCGGACTGTCCGGTCGATTTCGCTTCCGATCTCCTGCAACTGCAAAGCTTGGCAACAATCGCACCGGAAGTCGGTATCTGTCAGCGCTATCTGTTTCACACCGGTTGGGAGGCCCGGGAAATCGTCCGTTGGATTGAAAACCTGCGCCGAGATCTGGATATGATTTGGATCCATGAGGAAGGGGAATATTTGTCGGCGCTCATCTTGCTTCCCTTTGCCGGGCCTGTCGCTGCTGAAGGGCAAAGGACCAGGGTGGAGGTGGAAATGCAGAAGCACTGCGCGAATCACTGGGAAGCCGCCTTTGTACGTGCGGATTTCCTGCCGGTCGATACCCGCCCTGCCGCAGAGCAGATCGCTCATTGGCTGGAGTGGCGTTTGTGATGCACCGGCTCATGATGGACCTTTGGATTCCGATCTTGATCTCAATGGTGGTGATTCTTGCGGCCGCCATCCTTGTGCCTGTCGCCGATCGCAAGGATCGGGGTTTGGCCGTTCTCCTCTTTGGGCTGTTGTGCTTGGCGTTGCCTCTCGTCGGCGCGGCGTTGACTCTGGCCTATGCCGTGACCTTGCGCTCCATTGCGCATCGAATGGGCGAAGCCGAGACGGAACCCATCGTAGTGCCACCGCCCGTGCGGGATTTTCGTTTGCGACCCACGCAAGTGGCCCCCGGGGCGATCGCCGCACGTTTGCAGGGAGCCGAAGATTCACAACAGCGGCTGGGAGCCCTGTCGCTGATCACGAGTTCTCGTTTCGCCGAGCAGCTGCGTTTGCTGCGACATGCTCTTCAGGACGAGGCGGAAGAGGTGCGCCTTCTGGCCTACGCCGCCCTGGATCAACGGGAACAGGAAAATACAGAAATACTCATCGATTTGCAACGACAGATTGCCCAGTGTCCACCAGGGCCGGTGTCTCAGAGGCTCCGGGATTACCTGGCCTGGTTGCATTGGAATATCGACCATTCCGTGTCTCAAGAGCTGGCGGATCCACGGGTTCTTCTCACAGAATCGGATGTCCCCAGACGGTCTGAAAACACCGCCGTGTCAGGCGAGGAGCCTCTTTTTCTTTTGGGACTTCGCGCCTTGGAAGGCGCTCACGCGTCCGCCGCCATCGAGTGCTTCGATGCAGCGCAACAGAAAGGAGTCGACAGTGTCATCCTCGCCGCGCACCGGGCCGCTGCGTATTTTCTCCTTGGGGATCTGCAGGCGCTGCGGGAGACCTATCAACGCCATCCGGAGATCTTGATTTCCCCTCGCTACGGTGCGTCTTGTGGGTTCTGGCTGGGCGCGGAGTGTTGATGGAACGGAGAGCCGCCGCGACCACGGACATCCTGTTGCTCTTGGAGGGCACCTTCCCGTATGTGCGGGGTGGAGTATCGTCCTGGGTTCAACGCATCATTGAGGGATTTTCCGATCGTCGATTTGGGATTATTTTTCTAGGTAGCGCAAGATCCGACTACCGTCGCAGCTTGCCTTACCCGCTGCCCGCGAACGTCGACTACTATGCGGAATATTTCCTTTACGACGAGACGGATCCCATTGCCACCGGGAGTCCGATCCGAACCCGCTTTGATGACGGTACGATTCACAATGCCCACCTGGAAATGAAGGCGTGTCTCAACGGAGAAGTTTTGCCACGGCAGGATTCCGGGTTGGCGGAAAACTTTGGCGTGAGCCGCGAGGAATTCTTTCGTTCGCCGGCCGTCTGGAACTATCTTCTCCAGCGATACGCGGAGATTCCCGATCAACCGGCATTCGTGGATTATTTCTGGGCCGTACGAGCCATGCATGGCCCTTTGTGGACCTTGAGCAAGGCGTTGCGAGCGGCTCCACGCGCCAGGATTCTTCTCGCGCCCTCCACGGGTTATGCAGGTTATCTGGGTGCGCTTTTGGCGGCCCGTCTGGACTGTCCGTTGATCATCTCCGAGCACGGGATCTACACAAAGGAACGACGTATTGATCTCCTCTTGGCTCGCTGGATTCACGAGGACGAGGATTTTTTACGGCGTCCCGGACAGATTCATTATTTGCGCCAACTCTGGATCGATTTCTTCGAGTTTCTTGGCCGATTTGCCTACCAGCAGGCTCGACGCATCGTGAATTTGTACGGAGGGGTGATCCCCTTGCAACTGCAGGGCGGCGCCGCCGAAGAAAAATTGCTCACGATCCCTAACGGAATCGACGTGGAGAGCTTCCTGCCCGCGCGGCGCCCTTTCGCGCAGCGACAAGACGCGGTGGCGCTGATCGGTCGAGTGGTTCCGATCAAAGATATCAAAACCTTCATTCGTGCCGCGGCCCTGCTGCGGCAAGAAGGTCGCAAGACCCAATTCTGGATCGTCGGATCCTCGGAGGAGGATGAAGAGTATCACGCCGAATGTCAGGTTCTGGTGGAACATCTCGGTGTGGAGAGTTCTGTAAGGTTTCTCGGCTTTCGCTCTGTCGTGGAGATCTTGTCGGTGGTGAGACTGACGATCCTCAGTTCCATCAGCGAAGGATTGCCTCTTTCGGTGCTGGAGAGCTTTGCCGCGGGTGTGCCTGTCGTGTCCACCGATGCCGGGGCTTGTCGGGAACTTCTCTACGGGAACGCGACCTCTGAGGGTGAGGCTCCGGCTGGCATCGTCGTGCCGATTGCCGATCCCAAGACTCTTGCGGCCGCCATGGCCGCTCTTCTCGACGACGAGAAACGCTGGGACCTTTGCAGCCGGAATGCCATGACTCGGGTGGAAAGTCAGTACCAGGAAAAGCAAATGTTCGGGCGCTATCGACGCCTTTTTGAAGAAGTCTCGGCGGGGTAAGCATGGCCGGTATCGGATTCGAGTTACGGCGTATCTTGAAGCGGAGAAGCTATCTCGCTATGGCGGAGGCCTACGGCTACGCCGGTCTCGCGTCGTCCGGCCCGTGGCTCCTGTCCATCTTTGGCATTCTTCTCTTGGGATTTCTTGCGCTCGGTGATCGAGCCACGGGCGGATCAATTATCGAGTTTCAGGTTTCCGTGACCTATCTGATCGCCGTTTCCTTGATCTTTACCGGCGCGCTGCAGCTGCCTTTCACCCGATACATCGCCGATATGCTGTTCGCGCGTCAAGCCCGTTCGGTGGTCACTGTGCTCTTGACCATGCTGGTCAGCGCCGTCGTGCCGGGAGCCTTGTTTGCGGCGGCGGCATTGCGGCTCTTCTTTGATGGAACCCCTTGGCTGTATCAGGTGCTCATGGGGATCGCTTTTGTCGAGCTTTGCGGGGTTTGGATCTTGACGATCCTGGGCACCAGCCTGAAAGATTACAAGATCTTGGTCATGGGGTATCTTTTGGCTTACGGTTTGGTGGTCGGATTGGGTTTGATTCTGGGACGTCGGTACGGCCTGGATGGTTATCTCTTGGCGTTTGCCCTTGGCCAGCTGACACTCCTTCTGGGCCTTGGGATACTTGTCATACGGCAATTCCCTGGTCCCATACACTGGCCAGAGCGACGGGCCAATCGTCTCTTCTGGTCTTTGTCACTGGCGGGCGTGGCCTTCAATCTGGCGGTCTGGACCGACAAGTTCTGGTTTTGGTTTTATCCCAGTACCAGTGTGGCAATCATCGGCCCCCTGCGTGCGTCTCCCATCTACGATGTTCCCATTTTTCTGAGCTACCTTCTGATTGTGCCGGGGTTGGCGGTTTTTCTGTTTCGCATGGAAACGGATTTTGTCGAGGCTTACGACGCCTACAACCGCGCCATTGTCGGAGGAGGGACCTACGCTGAACTGCGAGGGGCGAAGTTGGGCATGATTCAGGCAACACGGACCGGTCTCTGGGATATCGCCAAGATTCAGGGTATTACGGTGGTGTTGGCGCTCGTCTTTGCCAGGTCCTTGCTTGCCCATCTGGGATATTCCGGGAATTATGTACGGCTTTTCCGGTTTGATGTCATTGGCACGAGCCTGCAGTTGCTTCTGATGAGCTTGTTGAATGTCTATTTTTACCTTGATCTACGCGGACGGACCGTTCTTCTGACGCTGCTCTTCCTGATTGGAAACTTTCTCTTGACAGGGATGACATTGGTGCTGGGTCCCTTCTTTTACGGGCTGGGATTCCTTGGATCCCTTTTGATCACCGACCTTCTCGGTCTGTCCATGCTGTCTCGAGACTTGCAGGGCATTGACTATCTGACCTTTGTGCGGGCACGGTGAGCATTCTATGAAAAATGGTGAAGGCCTGATTTTGGTCACCGGGGGCGCCGGCTTTATCGGGTCCCACACGGTCGATTTACTGCTCCAGGAAGGTTATCGGGTGCGGGTTCTCGACAACTTTTCTACGGGACGTCGAGAGAATCTCCCTCAAGGCTGCGTTCGCCTGGACGTCGTCGCCGGGAGTGTCGAGGACCCCGATCTTCTGCAGTCGTCGTTTCGCGAAGTGGTTGCCGTTCTCCATCTCGCCGCTCAGGTTTCCGTGCAACGCAGTCTCGAAGATCCCGTTCACTCCTGTCGGCAGAACGTCCTCGGCTTCGTTCGGGTGCTGGACGCGGCGCGCAAGCAATCGGCACGAGTGGTTTACGCCTCGTCGGCGGCCGTTTACGGTGACCCCGAGACGTTGCCGCTGAGCGAACAGGTGCCGATCCGACCCATCTCTCCGTATGGCCTCGAGAAATACAGCAATGAGCTCTACGCCGACCTCTTTGGCAGGTTGTATGGCCTTTCGCAGCTCGGGTTGCGGTATTTCAACGTCTACGGACCACGTCAGGACCCCAACTCTCCGTACAGCGGGGTGATCTCTCGTTTTGTCGATCAGGTGCGACGGGGGACGGCCGTGACGGTCCGAGGGGACGGCTTGCAGGAGCGAGATTTTATCCATGTCACGGATGTCGCGCGAGCGAACGTGGCGGCGCTACGAAGCCGTGTGGACGGTGTGGTCAATGTGGCGAGCGGTCAGGTCATCAGCATCCATCGCCTGGCTGAACTGATGATCGAACTTCACGGGGGGACGGGCGAGATCCAATGGGTTGCACCACTGCCCGGGGACATTCGCCGCTCTCAAGCGGATGTCCGTCGTATGCGACAACTGCTCATCGAACCGTTCATCCCGCTTGAGAGAGGCCTCCAAACCTTAAGTGGGTCGGATCTCGACAGGCGATCGCTCCCTGTATTGCCGTGAGGTGCGGGTCGGTAACGTTGCCGGCCCAGGGGGGGATCTACGGTCCTCCCGGTGCACGGAAAACCTTGCGTCCACGCCGACCTACGATACGCCCATCGAGAAAATACTGGTGCAAACAATTCGTAGCGCGCGCCGCTTGCCGGAACCCGAAGCGCAATACGAGTGTCGCAACGATGAGAGCACGCCGATCATCGGTTCCCGATCGTGCCTCCCCCGACCGCAGGATTGCGATCTGTTGCGATGGCGGAGAAATACGGGCGCCGGATTGTGCGCTTGCGGTTAGGTGCCGGCATGGATGGACAAGGCCACTTTTTTGCCGAGCCGCCGGGGCTCGGGCGGTACCACCGTGTCGGCACGCTCGGAGCTGATCGACTTCAACGCAGCTGTGCAGTTGGGGGAGATGGTCGAGATCCAGCCGGCTCGCTCCTGTGGCCGCAGCCCGATCGTCATGGGCGTGCCCCTGCTGCGTGCGGATCGGGCCTAAGTGAAGCCGGTAGTTACCACCTCCGGCGAGTTCATGATGGTGCCCGTCGATGAGGTGCGCAAGCCGGTCAATTGACAGGTGTAACGTCGGAAGAACCGACGCGGGGAGCGTGTCAATGAAAGGTAGTTTTTTGAGCCCTCATAGGATAAAATTATCCGTGGATAGCTGTACATATGGGTAATTTTTATCCATGGCACTGGGGGGAGGCTCTAGTTTCCCAGAATCATTGGTCGATTCGGCTGATCCAGGATCAAGGCGGGCAAATCAGGACCGGTGAGGCACTGAAGGCCGGCATTCATCCCTGAACCCGCTATCGGCTTCGCGATGAGGGTGTCCTGGTTGTTGTGTGCCGTGGCGCGTCTACCGACTGGTACATGCTCCACCCCCCAGAAGCCCGGATCCCGTTACGGTCGCTCTGAGGGTACCGCAGGCCGTGGTCTGCCTTGTTTCAGCACTGGCCTTCCACGAGATTACAACGCAGATTCCCCACCCCTTGTAACATTTGCATGTAACCGAATTCTTGATAAATTGATGTATTAAGGCGAATGAGGGTGTACGTCAATGCACGGGCTTCAGACTCTGACTCCGCAAACCGTGGTTCGAATCCACGTCCCCCAGCCATTCCTGCCTCCGCGGCCGGCGTGCCGGTGAGCCTGTCGGACCGGGAGGCGCGTCTGGGGCGGGTTGTGCTCCTGACCACGCATGCCTCGCCGACACCCCGCCAGATCCTCCTCATGGGCGCGCTCGCCGCGCGGGGTGGCCGCCCCCTCAGCATTGGCTGGGACCGCAGTCGAAGCGGGGGAAACATCCGGGTTCGCGAAGATCTCCTCACGGTAGGTGTTCCCGCTCCCTACGGGCGCCGACGCCTCCTTCTCCGTCACGCCGTCTACCGCCGGACCCTGGTCCGTGCTCTTGACGATCTCGTGCAGGCGGGCGACCCCCCACGGGTGATCGTGGCCGGCCATCTTCTTCACTTGCCGATCGCGCGGCGATTCCCCCAGGCCCTCTGGCTGTACGACGCTGCGGAATACTACGCCGAGGATCTCTCGGCTTATTTCGGTCCCCTCGCTCCGCTCGCCCGTCCGCTCGTTCGGCTTTGGGAGCGCCGCCTTCTGGGGACGGTGAGCGGGATTCTCTCGGTCGATTCCGCCGGCGGCTGGTTCGAACGTCGCCTGGCCGCGTCGGGCCGCCCCGTCCTTGTCGTCCCCAATTACCCCTCGCGTGCCGACGATCCCCCCGAGCCATCACGACCGGCGCCGCACGGGGCGGGGGTTCTCGCCTACGCCGGGGGGCTTCAGGAGGACAAGGGGCTTTTCGTGATGCTCGAGGCTGTGGCCCACCTCCACCGCCGCGGGCGGGCGGTCCGGCTCCTCCTCGTGGGGCCTCAACGAGGCTCGCCGGAACGGCTCGACGCCCGGATCCGGGCACTCGGGCTCTCCTCCGCGGTCGAGGTTCACCCGCCCCTCCCCTACGCCGAGCTCGTGGCCCTGCTCGCCACGCGGGCCGATGTGGCGTTGGCTCTCCACCAGCCGTCTCTTCTCGCACGCGGTCTCGGTGGAGGCAACGGGCGCAAACTCTTCACGTACATGCAGGCGGGGCTCGCCCTCCTCGTTCCGGACGAGGGAGAGGTCGCACGCCCGGCCCTCGAGGCGGAGGCCGCTCTCGCCGTGCGGACGGACGACCCCGCGGCCGTGGCCGCGGCGGCGGCATCTCTTCTGGACCATCCGGATGATCTGGCCAGGCGCAAGCGTCTTGCGAGGTCCGCGTTTCTCGAGCGTCACAACTGGGAAGTGTTTGCGCCCGTTCTCGACGGCTGGCTCGGGGAGCGTCTGAAGGCGGTGCCTGCCCCTTCGACCCCGGGCGTGGAGCGTCGGGTGGAGGAGCCGACTCGTGGGTGAGGGGATTCTCGACCCCGCCCGCCGCCGCTCCGAAGTGGCGGTCGTGGTCGGGACCCGTCCGGGCCTCGTGATGTTCGCCCCGATTCTTGAGGCGCTCCGCAAGGCCGCCGTCCCGCACGTGCTCGTGCACACCGGGCAGCACTACTCGCCGTCGATGGACGCGGACTTGTGCGCCGAACTCGGCATTCCTCCTCCGGAGTACCGGCTCGAGGGGATCGAGGCCGCCCGCACGCACGGGGCCCAGACGGCCGCCATGATCACGGGCCTCGAGCGTTATTTTCTCGAGCGGCGGCCGCGTGTCGTTCTCGTGGGTGGGGACGCCAACACCAACCTGGCCGCGGCGCTCGCTGCCCGCAAGCTGGGCCTTGAGGTCGGGCACGTCGAGGCGGGCGAACGCTCCTACGACCGGCGCATGCCCGAGGAGCACAACAGGCGAGTGATCGACCACGTTTCCGACTACCTCTACGCCACCTCCGAGAAGGCGGCCGAGAGACTCCGGCGCGAGGCGGTCTGGGGGGAGGTGGTGGTGACAGGCAACCCGATCGTCGACGCTTCGCTGGCGGCCCGCCGCCGCTGTGCTCCGGTCCCGAGCGTTCCGCCCTACGCCGTTCTCACCACGCACCGGGAGGAGAATGTCGACGATCCCGACCGTTTAAAGGGCATCCTCTCGGGGGTTGCGGCCGCCGGGCTCATCCTCGGGCTCGAAGTCCGGGCTCCGCTCCATCCGCGGACCTGGCGCCGTCTCGAAGAGTTTGGGCTCCTCGAGTGGGCACGGGCGCTCGAGGGGCTGCAGCTCGGCAACGCCCTCGGCTACCTGGCGTTTCTCGGGCTCTTGATTTCGGCACGCTTGGTCTTCACCGATTCGGGCGGCGTGCAGCAGGAGGCCTGCATCCACCAGGTCCCCTGCGTGACCGTGCGTGAGAACACGGAATGGACCGAGACCTTGCCATCGGGAGCCAACCGGCTGGCGGGAACCGATCCCGAACGTATCGTTCGCACGGCTCAGGCCGCGCTCGGTGCCGTTGTCGACTGGCCTGAGCCCTTCGGAGACGGTCGCGCCGCCGAACGGATTGCCGCCCACCTGAACGGAGTCCTCCACCGCCCTCCACCCTGAGAGAAGCCGCCACCTCAGCGCTTGTGCAGTAGTGGGGGACTCGCATGCGGGATGGCTGGGTGCCACAACGTCTGGCCGCGCCTTGATCCCGCCGGACAGGACGACACCGGAGTCTGGTCTCCCTCCGATGTCTAAGTTGAGGGTGGGGCAACGGGGGCCCCATCAGCCTCGGGCAGGATCGATCCGCTCAACGCTTCCGTCGGCACGCCCGACGTAGATGCGGTCGGCGCGGCGCAGCGTGCAGAGACCCACGTCGACCACGCCGGGCCAGAGCTTGATCGTCCGCTCGAGCCCGGCGGGATCAGTCCTCGGGAGTCCCGTCACGTCGAGAATGGGGTTCCCGTTGTCGCTCACGAACCCTTCCCGGAGAACCGGCGTGCCGCCGAGGGCGACGAGGTGGCGGGCGATCAGGCTTCGGGCCGGTGGGAGGACTTCGACGGGGATGGGGAAGCGTCCGAGAAGCGGGACTTTCTTGGGCTCTTCGGCCACGACCAGGAACCGCCGGGAGGCCGAGGCCAAGATCTTCTCGCGGACGAGAGCTCCGCCTCCGCCTTTGATCAGGCGACCCTCGGTGTCGAACTCGTCTGCTCCATCGACATAGAGTTCGAGCGGCCCGGCCGTGTTCGGATCGACGAGCGTCCATCCGCGCTCGATGAGGAGGCGACGCGTGGCTTCGGAACTGGGGACGGCGGCCTCGATGCCGCAACGGTGAGGATCAAGGAGTGTGAGGACCGCGGCCACCGCCCGGCCGGTTCCCACGCCGAGGATACGGACGTCGCGAATCTCCTCGAGGACGGCACGAGCCGCCGCCTCTCGGGCACGCGTGTGGTCGGCGGATGTCTTCAAACGAGTCAAAGCCCCGGAACGCTCCCTTGCGGGAAGGGTTCATGAGAGGGAAGACGCCCGTCCCCACCGCGAGGTGGGGACGGAACGCGTCAGCGACCGATCAGAAAATAGAGCTGATCGCCGAGCCGGACTCGGTGGTCGAGGAACCCTTGATCTCGGAAGACGGCATGCTCCGCGTCATGGACGGCAGCACCGGGCTCATCGGGCCGGACGAGCGCGAGGGGCTAGCCTTTTTTTTTGCGTGGCTCTTTCTCGACGCTTTCTTGGCGGGAGCCTTTTTGACGACCTTTTTGGCGGGGGCCTTTTTGGCGGCTTTTTTCTTGGCCGTCTTTTTGGCGGGGGCCTTCTTCGCGACTTTCCGGACCGTCTTTTTGGCGGGGGCCTTCTTCGCGACTTTCCGGACCGTCTTTTTGGCGACGGCCTTCTTCGCGACTTTCCGGACCGTCTTTTTGGCGACGGCCTTCTTCGCGACTTTGGTGCCGCCGGGACGACGGCGAGCCGTGGTCTTTTTGGCGGCGGGTTTTTTGCTGGCTTTACGCTTCATCATTGCGGTGAACTCCGCTGGTGTGGTTACACGCTTGTAAGTATATACACGCCACGCAAGACTGCAGACGCACGCTCACTTCGCAGCATCGCGGATCGCGGCGGGATCGACGCCGGCGAGATCGAGGATCGCGTGGGCTTCCTGCGCTGAAAGGGGGAGAACCGAGAGACGGTTGCCGCGCTGGAGGAGACGCGAGTGGGTGAGGTCGGGATGTTCGCGCATCACCGGGCGGGTCACGGGGTGCGGAAAGGGAAGGAGCAGGCGCACGTCGACCGCATACCAGACGGGTCGCTCGGATTCGGGCGCGGATGCAGACCGGCGGGGCGGGACGGAGGTGGGGGACGGCGTCTCCGGGTAGCCGGCGCGGACAACCTCGAGGAGAGCCACGGCGGCCGGGACGGCGCAGCTCGAATGGTAGAGGATCCCCCGGTCGCCGAGCGCGATCCGGTCACGAAGGAAGTTGCGGGCCTGGTAGTTACGAACGCCGTCCCACGAGGTCGTGGCCCCCGGTGCTGCGCGTAGGTCGTCGAGCCCGAAGGTGGAGGGTTCGGTCTTGAAGAGCCAGACGTTCACCGTGTGCTCCTCTCTCCGCCTGCGGGCTGGCAGTCCCGCCATCCTTCGGGGGTGACCACCGCGTCGAGATCGACGTCCCAGGGTGCGGGTGGGAGGTGCTCCACCTCCTGCCAGCCGTAAGCGATCCCGATCAAAAGGGGACGAACACCGGGAGTGTGGTGGGCAAAAGTGCGGTCGTAGAAGCCTCCACCGCGTCCGAGGCGTTGGCCGCGGGCGGTGAAGGCCACGAGCGGAACGAGAACCCAGTCGAGATCCGCGGGATCGATCACTCTTCCGCCTGCGGGGATCGGGATGCCGAAAGGGCCGGGGCGGAGAGGTTCGTTCGGGAGCCAGGTGAGAAAGCGCAGGACGTGGCCGACGGGAGCGGGAAGCGAGAGACCGATGCCTTGCCGATGCGCCTGCTCGAGAAAAGGCCCGGGATCCGCTTCGCCGTCGTCCGCGAGGTAGCCGGCGAGGCAGCGCAGACGAGGGAAGTCGCGGTGCCCGGCGAGGATAGAGGCGATTCGCACGGCCTCCGCGGCGCGTGTCTCGGGCGTCTCGGACGCGCGCCGGCGCCGGAATCTCCGGCGGAAATCCGCCCTCGGATCTCCCCCTTCGTGCGTCATGGGAAGGACGTCTCCCGCCTGTGCCGTCCGGGGCTTTTGCCCTTGAACCCGAGGTTCAGGTGGTGGCCGCTGCGTGTCGTTGGGCTCCCCGCACAAGCGGCGGGTTTGCGCGCCCGATCACGACTTTGGCCTCCGGGATGGTCGATTAGGCTCAAGAGGAATCCCGGCCCCGATCGCACACCGCAGGAGACGTCGGCACCATGATGCCTCCGTGGGCTCCGGATTGCAAATCAGAGGCGGCGTTCCGCAGGCTCCTCGGCCCCGGTGAGTCGGAACGCCAGCCGGCGGTTGAGCGCACGCAGGCGCTCGAGGGCGATTCCGCTGCCTGCGGAGGCGCGTTCCTCGAGTTCGATGCGCTCGTGCGCGAGATTGAGGGCGACGGCGACGGCGATGCGGTCGAGTCCCACGAGTCCTTCGCCGCGGGCTTCCCGCATGCGGGCGTCGAGAAGCTCGGCCGCCCGGAGGAGGCCCGCTCCCTCGCCCGGCGGGCAGGCGACCTGAAAGTCCCGGTCGAGGAGCCGCACCCGGAGACTTTCCGGAGCCGTCTTCACGGTCCTTCCTCGAGCGCACGCAGCCGCGTGATCAGGGCCTCGACACGCCGGCGGGCCTCGTCCCCTCGCCCGATGAGGTGAGCGCGCTCCTCACCGAGTTCTTCGAGACGTGTGCGCAACGCTTCGTTCTCGATCGTGAGCCGGTCGAGCCGATGGAGAAGCTCCGTGACGTGGGTCTCGAGGCGTGCGATTTCTTCATCCCAAGGCGACACGGAAACCCCCGCGCGTGTCGAAGGAGATGCTTCACTATAAGCGAACCTCGCGGGGGGCGGCAATTCGGGCGTGGCGGTGGGCCGCGACGGGAGGCTGCGCTACAATCTCACGTCGGCGCGGAAACGCGTGCCGCCCGGAGCCCCACCGTGATGGATCCTGCCGAACGACGCGATTGCACCCGCCGTCGGCGTGCGCTCATGCGCCTCATGGGCCCGGGAAGCCTGGCCCTTCTTCCGGCCGCTCGGACGGTTTACCGCAACAGGGACGTGGCCTACCCCTTTCGTCAGGACAGCGATTTCGACTATCTCACGGGCTTCCCCGAGCCCGACGCTTTCGCCGTCTTGGCCCCTGGCCGCCGCGAAGGCGCGTTTCTCCTCTTCTGTCGTCCGCGCGACCGGGAGCAAGAGCTCTGGCACGGGCGGCGTATCGGTCCCGAAGGAGCGCGGCGGGACTACGGGGCCGACGAAGCCTTCCCGCTGAGCGAGCTCGAGACGGTCGTCCTTCGGCTTCTCGAGAACACACGGACGCTTTACTACAGCCTCGGTCGCCACGAGGGTGACGACCGCCGGATCCTCGGCTGGATCGATCGTTTGCGTGAGCGCGCGCGGGCGGGGGTGCGGGCTCCGGCCGAGATCCGCGATTTGGCCGAGCCCCTTCACGAACTCCGGCTGACGAAGAGCGCGCACGAAATCACGCTCATGCGTCGGGCGGCCCGGGTGAGCGTCGAGGCCCACCGTCGGGCCATGGCCGTGGTGGCCCCCGGGGTGAACGAGTGGACGATCGCCGCGGAGGTGCGCGCGGTGTTCGATCGGGCCGGGGCCAGCGAAGCCTACGGGACGATCGCCGCCGGGGGTGCGAACGCCTGCATTCTCCACTACACCGACAACACTCAGCCGCTGCGTGCGGGGACCTGTTTTTTGCTCGACGCCGGCGCCGAGTGGCGCGGCTACGCCGCCGACATCACCACGACCTTTCCCGTTGACGGTCGCTTCAGCCCCGAAGCGCGTGGGGTCTACGAGGTTGTCCTCGAGGCCCAGAGGAAAGCGATCGCCTGCGCCCGTCCCGGACGCGGGTGGAACGAGCCGCACGAGACGACCGTGCGGGTGATCACCGCGGGTCTCGTGCGTTTGGGGATCCTGCGCGGCAAGCCCTCGGATCTGGTTCGCCAGGAGGCCTACCGCCCGTACTACATGCACCGGTCCGGTCACTGGCTCGGGCGGGACGTGCACGACGTCGGCGCCTACAAGATCGACGGCGCGTGGCGCGAGTTCGAGCCCGGCATGGTGCTCACGGTCGAACCGGGGCTCTACTTCGCCCCGAACGACCGACGGGTTCCCCGCGCGTTCCGCGGGCTGGGCGTGCGCATCGAGGACGACGTCCTCGTGACCGCGGAGGGTCCGCGTGTGCTGACCGCCGGACTGCCGCGCACACCGGACGAGATCGAGGCCGCGATGAGGGCCCGATGACGCCTGAAGAGGCAGAAGTGGTGGTGGCCGGTGCGGGGCCGGCGGGTCTTGTCGCTGCGCACGCCTTCGCGCGCATGGGTGTCCCCTCGTTGATTCTCGAACGACGCCCGAACGACGAAGGCGCCGGGGCCGGGGACGCGCGCCGGATCGTTCTGGCCGAGCGGGCCCGACGTCTTCTGGAAACTCTCGGCTTGTGGAAGACGGTGGCCCCCGACGCCGCCCCCGTGCGGCGGGTCGTGGTGCGCGCTCCGCGTCTCGGCTCGCCTCTTGTTCTCGACGCGGCCGAGCACGGCCTTGAAGCCCTCGGCTGGTCGCTCGCTTATGGGGCCCTCGTGCGGGCCCTCCGGGAGGCGGTTGCGGCCACCCCTCGGGTCGCCCTGCGTTTCGGATGCCGGCTCCTTGCCGCGCACGAAGACGGACGGGCGCTCGCCCTCCGTGTGGACGGCCTGGAAGGGGAAGAGACCCTCGGTGCCGAACTTCTCCTCGTTGCCGAGGGGGCCGAGGCCGACCTCACCGCGCTCGGCTGGTCGTGTGTTCCCGTGCACGACGTCCGGGATGAGGCCTGGATCGTGCCCTGCCGGACGCGAGGGCTCGAGTCCGGGATGGCCGTCGAGTCCTTCCTTGGAGGTGGGACGGCCACGCTTCTTGCGACGGGAGCGGATCGGGCCGTCGTCACCCTCGTGCGCCCCACGACGCGTGCGCGGCGGGACCCGTCCCTTTCCGTGGAGGAACGTCTGGCCCGCCTCGCGCCTGGATTCGGCCTCGAGCCGGGCGCCCTCGAACCCGATGGCGAAGCGGTCACGATCCGCGTGCGTCGCGGTTTCCACCCGCGACCCGCCGCGCCTCGGCGTCTCGCGATCGGGCCGAGCTTCCATGCGCTTCATCCCTTCGCAGCGCAAGGCCTTCTCCTGTCCTGGCGCGATGCGGTCCTCGCCGCCCGGTTTCTCGGGGGGCGCCGTGCGCGGGCTCTCGGCTGGACGGAGGAGGCGGTGTTGACGGCGTTTGTCCGCTCGCGCCTGCGTGAGCACCGTGCTCTCGACGCTTTCGTGCACCGTCTTCCGCCGCTTCTTTCGGGCCCCGGCGCGGAGTTCGGAGCTCCTCTCTGGCGGCTCTGCTCCCTGGCCCCGCTGCGGGTTCGGTTGGGCTACTGGGGGATGGGCTACGGTTGGGGACGGACATGAGTCCGGAGGACGGTGCGGACGTCCTCGTCGTCGGTGATGGACCCGTCGCCGCTTCGGCGGCCCTGATCGCGCTCCGTGGGCATCGGCGGGTGCTCTGGCTGGGGGGCGAGGAACAGGCATCGTCCCACTCCGACGATCCCCGCCTCTTTGCGCTCGCCCCCTCGTCGATCGAGCTCTTGCGTCGCCTCGGAGTCTGGGCCGAGATCCCGCCCGACGAAGTTCAGCTCTACGAGGAGATGCACGTCTTTTGGGCCGAGGGCGGGCGCCTGCATTTCTTGCCGCCGACGCGTCGGGGGATGATTCTTGGGGCGATGGTGCCCGCGGTGTCGCTGCGCCGCGGGCTCGAGAGGACGCTCGCCGCGGCGGGGGCTCTCCTCCGCCGGCCGCGGGCGGTTCTCGTTGCTCACGAAGTGCACGCGGGCCGGATCACTCTGAGGGCGGAGGACGGCCGCGTCTTTCGGGCCCGGGTCGTCCTCGACTGTGAAGGGCGCGGGGGCACGCTTGCGGATTTGGTGGCCTCGCCCCGCCGCCTCTACGAACCGCGCGAGCGGGCGATCGTCGGTGTCGTCCGCGCGTCACTCCCGCACGACGGGATTGCCCGTCAAGTCTTTGCCCGTGAGGGTCCGCTCGGCCTGCTTCCCCGCGCTGATGGCGCTTTGGGTTACGTCTGGTCCGTTTCCGAGCCGCTGGCCCGGAGTCTTCTGGCGAGGGGACCCGAAGGGCTCGCACAGCGGCTCAGCGAAGCGAGCGCAGGCCTCTTGGGCCGCCTTACGCCCGAAGGACCCCCTTCCTCGTTCCCGCTCCTCATCCAGAGGCGCCTGCGGCTCGTCGCCCCGCGTCTCGTCCTGCTCGGCGATGCCGCCCGGACGGTTCACCCCTTTGCCGGCCAGGGACTCAACCTCGGGTTTCGTGATCTTCTGGCTTTCGAGCCTCTTCTGAAGAACGCTGCGGATCCGGGGGCCTGGGCCCTTTTGCGGCGTTACGAGCGACGCCGCGCCCCGGAAGACGCTCTTGCGGTGGCTGGGCTCGAGACGCTCAGGAGACTCCTCACTCGTCCCGATCCGTGGGGGATGCGCGCGCGGGCTCTCGATCTCCTCGACCGGGCGGAATTCCTCAAAGGGGTCTTCGTTCGTCTGGCGATCGGGCCCGAGACTTCCTTGCCTCCGTGATGGCCAAGGGCGGGGCTCTTTGGGCCACGGCCAGCCGGAGACTCGCGCGTCTGCGGCGTGAAGCGTTTGCGCGCGGGGCGTGTGCCGAAGGACGGCGGGCCTGGGAAAGCCCACCGATCCACCCCCTGGATGAGTGGGTTCTTGCGACGACGGGGGAGGGCGACGACGTTCCGCCTCTTCTCTCACCGTCCGCCGCCCGTGCCCTCTGGATCCGCATCGCCCGCGCGGCGGACGGAACGAGCGATCCCGCACCGCTCGCAACGCTTGCTTCCGAGGCCTGGCGCATCCTCCGCCTGCACGACATCGCCGAGGAGGAACTCGAGCGCGAGGGCGGTGAGGACAGTGGGCGCTTTCTCGAACTGGCCCGCGCGTACGGTCGGGCGCTTGCGGATCTCGGGGTCGAGGACGCTCCCCTGCGACTCGCCCGGGCGCCCGCACGATTGCGCCAACGCCCGCCGAGTCCTCTTCCCGCGACGGTTTGGCGGGTGGGTTTTCTCGCTCTCACGCCCGTCGAGAGGGCGGTCTTTGCGGCCCTCACCGCCGCGGGGGCCGCGGTCCACGACGAGCCGACTCCTCCGCCCGCCGAGCCGGGGGTCGTTGAGCTCGCGGGCCCCGAGGAGGAGTGGCGTGCGGCCGGACGCTGGTTTCGGCGTCGACTCGAAGAGCGCCCGCGGGCGCTCTTCGCCCTCGTCGTCCCCGATGTGGAAGAGCGTCGCCTCCCGCTCGCGGGCATCCTCGAGGACGTGCTCGAGCCGCAAGGGGTGCTGGCCCCCGCACGCCCCCGCCGTCGCGTCAACGTTGCGGGCGGGACGCCCCTCGCCGACGAGCCCGTCGTGGCCACGGCGCGGCTTCTCGCCCGCCTGGCTCTCGCCGGGCTTGCCCCCCCGGACTGGAGCGCCCTTCTGCTCTCGCCGTATTGGGGGGCGGGGCTGGGCCACGGTCGCTGGTACGACGATCTCGTTCTGCGGCGCCTCTCGCCGCTCGGCGTGTACACGCCGATGTCCCTGCCGCGCGTCGGGCTCGATCCCGGAGGGGATCTCCTGAACCGGCTCGAGAAGATCCGCGGGCACGGGTTCATGACCCCCGAGGCCCGCTCGCTCCTTTCCTGGATCGACGGGCTGCGCCGCTGGTTGGCCGACTGGGGCTGGCCCGGGCCGGGTCTCGACAGTCCCGCCCATCAGGCGCGGCGGGCCCACGAAGAGGTGCTCGACGCTCTTTCCGGGGCTTCGGCCGTTCTCGGCGAGAGGCTCACGGCCGCCGATTTTCTCTTTCACTACGAAGACGCGCTCGGGGTTCGTCTGTTTCAGCCGCAAGTGCGCGGAGCCGGTGTGCTCGTCCTCGAACCGAGGGATGTCCTCGGTCTTCGGCTCGACGGTCTTTGGGTGGCCGGCCTGCACGCGGGGGCCTGGCCGCCGGCGGTGGCGGTGAATCCTTTCATCCCTGTGGCCCTTGCCCGCCGTCACGGCCTTCCGCGTTGCGACGTCCCGGCCGCTCTCTCCGAGGCGAGAGACATCGAGCGGGCCTGGCGCGGCGTGGCCCCCGAGATCGTCTACAGCTCGCCGCGTCGCGAGGGCGATCTTGCCCTGCGTCCGAGCCCGCTCCTGATCGGGCTCCCCCCCGCCCCCGTTCCGCCACCGGGGGAGGACGGGGGCTTGCGGGGGGCGATCTTCGCGCGGCGCGTCCACGTCCCGCGCCGGGAGATCCCGGCGAGCGACCCCGCCCCGCTCCCGCCGCAGGAGACTCATCTCCACTCGGGCGCACGGCTCCTCAAAGAACAGACTCTGTGCCCGTTCCGCGGATTCGCCGCCCGCATTGCGGCCGATCCTCTTCCGTCCTTCGCCCTGCCTCTCGATTCGCGCTTGCACGGGAGGCTCCTTCACAAGTCTCTCGAGCGCCTCGTCTTGGAGGCCGGCGGCTGGGAGACGGGGACCCGGGAACGCCTGGCCGCGCGGCTTTCTGCCGTTGTGGCCGAGACCCTCGCGGCGAACGCCGAGGAGTCCGCGTTGGACGCGGGGTTCGCCTTGGTGGAAGCGGAGCGTCTCAAGAGGCTTCTCGTCCGCTGGCTGGACTTCGAGGAGACGATCGGCGGACCCCGTCGCTGGGAGGCCGAAGTCCCCGCTTCTTATACCGAAGGCGTCCTCGGGCTCGATCTCCGCAGCGACCGTATCGACCGGGACGACGACGGGCGCGGTGTCGTCCTCGACTACAAGACGACGGTCACCTACGAGCGCGCGCGCTTCAACCCCGACGGCGAGGATCCGCAGCTTTGGCTCTACGCGCTCGCCCAGCGTGACGTGGCCGGCGTGGGCTACATCGTCTTCGTCGGCGAGTCGGCCCGCATCGAAACGCGCCTCCTCGGTGCGGAGGGGACGGTTTGGGCAAAGGATCAGAATTACACCCCTGTCAAGGACTGGAGCGACACCCTGACACGCTGGCGGACCGAGGTGAACCGTCTGCTCGAGGCGATCCGACAAGGGACGGCGACGCTCGAACCGCGCAAGGGGGAGGGGACCTGTCGTACCTGCCCGTACCCCATCCTGTGCCGCAAAAACGAACTTCTTCTCGCGCCGTCCCCTGCGCCCGAGACGGAGGCGTCGTGAGGGACGGCATGACGCCGGCGACGGAGACGCGGGCACAGGATCTCTTCACAGAAGACAGTCGGGCGCGGGCCCGCGCGCTCGACCCCCGGGGTTCATTTCTCGTGCAGGCGCCGGCGGGTTCGGGCAAAACGACCCTGCTTGCCGCCCGTTATCTCGCCCTTCTTGCCACGGTCGAACATCCGGAAGAGATCGTCGCCCTCACCTTCACGCGCAAGGCCGCCGGCGAAATGGCCCAGCGTGTTCTCGAGGCCCTGGGCGCGGGCGGCCGCGACGGCGGGGGCGAACTCGGCGCGCTTGCCGCGCGCGTTCGTGATCATGCCCGGCGGCGGAATTGGGACGAGGCCGAACTCCCCCTGCGTCTCCGTATCCACACGATCGACCAGCTCGCCCTCGGCATCGTGCGCCGTCGCCCGCAGAGGGCGGGCGCCCTGGCGCATTGCGGGCCGACGGAGGACGCCGAGCCGATGTACCGTGCCGCCGCACGGCTTCTTCTCGAAGAGGCCGCGGGTGAGGGGGATGTCGCCGAGGCCGTGCGCCGCCTTCTCCTCCATCTCGACGCGCCCAGGCGATTTCTCGATCTCGTCGAGCGCATGCTGGCCCGCCGCGAGCAGTGGCTGCCGGTGCTCGGCCAAGCCACCGAACGCCCGCGCCTCGAGGAGGACTGGGTGGAGTTCCTCGAGACGCGTTGCGCCGCGGCCGGGGAGCCTCCCGGGGGGGTCGAGGAAGCGGAGGAGTGGCTCGGCCGCATCGGGCTTCCCCGTGGCGGTCTCGAACATTCCCTGAAGCGTCTTCGCATCCTGGCCCGAAGCCTCCTCACGAAGAAAGGCACGTGGTACGCCGAGAAGAGTGGCTCCCAGGTCCTGCGTGCCGTGGGGATGGCCGACGACGACCCCCGTCGGGGGGAGTGGCTCGCGGCCTGGAAACGCCTGCGGAACGCGTTCGCCGGCGACGGTGAGGCCCCGCCGCCCGCGTGGCTGACCGAGATCCCGACTCTCCCCGATCCCGGTCTCGGGGATTGGGCGTTGCTTCAGTCACTTCTTCTCGCGCTCGCGCACGCCGTCCTTCACCTCCGTACGGTCTTTCTCCGTGAGCGGCGCGTCGATTTCATCGAGATCACCCGCCTCGCCCTCGACGCCCTCGGGGAGGACGGGGCCCCGAGCGAGCTTCAGCTCGCTCTCGACTACCGCCTCCGTCATCTTCTGGTCGACGAGTTTCAGGATACGAGCCTCACGCACTACGCGTTTCTCGCCCGTCTCGTGGGCGATTGGCGGGAGGACGAAGGGCGGACGTTCTTTGCCGTGGGTGATCCCATGCAGTCGATCTACCGGTTTCGTCAGGCGGACGTCGCCGTCTTCCTCGACGTGCGCCGCCGCCGGAAGATCGGATCGCTGGCGCTCGAACCGCTGGTGCTCCATCGCAATTTCCGTGCCGCTCCGGCGCTTGTCGCGTGGGTGAACCGTTTTGCGCGCGTCTTCCCCCGGGGCGACGATCCCGATCGGGGCGAGGTGCGCTTCGTTCGCGCCGTGGCCGCCCGTGCGGACGACCCGGGGGCGGGCGTGCATCTCCACGCCGCGGCTCCGGAGGACGAGGCCTCGGCGCTCGCCGCTCTTCTTGCCGATCCCGGGGCGCCCTGCGGGCGGCGGGCGATTCTCCTGCGCAGCCGTCTTCCGTCCCTCGAGATCGTCGCGGCGCTGCGTGCCCGGGGGATCCGCCCGAGGCTCGTCGACATTGTGGCCCTCGGTGCCGTTCCCGCTGTCGGGGATCTTCTCGCGCTCAGCGAGGCCCTGCTGCATCCCGCCGACCGCCGCGCGTGGTTGGCGGTGCTCCGTGCCCCCTGGTGTGGCCTCGGCAACGCGGCGCTCGCCGCGCTTACCGCGGGTGACGATGCCCCCCCCGGCGTCCGTCTCCTCGCGGGGGGGCTACCGCCCGTGGGTCTCGACGAGGAGACGGACGCGCTTCTCGCCGCGGCCGCCGGGCATCTCGCCCGCGGGGTCGATCTCGTCGCGCGGCACGGACTCCGCCGCGGCGTCGAGGCCACATGGGTGGCGCTGGGCGGTCCCGCGCTCCTCGACAGCGAGGCCGATCTTCGCGCGGCCGAACGCTACCTCGGGTTTCTCGACGAGCCCGGCATCGTTGAGCTCTGGCGGCTCGATCCGGCCCGCTTTGAGGAACGTGTGCGCACGCTCTATGCTCCGGAGGAAGCGGCCGGCGAGGACGCCCCCGAGATCCTCACCATCCACGGGGCGAAGGGACTCGAATGGGACGAGGTGTTCCTGCCCGGCCTTTCCCATCGCCCGCGTTCTCACGACAGAGATCTTCTCGCTTGGCAGGACGTCCTTGGCGAGAGGGGGCGGCGCCTTCTCCTCCTCGCGCACCGTCCCTCCTCGACAGCCTCTCCTCCCTCGACGTACGAGTACCTCGGCACCCTTGAACGAGGTCGCGATCAGGCAGAGAACGTCCGTCTCGCCTACGTGGCTGCCACCCGCGCCCGCACGCGGCTCCATCTCTTCCTGCCTCCCGAGGCTCCCGAGCTGGGAGGTCGGATGCAGAGCAGGACCCTCGCCGAGGTCTTCGTGCCGCTCGTGGAGGAGTGGCCGCGGCCGGCGTCCTCGGCGTCCTCTGCGCCGTCCGCCCCTCGGCCACCGACGGGGATGCGCCCCGTCCGCACGCGCCTCGTCCGTCCGTTTGCGATGTCGTTCTCTCTGCCGCAAGGAGGAGAGGACGACCGCGTTGTCGAGGAGGGGGCCGAGGAGGAGGCTCGTCCCGAGACGCGTGCCGCCGGCCGTGTCCTTCACGCGTTCCTCGCGCGCCTGGCCGGGAGACCTCTTCCGCCGCCGGGGGGGGATCTGCCCCCCGGCTTGGGATCCGACGCCATCCGCGCGGCGCTACGGGCGGAAGGGCTCGCCGGGGAAGGGCTCACGGAGGCGGAGCGGATCGTCCGCACCGCCCTCGTGCGCACCTGGACCGACCGGCGGGGGCGGTGGATCCTCGCCCCGCACGCCGAGGGCCACTGCGAGTGGGACCTCGAGTGGCTCGATCCCGCGGGGGAGATCCGCCGCTTGCGCATCGACCGGACGTTCCGCGATCGGCGGGGACGGCGTTGGATCGTCGATTACAAGCTCGGGCGCCACGAAGGTGGCGGGACGCGGACGTTTCTCGAGGAGGCAAGCGCGCGCCACCGTGCCCAGCTTGAGACCTACGCGCGGGCGCTCCACGGCCTCGGTGAACGCGGACCCCTCTTTCTCGGGTTATATTTCCCCCTCCTTCGCGCGTGGCACGCCTGGCGCGCGGCGGAGGATCCGCCTTCCTGTGACGAGAACGCCTGATGCCTCCGCGCCCCCGCCGCCCCCGTCCGAGCGCGCCTGCTCTCACCGCCGAGGTCGTCGAGGAACCGCTTGGTTCGTACGCCGAGCGCGCCTATCTCGACTACGCGATGGCGGTGGTTCTCGACCGGGCGCTCCCGCACCTCGCCGATGGCCTCAAACCCGTGCAGCGGCGCATCGTTTACGCGATGCACGAACTCGGGCTCCACGGTGGCGCCAAACCCAAAAAATCGGCACGCACCGTGGGCGATGTCATCGGCAAGTACCACCCGCACGGTGATCAGGCCGCCTACGAAGCTATGGTGCTCATGGCGCAACCGTTCTCGTTCCGCTACCCGCTCGTCGACGGTCAGGGCAATTTCGGTTCTCTCGACGATCCCGGATCGTTTGCGGCCATGCGCTACACCGAGGCCCGCCTCGCGCCCTTCGCCGAGATCCTTCTCGCCGAACTCGACCAGGGCACGGTGGACTGGACCGAGAACTTCGACGGGACGTTGCGCGAGCCCCGGCTCTTTCCCGCGCGCCTTCCCCACGTCCTTCTCAACGGGGCGAGCGGTATTGCCGTCGGCATGGCGACCGACATCCCACCGCACAACCTCGGAGAGATCGCCGATGCCCTCGTGCTCTTGCTCGAGCGGCCGCGGGCGGGGCTCGAGGAGGTCCTCGCCCGTGTGCGCGGCCCGGACTACCCGACCGACGCTCCGCTCCTCATCGACCCGGAGGAACTGCGCCGCCTCTACGCCGAGGGAGCGGGCACGCTGCGGCAACGCGCCGCCTGGCACGCCGAGGACCACGCGCTCGTCCTCGACGCCCTGCCTTACCAGACGAGTCTGAGCACGGTCCTCGAGGGGTTGGCCCGCGCGGTCGAGGCGCGGCGTCTTCCGTGGATCGAGGACGTGCGCGACGAATCCGATCGCGAGCATCCCGTCCGACTCGTCCTCGCGCTTCGCGGACGGGCCGACCCGGCCGCCGTCTTTGCCGAGGCGCGGGCGATCGTCCCGGGACTCGAGCGGACGCTTCGCGCCAACTTCAACATGATCGGACTCGACGGCCGCCCGGCGGTCAAGCCGCTGTTGGTGCTTCTCCACGAGTGGATCGAATTCCGCCGCGCCACGGTTCGCCGGCGTCTCGAGTGGCGGGCGGCGCGCATCGCCGAGCGGCTCGAGATTCTCGAGGCGTACCGCCGCGCCCTTGCGCGGCTCGAGGAGGTGATCGCGATCCTGCGCCGTGAGGACGATCCGCGTCCGTCGCTTGCGGCCCTCCTGGATCTCACGCCCCGCCAGCTCGACGCGCTGCTCGAGATCCGTCTCCGTCAGCTCGCCCGGCTCGAGGAACGTCGTCTGGCGGAAGAGCGCACGGCTCTCGCCGCCGAACGGGACGGGATCGAGACGCTGCTCGCCGCCCCGCGCCGCATCGACCGCCTGTTGCGCGAGGAGATTCTGGCCGATCGGGCACGTCACGCCGACGCGCGTCGGACCCCGCTTCTCGACGCCCGCGAAGAGCGCGCGCAGGCACCGGCCCGGCCGCCGCCCGCGGCGAGCGAGCCCGTGACCGTGGTCCTCTCCGAAATGGGATGGATTCGTGTCGGGAAAGGCCACGGCCTCGAGCCGCGGAGCCTGTCGTTCCGCACCGGCGATCGCCTTCTCGCTGCCTCCCGCGGGCGGAGCCGCGACCGGCTCGTTCTCCTCGACGACGGGGGACGTGTCTACAACCTGCCCGTGGAGGCTCTCCCGTCGGCCCGCGGAGACGGCGAGCCCGTCACCCGCAGGCTCGAGCTTCCCCCCGGGGCCCGGACGGTGGGGCTCGCGCTTCTTCCCGACGGGGGCGAGGCCCTTCTGGCCGCGGCCGACGGCTACGGATTCGTGGCCGGGGCCGACGGACTGACCGTGCGCCTGCGGGCCGGACGCCGTGTGCTTGGCGCCCGCGCCGCCGCCCGCGTGCTCCTCGGACTCGAGCCGCCGCACGTGCAGTTGGCGTTTCTGACCGCCGACGGACGTCTTCTTGTCCTGGACCGTGAGGAGGTCCCGCGCCGCGCCCGCGGTCGCGGCGCCAGGCTCGTCGTCCCCGCCAAGGGGAGCGAGCTTCTCCGCGCGGCACCTCTGGCCTCCGGGGAGCGCCTCGGCCTCATCGACGGCGAGGATCAACTCGTGCTCGATCCGGCGACCCTCGGGCGTTACCGCGGGCGACGGGGGACACGCGGACGGCCGCTTCCCGCCCTCTGGTCAGCGCGGGCTTCGACGCTCCGTCTCGCCGTCCTCACCGACTGAGAGCAGCTTCGGCTTCACCGCGCCCGACCTCAGCCCGACGGCGGCAGGAGTTCCGGGGTGCTCCCGAGAACGTAGCTCATGCCGAGGTCGTGGGCGAGCTTGAGTTCCTCGATGGTTTGACCCGCCATGGCGAGCGGGATGTTCTCGGCGCGGCAGGTCTCGAGAAGGATGCCGAGAGGCCCGGCCGCCGCTCGTTTCTGCGGGGTCAGGGCGGCCAATTCCGCAAACTGCGAACCGAGCTGGGGATCCAGGATCACGAGCGTCGGGCGGATGTAGCGCAGGAGGCCCGCGGCCTGAGGGCCCGAACCAAACTCGCTCAATCCGATGGCGATCCCCAAGGGGTGAGCGGCCTGGGCGAAGGCCTGTAGCCCCCGAAGCCGGCCGGCGGCCGAGCGTTCACTCACCAGGAGGAGGAGTTTGCCCCGGACGGCTTCTCTGGCCTGCTTCTCGAACCAGGGCAGGAATTCTTGATCGTCCAGGGTCTCGCCGGAGACACGCACGGCCAGAAGGGACGCCGAACCACGGGCGAGGAGGGCCGCGCCCCGTACGAGTGCTTGGGCGACCAGCCAGCGGTCGTGCGCGCGCAGGAGTCCCGCCCGTTTGACGATCTTGAAGAGGTCCGCACGCGCGAGCTGGTTCAGGGGTTCGTCCGGAGCGCTGTCGACGATGACGGGTTTGGAAGACGGGCCGGTGCGCACCGCCTGCAGGGTGGTGACGCTGAGTCCGAGACGGTGCTCTTCGAGAAGGCGACGAAAGATGGCGGCCGTCTGCTCGGCGTTTTCGATGCCGGCCACGCTTGGGATGTGGCGGCTCACCGGTTCCTGACCACCGCGGAGGTAGGCGTTGTGGGAGGCACGGACAAGGTCCCAGACCCCACGGCACTGGTGGCGATCCGCCCAACCCGCCCGGGTCACGATGGTGAGGGAGTATTCCCCGGATTCGTAGACGTGGCTGTTGAGGTGCCCCACCAGGCCTTGGGCGAAGAGCTCGACACCATCGCCGCGTGGGCGCTGCAGCCAGAGGTAGTGGTCGCGACCGAGACGGGTGGCGAATTCGAGCGGGAGGAGCTCACGCACGAGGCGTTGCTCGACCTGCTTGAGAACCGATTCGCCCACGAGCGGTCCGTAGTTGTCGACGAGACGGACGTAGTCGTCGACCCCGACCATCAGGAGGGCCTGGTCCGTTTTTTTGGGCGGGCTCGAGCGCAGGTACTCTTCGATGCGCGCAACGAATCGGGCCGGTGTCTCAAGCGCCGGGGTCCCCGCGCTTGCGCTCGCGGCTTCGCCGGTCTCTTCCCGAGCCGGTTCCGTCGGCGGCGGTGGGGTTGTGAGAGGCTGGAAGAACGCGAGGACGACGGGCACACCCTCGCGCATTTCGGGCCAAAGGAGAAGCCGCACCACACCGCCCTTGGGATCGTCGGGATGGGCCACGCTGATCTCAAGGGCGGCCTGATTGCCACCGGCACGCACGGCCGCGCGTAACGCCTTCTTGAGGGTCTCGTGCTCGCTCTTCGGAAAGAGCCCGAGAAAGGGCGTGTCGTCCAGGTCTTCCTTGCGGAAGAACGCCCGATAGGCGTCGTTGACGAAAACGTGCGTTCCGTCCTGGAGAAGCGCCACGGGGAACGGGAGGGCGTGGAGGGTCGTTTCCCAATTCGTGCGCAGCTCGAGGCAGGTCTCGTTCAGGCGTCGGCGTTCGCTGCGGGCGCCGGCTACCTTGAGTTCGCGGCGGACGATGGCGCTCAGGTGTTCGGGGGCGTCGAGGGCGATGAGATCGCGGGCGCCTTCCTCGGCCAGGGGGGCGAGGCGGGCGGGCTCGAGCGTCGGCAGCAGCGCCAGAAGAGGGGGATCGAGATGGCGGGCGGCGAGGCGGGAGGCGATCTCGCGCAGCGGCCAGGAGCTCCGGGCGTCCCAGACGACAATATCTTCACCCTGGATCGGATGCGTGTCGAGATCTTCGGGTGAGGCGAGATGCTCGACTCCGACGGCCAGCCTCTGGGCGCGCAGACGTGAGGTGAGGGCGGCCGCGGCTTCGGGCTCCTCGCTCACGACGATGAGGTTGGCGGTCCGGGCGGTGTCGGGTGTGTCCACGGGGCAGAAATCAGGTCAGGCGGGAATTTTGGCGGCCGCGCCCGGTTCTTCCCGGACGTAACGCGGGACGAGGTAGCCGGGGAGACGGGCCGCGAGCGCGTGGACGATGGCGTGCGCACGCTCGTCCATCACCGCGAAATGGGCGGCGCCGACGACGGGGTCCAGGCGGTGGAGGTAGTAGGGCTGCACGCCCGCCTCCCACAAGGTCCAGGAAAGCTCGGCGAGGACGTGCGGGTCGTCGTTCACCCCGGCCAGGAGGACGCTCTGGTTGAGAAGCCGGGCGCCCGCCGCGGTGAGACGGGCGAGGGCCCGGGTGACCTCGGCGTCGATTTCCCGCGGATGGTTGGCGTGCACGACGAGCACGGGCCGCCACGGAAGTGTTTCGATCCAGGTGAGAAGGGCGTTGTCGACACGGGCGGGCAGCACGATCGGAAGACGCGTGTGCAGGCGAAGCGTGCGCAGACCGGGGAGATCCACGAGCGCCTGGGACCACTCGCTCAGGCGGCGTGTGGAGAGTGTGAGCGGATCGCCGCCGCTCAGAATGACTTCGTGGAGTTCCGGCAGAGCCCGCAGGCGTGCGAGCACCGCCGGGTCGGGGCCCCGCGGGCGGGGAGGGTAGGGGAAATGGCGGCGGAAACAGTAGCGGCAGTGCACCGCACAGAGTCCTGTGGTGACGACGAGAGCCCGCCCCTGGTATTTGGCCAGGACCCCTTCACCGCCCGGAAGAAGGGTTTCCCCGAGAGGATCGGGAACGTAGCCCGGAGGAGGGGGGGCGAGTTCTTCGACGAGCGGGAGCACCTGGCGGAGAAGGGGATCGGCCGGATCGGCGTGGCGGATGCGCCCAAGATAGGGCTCGGGAACGAGGAGACCGAAGTCGCGGGCCGCGCGTCGGGCGGGCTCGAGCCAGCGTTCGCGGTCGAGACCGAGGCGGTCGAGAAGTTCGCCCGGTTCGCGGACCGCCCGCGCGAGGGCCTGCCGCCACGGCGCGCGGTCCTCGCCGTCGGCGGGGGTCTCGACGTCGTGCGGGTTTGTCAGCGCGGGAGCCGCTATCATAAGCGTCGCCCGATCATCCCCGGCGTCGTCGCGGCGGCGCACGCGGGGACTTTGCCCGAGGGGGATGTCTGCGTCATGGGGACCTATACTACCAGCGAATTCAAGAGTGGCCTCAAGGTCCTCCTCGACGGCGAACCCTGCGCCATCGTCGAGAACGAGTTCGTCAAGCCGGGCAAGGGACAGGCGTTCAACCGTGTGCGCCTGCGCAACCTCCGGACCGGGCGGACCGTCGAGCGCACGTTCAAATCCGGCGATGCCCTCGAGGCCGCCGACATCGTCGACGTCGAGATGCGCTATCTCTACCAGGACGGGACGCACTGGCATTTCATGCACCCCGAGACCTTCGAGCAGTATCAGGCCGACGCCGTCGCCATGGCGGGCGCCGAGCAGTGGCTCAAGGGTGAGGAAGTCTGCGTCCTCACCCTGTGGGACAACCGGCCGCTGGCCGTGATGCCGCCGCACACCGTCGTCTTGCGCGTCGTCGAGACCGACCCGGGGGTGCGCGGGGACACCTCCGGGGGCGGAGGCAAGCCCGCCCGGCTCGAGACCGGAGCGAGCGTCCGTGTGCCGCTCTTCGTTCAGGAGGGCGAACTCATCAAAGTGAACACGCGAAGCGGCGAGTACGTGGCCCGCGCCAAGGAATGAACGCTTGGGCGCCGTGCGCGACGCGGGCGACGGCCCAGGCCCGCGCCCGTCTTTACGCCGCGACCCGGGCCTTCTTCGACACGCGGGGTCTCCTCGAGGTCGATCCGCCGCTCCTCGCCCGGGCCGCCCCCCCGGACCCGCATCTCGCCGCGCTGCGTGTCCACGGCCGCTTCGGCCACCGTTATCTTCCGACCTCGCCCGAGTACGGTCTTAAGCGTCTCCTCGCGGCCGGCTACGGGGATCTCTACGCCCTCGGTCCGGTGTTTCGTGACGAAGAGTCCGGGCGCTGGCACCTTCCCGAGTTCCGTCTCCTCGAGTGGTACCGCTTGGGCTACGATGATCGCCGTCTGATCGAAGAAGTGCACGAGTACTTCGCGGCGATGCTCGGCCGGCGCGACCCGCTCTGCACGATCGCCTACGACACACTCTTCGCCGACGTCTTCGGCGTGGATCTCGAAGAAGCGGATGACGAGGTGCTCCGTACCCTCTGCCGGGAGCGGGGCATCCGTCTTCATCAGGGCGAAGAGCGGACGGTTCTCCTCGACGCCCTGATGAGCGCCCAGGTTTTTCCCGGACTGGGTGGGGACGGGCCCGTGTTTGTCGTGGATTTCCCGCCGGAACAGGCCGCCCTCGCCCGTCTCCGTCCGGGTCCCCCGCCGCGTGCGGCGCGGTTCGAACTTTTTTTCCGCGGCATCGAGCTCGCAAACGGATTCTGGGAACTCACCGAGCCCGTCGAGCAACGCCGCCGGTTCGCCGACGAGGCCCGCCGCCGCCGCCGTCTCGGGCTCGAGGTCCCGCCGTGGGACGAGGCCTTTCTTGCCGCGCTCGAGGCGGGGCTTCCCGACTGCGCCGGCGTCGCCCTTGGACTCGACCGGCTTCTTGCGCTGGCGCTCGGCTTCGATGGTCTCGAGGCCGTCGTGCCCTTCCACCCCTGGCGTGAGGAGGGGCCGTGAGCGAAGTCGTGGCTCCGATTTGGGACGCGGGACGCCCGGAGGAAAGCTACGCGCTTCTCGCCCGGCAAATCGCGGCTCTCACCGCCGGCGAGGAGGACCTCCTCGCCGCCGTCGCCAACGGTGTGGCGCTCCTTGCCCGCACGTTGCCGGAGGTCAACTGGGTTGGCGTCTACCGCGCCGCGGAGGGGACGCTTCATCTCGGTCCTTTCCAGGGGGCTCCGGCCTGCACGCCGATCCCGTTCGGCCGCGGGGTCTGCGGCGACGCCGCCCTCGGGCGGCGCACCCTCCTCGTTGCGGACGTCGATGACTACCCGGGACACATCGTCTGTGATCCCGGTGCCCGCAGCGAGATCGTCCTCCCCCTGATCCGTGGGGACAGGCTCCTCGGCGTGCTCGATCTCGACGCCCCGCGCCCCGGACGCTTCACCGAGGTCGATCGGGACGGACTCGAAGCGGTCTGCCGCGCCTGGCTCGACGCCCTCGAACCTCTCCTGCGCCCGGATCGGGCCCGCGCCCTCTTCCCCGTGCTGGGATCCTGAGGCGGTTCCGCGCCCCGTTACGGATCTTGCGCGAAGGCCTCGCCGGCGCGGACCGGGCGCGGAACGTGACTCGGGAGCGGGGGGGGGAACCCCGGCGGTGTGATGACGAAGACCGTCGATCCCAGATGAAAGCAGCCGATTTCCGTTCCGGCTTCAAGTCGCTCGTGGGGATCGCACGGGGCGAGCACACGCCGTCCGCCGCGGAACTCCGGCGGATCGAAGGCCGTCTCGATGTCGCTCACCCCAAAGGCGGCGACGAGCGCGAGGACGAGCCGACCGGCCGTGGTCTCGAACGCCAGCACGACCCGTTCGTTGCGGGCGTTGAGATCGGGGACGGCGACGAGCCAGCGTGGCGCGACCGGGAGAAGGCGTCCGGGCAGGTGTCGGCGGTAGACGAAACGGCCGGCCGCGGGCAGGTACACCCGGTGATGGTGGCGCGGAGAGAGATAGAAGTGAAAGGCATGCCCGCCCGGGGGAAGCGCGAGTTCCGGCCACGCTGGGCCGAGAAGAGCACGGAGGCTCGTGCGGATGCCTTTGACCTCGAGCACCGTCTCCGGGCCGTCGACGGGCGTGTGGCCGAGGAGTGTCCCGTCGACGGGTGACCCGAGGGAGCCCGCCCCCGGCCAGTGTCGGCGGCCCCGCTGCAGCGGGCGGGTGAAGAACGTGTCGAGGTCCGGGTAAAGGCGCGGATCGGAGGGATCGGAGTCGTCGAGATCGGGCCCGACGAGACGGACGTAGAGACGGATGAGCCGGCGCTGAAAGGGCCCCGAGCGCCAGGCGAGTCCCGTCCCCACGAGACGCGAGCCCAGGCGCGTCGGCCACAGGTGGGCGAAGACCCGCCGCAACCGGTGGGGAGAGGAGCGGGGGCGGGGGTGGGGGCGGGGCGACACCGGCGCATTGTAGCGGCCGCTGCGGGCCGGACGGGCCTGAGGCGCTATGATGCGCGCCATGGACGATCCTCTCGCGACTCTTCTCACTGTGGGCGACTGGGTGCGCTACGCCGCGAGCCGCTTCGCTGAGGCCGATCTCGGCTACGGCCACGGGACGGAGGACCCTCTCGACGAGGCTTACGCGCTCGTCGTCTCCGCCCTCGGGCTCGGACCGGAGCTGCCTGCCGCGCACCACGCCTCGCGCCTCCTCCTCGGGGAGAGGCAGCGCCTTCGGAAACTCATCGAGGAACGGATCGAAACGCGCCGGCCGGTTCCGTATCTCACGCACGAGGCGTACTTCGCCGGTCTTCGCTTCTACGTCGACGAGCGCGTTCTCATTCCCCGCTCCCCGCTCGCCGAGCTCATCGCCGCTCGCTTCGAGCCGTGGCTCGAGCCTCTCGCGGTGCGTCGCATCCTCGATCTTGGGACCGGAAGCGGGGCGTTGGCCGTCGCCTGCGCTTTCGCCTTTCCCGACGCGTCGCTCGTGGCCACCGACATCTCCGAGGACGCGCTCGAGGTGGCACGGATCAACCTCCGCCGCCACGGGCTCGAGGCGCGGATCGAACTCCGGGGGGGCGATCTTTACGGCGCGCTCTCGCACCCCACCGTCCCTTTCGATCTCATCGTCTCGAACCCCCCGTACGTCCCTCTCGCGCTGCGTCGGACGTTCCCCCCCGAGCACCGGCACGAGCCGGATCTCGCGTTCTGGGCGGGGGACGACGGCCTCAACGTGCTCCGACCTCTCCTGGCGGAGGCCCACGCCCACCTCCATCCGCAACACGGACTTCTCGCCGTCGAATGCGGAGATGCGGCCCCGGCGCTCTGGGAGCAGCTCTCGGGCGAGGGGTTCGTCTGGCCCGATCTCGAGAGTGGGCGCCGCGACGTTCTGCTCGCCGGTGTCGCGGCCTTGCGTTCGCGGGTCGAGGAGAGAGTCCATGCCCGGTGACGGCTTTGGACAAGCGTTTCGTGTGACCACCTTTGGTGAGAGTCACGGAGCAGCGCTCGGGGCCGTCGTCGAGGGCTGTCCCCCGGGGTTGCCTCTGACGGAAGAGGATCTTCAAGTCGATCTCGATCGTCGACGTCCCGGGACGGGGCGCCACGTCTCCCAGCGGCGCGAATCGGACCGCGTGCGGATTCTCTCCGGGGTCTACGAGGGGCGCACGACCGGAACGGCCATCGGCCTTCTCGTGGCCAACGAGGATGCCCGCCCGGCGGACTACGGAGCGCTCGCCGAAGTCTTTCGTCCCGGACACGCCGATTACACGTACTTGATGAAGTACGGCCGTCGCGATCCGCGGGGCGGCGGGCGGGCCAGCGCACGGGAGACGGTGATGCGCGTGGCCGCCGGGGGCATCGCCCGCCGCCTCCTCGAGACGCTGTGCGGAGTGCGCATCACGGGCTGGCTCGCCGAGCTCGGCCCGTGGCGTCACGAGGGTCCTCCTCCCGAGCGCTCCCCGGAGAACCTTTTTTTTGTGGCCGACGATTCCGCCTGTCTCCTGCTCGAGACTTATCTCGACGAGGTGCGCCGGGCCCGCGACTCGGTCGGAGCGAGGGTGGGTGTCTGCGCCCGCGGTGTGCCGCCGGGCTGGGGCGATCCGGTCTTCGACAGGCTCGACGCCCTCATCGCCCACGCTCTCATGAGCATCGGGGCGGTCAAGGCCGTCGAGATCGGCGACGGTGTGGGCGTCGTCCGTCAGCGCGGCAGCGAGCACCGCGATGCCATGAGCCCCGCGGGCTTCGCGAGCAACCACGCGGGCGGCATCCTCGGAGGGATCTCGAGTGGGCAGGACATCGTCGCTCATCTCGCATTCAAACCGACGTCGAGCATTCCCCAGGAGGTCGCCACCCTTGACGTCCACGGGCGGGCGACGACGGTCGCCGTCCACGGACGCCACGACCCCTGTGTCGGGGTGCGCGGCGTCCCCGTGGCCGAGGCGATGCTGGCCCTCGTCCTCGCGGACGCGTTTCTCCGTCAGCGCGCCCAGTGCGCGGGCCTCGACCCGCCGCTTGCGCCCTGGCCCCGCGCATGAGTGCGCGCCTCGCGGTCGTCGGGGCCAGCGGGCTCGTCGGCGCCACGGTCCTGACCGTGCTTGCCGGGCGGCGTCTTGGCGCCCGCCCCCTTGACCTCGTCGTCCACCGGCGCGAACCCACGGAGATCCCTCCCGGTCTCGAGACCCGCGTGTGTCTTCTCGACGACTACGATTTCGCCGGGGTCGAACTGGCCTTCTTCTGCCTCGACGAGCAGGGGGCGGAACGTCACATTCCACGCGCGCTCGCAGCCGGAGCCTGGGTGGTCGACAACAGCAGTCTCCACCGGCTTGCGCCCGACGTTCCTCTGGCCGTGCCCGGTGTCAACGACACGGATTGGCACGCCTGCGCCCCGCGGCGGATCGTCGCCAACCCCAACTGTTCAACGATCCAGCTTGTTCACGCGCTCGCGCCGCTCGAGGAGCGCTGGGGTCTGAGCGAAGTGGCGGTCGCGACCTATCAGGCCGTCTCCGGGGCGGGACGTGAGGCCCTCGAAGATTTTCGCCACGCTTGTGCGTGCCCCACCGAGGCGCTCCCGCGGCCGATTCGCGGAGTGGCCCGTCCGCTCCTCCACGACGTGGTGGCCGAAATCGGCCCGCTTGACGAAGAGGGCTGGAGCCGCGAGGAACGCAAGATCGTCCGCGAAACGCGCCGCATCCTCGGCCGTCCCGACCTGACGGTGCGGGCCACGGCGGTGCGTGTGCCGGTTGCGGTGGGGCACGGGGAGGCGGTGTTCGTTCGTCTCGACCGTCCGGCGGACGTGAGCGAGGTGCGCGCAACGTTGGCTGCCCGTCCTCCGCTTCGGGTCTACGACGACCTGGCCGTGGGACGTGCCCCGAGCCCCAGGGTCGAGGCTGCCGGGAAGGACGAGGTCGCCGTCGGGCGTCTTCGCCTTGGGCCGGACGATCCTCATCTCTTGTCCTTCTGGATCGTCGCCGACAATCTGCGGCGGGGGGCGGCGACCAACGCGGTCGAGATCGCCGAGTGCCTTTTGGCCGCGGCGCAAGGCGCGAAGTCCCGGTCAGGATAGGCTATAGTTCCCAAGGGGAACCGAAGGCAGGAATCCCCGAACCCGAAGGCCCGGGAGGCCACCGTGATGAGAACACCGAAAGCCCAACTCGCCCTGTCCGCCCTCGCCACGTTGGCTCTTGCGTTCGGAGCAGCTCCCGCCGCTCGCGCCGTGGGTCTTGGATCGATCCACAGCCGAAGCCGCATCGGCGAGTATTTTTCCGCCACCATCCCCATTTTGGGTGTGCGCCCCTCGGATCTTCGGGGTCTCAGGGTCCGTCTTGCCTCCCGACGCCGCTTTGCCGCCCTGGGTCTCGTCAAGAGCTCCGTTCTCTACGGTCTTGAGTTCCGTGTCCTTCCGGTCCCGCACCACCGCCACCGGGGGGTCATCGTCGTGCGCAGCCTGCGGCCACTGCGGGTGCCGTTTCTGAGCTTTGTGCTCCATGTGCGTTGGCCGAGCGGTGTGCTCCTGCGTAGCTACACGGTGCTTCTCCGTCCGCCGCTCACGATCGCGCGTTCCACTCCGGCCGCCATCGTGAGTCCGGCCGCGCCCGCGCCGGCACCCTCTCCCTCGCGGTCTGCGCCCCCCCCTCCGACGCCCGTGCCCTCCTCGACCGCCGTCGCCCTCCCTCCGCTCCGGCACGTCTACGGACCCGTCCGTCCCGGTCAGAGCCTCTGGGGGATCGCCCGGCGGCTGCGTCCCCAGGGGGTCACGACCGACCGCATGATGGAGGCGCTCTACAAGACCAACCCGCACGCCTTCATCGGCAACATCAACCTTCTCCGTGCCGGCTACGTCTTGCGTCTGCCCTCGGCACGGGCGATCGCCGCCGTGGGACGGCGGCAGGCGGTGGACTTCGTCCTGCGCGAGGATCGCCTGTGGGCGCATGCGCCGCGCGCGGTGGCGCCCCGCCGGGGGCTCGAGCTTCTCACCCCGACCGTCGTTTCTTCCCGCACGGCGCCCGCCGCGGTGGCCCGTCTGCGTCAGCGTCTGCGGACGACCCAGAGCCGCCTCGCGAAGAGCCGGGCGGCCCTCGCCCGCGCCCGGAAGACCATCGCCGCGCTTCGTCACCGCCTGGTGGTTCAGAACGCCGAGGCCTCCCGGCTCGCGCACAAACCCGCCGCGAAACCCCTCCCGTCCGCTCCCGTACATCCCCGCCCCACCTCGTCGTTCCCGTGGGTGCCCGTGATCATCGGCTTTTTCCTCATCCTGCTCATCGTCACCCTGATTCTCCGGCGCCGCTCCGCCCGTGCCGAGAAACCCCTCGCGGGGGAGCGCGGGAGACGTGACGATTTCACTCAAGCCCCCACACTCGTGGGCAGCTCCCTTCCCGGGAGCGCGGAACCCGAGGAGGTGTCTTCCGGTCCCGAGTCTCCGACCGCGGAGCCGCCTCCCGCGCCTCGACCCGCGGTCGAGACACAACCGGCGTCTGCCGCCACGGGTCAACGCGTCGCGCTTCTCGCGGAAGTCGACTTCTCTCTGGCTTACGGTCTTCAGGGTCAGGCGGTCGACAATCTGCGTTCGTATCTCGAGCAGAACCCGGGCGACGAGGAAGTGCACGCCAAGCTGGTCGAGGTTTATGCCAATTCCCGTGAGGCGGAAGCGTTCCTCGAGGCCGCCGAGGCGCACCGGGCATCGTTCGGCCCCGACGCCCACGGCACCGAGATCGCCCGCTGGGCGGAGAGTCTGGGGGTCGCGGATCGCCTGGAGGCTTCCCGCGCTGAACCGGCCCGGGATGCCCACACTTCCACCGAAGTGGAGACGGTCTTCGACGAGCTTCTCTCCCCGCCCGCGCTCGAATCGCCCGGCGCCGCGAGCCTCGACGACAGCCATCTCTTCTCGCGCGAAGCCACGATCGGAACCGCGACCGAAACCGCCCTCGAATTCGATATCGACCTGGCGTCGTTCGAAACGCCCGCGCCCGCGCCTGCGGCGGGTGGCGGCACGAAGAGTGGTGAGGATACCCAGAGCCAGTTCGAGGAATCGCTGCGGGCTCTTCGCGACACCGCCACCGGCACGGCGACCGGGACGGGCGAGCCCATGCCGGGTGGCGCGACCGCCACCGACGCCGTGGCGACCAAACTCAGCCTCGTCCGCGCCTATCTCGATATGGGCGATCACGACGGAGCCCGCGGCCTCCTCGAAGAGGTGCTCAAAGAGGGAACCGCCGAGCAGCGGACAGAAGCGCAGAGGCTGTCGCAGCGCCTGCGTGACTGAAGACGGCGGGGATGGGCTCCGTCGCTGGGCCCTCGGCGTCGAATACGACGGGAGCGGGTTCGCCGGGTTTCAGGATCAGGGCGCGCGGCCGAGTGTGCAGTCCGCGCTCGAGGCGGCACTCGCGGCCGTGGCCGCGCATCCGGTGCGGGTGGTGGCCGCGGGGCGCACCGACGCCGGTGTTCACGCCCGGGAGCAGGTTGTGCACTGCGATCTTGGACCGCGGCGCGACGCGGAAGCCTGGGTCCGCGGAACCAACGCCCATCTACCGGATGGGGTCATTGTCCGCTGGGCCTGCCCGGTGCCCGACGATTTCGACGCCCGCCGCTCCGCCCGCTCGCGGCGTTACCTCTACCGGGTCCTCAACCGGCCGGAACCCACGGCGCTTCTCGCCCGGCGCACAGCGTGGCTGAGGGACCCCTTGGACGTGCGTGCCATGCGCCGTGGCGCGCGGGTGCTTCTCGGCCGACACGATTTCGCCGCCTTCCGCGCCGCCTCGTGCGAGGCTCGGACGACCGTGCGCACGCTGCGCCGTCTCGCGATCCTCCGTCGAGGCCCGGAAGTCTGGTTCGACGTCGAGGCCGACGCGTTCCTGCAGCGCATGGTGCGCAACCTCGTCGGCAGCCTCCTCGAGGTCGGACGCAAGCGCCGGCCGGGGGGTTGGCTGGCCGAGGTCCTCGCCTCCGGCGACCGAACGCGGGCCGGGCCGACCGCCCCGGCCCAGGGACTCGTGCTCCTCGCCGTTCGTTACCCCCGCCGTTACCGGCTCCCGCAGCGGCCGTGGGACGGGCGCCGGGCCGATCCCTTATCATGACGTCTTCCCCGCACGTTCCCGGCGCATGATGTTTTTCAAGCGTGGCGCGAGCGCGGAAGCGAAGACGGGACGGCGCGGACGCGGCGTCCCGGAGGGCCTCTGGACGAAATGTCCGGCCTGCAACGCCGTGCTTTACGCTCCCGAGCTCGAGCGCAACCTGCGCGTCTGCCCCCAATGCACGCACCACATGCGCGTTTCGGCCCGCGCGCGCCTGCGCATGATGTTCGATCCCGAGACGATCACCGAGATCGGAGCGGGGCTGACGCCCACCGATTTTCTTCCGTTTCGCGACAGCAAGCGTTACGCCGACCGGCTCCATCAGGCCCAGAAGCAGACCGGGGAAAACGATGCGCTCGTCGCCGCGCAGGGCACACTGCTCGGGCTCGAGGTCGTGGCCTGCGCCTTCGAGTTTTCTTTCCTCGGCGGCTCGATGGGCTCGGTGGTGGGTGAGCGTTTCGTGCGCGCGGCGAATCTCGCCCTCGAGACGCACGCGCCGCTGGTCTGCTTCACCGCGAGCGGCGGGGCCCGTATGCAGGAAGGACTCACGTCGCTCATGCAGATGGCCAAGACGAGCGCGGCGCTCGCGCGTCTCGCCCGCGGTGGCGTTCCCTACGTCGTCGTCCTCACCGACCCGACCACGGGGGGGGTCTCGGCGAGTCTGGCCACGCTCGGGGACGTGCTGGTGGCCGAGCCCGGGGCGCTCATCGGATTTGCCGGCCCGCGCGTGATCGAGCAGACCGTCCGTGAAGTTCTCCCCACCGGCTTCCAGAAAAGCGAGTTTCTCCTGGCCCACGGGGCGATCGACATGATCGTCGACAGGCGCGAGCTTCGCTCGCGCCTGGCGCGCATTCTCCGTATGTTGAGCGGAGCGCCGGGATCGTGAAGGCCGTGCGCGACGACCATGGGCTCAAGGCCGCACTCCGGGGCCTCGAAATCCTCGCTCCGCCGGAACGCATGGACTTCGGGCTCGAGCGGATGCGCGAAGCCGCCGCACGCCTCGGGCTTTTGCCGCTCGGTGTCCCGGCCTTCGTCGTCGGGGGAACGAACGGCAAGGGGTCGGTGACCGCGATCCTTGCCGCGATCCTTGCCGCCTCCGGCCGCCGCGTGGGCGTCTACACCTCCCCGCATCTGCACGCCTACCGCGAGCGGATCGCGCTCGACGGACGCCCTCTCTCCTCGCGGACGGTTCTCGAGCTCCTGGGCGAGATTCGCGCCCGGGCCGGAGACCTTCCGCTCACCTATTTCGAGATCACGACTCTGGTCGCGCTCGCCGCCTTCCGCCGTCGGGCCCCCGACGTGGTGGTGCTCGAAGTCGGGTTGGGCGGACGGCTCGACGCCGTCAACGTGGTCGATGCCGTGGCCGCGGCGGTGGTGAGCGTCGACCTCGACCACACGGAATGGTTGGGGCCCGACCGCGAATCGATCGGCCGGGAGAAAGCCGGCATCTTCCGCTCGGGACGACCCGCCCTCGTGGGCGATCCCGCCCCGCCCGCAAGTCTCCTCGACGCGGCGGCCTGTCTTGGCTCCGATCTCTGGCGCCGGGGTGAGGATTTCGATCACGCCCCAGGCCGTGTCCCCGGACACTGGTCGTACCGCGGGCGCCGTCTCGGCTTCGAAGACCTGCCGCCGCCCGCGCTTGCGGGGTCCTTCCAGACGGCGAACGCCGCGCTCGCTTTGGCCGTCCTCGAATCCGTCGGCGGCCGGTTCCTGCCCGAGCGGCGTGCGGTCGAGGCGGGTCTCCGTGCGGTCCGTCTCCCCGGACGTTACGAGATCGTCGCGGACGGCGGGCGGCGCCTCGTCTTCGACGTCGCACACAACCCGGCCGCGGCGCGGGTGCTCGCCGCCGAACTCGACCGCGAGCCCGCTCCAGAGCGCTCCGTTCTCGTGCTCGGCATGCTGGCCGACAAGGACCCCGCGGGGTTCGTTCGCCCGCTCGTCCCCCACGCGCGGGAGCTCGTCCTCCTCTCACTCCCGCCGCCGCGCGGGCTCGAGGCGCGGGCGCTCGCCGCACGGCTCGAGGAGAGTGGTCTTCCGCGTCCCGCCGTTCTCGCCCGACGGGGCGGGGAGGCTCTCGACTTCGCCCGCGCCCGCACGCACGTCGGAGACCGGGTGCTCGTGACGGGGTCGTTCCGCACGGTGGCCGCGGTGCGCGAGGCGTATCTGCGTCGTGCGTCCACACGGTTGCCCGAGGCCCGCCGTGCGTAACCGGAGATTCCCCACGCTCGGGGGACCCCGCCGTTCCCGCCGTCGTCTTGTCCTCGGTCTCGTCGCCCTCGTTCTTGGGCTCGTCGCCGTTTTCGCCCTTTTCAGCGGGGGCCCGTCCGCTCCGCATCACGCCGCCCGGCGCGTTCTCGTTCTTCCGCCGCCCGGGGCCGGAGCCTCCGCCGCGCCCAGCGTCGTGCGGGCGGCGGCTTCCCGGCCCCGCGGGCCGGCTCTCGGTCCGCTCCCCCCGCCGAGCGGGCGGCGGGTTCTCCCTGTGCCGGTGGGCGCCCATCGGGATTTCGTCTCCCCCTCGTTGTCGCTCCCCCCTCCGCCGAGCGGCTGGTATCTCGAGGTGGGCAAGAGCGGAGACTACGCGCGCGCGCGTCACATCCTCCAGCGCTTTGATCGCGCCCGTTTCGAAACCTGGATCAGTCCACGCGCCACCGCCGCCGGATCGGAAATCTACCGCGTCTGGATTGGTCCGTACAAGACGCGGTCCCGGGTGGAAGCGACCATGCTGCGGGCGACGGCCCTCGCGGGGGTTCCCCCGGAAGTGATCCGTCACCGTCGGCACGGGTGAGTGTCTTGGACGCGCTCGATCTCGCCTTCATCGTCGTGGTCGCCCTCTCGACCCTCGTGGGCCTCGTCCGCGGCTTTCTCCGCTCGTCCCTCCTTCTCGTCCTCTGGATCGTGGCGGTGGTCGTCGCGCTCCGCCTCGGCCCGCCCCTCGCCGGCCTGATCAGCCCCGCTCTCGTGGCGAACGCCTTCCTCGCCCGCCTGCTGGCTTTCGTCCTCCTCCTCTTGGCCGTCCGCGTGCTCGGAGGGATCGCTCTCCACGCCCTCGAGCGCGATCTCGCAAACCACAAGAACTTCGACGGCCTCGACCACACGCTCGGCGCCCTCTACGGGTTTCTGCGCGGGGTCGCTCTCGTCCTGCTCTTTCTCCTTGCCGTCCGCGCTCTCGGGTTTCACCTCGGCCGTCTTGCCCCCCACTCGCGTCTCGTGCCCGTGCTGCGTCCCTGGGTCGGGCGGACGGGCCGTTTTCTGAGTGAGGCTCTCTAGAACCGTGTGCGGCATCGTCGGCATCGTGGGGGGGGAGGACGCGGCTTTCGTGCTTCACGAGGCGCTCAACATCCTCCAGCACCGGGGACAGGACGCCGCCGGGATCCTGACCGACGAGGACGGGCATTTTCATCTCCGACGCGGCAACGGCCTCGTGCGCGACGTCTTTCCGCCAGGGTCTCTCCAGGCTCTCCGCGGGCGCGTCGGTCTCGGCCACGTGCGCTACCCGACGGCGGGGACGGCGGACGCCGCCGAGGCGCAACCCTTCTACACCAACGCGCCCTATGGGCTCGGTCTCGTCCACAACGGCAACCTGACCAACGCGGCGGCGCTGCGCACACTGCTCTTCCGCGAGGACCGGCGTCACCTCAACACGCTCTCCGATTCGGAGGTGCTCTTGAACGTGCTCGCCCACGAGCTCCAGGTCCACGGCGGGATGCGGCTCACGGCGGCCGAGATCTTTGCCGCCGTCGCCACCCTCCACCGACGTTGCGCGGGGGCGTACTCGGCTCTCGCACTCATCGCCGGAACGGGTCTTCTGGCGTTCCGTGATCCTTTCGGCATCCGACCGCTCGTCTGGGGCGTGCGCGAGAACGTCGGGGGCCGCCAGCACCTCTTTGCCTCCGAGAGCGTGGCGCTCGACGTCCTGGGCTTCCGCCTCGTGCGCGATCTCGCGCCGGGCGAGGCCGTGCTGGTCAGCCCGGACGGGACGGCCGAGACGGAGATCTGCGCGCTCGCGACCCAGCGCACGCCCTGTCTTTTCGAGTATGTCTACCTGGCGCGGCCCGACTCGATCATCGAGGGCATCTCGGTCCACAAGGCGCGGCTGCGCATGGGCGAACGGCTGGCCGAAAAAATCCTCCGCCTCGGCGTCGCGCATGACACGGACGTCGTCATCCCCATTCCCGACACGAGCCGCATGAGCGCGCTCCAGCTCGCCAACCGCCTCGGCGTCAAGTATCGGGAGGGCTTCATCAAGAACCGTTACGTGGGCCGCACGTTCATCATGCCCGAGGCGGAAGAGCGCCGCCGTTCGGTCCGCCGCAAGCTCAATCCGATCGGCCTCGAGTTCCAGGGCAAGAACGTGCTCTTGGTCGACGACTCGATCGTGCGCGGAACGACCTCGCGCGAAATCGTCGAGATGGCCCGCCGCGCCGGGGCCCGCCGGGTGTATTTCGCGTCCGCCGCCCCTCCGGTGTGCTACCCGAACGTTTACGGCATCGACATGCCGGCGAGCGACGAGCTGATCGCCGCGGGTCGGAGCCTGGAGGAGGTGGCCCGCTTCATCGGTGCCGACGCCTTGATCTACCAGGATCTGGCCGACCTCGTCGAGGCCGTCCGGGCCGGCAATCCGGCCCTCGAGCGCTTCGAGGATTCGTGCTTTACCGGCCGGTATGTGACCGGCGACGTGACCCCCGAGTACCTGGGCGCGCTCGCCCGCAACCGCCGCGGGTCGCTCGCCAGCGCCCCCGGCTGATCCCGCTCAGAGCGGCGGTGGAACGAGCCGCCCCTCACCTTCGTCGAGGATGAGGACGCGGGCCTCCCCGTCCCAGGGACCGAGGACGATGCGCTCGGCGGGTTCGCCCCCGAGCTCGAGACGGTGCCAGGCCGGACGGTGCGTGTGGCCGTGGACGAGACGGCGGGCTCCGCTTTCCCGGAGAAGGGTTTCGACCGCCTCGGGCTGGACGTCCATCCACGCTGCGGGCGCCCGGCGCCGGCGCAGCCGACCGCGGGCGCGGGCCAGTCCCACCACGCTCCGCCGCCACCAGAGGGGGCGCGCGAGGAAGCGGGTCTGTCGGCCCGGCTCGCGGCTGTAGCGGCGGAAGCGCTGGTAGGCCCGGTCCTCCGTGCACAGGAGGTCCCCGTGGGTGAGAACGGTCGGGACCCCGGCGAGGGTGCCCCGCCAGGGGTCCGGCAGGAGCACGAGTCCGCTTCGGCGCGCATACTCGGGGCCGAGGAGAAAATCGCGGTTGCCGTGCAGGAAGCGGACGGGCCGCGTCGCGCTCGTCGCCGCGAGTGCTTCGGCCACCCGTCGGGCGTAGGGCCGCGGATCGTCATCCCCGATCCAGGCCTCGAAGAGATCGCCCAGGAGGTAGAGATCGGCCTGCTCCGCCCGGATCCGGGCGAGGAAGGCGAGAAAGGCCTCGGTGAGATCGGGGCGTGCGGGTCCGAGATGGAGGTCGGAGGCGAGGTAAACGGCCACGGCCCATCCTAGCCGACCGGGCCGGAGCCTTGCGTGGCGCGGGAACACGGCCGTCACCGCCCGGGGGACTTGACAAACGGCGCGAATACCCTATTATTAGCACTCTGGGTCGGGAAGTGCTAAACATCCCTTCCCATGGATCCAGGTTATTGATTTTCACAGTTTTAACAGAAGGAGACCACCGCAATGAAACTCCGCCCGCTCCATGACCGCGTGATCGTCAAGAGGATGGAGGAGGAACGCACGAGCCCGGGAGGGATCGTGATTCCTGACACCGCCACCGAAAAGCCGATCCGCGGCGAGGTCCTTGCCGTCGGCAAGGGCAAGATCCTTGAGGACGGCAAGGTCCGCCCTCTCGATGTCAAGGTCGGCGACAAGATCCTCTTCGGCAAGTACTCCGGCACCGAAGTCAAGGTCGACGGCGAGGAACTCCTCGTCATGCGCGAAGAGGACGTGATGGCGGTTCTGGAAGGCTGACGCCTTCCCGCCTCATGCCCCGGCTACTCCCCTACCACTCCTATCCGATCAGAGGATTCTGAACATGGCTGCTAAAGACGTGAAATTTGCTGAAGACGCCCGTGCGCGCATGGCGCGCGGCGTCAACATCCTGGCCAACGCCGTCAAGGTGACGCTCGGCCCGAAGGGCCGCAACGTCGTGCTCGAGAAGAGCTTCGGCGCCCCGACCGTCACCAAGGACGGTGTCTCGGTGGCCAAGGAAATCGAACTCAAGGACAAGTACGAGAACATGGGCGCCCAGATGGTCAAGGAGGTGGCGTCCAAGACTTCGGACGTCGCCGGCGACGGGACGACGACCGCCACGGTCCTCGCCCAGGCGATCCTGCGCGAGGGCCTCAAGGCCGTCGCCGCCGGGATGAACCCGATGGATCTCAAGCGCGGCATCGACAAGGCGGTCACCGCCGCCGTCGAGCAGTTGCGGAAGATTTCCAAGCCCTGTAGCGACGACCGCTCGATCGCCCAGGTGGGCACGATCTCCGCCAACAACGACGAGGCCATCGGCAACCTCATCGCCGAGGCGATGAAAAAGGTGGGCAAGGAGGGGGTCATCACGGTCGAAGACGGCTCCGGGCTCGAGAACGAGCTCGAGGTCGTCGAGGGGATGCAGTTTGACCGCGGCTACCTCTCCCCGTACTTCATCAACAACCAGCAGAACATGAGCGTGGAGCTCGAGAATGTTTACGTGCTTCTGCACGACAAGAAAATTTCGGCCATCCGTGACATGCTGCCGCTGCTCGAATCGGTGGCCAAGTCCGGTCGGCCGCTGCTCTTGGTGGCCGAGGACGTCGAGGGCGAGGCGCTTGCCACCCTCGTCGTGAACACCATCCGGGGGATCGTCAAGGTCGCGGCCGTCAAAGCCCCCGGCTTCGGCGACCGCCGCAAGGCCATGCTCGAGGATATGGCGGTGCTCACCGGTGGGACGGTGATTTCCGACGAGGTGGGTCTCACCCTTGAGAAAGCCACCCTGGCGAGCCTCGGGCAGGCGAAGAAAATCATCTGCACCAAGGACGACACGACGATCATCGACGGCGCCGGCAAGAAGGCCGACATCGAGGCCCGGATCAAGCAGATCCGCAAGCAGATCGAGGACACCACCTCCGACTACGACAAGGAGAAGCTCCAGGAGCGTGTGGCGAAGCTCGCCGGCGGGGTCGCCGTGATCCGTGTCGGGGCCGCGACCGAGGTCGAGATGAAGGAGAAGAAGGCGCGGGTCGAGGACGCGCTCCACGCGACGCGTGCCGCGGTTGAGGAAGGCGTGCTTCCCGGGGGCGGTGTGGCCCTCATCCGGGCCCTTGAGGCGGCGAAGTCGGTCAAGGCCGACAACGACGACCAGACCGCGGGCGTGCGCATTCTCCAGCGCGCGCTCGAGGAGCCGCTCAAGCAGATCGTGGCCAACGCCGGACTCAACGGCGAAGTGGTCCTCGAGCGTGTCCGCCAAGGCAAGGCCGAGGAAGGCTTCAACGCCGCGACCGGCGCCTACGGCAACATGATCCAGATGGGTATTCTCGATCCCACGAAGGTCACCCGGACGGCGCTTCAGAACGCCGCGTCCGTGGCCGGGCTCCTCATCACCACCGAGGCGATGGTGGCCGAACTTCCGAAGGAAGAGAAGGCGCCGTCGATGCCCTCGGGCGGCATGGGCGACATGGATATGTGATCCGCTCGACGGAAGAGCGAACGTGCGAACCGGCCGGGGACCTCCCCGGCCGGTTTTTTTGGGGGGCGCGGGTTCAAGTTGGAAGTGCAACTGTTCGTCTTCGGCTCCCTCCGTGCCATGGTCCAGCGTGAGCGTATGCACCCGGTCCCGGAATGGGCCGAGGAGGTTCACGGTCGCCTCCCGGAAGGCGGGGGCGGTCCGTCGCGGCAGGGCCGCGAGCAGGGTATAGCCCGAGCGGCGTTCCACGTGGGAGACGAGGACCCCTTGGTGCCGAGGCCCGATCAGGGTATCGCCTTCCCCGTCCCCGATCCGGCGACGACGTTCCACGAGGGCTGGGCGGGCCTCGATGCTGACCCTGTTTTTCAGGTGTCCCCGCCGCTCCGGCCGGCCATAGCGCTTGTGCCGTTGTCGCTGACAGCGCAACGACCGGTACAGAGTCCCCCCGGTCTTGCCGGTCCCGCTTGAGGTACTGATAGATCCACTCGTGGCTGATCGGCCGCTGGCCTTCCCGGGCCAGCCGCTCCCGGATTTCTGCCGGGCTCCACTCCTGCCGGATCAGGGTCTCCACCCGTTGCCAGTCTGAAACCCCGATCCGGGATCCATGGCTCTCGGCCCGGCGGGCCAGACAGAGCGTTTGCGCCTGCTGGGGCCGGTCGCCCCGTGGGCCCACGGTTGCGGCGAATCTCCCGCGAAATCGTCGATTTGTCCACCCGAAGTTTCTTCGCCG
>JAJZYM010000014.1:31838-45524 GCA_021798115.1 Pseudomonadota bacterium | reverse complement strand
TGAAACAAACGGAAGCGGCATCCCCAGCGCCACCGATCCTCGCCCCGCCACTCCTCAGGAGGAAGCCACGAGATAACGGGTGGGATCGGGAAGACCGGCCTCGAGAAATCCCTTGCGCCGGAGCCGGCAGCTGTCGCAGAGCCCGCAGGCGCGTCCTTCCTCGTCCGCACGGTAACACGAGACCGTAAGCCCGTAGTCGACTCCGAGCGAAGAGCCGAGGCGCACGATCTCCGCCTTGCTGAGCGTGAGGAGGGGGGCGTGAATGCGGAAACGCGCCCCCTCCTCCACACCGGCGCGGGTGGCGAGTTGGGCGAGAGCCTCAAACGCACGAAGATACTCCGGTCGGCAGTCGGGATAGCCCGAATAGTCGAGGACGTTCGCCCCGATGTAGAGGTCGCGGAGATCGAGCGTCTCCGCCCAGCCGAGCGCAAGCGCGAGAAAGACGGTGTTTCGCGCCGGAACGTAGGTCGGAGGGATCCCGACTGTGGGCGCGGTGGGAACCGCCATCGTCTCGTCCGTGAGGGCCGAGCCGCCGATCGCACGGAGATCGACCCGCACCACACGATGCTCTTCGGCCCCGAGATGTTCCACGATCCGGCGCGCGGCCTCGAGTTCACTCCGGTGCCGCTGACCGTAGTCGATGCTGAGGGCGTGGACGGCCACGCCCTCGCGTCGGGCGTACGCCAGCACCGTCGCCGAGTCCATCCCGCCCGAAAGAAGGACGACCGCCGCCCGCCCGGACCCCCCGCTCATCGCCCCGGCTCCGTCCCCCAGAGGATCTTGTGGAGTTGGATCTGCAGACGCACGGGCGCACGGTCCTCGAGAATCCACTCGGCGAGGACACGCGCTTCGAGCTCCCCCCAGGCGGGCGAGAACCAGACGGTCGCCCGCGTATCGAGCCGGTGACGGCGCACGAGGTCAAGCGCCCAGAGGTAGTCCGCCCGATCCGTGACGACGATCTTCACCTGATCAGCGGGCCGGAGTGCCGCGACGTTCGTGTAGTCGTTGCGCCCCTCTTCACCCGAACCCGGGGTCTTGAAGTCGACGACACGGACCACACGCGGATCGACGTCCCGCACGGGGAGGGCCCCGCTCGTCTCGAGGACGATGCCGTAGCCCTCGTCGCAGAGGCGGGCCAGGAGATCGTGCACCGCCGGCTGGGCCAGGGGCTCTCCGCCCGTGACGCACACCCGCGGGACCGCGTAGGCCGCGACGGCCCGGACGATCTCGTCTTGACTCATGAGCGCCCCGCCCTGAAAGGCGTAGGCCGTGTCGCAGTAGACGCAGCGGAGGGGACAGCCGGTGAGCCGCACGAAGACCGTGGGCCACCCCGCATCCACGCTCTCGCCCTGGAGCGAGAGGAAGATCTCGGTGATGCGAAGACGCGGCCCGGAAACCGCGGAGACGGCGGCGGCCGTCACGGAGGCGGCAGTGTCTTCAGCTTGGCGGCGGCGAGGCGCGCGGCGGTCGTGTCGGGATAGCGCTTGACGACCCCGGCGAAGAGCGCGCGCGCCTTCTTGAAATGACCGAGCGCCGCTTCGATGTAGCCCGCCTGAAGCATCGCGTCGGGCGCCTTGGGCGCCGTGGGGTAGCGGTTCACCACGACCATGGTGTCGCGGAGCGCCCCCGCGAGATCCTGCAACTGGAGCTTGGCGGCTCCTTCCCAATAGTCGGCGTTGGGGACGAGACGGTCCTTCGGGAACGACACCAGGAAGGCGTGGAAGGCGCGCACCGCCTCGTGGTAGTGCGCGTGTTCGAGAAGTCGCAGAGCCCGGGCGTAGCTCGCTCCGGCTGCGGGAAGCACGGCAGAGGAGGGAGCCGCGGGAGCGGGGGAAGCGGCGGACGTGGAGACCGGCGCCTGCGAAGACGAGGCCGAAGGCGCCGCGGCAGGAGGCGCCCCGGACGCGAGGGTGGCGACGTCGCTGCGAAGACGGGCCAGGGAGCGGGCGAGGGCCACGTCCTGGGTGGCGGTCACCGATCGCAAGCGGGCGATTCTGTGCGCGAGGACCTCGAGACGGCCACGGATGCGGACGATGGCTCGAGCGTTCCTCGCGTTCGCAGCCGCGAGCCGGTAGAGGGCGTGGGACCCGAGGACGCTCTCCATGCGGTTGACCTGGAGCTGAAGCGCGTCGATTCTTTTGTAGACCGGATCGCTGAGCGGCACACGGGTGCTGCAGGCCGCGAGGGAGCCGAGCGCAACGAGCGCGGGAAGGAGGAGGAAGCGGCGGGTGCTCATGGGTCTATTGTGCCCGAAAAATCAGGGTTGGGTCCCGGACGAACGGCCTCCCGTCCAGGGCCCCCAGGCGGGGGTTCCGACGCTGGCCCCGGGCGGAAGATGAAGAGGAATCGGAACGATCGCCCGACCGTGGAGCGCCACGGTCGCGAGCCCCCGACGCTTGCCGTCGAGGTAGGTGAAGACGGCCATCTCCCCGTTCGGGCTCAGACTCGGAGAATCGTCGAGGGGACCCGGGGTGAGCAGCCGCCAGCCGCCCCCGAGGCCCATGCGCGCGAGGCGCAGTTCGCCCGCAAGCCGCGTCACACAGACGAGGTGTTTGCCGTGCGGCCCGATCACGGCGTCCGCGTTGTAGTGATCGTGGAAGGTGAGGCGGTGGCTGCGGCCCGAGGGCAAGGTCTTCGCGTAGACCTGGGCGCTTCCGCCCCGATCGGAGGTGAAGGCGAGATGCCGTCCGTTCGGGAACCAGGCGGGTTCGGTCGCGATGTTCGGGCTCTCGGTGACGCGAACGGTTTTGCCGCTGGCGAAATCGTAAAGATAGACGGCGGCGTTGCCGTGAGGGGGCGTGAGGGTGAGGGCGAGACGGCGGCCCCCAGGCGAGAAGGCCGGGGTGTCGTCAAGACCGGCCCGGGCGGCGATGATCGTCCGCCGACCGGTCGCGAGGGTCTGGACGTAGAGAACCTGGTGCCCATCGTGGTAGCCCACGTAGGCGAGGCGATGTCCGTGCGGGGACCAGGCCGGCGAGAGGAGCGGCATGTGCGAACGGACGATGGGGCGGGGATCGTGGCCGTCGTAGTCGGCGACCATGAGTGCGTAGCGGCGGCCGTGGAGCGTGGGCAGCGCCACGACGAAAGCGATCCGGGTGTCGAAGACCCCCCGGATCCCGGTCAGGCGGTGGAAAACGAGGTCCGAGATCGTGTGCGCGGCCGTGTGAAGTGCGCCCGGGCCGGTGTGCACGACGTAGGCCATGATCTGCCGGCGGGCGGGCACGTTGAAGAGCCGGAAGAGGACGCGCCAGCCTCCGTGGGGGTCGGCTTCGAGCCGGCCGATAAGGAGGTAGTCCATCCCGAGCGCCTGCCAGTTGAGGAAGTTGACCGCGGCGGCGTGCGTCGGCCGCTGAAGGATGTCGGCCCGGGGGAGCAGCCGGAAGAGGCCGCTCCGCCGGAGGTCGTCGGCGACGACGCGCGCGAGATGTCCCGCGGGGGCGCCGGGGACCGACCGCGCGAAGGGGACGACCGCGATGGGCGTTGCGGCGTGCACCCCGTGCGTGATCGGTACCTCGAGGCTCGCGTGCGCGAGGGCGAAGGCGGAAAGAAGGACAAGCGGAACGCTCAAGCGGCGGACGGACATGGTTCAGGCTCCCGGCTCGAAGAGAAAGCGCAGGTGGGACACGAAATCGGCGGGATCGCGGGGCATCGGGAGCGGCGAGGCGCGGTAGACGGCCGCGAGGATCGATTCGCGCGCGGCCGCATCGCCGTTGCAGGTGCCGAGACGCGCCGAGAGAACCGCACCTCCCGGGGCGAGCGTGACATAGACGGTGCAACGAAGAGGCGTTTGGCTCCTCTCGGGGCGGATCCAGGCATCTTCGACCCGGCGGCGGATGGCGGCCACCCAGGCGTCGAGCACGCGGCCGCGGGCGGCGGCGTCAGCCGCGGCCTGGGCGGCAAGCGCCCGCGCCTCGGCGCGGGCCTGGGTTTCGGCGCGGGCCCGGGCGGCGGCGAGAGCGGCGAGCTTCGCCGCCCGCGCCCGGGCGGCGGCGGCACGGGCCAGGGCCTCCTCACGCGCACGGCGGGCGGCGGCCGCACGCGCGGCCGCAAGCGCCTGGGCACGGACGAGTTCGGCCTGCTTGCGGGCAGCGAGCGCCCGCGCCTGGGCCGCCTTGGCCTCGACCGCGGCCCGGCGGAGAGCGGCGAGCTTCGCGGCTTCCGCCTTGCGTTCCGCCGCGGCCTTGCGTACGGCGGCGGCGAGAGCGGCGAGTTTCGCCGCCCGTGCCCGGGCGGCGGCGGCCCGGCGGGCCTGGTACGCGCGCCACGCGCGCTCCACGGCCCGGTCCGAGACGACCCGGGCGTGGACCTCGGGGGTTTTTTGCGCACGGTGGCTGCCGACGAGGAGGGTCGACCAGGGCACGGCCAGAAAGAGGAGCGCCAACAGGACGAGATGCAACCCGACCGACTGGATCCAGGGGAGCGCGCGGCGCACGTTCACGGCGCGAGGACCCTCAGCGGCCGCCCGTGGCCCGCGGTCGGGGCAGGGTCATGAGTCCGATCGTGTGCGCTCCGGCGTGCTGCAGGAGCACCATGGCCCGGATCACCCGCCCGTAGCGGGCGCCGCGGTCGGCTTTGACCACCACCGCCGTCTTGGGCTCGTGACGAAGCACGGCGGCCACGAGCGCCTGGGCGAGCCGGGGGAGGATCGGCCGCCGCGGGTGCGAGGCGATGTTGAGGTAGAGGCGCCCCCGGCGATCGACGCTCAGGACGATCGGCGGATGCGTCGGCGGGACGGTGAGCGGACGGGCCTGCGCACGCGGCAGGTGGACCTTGACCCCCTGGGTGAGAAGCGGCGTCGTGATCATGAAGATCACGAGGAGAACGAGCATGACGTCGATGTAGGGCACGATGTTGATCTCACTCATCGGCCCGCGGCGACGACGCCCGCCCACGTTCACGCCCCTCCTCCCTCGGCCGCCGCCGAGGCGGCGGTGAAACCCGAGCGCTGAAGAATCGTCGAGAACTCTTCGACGAACATCTCGAAGCGGGTCTCGTGGCGGGCGAGTTCGCTCGAGAAGCGGTTGTAGCCGACGACGGCCGGAATGGCGGCGAAAAGCCCCATGGCGGTGGCGACGAGCGCTTGCGAGATGCCGGGAGCGACCATCGAGATGGTGGCCTGCGCCACGTTGCCCAGGGCGTGGAAGGCGGTCATGATCCCCCAGACGGTACCGAAGAGACCGACGTAGGGCCCGGTCGATCCCAGGGTGGCCAGAAACGGCAGCTGGTGTTCGAGCCGATCGATCTCGCGAAGACGGGCGGCGAGCATCGCCCGGCGCGCGGCCTCGAGGGCCTGAGGCCCCGGCACAGCCAGTTTACGCAGACGGGCGTACTCGCGGAAACCCGCCTCGAAGATCGCCTCTTCACCCTCCGCCGGCTCCTTGCGCTGGGTGATCTCACGGTAGAGTTGCGCGAGGTCCCCGCCGCCCCAGAACCGCGCCTCGAACGCCTCCTGGCGGCGGCGGATCTCGCGGAAGACTTGCCGGCGGCGGAACATGACCGTCCAGGAAAAGACCGAGGCGGCGAGCAGCAGGAGAAGGATGATCTTGACGACCCAGCTCGCGTCGAGCACGAGGGCGAGGATGGAAAAACGGTCACTCATGCGGTAAAGACCTCGTCGAGGACGGAAGGGAAAGGAACGGGACGGAAACGGTTTTCCGAGACGGCGACGAGGCGCACGCGGCCGCGGGCGGCCACGTCGCTTCCCGCGCGGCGGACCTCCTGCGCGACGTCGAGCCAACTCCGACCCCGCGCGCCGGGGGCGGCGCTCACCTCGAGTGCCTCATCATGACGCACGGGGGCGAGAAACTCAACTTCGATGCGGGCCACCACAATCAAAAGACCGAACTCGAGGCGCAATCGTTCCACGGTCCAGCCGTGGTGACGCAGCCATTCGGTGCGGGCGCGTTCCATGAAGCGAAGATACGCCGCGTGGTAGACCACCCCCCCGGCGTCGGTGTCCTCGTAGTAGACACGCACCGGCCAGGCAAAGGGCGGGGCCCGTAGAGCGCTCACGGCTCGAAGAGCCCCCCCGCCCCCGCCGGGGGCGGAAGTCCGAGATGGCGGTAGGCCTGGGCGGTGGCCACGCGCCCGCGGCTCGTGCGCACGATATAGCCCTGCTGGACGAGATAGGGTTCGACGACGTCCTCGAGCGTGCCGCGTTCTTCCCCCAGGTTCGAGGCCAGGGCGTCGATCCCGACGGGGCCGCCGCCGAAGACGCGCACGATGGCCTCGAGAAGACGGCGGTCCAGGGGATCGAAGCCTGCCTCGTCGACGTCGAGGAGCGCGAGCGCGCGGGCGACGAGCGGAGGATCGATGCGCCCCTCGGCCTCGACCTCGGCCACGTCCCGCACGCGACGGAGGAGACGGTTGACGATCCGCGGGGTCCCGCGCGCGCGGCGGGCCAGCGCGAGCGCCGAGTCCTCGCCGAGGGCCACGCCGAGAAGGCGCGCGGAGCGGACGGCGATGGCCGCAAGCTCGTCGATGCCGTAATACTCGAGGCGGAGGACGATCCCGAAGCGGTCGCGCAGGGGCGCGGTGAGAAGACCGGCCCGTGTCGTCGCGCCGATCAGGGTGAACGGCTGAAGACTCAGACGGACGGAACGCGCGCTCGCGCCCTCGCCGATCACGAGATCGAGCATGCCGTCCTCCATGGCCGGGTAGAGAATCTCCTCGACCGGAGGCGCCAGACGGTGGATCTCGTCGATGAAGAGGACGTCGCTCGGCCCGAGATTGGTGAGAAGCGCCGCGAGATCGCCCGCCCGTTCGAGGGCCGGACCCGAGGTGACGCGGAGCGCGGAGCCGAGCTCGTGGGCGACGATGTGGGCGAGCGTCGTCTTGCCGAGTCCCGGCGGCCCCGAGAGGAGCACGTGATCGAGGGGCTCGCGGCGGCGGCGGGCCGCCTCGAGAAAAATCGTGAGCTGGGCTCGGATCCGGGACTGGCCCACGTACTCGTCGAGCCGACGCGGACGCAGACGCCGCTCGAGTGCCTCCTCGCCGGGGGCGGGCGCTTCGGGATCGACCGGCCGGCCGTTCACGACCCGCCCTCGGGCCGGGCCCGGCGAAGGGCCGTGCGGACGAGCTCGGCCACGTCGCCCGAGGCGGGATCGACACCGGCGAGGAGCCGCTCGGCCTCGGAGCGCCGGTATCCCAGGTGGACGAGAGCGGCGAGCGCGTCGGCGCGGGGGTCGGGACCGGGCGTCGTGGCGGCCGGGCGTTCCGGTAGGCGCCCGGAGAGTTCGAGGACGAGCCGTTCGGCGGTCTTGCGTCCGATCCCCGGGACGCGCACGAAGGGGGCGGCGTCGCGCCGGCGGAGCGCCTCTTCGATCTCCTCGGGGGCGAGAGCCGCGAGGACCGCGAGCGCAAGCCGGGGTCCGATGCCGTTGGCGCGCCGAAGGAGCCGGAAAAGATCCCGTTCGCGGAGGTCCACGAAGCCGTAGAGCACCGGAAGCTCGGCGCGGATCTCGAGCACCGTGTAAAGACGCAGCTCCCCACCCGGCGGCGGAAGACGCCCGAGAACACTCGGGGGGACCTCGACCTCGTAGCCGACGCCGCCCGTCTCGAGGAGGACATGCGTGGCCCCCGCCGCCGCGAGCGTTCCGCGCAGCGTGCCGATCACGGACGTCCTCCGAGCCCGAGGGCGACGAAGCGCGTGGCTCTCGTCTCGCGGTGCACGCAGCAGAGCGCGAGGGCGAGCGCGTCGGAAGCGTCGAGCGCCGGCGAGGTGTCGAGGCCGAGCTCGAGAACCACCATCCGCCGGAGCCGGCTCTTGTCGGCCGCTCCGTCGCCGGTGAGGGTCTTGCGCACGAGGGTGGGCGAGTACTCGTGCAGGACGGGGGGCCGCTCCCCGCCGAGGACGGCGCAGAGCACGACCCCGCGGGCGTGGCCGAGTATGAGGGCGCTTGCGGCGCTGCGATGGACGAAGACCGATTCGCAGGCAAAGAGATCCGGCCGCCAGGCGAGCGTCCGCTCGCGCAGCGCCCGGTAGAGTGCGAGGAGCCTCGTCGCGGGTTCCGGCGCGGTGAGCCGGATCACCCCCCATTCGACGGCCCGGGGCCGCCCCTCGACGAGATCGACGAGCCCGAAGCCCGTCGCGCGGGATCCGGGGTCGATCCCGAGAACGCGCACCTCAGGTGCCCCCGGGCGTGAACCCGGCGGGGAACGCGACGTTGCTGTAGACGTTCTGCGTCTCGTCGATGTCCTCGAGGGCGTTCAGGAGACGCCAGACCTGTTCGGCCGTCTCGCCCGCCACCTCCGCCTGGGTCGAGGAGCGAAAGGTCACCTCCCCACGCTCGGGGGGGAGTCCCGCCTCGAGGAGCGCGCGGCGGACGGCCTCGAACTCCTCGGGGTCCGTCTGAACGATGAGGGTGCCGTCCGCCTCCCGCTGGACGTCCTCGGCGCCCGCCTCGAGCGCCTGCTCGAAGAGTGGTTCCTCGGCCGTGCCCGCGGGGTAACTCAGGAGTCCCACGCGCTGGAAGAGATAGGCGACCGCCCCGTCGGCCCCAAGGTTCCCGCCGTGCTTGGTGAAGGCGTGACGGATCTCGCCGGCGGTGCGGTTGCGGTTGTCGGTCAGGCACTCGACAAGAACGGCCACGCCTCCGGGGGCGTAGCCCTCGTAGCGGATCTCCTCGAGACCCGGCCCCTCGCCCGCACCCTGGGCACGGCGGATCGCCCGTTCGATCGTGTCTTTCGGGACATCGGCCTCGTTCGCGCGCTCGAGGGCGAGCCGCAGGCGGGGGTTGCCCTGGGGGTCCGGCCCCCCGTGACGGACCGCGCCGTGGATCTCACGGATGAGACGGGTGAAAAGGCGCGCGCGACGTGCGTCCTGCGTTCCTTTGCGGTACTGGATGTTGGCCCACTTGCTGTGTCCGGCCATCGCGCTCGCCGCTGCTCAGAAGGAAATGCGGAAACCCACGTTGAACCCGCTGTCGAGGGTGACGAGCGGCGTCGTGTCGTAGGCGGCGGCGACGTGGCGGTAAGCCAGGTAGAGAAGCCCGTGGCGCAGGAGGTAATAGCCGGCGTAGCCCTCGAAGGCGGCGAAGCGCGCGAGGCGATCGAACGAGGTCACGTTCGGGGCGTAGACCACCGAACCCCCGAAACCGATCCGGTTGTACTGGGGAACGACGTAGCGCACCCCGAGGCGGAAGCCCACCGCCCCGCCGCTGTGGTGAACGAGAAAGGAATCGACGTCGAGGGCGCGCACGCCCAAAGACACCCTGACCGGGGGACCGCCGGGGTCGGCGTTGGCGTGAAGCGCAATCCCGGCCGCGAAGACGTTCCCCCGCCGGCTGTGGTGAAGACCGTAGAGATCGAAACCGAACCCGGACGGAGAGAGGAGCGCGGAGTAGCCCGCGGCGACCGCGTTCGGAGACACGTTGAAGTCGAGGGCCTGCGGGCCGGCCCAGGCGAGGGACGGGACAAGCCAGGCCAGAAGACAAACCACACGCACAAGCGTGTGCCGCCCGTGCAACGGAACCCGATCTCTCATCGCGTGCTCACCCTCGGAAGATCCCGCACGAACCGGATACGCACATGCGTCCCTGCGCGCTCCGCATTCGCCGGCCGCGTCTTGGAAATATCATAGCCGATCACCCGCACCTCCCATACGTGCGGAACATCGACGGGAGCGACGACGGGCGGGCCTCGACGAGGCAGGGGACAGACATCGGGAGGGAGACCCCCGGGGGGCCCCTCTTCCGCTCCTCCGAAGAGTGGGGCCCCTGTCCCCCCGGCAGGTACAGGACTCGCCCAAGCGGTCCCTGCCCCCCCTTAATGGAGGATGGAGTGTTCAAAAAATGAATAAATATTATAATATACGTATTTATAGCACTTAATAAATGATATTTTTTATTTTTCCCTGTCACCTGACGAGTTCCAGACTATAATTGTTTGGTATCAGAACAATCGGAGCGTCGGGATCCTTGACCCTAGCCACGACCGTACGCGGGGGCCGTGACGCCTGCGTCCTTTTCCCGGGACGCCTCGTCTACACGATCGCCATCGGACTCCCCCTTCTTGGCATCTTCTTTCTCGCCCTTCACTTCGCGAAACCCCGCCCCCTCGGGATCCTGAGACCCGAGCCTCTCAGGATCGTGCGGGCGGACAACGTCGCTCAAGTCGGGGCCTTCTACCGCAGCATCCGTTACCGCTGGCCCCCCCGTGGGATCGTCCCGGCCGTGGCCCTCAACCGCCTCCCGCGTGGGCTCGGGTCGCTGGCCGTCCACCGCAAGAAGGCCCTCTTCCTGCGCATGATCCTGCCGATGGTCCTCGCCGCCGACAACGCCCTCGCCCAGCAGCGGGGGTTTCTCCTCGAGACCTACGCGCTCGCCCCTCAACCCCGAGGGGGAAGCGGACGCTACCGGACACTGCGCACGATCGAGCACGCCTACGGTCTCCACGGGAACCCCTGGTCGCCCGCGGTGCGCCGGCGGCTCCTCCGCCGTGTGGACGTCGTCCCCGTATCGCTCGCCCTCGCCCAGGCGGCGAAGGAAAGCGGCTGGGGCACCTCGTACTTCGCCCGCCGCGGCAACGATCTCTTCGGGATGTGGACGTACGAGGCCGAACACGGACTTCCGCCCCGTTCGCTGGCCGACCCGACGCATTACGTCCGCCGCTTCCGCGATCTCGAAAGTTCGATCGTCCATTACATGGAGGCGATCAACACCCGGCCGGCCTTCCGCCGTTTCCGCCGGCTCCGCGCGCACCTGCGCGCCGAACACCAGCCGCTTTCGGCCCGCATTCTGGTCGCGGGGCTCGCGCGCTATTCCCAGCAGGGCGAGGCCTACGTCTCGGCGATCCGCGCCGTGCTCTATTCGCTCGACGCGCGCCTGCGCCGCGTCCGTCTCTCACTCGTCCCTCTCCACGCCCTGGCGGACATCGAGGCGGCCCGCAGGCGGCCGGTCCTTCTCCCGGGGCTGGCCACACTCACGCGACCGGCGGTCGCTCTCGAGCGGGAAACGACCGTCCCCTTCTTCGCCCACCGTCTGACGCTACTGCACGCGCATACACCCGGGGGTCTCCCACCCGACTGAGCGGACGGCGGGGCACGAGCCCAGGGCCTGGCGTGGCCGGCGGGTGGAGGCTATCGGCGATGGTGTTGAGCTCCTCCTGGGAGTAAACCGAGGGATCCCGCGCCTTGGGGCCGATCCGGGCGCATCAAACGGCTGACCGAGCCGGGCCGTGATTTCACTTTCCTGCCGAGTCGCGGCCCGGCGACATTCTTGCGTGCCCTCCCGGGATTCGCATGAGAGCACCTGACCGAACGGCCAGGCCTCGCACGTCAGGTTCGAAGCCGCCCGCCGGAAGAAGCGGGTGGGGGGACATTCGCCCCCCACCGTCTTTTCAGCCCGTCTTTTTCTTGTTGATGGCGTGGATGGACCGCCCGTCGACGGCGAGCGCGGCTTCGTGTGTGGCCTCGGAGAGAGTCGGGTGGGCGTGGACCGTGAGCGCGAGGTCTTCGGCACTGGCCTGGAACTCCATCGCGAGGACCGCTTCGGCCACGAGTTCCGAGGCGACCGGGCCGATGACGTGCACGCCCAGGATCTCGTCGGTCTCGGCGTGCGCGAGGATCTTGACGAAACCCTGAGCGGCCTCGAGGGCCTTGGCGCGGCCGTTGGCGCTGAACGGGAAACTTCCGGCCTTGAACGGAATCCCCTCTTGTTCGAGCGCCTGCTGGCTCTTGCCGACCCAGGCGATCTCGGGGGCGGTGTAGATGACCGAAGGCACGGTCGCGTAGTTCACCTCCGCGCTTCGTCCCACCAGGAGATCGGCGACCATGACGCCTTCCTCGGATCCCTTGTGCGCGAGCATGGGTCCGCGCACGAGATCGCCGATCGCCCAGACGTGCGCGCGCGAAGTCCGGCAGTGCTCGTCGACCTCGACGAACCCGCGGGCGTCGACGCGTACGTCCGTACCCTCGGCAAGAATCTCACGGCTGCGCGGGCGGCGGCCAACGGCCACGACGAGACGGTCGACCTCGATCGTCTCCTCTTTGGCGCCCTTGCGATAACGGACATGGATCTTGCGGCCGCCGACTTTGGCCTCGGTGACCTTGCAGCCGAGGCGGATGTCGAGCCCCTGGCGGGTGAACTGGCGCTCGGCCTCTTTCGCCACCTGGACATCGGCCGCCGGGAGAAAGGTCTCGAGCGCCTCGAGCAGCACGACCTCGGAGCCGAGGCGCCGCCAGACACTCCCGAGTTCGAGGCCGATCACCCCGGCACCGATCACGCCGAGACGTTTCGGCACCGCCTCGAAATCGAGCGCGCCCCAGGAATCGACGATCGTGCCTCCGTCGAAAGGGGCCGCGGCGAGCGGAACCGGCTCGGACCCCCCGGCGAGCACGACATCCTTCGCCTCGAGCTCCTCGGCCGCCCCGCCCTCCGGGGTGTACTCGACCTTGCCCGAGGGAAGAAGGCGCCCGCGGCCGACGAGGCCCGTCACGCCGTTCGCCTGGAAGAGGGCTTTGATGCCCGAAGTGAGGCTCGAGACGATCTTCGCCTTGCGCGCCTGCATGGCGGCGAGATCGAGCGCGACCTCGCCCGTACGGATGCCGTGGACCGCAAACTCTTCCCGCGCCCGGTGGTAGAGCTCGCTCGACTCGAGGAGCGCCTTCGACGGAATGCATCCGGCGTTGAGGCAGGTGCCCCCGAAGGCGTTCGATCCGTCACGATTTTTCCAAGAATCGATGCAGGCGACCTTGAGGCCGTTCTGGGCGGCGCGGATCGCGCCGACGTAACCGGCGGGGCCGGCTCCAATGAAAATCACGTCAAAACTGCGGGCCATGAACTCTGCTCCCGTGTGTGCGGCAAGACACCGAAAAATCTCAAACGTCGAGAAGGAGGCGGGCGGGATCCTCGAGGGCCTCCTTGACGGCGACCAGGAAAAGAACCGCCTCGCGCCCGTCGATGATCCGGTGGTCGTAGGTGAGGGCCACGTACATCATCGGCCGGACGACCACCGCTCCGTCGACGACGACCGGGCGCTCCTGGATCTTGTGCATGCCCAGGATGGCGCTCTGCGGGGGATTGATGATCGGCGTCGAGAAGAGCGAACCGAAGACCCCCCCGTTGGTGATCGTGAAGGTGCCGCCCTCGAGATCGGCGAGTTCGAGCCCGCCCTCGCGCGCGCGCTTCGCGTACTCGGCGATGGCCTGTTCGACCGCGGCGGGGCTCATCCGGTCGGCGTCGCGAAGGACGGGAACGACGAGTCCGCGGGGCGAGGAGACCGCAATGCCGATGTCCCAGTAGTCGTGGTAAACGATCGCGTCGCCGTCGACCGAGGCGTTGACGACCGGAAAACGCTTGAGCGCGCGGACGACGGCCTGCACGAAGAAGGACATGAGACCGAGACGCACGCCGTATTCCTTTTCGAAGGCGTCGCGGTAACGGTTGCGGATCTCGAGCACACGGCCGAGATCGATCTCGTTGAACGAGGTGAGCATCACCGTCTCGCGGTTCGAGGTGAGGAGACGCTCGGCGATCCGCGCCCGGATGCGGTTCATCGGAACGCGCCGCTCACCGCGGGCGGGGCCCCGGGCGAGGTGCGCGAGGACGTCCTGTTTGGTCACGCGCCCCTCGCGCCCCCGTCCGGGAACCTCGTGGAGGTCGAGACCCTGTTCGCCCGCGAGGCGGCGGGCGGCCGGAGCGGCGGGCGGCGGGCGGGAGGAGGAGGAGGAGGAGGAGGAGGAGGAGG
>JAJZYM010000014.1:0-31738 GCA_021798115.1 Pseudomonadota bacterium | reverse complement strand
GGAGGAGGAGGAGGAGGAGGAGGAGGAGGAGGCCGGGGCGGGCGGAGCCGGAGCGGCGGGCGGCGGGCGCACGGCGGAAGGCCGGGCCTCGCCTGGCGCGGGCCCCTCTTTTTTCTCGGCTTTCTTCGCCGCCTCCGGCGCCCCCTGGCCGAGGGCGCTCTCGTCGAGGACAGCCAGAAGATCGCCGGCGTGAACCGTCGTCCCGGGGGCCACCTTGAGGGCGGTGAGGACACCCGCGGCCGGAGCAGGGACCTCGAGAACGACCTTGTCGGTCTCGAGGTCGGCAAGGTTCTCGTCGCGGGCGACGCTGTCGCCTTCCTTTTTGTGCCACGCGACGAGGGTCGCGTCGCTCACCGACTCGGGAAGGGGGGGGACTTTGATCTCGATCGTCATGCCTGCACCGTGCGCGAGGGGGTGGAACGGGCCGGTCCGCGGCGGCGGCCGGAGGAGGACGGAAGGGCGAAGACGCGGGTGAGGAGATCCTTCTGCTCGGCCTCGAAGACCGTGTGCCAACCGCTCGCCGTCGCCGCCGAGGGGGGACGGGCCACGACCGAGAGCCTCTGCCCGGATGCGAGCACGCGGTCGAAACGGGCGCGGAGGGGGAACCAGGCGCCCTGGTTCTCGGGCTCTTCCTGGCACCAGACGATATCCTCGACCGCGGCGTGACGGGCGAGGAGAGCGCGCACCGCCTGTTCGGGGAAGGGGTAGAGCTGCTCGAGCCGCACGAGGTGGACGGGGGCCTCGGCCCGCGCCTCGGCGAGCTCGTAGTAGAACTTGCCGGAGACGAACACCAGCCGGCGGGGACGGGCGGGCGGCGCGGGGTCGTCGATCAGCGGGGCGAACGCACCCTCGGCGAGCGCCGCGAGCGGCGAGAACGAGGCTTTGTGCCGGAGCATGCTCTTCGGCGTCATGACGACGAGCGGTTTGCGGTACGGGCGGATCATCTGGCGGCGCAGCATGTGGAACATCTGCGCCGGGGTCGACGGCACACACACCTGGAGGTTGTGTTCGGCCGAGAGCTGCAGATACCGTTCGAGACGCGCCGAGGAGTGCTCCGGCCCCGCCCCTTCCTGGCCGTGGGGCAGGAAGAGCACGAGCCCCGAGAGGCGGTCCCATTTGGCCTCACCGGCGCTCAGGAACTGGTCGATCATGACCTGGGCGTTGTTCGCGAAATCCCCGTACTGCGCCTCCCAGATCACGAGCGCGCGCGGGCTCGAGGAGGCGTAGCCGTACTCGAAGCCGACGACCGCCTCTTCCGAGAGGAGGGAATCGACGATCGTCACACGGCCCTGATCGGGGGCGAGACGGGCGAGGGGAATGTCGACCGCGTCCGACTCCGCGTCGTGGAAGACGGCGTGGCGGTGGAAGAACGTTCCGCGCGCCGAATCCTGCCCCGAAAGGCGCACGTCGTAGCCCTCGGTGAGGAGGGTGGCGTAGGCGAGATTCTCCGCCGCGCCCCAGTCGAGCGGCAGCTCGTCCGCGTACATGCGGGCGCGCTCCTCGAGCACCCGCGCAACGCGCGGATGGGGGCGGACACCTTCGCCGAGACGCGTGAGACGCGCGCCCAGGTCCTCGAGACGCGCGCGCGCGACGGCGGTCGGGGCGTTCTCGTCCCAGCGGTGGCCGCGGTACGGGGCCCACTCGACGGCGTCGGTGCGCCGCTCGCCGCGGGCGATGAGAAAATCCTCGGGCACGTGGCCCTGATCGAGCCCGTCGCGGTAAGCCTCAACGAGACGCGCGGCCTCCTCCGCGCCGAGCGCGCCCTCCCCCGCCAGCCGCTCGGCGTAGAGCGCGCGCACGCCCGGATGGGCGCGCACCGCGCGGTACATGACCGGCTGGGTGGCCGCCGGCTCGTCCGCTTCGTTGTGACCGTGACGGCGGAAACAGACGAGATCGACGAAGACGTCGCGGCCGAAGCGCGCGCGGTACTCGAACGCGAGGCGCATCGCCCAGACCGCCGCCTCCGGATCGTCGCCGTTCACGTGCAGGACCGGGGCCCCGATCATCTTGGCGACGTCGGTCGCGTAGCGGCTCGAGCGGGCGTCGTCGGGCCGGCTGATCGTGAAGCCGATCTGGTTGTTGACCACGACGTGGACCGTCCCCCCGGTCCCGAACCCACGGGTGGCGGAGAGCTGGAGGGTTTCCTGCACGACCCCCTGAGCGGCGAGGGAGGCGTCGCCGTGGATGAGGAGAGGAAGCACACGCGCGCGGGCGTCCTCCCCGCGCCGGTCCTGACGGGCACGGACCGATCCCTCGACCACCGGGTCGACGCTCTCGAGATGGGAGGGGTTGAAGGCGAGGGCGAGATGGATCACCCGCCCGTCGAGACGGGCGTCGGAGGAGAACCCGAGGTGGTACTTGACGTCCCCGGTGTGCGCTTCGCCCTCCTCGGCGCCGCGGGGACGCGGGCCGCCCCCGGGCGCGGCGGTGCCCTCGAACTCGCTGAAGAGTTCGGCCGGCGACTTCCCGAGGAGGTTGACGAGGACGTTGAGACGCCCGCGGTGCGCCATGCCGATGACGATCTCCTCGACTCCCGCCGCGGCCGCACGGCGGACGAGCTCGTTGAGCATCGGGATCAGGGTCTCGCCGCCCTCGAGCGAAAAACGTTTCTGGCCGACGTAGCGGGTGTGGAGGTAGCGCTCGATGCCCTCGGCGGCCGTGAGCTCGCGCAGGAGCCGCGGCCGCGTCTCGGGGGGCAGGCGGTAGAGCCCCCCCGTCTCCTCGAGGCGCGTGCGGAAGAACGCCCGCTCCTCGGCACTCGGGACCTGCATGTACTCGGCGGCGAGAGGCCCGCAGTAGATCGCGGCGAGCCGGTCGAGAAGATCCTCGAGACGCGCGGGGGGCGCTCCCTCCACGAGCCCCGCGGGCACCGGCCGGGAGCGGTCCGCGGGACCGAGGCCGTGCGTCTCGGGTCGAAGCTCGGCCACCGCCTCCGGAGGCGTCAGCCCCAGGGGGTCGAGACGCGCCGCCCGATGACCCTCGCGGCGGTAGGCGTCGACGAGAGCGGCCAGCGCCGTCCCGCCGTCGCCGAGAGCCGCCGGAGTCTCCGGCGCGCGTGCACGCGCGAGAAGTTCCTCCTCGATCTCCGCCCGCGCCGGAGCGTCGTCCGCGGCGCCGAGCGTGGCGAAGAAGCTCCGGTAATCCTCCCGCACCGCGTCCGGATCGCGGCGATAGACGTCGTAGAGGGCTTCGAGGAAGGAGGCGTTGCCGGCGACGAGGATCGACGCGGGGGCGTGTCGGGATGATGCGGGCATGATCAAGATCGTCCTCGATGGGCGGGCCCGGGAACGCCCGCCGTCGGGCGCCCGCTTCCGGGTCAAGCCCCGGCTCCTGCGTGTGCCCGCCGTGCACGCGCAGGGTTTGCTATATTCTACCCATCGCCGCCGTGCCACGCGCGCGGCGGGCGCGATCCGCGTGCGGTGCCCGGCCGCACGGAAGGCCCGGGGGCGAGGCTTCATGCACGACGACCGCTGGGAAGACCACTTCCCGATCCGCGTCCTCGAACGCGAATACAGGGATGTGGCGGAGCTCAACGCCGCGGTTTACGCCGAACTCGAGGAACTTGAGCGTGCGCACGCCGCGGACCCCGCGCGCAACGCCTCCCTCTCCGGCCGTGTCTCGACGCGCGGGGGCTACCAGACCGCGCGGCACTTCAATCTTTTCGAACTCTCCAAGCCGGCCGTCCGCCGCCTCCACGACGAGATCCTGCGCCCCGCGGTCCGCGATTACCTCACGCACGTCTTCGGCGAGGAGAGCGCCCGCCTCGATCCCTGGCTCATGGGCTGGGCGAACATCCTCCGCACCGGGGACTGGCAGGCGCCGCACATGCACCCGACCGCCGGCAATCTTCTCGGATCGGTCTATTACGTGCGCCTCCCGCACGGACGGCCCGCCCCCGAGGGCTGGATCGAGTTCCTGAACCCGCACCCGCAGGCCGTCTACAGCGGAGCCTCGCTCACCCGCCGTCTCGAACCCCACGAGGGCAAGCTCATCCTCTTCCCCCCTTACTATGTGCACTACGTGCACCCCTTCCGCGGCGACGAACCCCGGGCCGTGATCGCTTTCGACGCCCTCGCCCGCCGTCCCCGCCTCGAGCTGAGTTTCTGACATGGCGGAATCCCCGACTCCACCCTCCGAACGAGTGCTTCCCGCCGGGCTCGAGCGGCCGCCACCCACGGCCGATCTCGCCGAGCAGATCGAGGTGCTGCTCAAGGCGGCCGAAGCCCTCGTGCGCGAAGGCAAACCCGACGACGCCGAGCGCGTCTACGAGCGTGTCCTCGAGCACGCCCCGCACCAGATCGCCGCCCTCACCTTCCTCGCGCTCCGCGCCCACGAGCGGGGGGACAACGAACGGGCGGCCGGGTTTCTCCTCCGCGCCACCCAGACCGCGCCCGAGCGACCCCGTCTTCACCAGAACCTCGCCGTCGTCCGTCGCGCTCAGGGGCGGGCCGAGGCGGCGCTCGCCGCGATCGACCGCGCGCTCGCACTCGAGCCCCAGGCGCCCCTCGCGCACCTCCACCGCGGGCGCATCCTCGAGGATCTCGGCCGCGGCGAGGAAGCGCTCTCGGCCTACGGGCGGGCCTTCACCCTCGCCCCTCCGCTCAAGAGCGCGCCCCTCGACCGCGAACCCCCGGCCTTCCGCGACCTCGTCGGCCGCGCCCGCGAACGCCTTCTCAGTGTCCGCCGCCGTTTTCTCGAGCGCGTGCTCGTCGAACTCGAGGCGAATCTCGGCGCCCCGCTTCCCGAACGGGCCCACCGCTTTCTCCGCGTCTTCCTCGGCGAGGAGCCGCGGCGGCATGAAGATCCCCTGCAAAAACCCGAGTTCCTCTTCTACCCCGGACTGCGTCCGCGCCCGTGGTTCGAGCGCGGGGAGTTTCCGTGGATCCGCGCCTTCGAAGAGCCGTGGGAAGAGATCCGCCGCGAGGCCGACGCGCTCCTCGAGGAGCGCCGGCACCGCCGACCGTACGTGCCCTCCGTCATGCGCGGGCATCCGGACTGGGCCGGTCTCGCCGGCTCCGACACCTGGGGGAGCATCCATCTCTACCGCTCGGGCACCCCCGTCCCGGAGGTGCTCGCGCGTTGCCCGCGGACGAAGGCCACCCTCGACGCCCTGCCGCTCGCCTCCGGGGCCAACCACGCCCCCGAAGCCTTCTTCTCGATCCTCGAGCCCGGGACCGAACTTCCTCCCCACCACGGTCTCTCGAACGCCAAACTCACGCTCCACCTCGGTCTGCGCGTGCCTGAAGGGACGGGCATCGAGGTCGGCGACGAGACGCGCACGTGGACGGAGGGCCGGAGCCTCATTTTCGATGACAGTTTCCGCCACCGCGCCTGGAACCGCGGGCGGGAAGCCCGCCTCGTCCTCATCGTCGACGTCTGGCATCCCGAACTGAGCGACGCCGAGCGCCGTCTCGTCTCCGCGATGATCACCACCCAGGACTACTACCACCGGCGCTACTTCGCCCCCCCGGCCCGCCCGGGCGGCGCGGAGGGAGCGACGACGGATGCCGCACCCTCGACGCCGCCATGAACCCGGCCCCCGATCCCGCCCCGCGCCGGCTCCCGCTCCCGGAGATCACGGGCGTCTTTGCCACGCCCTTCGCCCAGGTGGAACTCCCCGCGCACGAGACGCTCGACGAGCGCCTGCGCGAGAAATTCTTCGCCTGGGAAAAAGCCCCCGACCCCGGGGCACGCAACCGCCCGAGTCCGGTCGGCAAATACAACCTCCACGAGAGCACGTTCGATCTCTTCGAACGGCCCGATCCGGACGTTGAGCACCTTGCCCGCTTCGCCCTCACCATGCTCGGCGCGGTCGTCCAGCGCCTGAACGGGTACGACCCCGAGGAGATGGCGGCGCTGCGTTTCTACCACCACAGCTGGTTCCACATCACCCGTCCGGGCGGACACATGAACGCGCACAACCACCCGCTCGCGAGCTGGTCGGGCGTTTACTGCGTGAGCGACGGCGAACCCGAGGGCGACGATCCGCAGAACGGGTGCATGCGCTTCTTCGATCCACGCGCCCAGTGCACGATGTACCTCGACCCCGGCAACTGCCACCTGCTCGCGCCGTACGCGACGGGGCTTCTCGTCCACGCCCACCGCCCCGGGCTCCTCACCCTCTTCCCCTCCTATCTCCTGCACGACGTCGCGCCCTTCCACGGGCGGCGCGAGAGGATCACCGTCGCCTTCAACGCCTGGGTGCGGTACGCCGACCAGCCGAACGTCGAGCCCGGGATCCGCCCCCGACCGCTGCGCGTCACCCCGCGGCCGTGAAGGCCTCGCCCCCTCTCCGCGCGGGGCTCGACGCTCTCCGCGCCGGCCGTTTCCGCGAGGCCTTCGACGCGTTTCGGCAGGGGGCCGAGGCGAACGACCCCGAAGCCTGGGCGTACCTCGGGCTTCTTTATCTCCGCGGACTCGGCGCCGCCTACGACCCCACCCAGGCGTTCCTCTGGACCGAGAAGGCCGAGCGGGCGGGCGTCGCCCACGCGGGCCTCACCCTCGCCACCCTCCTCTACGGCGGGCAGGGCACCGAACCCGACCGGGAGCGGGCGCTCGAACTCCTGCGCACGACGGCCGTCCGCGGGCATGCGCCGGCGCTCCGCGTCCTCGGACTCCTCCACCTCGGCCACGGCCCGCAGGGGCGGGAACCGGCGCGCGCACTTCTCGCCGCCGCGGCCCGCGGCGGGGACGGTTTCGCTCTTCACGCCCTCGCCGTCCTCCACCTCGAGGCGGGCGAGCGCAAACGGGGTCTTCCGCTCCTCGTCGCCGCCGCGCGCCAGGGTCTCCTTCCGGCCCGGCAACGACTGCGTCTCCTCCAGAAGGAGTACGGCGCGGAGGAGACCCGCACCCTCGCTCTTCTCACGCCCGAGCCCGACACGGACGATCCCGGGCCGGCCCTCGCGGTCCCGCCGCCCGTCGGCGTCCCCCCCCCGCCTCCCGCCGCCCTCCTCGCGGAGGCGATCGGACTCCGGCGGGCCGAGGCCGTCCTCCATCCCCTCGAGTGCGACTATCTCCTCGCCCTCGCCGCCCCGTTCCTCCGCCCGGCGGAGACGGCCGATCCCCAGAGCGGACGGCCCCTCGCAACACCCCTCCGAACCTCGCTCGCCGCGAACCTCCACCCCTCCCAGGAGGATCTCCTCGCGCTCAGGATCGAGGAGAAGATCCTCTCTGTTCTCGGGGACGAGATTCCGGGGGGCGGAGCCTCCATCGCCCTCGGGCACTGCGAACCCCTGGCCGTCCTTCACTACGCTCCCGGCCAGGAGTACCGGCCGCATTTCGACGCCTACTCTCCGAACGCTCTCCGCGCGGACCCCGCCCTCGCCCGCTCGGGCCAGCGCACGCACACCCTTCTCACCTATCTCAACGACGCCTGCTCGGGCGGAGGCACTTCGTTCCCCCGCCTCGGCCTCCGGATCGCCCCCGCGACGGGTTCGGTCGTCCTCTTCCGCAACTCGACACGGGAGGGCGAACCGCTCGCGGAGGCGCTCCACGCCGGCGAGCCCGTCGCGACGGGCGAGAAGTGGCTGGCCACCCTCTGGGTGCGCGAACGCGAGGGGGCCCGTCTCCCCGCCGGAGCGGGCCGCCCATCGTGAGCCGGACGAGCCCCGATCCCCCCGTCGTCCCCGACGTCGGCCCCGGGGCCTTCCCCTTCAAGATCGACATCCTCCAGGGCCGCCTCCTCTTCGTGCGCGTGAGTGAGGAGGACTACCGGAACTCGCCCTTCCTCGACGAGCGTCTCGGACCGCGGCCGGCCGCCTGGCACGATCTCGACGCCACGCGGCGCCTTTTGCCCCCCTCGCGCCTCCCCCCGCGTGCGGGCGCCTGGATCTTCCACATCGGGCACTGTGGCTCGACGCTCCTCAGCCACCTCCTCTCGGACGATCCGCGTCTTCTCCCGCTCCGCGAGCCTCTCGCGCTCCGCGCCCTCGCTGAAGCCCGCCGACTCCTGGGACGCCCCGACGCGCTCACCGACGCCGCCGGCTGGGCCGTCTGGCACGATCTTCTCCTCCGCCTGTTCGGACGCACGGAGCGGCCCTACGACAGGACGCTCGTCAAGGCGACGAGCACCTGCAACAACCTTCTCGAACCCACGCTCGACGCCCATCCCGAGACCCGTGCGATCGCCCTCTACGTGGACCTCGAGACCTATCTTGCGGGCATGCTCCGTCCCGAAACCCTGAACGCCCTCTACAGCGCCGCCGACGTGCGCGCGCGCGACCTCGCCGAGCTCGGTGTGGAGGCGCCTCTCTACACGCTGAGTGTCCCCGAACTCGCCGCCGTCAACTGGCTCGCGAGTGTCCTCCGCTATCTCGAGATTCTCGCCCGCCGTCCGTCCCTCGCGCGACGGCTCCGCCTCGTCGATTTCTCATCCGTCCTCGACGAGCCCCGCGACCGCATCGAGGATCTCGCCCGCTTTCTCTTTCACGACCGCGATCTTGCAAGCCGACTCCGCCGTTTCGATCCCCGGCTCCTCGAGCGGTACGCCAAGGACCAGCGCTACCCTTTCGATCCCCTGCAGCGCCAGCGTGAACTCGATGCCAACCGGGCGCGGCACGGTGGGGCGATCACACGCACCCTGGCCTGGACGCAGATGCTCCTCGCCGCTCACCCCCTGGCGGAGGAGGTGCAAGCACTCCTTCGCCCCCGGGGGATCGCGCCCGCGGACTCCGCGGCCGACGCCTCTCAGGGGGGCGGTAAGCCGCCCTAGCCGCCGCTGTAGCCGTAGGCGTACGGGAGGTAGGGGACGGTCGAGCGGTAGTACAAACCCCCGGAGCCGTAGGCGTACGGGAAGAAGGGGACGGTCGAGCGAAGGTAGTCGAAGTCGAGAATGAGCGCGTCGCCCCGCCGGTCGTGCATGTCGAGGAGAAGATTGTAGTTCTCGGCGTTCCCGCCGGAGCCCGGGCCCGAGCCCTCGACGACACCGGCGGCGATGCTCGCCGCGCCCGAGACACGGATGTTCCGGAGAAGAACATCGACGACGGAAGGCCCGGCGTCCGCCCGCGGGGGCGGCGGATCGCCACCCACCGAGGCGCCCCCGCTCGAGGGCTTCGCCGCCGGGGAAGATGGCGGCTCCTCGACAACGTCGATCCGACGGATCCAGCCGCGTGTCACGTCGGTCTTTGTATACCCGAAGAGTCCTCCCGGCCGCCAGCGCTTGCCGTCGACGAGGAGTACGGTCCGTCGACTCCAGCCGCGCGCGGTGGAAGCCGGAAGGCCGAGTCGTCCGGCGACAGCCAGAAGGAGGCTTTGCGGTGTCACGATCCCTCCGAGACCGAGATTGCGGGGCGTGAAGCGGCGGAGAACCGTGGCATCGGGGACGGTCACGGTGAGAACCCCTCCCGCCGGGCCCGCCGAGGAAGCCCGCGCGTGCGGGGACGGCATCGCCCCCGGCCCGTTCGACCCAAGACAGGTCGTGGAGTGAGGCCGGCAGGGATCGAGGGGGAGGTAAAGGCCCTCTCCGTTCCGGGCGGACACCGGAGTGAACGCGAGAGCGAGCGGGATCGCGAGAAGGAGAAGGAGGATCGGAAAGCCTGCTCCCGGGCGGCGGGAGTGTGAAACGGAAGAGGATCGCGGCACAGGGGCCTCCTCCAGAGGCGCCGACCGAACCCCAACAGGGAGATCGATCCGGCAACGAACCCATGATACACCCGGGTCCCGCGCCCGTCTCCGCCGGGAGAAAGATCTAGAAAGAGCCCCCCGAAACGGGAGCGGCCTCATTCACACGACCACACGACAGGGGCCTCGCGCCGAAGCGCGCCTTCCCGTCATCCCGTCTCGAGAAGCGGCCGATCGCGACCCCCTTGACCGGGGGGCACGGCGGGGATCTCCGGTGCCCCAAAAGAAAAACCCGCGGCCGGTTTCCCGACCGCGGGCAGGTTTTTCTTCTGTTTCGTTATCGTTGGATTGGCGATCCTCCGCTCAGAACCGTACCCCGACGCGCCCGTAGATGAAGCGCCCGGGCACCCGATAGAAGTACGGCTGGTAGCTGTTCGCAAAAGCCGTCATCGAGATCGGGGGGTTCTTGTCGAAGATGTTGCGCACCCCGAGGGTCACATCCGCGTTCCAGCGTGTGATGGCATACGTAGCCTGGAGGTCGTTGTACACCGTCGTCCCAAGCTCGTTGAGCCCCTCGTATCCGTGCGCGGCGTTCGGCGTCGCGAGGATCTTCGAGCACCACTGGAACTTGTTCGGCGTGGTGGGGAAATCACCGGAACCGACGAAGGGCGAGAAAATCGCCTCCGAGTTCTGGCAGGTTTCCCACATCGGCCCGATAACGTACATCGACCAGGCCGCGGACCATGGACCGTAATCCCAGTTGAGGGTGAAGTTGTACTTGTGCTTCGGGACGAGTTGGCTCACCGAACCCGCGTACTCCCCGGAGATCTCCGTCGGGATACCGTTCGTTCCCACGGCCGGGGTCGAGACGATGTACTCGCGGGTGAAGGTCATGTCACCCGAGAGCTTGAAATCACCGATCGGCGTCGAGGGGAAGCGGTAACCGAACTGGATATCCCAACCGTCGGTGTTGATCGAACCCACGTTCTGGTTGAGGGCCACAACGTTGGTGATCGCACCGGGCGTGTTGTACGTTCCGCCAGAACGCTGGATGAGCGCACAGTCGTTGAGGAGCGGATGGGACGAGTAGCAGAAATCGAGGATGTTCGTCGGTCCGAGCCCGCCCGACGTGATGGCGTTGTCGAGCTCGATCTTCCAGAAGTCAGCCTCGACGTCGAAGCCTTCGAGCCAGCTCGGGTTGTAGACGAACCCGACCGTGCGCGAGATCGACCTCTCGGGGGTGAGGTTCGGGTTGCCGCCTACCGTGACCGGAATCTGGGTATTGGGCTGGGAGTACGAGGTGGGACAGGTCACCGGGATCGGTGCACCAACTTTCGCGTCATGGACGCAAGGGTCCACCAGCGCGTCGAAGCTCTGCCCCTGACCGGCGAAGAAGTCGCTGATACTCGGGATGCGGAAGCCCTGCGACCAGTCGGCGCGGATGAGGAGATCCCGGGTGGTCTCCCACTTGATCCCCACCTTTCCGGAGCTGTTGTGCGCCCGGCCGCTGACGGTCGTTCCTCCGGCGACGCCACTCCACGTGAACTGCGTCCAGCGGTTCGCGGCGTCCACACTCAGCCGGCGGACAAAGGGCAGATTGTGGAGGAGCGGGATGTCGAGCTCGATGTACTGGGCATCCGAGGCCTCGCGTCCGCTGGTGGGCTCGGCGACGTTGGTCGTCGCGTTGCCCTGCTGGACGAGATCGTCCGGCTGGTAGGAACCGTTGTCCTCGAGATACTCGTAGCCCACGGCGACACCGATCCGCCCGAACAAGTGACGGCTGTTGAGCGCATGACCGAGGTTGATGAGTGTTCCGGTCAGGTTGCCGGAATAGTCACGCTGCGTGAAGCGGTCCTCGCTCACGTTCGTGTAGTCGATGTAGTTCGCCATCGCCGGCGTGATCGTGGGCGTTGGATAGGCCCCGCCGAAGAGGTCGAGAGGCACGCACCCGGGGCTCGCACTGCAGGTCGAAGTCGGGCCGAGGGCGAGCTGCAGACGCTCGGTGTCCTGAAGACCAGTCGAGACGAAGTGGACATTACGGGAACCGTAGCCGTAGTGGACATTCCAGTCCCAGTCGTGCCCAATGAATCGGAAGTAGCCCTTGAAGCCCATCCCGAAGTCATAGGTGTCCTTGTTGCTGTCGTACACCCGGTAGCCCGACTCGATCATGCGTCGACCGAGGAAGGCGAGCCAGTCTGCGTTGGGCGAGCACTTGCCGTTATCCGCCCCGTAGAGTTTGCACCACTGGGCGTACTTGGGGCTCGAACTCGTGTAGGGCACGAGATCCACCCCAAAGGGGTTGTAGGGGTTCGTCGCGGAAATGCCGACGCCGAGCCCGTTGGCCGTGTTGTCAGAACCGAAGAACCCGAGGAAGAGAGGGTTCGGGGCGAGGATCGACTGCGCAAAGTAGTGGTTGTAGAGCCCGCTCACGTCGAACGTCACGTGGTTCGTGAGGTTGTAGTGCGCCTGGCTGTAGATCGACCACTGCTCGTCGGGAGTGAGGAGATAGTTTGCCGGTGCGTAGTTGTAGGCGTCGGCGCTCGACCACGCATTGGGGCCCGCCGGGGATCCGCCAATACCCGCCTGCCCCACATTCGGCCCGACGAGCGGTCCGCCGAGGTCGCAACTGAAGAGTGGCGTAGAGGGTGTGACAGACGCCGCACAGTCCGAAGCAAACGGGCCGGTGAATTTCGCCCCCGTGACTACGGGGTTACCGCCCTTTGAGACCCCGACTGCTGTAATTGCACTCGGCTCCCAGACGATGAAGCGCCCACCGGGGGTGCCGGAGCTTCCGAGGTAGAGCCCGGTGCCGATGAGCGGAAGCTGGGAGATCGTCCGGTTCGCGGCCCAGATCGGGTCCTGCTCCTTGTACATGGCACTCAGGAGAGCTCCACCGTGGCTGTTCGAGGCCCCGACCGTGAGGTCGTACTCCTGGGTCTTTCCGTCCCAGTGGCCGTCGCCGTTGTAGATCCCCATCTGGGCGTGGGCCTCGGCGCCGTTGAAGTTCTGGACGGTGATGACGTTGATCACGCCCGTGATCGCGTCCGAGCCGTAGATCGGGGATGCTCCGTCGAGCAGGATCTCCACCCGCTGGATGATCGAGGCCGGGATCGTGTTCAGGTCCACGGACCCACCGGCCGTCGGGATCCAACGGTGGCCGTTGACGAGGATAAGCACCCGCTGCGATCCCAGGTTGTGGAGATCGACGAAGGTGTCGCCGTCATTGCCATTGTTGGTCTGGGCGTTGATCGCCGCTCCGGCTTCACTGATCGACTGCAGGATGTTGCCGATCGAGACCTCACCGGTCAGGTTGAGCTGCTGCCGGGAGAGGACGAAGACGGGCTGCGCGGTCTGGATGCTGGTACGCAGGATGCGCGAGCCCACCACCTGGATCTTCTGGAGCTTGGTGCTCTTCGGATCCTTGTGATGAGATCCCGCCGCCAGCGCAGCCGGTCCAGCGACCACAGCCGCCGAGGCGCCCGCAACGAGGGCTCCCCGCACGGCTTGCTGCACAAGGTTGCGTTGCTTCATGATGGTTGTTTCCTCCACGAGGGATTGGTCATGACCGCCCCGCGACCCGGATCGGTCCCGGAGCATTGGCGCGAGCATACCACACTCCTCGGCCGATGTGTCAAGCCCACGGGGACCGTTGCGATACCCCCCGGAAGGCGATAGGTCCCACCCCACGAAGAGGCGCTGAAAAGGATTCGTGAGGCAGGGCCTCGAAGGAACCGTGACCCCCGCGGGATCCCAGCCGCCCCCCGTAGGCGCTCGATGGGAGCTTCCCGTTGCCTCCGAGCAACGGGGCACATGTCGTTGTATCAAAGCAACAAAAAGGAGGGCCCTAGGCCCCTTCCCTCCTTCCCGTAAAGGGGATCGAAAGACTCGTTGACTCAACGAAAGCTCCTGCGTTGCAGCGCGTTTTCGGGCCGCAATCCTGGCGGGTATGGCAGCGCAAACGAAAGCCACGCCGCGATCTCGCTTGTCCGCGATCCGGGATTGAACGAGCGGGTAACGAAACGAGGAGACGCAGCCTTCATCATTCATGAGAGGTGATTCATATAGAGGTGACCTCATTCATGAGGCGCTTCGCCATTTCCGCAGCGTGCCATAATGACCGCGATGAGCCTCACCTCTCCCCGACCCTCCTCGGAGACCCTTCTGCGCCGGGCGCTCGAGGCCCTTCGGAGCCGAGAGTACGACGAGGCCGAAAGTCTCTTTGCCGAGGTCCTGGGCGCAGAGCCGGAGCACCCCCTGGCTCTCCACTACGGCGGACTCTGCGCATTCCATCGCGGAAAGCGCGACGAATCACTCCGACGCCTGCGCCGCTCGCTCGTCCTCGCCCCCCGCGAGGCCCCCTTCTGGGCCAATGCGGGCATGGTCCTCGAGAACCTGGGTTTGACCGAGGAAGCCTGCGACGTCCTCTTGCATGCCGCGGAACTCGATCCCCGTAACGGCGAGGTCCAGGCGCGCTTGGGCGCCCTCCTTTTCAGTCGCGGCTATCATCGTCTCGCCTCCACCGCCCTCGAAAAAGCCCTCGAGACCCAGCCCGAGAACCCGAGACTCGCGGAACTCCTCGCCCGGACGCTCAACGAGTGCGGGCGCCGGGAAGAGGCGAGAGAGGTTCTCGATCGGGCCCTCGCCCGCCACCCCCAAGACCCCTCCCTGTGGATGGTCGGAGGGGATCTCGCCCTCGCCCAAGGCAATCAGGAACGTGCCCGCAGCGCCTTCGAGGAGGCCGCCCGCCTCGCTCCCGCGAGCGAGATGCCCAAGCTTGGCCTCGTGACCATCCTCACGGAGGAGGGGAGGTTCGAGGAAGCGGCCGCCCAACTGAGAGGCCTCATCGCCCAAAGGCCCAACACCTTCGGCGCCTGGTCGTCGCTCTTCACGATCGTCCGCCCGCGCAGCGAGGACGACCCCGATCTCGCGGCCGCCCGCGCCCTCCTCGCCCGCCACCCCGGCCTGGACAAACAACCCGAGGCCGAACCTTTTTTCTACGCCCTTGGACAGGCGTCGGAACACGCGGGCCTCTACCAGGAAGCCTTCCGCCACTACGGCACCGCGAACCGCCTGGCGTGCGCGAAGAGCGCGAACTACAGCGCGGGCCTCTTCGCCCAGCAAGCGCGGAGCACACTCCTTGCCACCGACGAGGCCTTCCGTCGCCGCCACACACCCGAGCCCTTCACCCCCCCGTCCTTCACCCCCCTCTACATCGTCGGCATGCCCCGCTCCGGCACCTCCCTCATGGAGCAGATGCTCGCCGCCCACCCCCTCGTCGCCGCCGGCGGCGAGATGAGCGCTTTCACGGACCTCCTCTACGGCCACTTCGAGCTCACCAACCGGCTCGAACTCCCGCAGGCCCTCGCGCGGGCGGACAAGGCCGGGATCCGCGCGCTCCGCGCGAAGACCTACGGGCTTCTCGAGCGCACCGCCGCGGGTCGCCCCTTCGTCACCGACAAGATGCCCGGCAACTACCTCTACCTCGGACTCCTCCGCACCCTCGCCCCGCATCTCCGCATCCTCCACATGCGCCGCGACGCCCGCGACACCTGCCTCTCCTGCTACACCACCGCCTTCCGCTACGGCCACGAGTTCTCCTACGACCTCACCGCCCTCGGCCAGCACTACCGCGCCTACCAGCACGTCGTCGCCTACTGGCGCGAACACCTCCCGCCCTCCCTCTTCCTCGATGTCGACTACGAGGAACTCGTGAGCCGCCCCGAACCCACACTCAAGCGCATCCTCGATTTCCTCGGCCTCCCCTGGGATCCCCGGCTCCTCGAGTTCCACCGCCTCGAGCGGCCCGTGCGCACCGCAAGCGTCTACCAGGTCCGTCAGCCTCTCAACCGCCGCTCCGTCGAGCGCTGGCGGCGTTTCGCCCCCTGGCTCGGACCCCTCGAGGAGGCCCTCGGTCTCCGCTACCCCCTTCCCCCTCCCTTCACGCTGCCGCCGGAAACGAGACCCTGATCGCCCGCGGATAGGGATCGACGACGCAATCAGACACACACGCGCCGGCCGCACGCGACCCGCCCAGACTGGCTCCGCGCGCGTGGGATAATGGCGCGATGAACAGCCCGAACCCGTCGCGGACCCCGGCCGACGCCGTCCTCACCCTCGAACTCCGGGCAGCAATCGACGCCCAGCGCGGCGGCGACCCCCAAGGGGCCGAGCGGCGCTTCGCCCGCCTCCTCGAGCGTCATCCCGACCACCCCCTCGTCGTCCACTACGCCGGGCTCAACCTGCATCTCCTCGGACGGCGGGAAGAGGGGCTCGCACTCCTCCGCCGCTCGACGGAGCTCGCTCCCGCCGAAGCGGGATTCTGGCGCAACCTCGCCGGCGCCCTCCACGAGACGAGCCGCACGGACGAATGCGCCCGCGCCCTCGCCCGTGCGCTGGCCCTGGAACCCGGGCACCCGCCGACCCTCGTCCAGCTCGCGCGTCTCGAACTCGAACGCGGACGCTGGCCCGAGGCCGCGGAGCTCTTCCGCCGCCTCGCGGCCTCGCCCCTGGCGCCCGCCGAACGCGCGCAGTGTCTCGTCGGCCGCGCGCTCGCGCTTTCCGCCATGAGTCTCCACGACGAGGCGCTCGCGAGCCTCACCCAGGCCCTCGCGCTCGCACCGCGAGATCCCGCGATCCGGCTCCAACTCGGCGAGGCCGCACTGAGCGCCGGCGATCACGAGAAGGCACGGACGGCCTTCGCCGAAGCTGCCCGCCTCGCCCCCGAGGACGAACCCCCGCGAACGGGGCTTGCCGCGATCCTCATCGAGGAAGGCCGCTTCGAGGAGGCACGCCGGAATCTCCACGAAGTGACCACCCGTCATCCCGAAGCCTTCCGTCCCCGCGCCCTCCTCCTCACGATCGACGACGGTGGGGAGGAGACGGATCTCGAAGCCCAGCGGGCGTGGGCGCGGCGGGACGACCTCCCGTGGACGGACGATCCCCACGCGAGCACGTTCCTCCTCGCTCTCGGGGGAGCCTGCGAGCGGCGCGGTCACGACGAGGAGGCCTTCGCCGACTACACCCGCGGGAACCGGCTCCGCTACCGCCCGGAGCGATACAACGCCGCGGGCGAAGCGCGTTACATGCGCGACTGCCTCCTTGCCGCCGACGAGGCCTTCCGTCGCCGCCACACACCCGAGCCCTTCACTCCCCCACCCTTCACCCCCGTCTACATCGTCGGCATGCCCCGCTCCGGCACCTCCCTCATGGAGCAGATGCTCGCCGCCCACCCCCTCGTCGCCGCCGGCGGCGAGATGAGCGCCTTTCACGCGCTCCTCCTTCGTGAACTCGCCCTCCCGCATCTCGGCGAACTCCCCGCACGCCTCGCCGGCCTCAACCCGGAGGAACTCGAGCCGCTCCGCACGAAGACCTACGGGCTTCTCGAGCGCACCGCCGCGGGTCGCCCCTTCGTCACCGACAAGATGCCCGGCAACTACCTCTACCTCGGACTCCTCCGCACCCTCGCCCCGCATCTCCGCATCCTCCACATGCGCCGCGACGCCCGCGACACCTGCCTCTCCTGCTACACCACCGCCTTCCGCTACGGCCACGAGTTCTCCTACGACCTCACCGCCCTCGGCCAGCACTACCGCGCCTACCAGCACGTCGTCGCCTACTGGCGCGAACACCTCCCGCCCTCCCTCTTCCTCGATGTCGACTACGAGGAACTCGTGAGCCGCCCCGAACCCACACTCAAGCGCATCCTCGATTTCCTCGGCCTCCCCTGGGATCCCCGGCTCCTCGAGTTCCACCGCCTCGAGCGGCCCGTGCGCACCGCAAGCGTCTACCAGGTCCGTCAGCCTCTCAACCGCCGCTCCGTCGAGCGCTGGCGGCGTTTCGCCCCCTGGCTCGGACCCCTCGAGGAGGCCCTCGGTCTCCGCTATCCCCTTCCCCCTCCTTTCACGCTGCCGCCGGAAACGAGACCCTGATCGCCCGCGGATAGGGATCGACGACGCAATCAGACACACACGCGCCGGCCGCACGCGACCCGCCCAGACCGGCTCCACGCGCGTGGGATAATGGCGCGATGAACAGCCCGAACCCGTCGCGGACTCCGACCGACGCCGTCCTTACCCTCGAACTCCGGGGAGCGATCGACGCCCAGCGGCGCGGGGATGCGGAGGATGCGCGCAAGCGTTTCGAGCACCTGCTGCGCGACTATCCCCACGAGCCCCTGGTCGTCCATTACGCCGGCCTCAATCTCCATCTCTTGGGCCACCACGAGGAAGGACTCGCACTCCTTCGGCGCTCGACGGATCTCGCCCCCGCCGAGGCGGGATTCTGGCGCAACCTCGCCCGGGCGCTCCACAAGCAGGGGCATCTTGAGGAATGCGCCCAGGCGCTCGCCTGTGCTCTCCGGCTCGAACCCGCACATCCGGAAACCTTCCTCCACCTGGCCCGTCTCGAGCTCGAGCGCGGACGCTGGCCCGAAGCCCGCGATCTCTTTGCCCGTCTCGTGACCCGCGGGAATCTCCCCCCCCGCGAGCGGGTGGACGCCTACGTCGGACTCGCGGTCGCCCTCTCGGCCATGAATCTCCCGCCGGAGGCGACACTCCGCGAGGCGGCCCGCATCGCGCCCAGGGACCCCGAGATCCTTTTCCAGCTCGGGGAGGTCGCTCTCAACCGGGGAGAGTATGAGCGCGCGCGAGACGCCTTCGGAGAGGCTCTTCGTCTCGCCCCCGGGCTCGAGCCTGCCGCGACCGGTCTCGCCGCCATCCTCATCCAGGAGGGACGTTTCACCGAGGCCCGCCGGGCTCTCCGCGAGATCCTCGCCCGCCATCCCCGTTCCTTCCGCACCTGGTCTCTTCTCCTCATCTTGAAGGGCAGAGACGACGAGACGCCCCGTGACATCGATCGGGCCCGCCGTCTCGCCGCCGATCCCAGCGCACCTTGGAACGACGATCCCCACGCCGGCACCTTCCTTCTCGCCCTCGGCGGTGCCTGTGAGGAGGCCGGAGAGGACGCGGAGGCCTTCGAGTGCTACCGGCGGGGGAATGGCCTCCTCTTCCGCCCTGAGCGCTACGACGCCCGGGCCGAGGCCGACTTCGTCCGCTCGCTCCTCCTCGCCACCGGCGAAGCCTTCCGCCGCCGCCACGCCCCCCCACCGGACTTCACCCTCCCCTTCACCCCCGTCTACATCGTCGGCATGCCCCGCTCCGGCACCTCCCTCATGGAGCAGATGCTCGCCGCCCACCCGGCGGTGAGCCCGGGAGGCGAGATGACCGCCTTCCACGACCTCCTCCTCCGCACCCTGGGTCTGCGCCAGATGAGCGATCTCCCGGCCCGACTCGAGACCGCGACGGCGGAGGAGATGACAAAGCTCCGCAGATCGACCGTCGATCTTCTTGCCGAGACCGCCCGCGACCGACCCGTCGTCACCGACAAGATGCCCGGCAACTACCTCTTCCTGGGTCTTCTCCGTACCCTCATCCCCTCGCTCCGCGTCCTCCACATGCGCCGCAACCCCCAGGACACCTGTCTCTCCTGCTACGTCACCGGCTTCCGCATCAGCCACGAGTTCTCCTACGATCTCACCACCCTCGGCCAGCACTACCGCATCTACGAGACCGCCGTCGCCCTCTGGCGCCAACACCTCCCCCCCACCCTCTTCCTCGACGTCGATTACGAAACTCTCGTCACCGAACCCGAGCCCACCCTTCGTCGCATCCTCTCCTTCCTCGGTCTTCCCTGGGATCCCGCCGTCCTCGACTTCCACCGGATCGAACGGCCCGTTCGAACTGCGAGCGTCTGGCAGGTCCGCCAGCCCCTCAACCGCCGCTCGGTCGGACGCGCCCGGCGTTTCGCCCGCTGGCTCGGACCCCTCGAGGAGGCCCTCGGGCTCCACGATCCCCTTCCGCCGCCTTTCGAGCTCCCGGACGACGTCCGGCTTTGACCATCGGAGATTCCCGTGGATACACCCAAGACGCCCTCTCCACATCCCGACGCGAGTTTCGACGAGCTCCTCGCCCGACCCACCGAGGACTTCGAGGCTCGCCGAACCCTCCTCCAGGCATTCATCTACGCCCGCGTCCACGTGCTCACCGACCGTGAGATCCGGCCGCTCACGCGCGACATCCACGAGGCGCGCATGACGCTCGTCTCCGACGGGCCGAACAAGGAGCAACCCATGCTCGCCGTCTTCTCGACCCGGGACCGGGCGGAACGCTTCCTTCAGGAGACGGGCGGCGGGCCTCACCTGAGCGAAATCGACAGCGTCTTCGCCCTCGTCTGCACTCCCGAGAAAGCCGGCATCATCATCAACCCCAACCAGACCCCGAACTTCCGTCTCGCCCCCGAACTCGTCGCCATGCTGCGCGAGAGAATCGACAGCCTGCGCGGGCGCGGCCCGGCGGAGGCCTGAGGCCCGTGTCCGCCCTCCCTCCCTTCGCCGGCCCCGAGGAACGTCTCGCGCGCCTCCCCACCCTCCTCGTCGAGGGCCGTCTCGAGGAGGCCGCCCGTCTCTGCAGCGGAATCCTCGAGACCTCGCCCGGACATCCGACCGCCGAGTACTTTGCGGGGCTCATCGCCTACGAACGCGGAGCGGACGCCGAGGCCTTCGACGCTTACCGGCGCGTCCTCTTCCACAGCCGCGACCCCCGGCTCCGCGCCCTCGCCCATCACGGACTGGGACTCGTCCACCAACGCCGCGACGAGATCCTCGAAGCCGAAGAGGCTTTCCGGAAGGCCGCCTCCGAGGCGCCGGACGAACCGTCCCATCTCCGGGCGCTCGCCGAAGTGTTTCTCGAACGAGGCTGCCGCGAGGACGCCGTCGAGATCCTCAGGCGCACGATCCGCATGGATCCCTCCCAACCCGTCCACTGGGGGCTCCTCGCCCAGGCCCTCGCCGATCTCGGACGCTACGACGAAGCCCTCGAGGCTCTTGAGATGTGCGAGTCGCGGCTCGGACCACGCGCCTCCCGTTACGCCGAGACCGTGGGCCTCCGCGCGCGCATCGCCCTCATCCGGGGCGACCTCGAGGCCGCCCGCGAGACCTACCGCCGGGCGCTCGAACGCGACCCGAGCTACCCCGGCTACGCGGCCCTCGCCGAACTCACACCGGTCTCGGGACCGGACGACCCCTTCCTCGCCGAACTCGAGGAGAGGCGGCGTACGCTCGGTGAGAGCGCTCCCGCGTCCGCCCGCACTGACCTCGCCTACGCCTCGGGGCACGCCTGGGAAGAGGCGGGAGACCCCGCACGGGCCTTCGCCGCCTATGCCGAAGGAGCACGACTCCGGCGCTCGCCGCGCGGCTCCGAAATCGTCACCCGCCACCTCGAGAGGCTCGCCCTTCTGCGCGAACGCTTCGGGCGGACGTTCTTCGAGGCCGTCGCGGCCCGCCTCCCGGACACCGCCTCCCCTTCCGGGTTCGTCCCGCTCTTCCTCGTGGGTCTTCCGCGCGGAGGATCGACCCTCCTCGAGCAGATGCTCGCCGCCCATCCCCGGGTGGCCGCGGGCGGGGAACTCGCTTACGGATTCCGCCTCGCCCGGACCCTTCTCGCCTCCTGGTACGCCCAGGGGACGTTTCCGCCCGAGGACGTCGAGGAGGCCGCTCGGGCGCTCGAGACCCTCGCCGTCCGCTACGCCGAAGTCACCCAGACGCTCCGGACCGGGCGGCCGGTCTTCGTCGACAAGTCCCTCGCCAACTTCGAGCACGTGGGCGTCCTCGCCGCGGCCTTGCCCCGGGCCGTCTTCCTCCACACGTTCAAGGAGGACGCCCTCGACCAGTGTTGGGGGATTTTCCGCCGCTCCTTTCAGGGACACGAATACAGCTATGACCTCACGGATCTCGGTCGCACGTGGCGGGCTTATCGCGCTCTCATGGACCACTGGCGGTCCATCCTTCCGCCCGGCCGACTCCTCGACGTTCCCTACGAGAGGCTCGTCGCCGACCCCGAGGGGACGATCCGCACGATCCTCACCGCCCTCGATCTTCCCTTCGATCCCGCTTGTCTGCACCCCGAGGCGGTCCGGCGTCCCGTCCAGACGATGAGCGCCGCTCAGGTGCGTCGGCCGCTGAGCGCCGAGCGGGTGGGGAGTTCGACGCCGTTCCGGGCCTGGCTCGAGCCGCTCCGCCGGGCCCTCGAGGGCGCGGACGGCGGAAGCGCGGCCCCCAGCTCCTGACGGGGGCGGACACGACACGTGTCGGACGCCGACGCTCTCTTCGAGCGGGGGGCACAGGCCCGGCGAGAGGGCCGGAACGATCTCGCCCGGGCGCTCTTTCTCGACGCCCTCGCGCGCGAGCCCACGCACCGCAACGCCGCCCTCGCCCTGGCCTTCCTCTTCCGCGAGGAGGGAGAGGGCGGGAAGGCCGCCGAGGCCCTTCGGCCCCTCGTTCGGGCTCCGGTCTCGCAACCCCGGGAGCTCGCCGCGATCGCCGAGTTCGTGGCCGAGACGGGCGAGACCGATCTCGCCCTCGAAGCCCTCGGGCGGGCGCGGACGGAGAGCGGGGAGGCGCCCGCCTTCCTCTTCGCCCACGGCCGTCTCCTCTTCCAGACGGGACGGTTCGACGAAGCCCGGGAGGCCTTCGTCCGCACCTTCGCACGCGATCCCCACCACGCCGGGGCCTACTACCAGTGGGTCCAGACGCGGCGGTGGACGGGGCGCGAGGGCGACGAGGCCCTCGAGGTCCTCGCCCGTGCGGCCGCGGCGGCCCCCTCGCCCGAGACCCTCTCCGCGATCTCGTTTGCGCGCGCCAAGGTCGCCGACGATCTCGGGCGCACGGACGAGGCCTTTGCGAGGCTCCACGAGGCGAACGCTCTCCGTAAGAGCGCGCTTCCTCCGTTCGATCATGCGTTCTACGAAGAGTGGCTCGAGACCTTCCTTCCGGGATCCGGCCGTCTCGAGGGCGCCCCGCCCGCTCCGGCGGTCACGGATGCCCCGCGGTCCGGGGACGGAGAGCCTCCTCCCGCGCCCCTCTTCGTCGTGGGCCTTCCCCGCTCGGGGACGACCCTCCTCGCCCGTCTTCTTCTCCGCCGGGGCGATGCGGCACTCGCGGGCGAACCCGATCTTCTCGGGCGCCTCGCAGAGCATCTCACCGGCCCCGGCGGGCGCTCCCGTGATCTTCGTCGTGCCCTCGAAGCCCTCCCGTCCACCGAGCGCGATCGCCTCGCGGAGGCCTACCTCCGCGGGCTTCGCACCCGGATCGGCGGGCGCCGACCGCGCTGGGCTATCGACAAGAATCCCCTCAACCTCTGGTTCCTCCCCCTCCTGCGCACCCTCTTTCCCCGGGCCCCCGTCCTCTGGTGTCGACGCGACCGCCGCGACGTCCTCCTCTCGCTCTACTTCCAGAACTTTGCTCATCCCGCCCTCGACTTCAGCTACGACCTCGCCGATCTCGATCGCCATCTCCTCCTCGTCGCCCGGGCCGAGGAGGCGATCCTCGCCGAAGTGGACCCGCATCTTCTGCCGCTCGACTACGAAACCTTCGTGCGCGACCCTCAAGCGGCTCTTCGTGCCGCGGGGAGGATCCTCGGTCCCGCCCCCCACCCGAACGGCGAAGGCGAAGCCGTCCTCGGGGAAGAGAGCCGGATCGCGACCGCGAGCACCTGGCAGGCCCGACAGCCGCCCCACACGGGATCGGTCGGCCGCTGGCGCCGCTACGCCCGCTTCCTCCTGGCCGCCCACCCCGCGCTCCGAGGTCACGGCTTCACGGCTGATCTCGACGATCCGCCCGCAGCCTGAAGACTGAATCCGGGGCGGGAGGCAGACGAGGGTCGCGGGCGCGGGCGAGGAACGGACGAAGACTCTCCCATCGCGGGCCGCTCCCGCCCCCTCGGGTGTGCTAATCTTCGACGGGTGTTCGCCCCCTCATCGTGATGGGGGCCGGGCGCCGGGGAGACGGGACGACATCGAACACGGCCGACGGGCCGCTTTTCGGACCTACCGGAGACCCACCCCATGAAGCGATTCCTCCCCTGGGCGCTGCTCGCGCTTGCCTTCGCCCTTCCTTCCCCGTCCCGGGCCGCGCTCGTGATTCCGGCGCGCGCCTACGACGGCCTTCACTGGCGCAACGTGGGACCGTTTCACGGCGGGCGCATCGCCGCCGTGACCGGGGTTCCGGGCGAACCCAACGTGTACTACGTCGGTCTTCCCGAGGGGGGAGTCTGGAAAACGACCAGCGCCGGCGTCACCTGGTTTCCGGTCTTCGACAGGATCCGCCGGGTGGACAGCGTGGGCGCCGTGGCCGTCGCGCCCTCCGACCCCGAGCTCGTCTACGTCGGAACGGGCGATCCCACGATCATCAATCCCTTCGTCGGGAGCGAGGGCGACGGGATGTGGAAATCCACGAACGGCGGGAAGACCTGGATCCACATCGGTCTTCGTGACACGGTGATGATCGACAACATCGTCGTCGATCCCACCAACCCCAAGGTCGTCCTCGTCTCCGCCCTCGGCAACGCCCGGCATCACGGCGGCGGCGTGTGGCGGACCACGAACGGCGGCCGCAGCTGGACGCGGGTCCTCGACCCCAAGGGGTACAAGGGCACGCGCGGACTCGTGGCCGACGCCGGCGACCCGAACATCCTTCTGGCCGTGACCGAGGGCAACGGCGGACCGTTCTTCGCCTTCACCCACAAGCCCCACGCGAAACCCCGCCCGCCGCTCCTCTTCGAGTCGACCGACGGAGGCCTCCACTGGAAGAGCATCGCCATCCCGCCCTTCCCGGGTCGGGTGGCGGTGGCCGTCGCCCATCACGGCCGTCTCCTCTACATCGTGGGCAACAACATCAAGAACGGGTCGGGATTCTTCCGCTCCGAGGACGGCGGGAAGACCTGGCAACACCTGGCGGTCCACGACAAGCGCATCGCCAACGGCCAGGGCTCCTACAGCTGCGGGGTCTTCATCGATCCCCAAAATCCCAACATCGTCTACACCGTGGCCACCGCTCTCTACCGTTCGACCGACGGGGGGAAGGTCTTTCACGCCTTCAAGGGAGCCCCGGGCGGTGAGGACTACCACTCGATGTGGATCGATCCCCGCGATCCCGCGCACATGATGGTGGCCTCCGACCAGGGGGCGAGCATCACCCTCAACAACGGACGGGCGTGGAGTCTCTGGTACACCGAACCCTTCGGGCAGATCTACCACGTGTCGACCACCCGCCAGTACCGCTACTGGATCATCGGGGCCCAGCAGGACACGGGGGCGGTCATGATCCGAAGCCGCGGTCTTTGGGGACAGGTCGACTTCACGGACTGGAGCCCCGTCCCGTCCTCGGAATTCGGCTACATCACCCCCGATCCCCTCGACCCGCACATCCTCTTCGGCGTGGGCTACGGCCCGGGCGGCGGGGGCTCGGGCATGATCAAGATCCTCATGCGAGACGGTCAGTGGGAAAACGTCGGTCCGAACTTCGGCGTCAAGGCCAAGGATTACCGCTCGACGGGGAGTCTCCCGAAGAAATTCGACACCGTCTTCCACCCACACCGTTTCTACGCCGCCTACCAGTGCCTCCTCGTCTCGACGGACCTCGGCTTCTCCTGGCGGGCCGCAAGCCCCGATCTCACTGTGCCCAAGGGCCGGCCACCGGTCCCCTGCGGACGCCCCCTCCCGCCCCCCCCGAAGGCCAAGAAGGGTCATCCGGCGGTTCCCAACCCCTTCGGCCCCCAGGGTCCGGTCATCGAGGACTTCTCGATCTCCCGCACCCACAAGGGCGTAATCTGGACGGTGAGCACCAACAACCAGGTCTACCGGACGGACGACGGCGGACGGCACTGGGTCAACGTGACCAACTTCCGGGACCTCCCGCCGAACGCGCATTTCCACACGATCACGGCCGGTGACCATGCCGGGACCGCCTACCTCACCGGGCGCATCTACGTGAAGCACGGCTTCCGCACGGTGCTCCCCACGCACGAGGACTACGACGTCCCGCTCGTCTGGCGGACCACGAACGGCGGCCGCAGCTGGAGCGAGATCGTCCGCGGACTTCCGCGCAACCAGCGCACGGGAAGCTGGGTCAACGCCCTTCGGGTCGACCCCCGAGAGCCCGGCCTCCTCTTCCTGGCCACGGCCACAACGGTCGAGGTGAGCTTCGACCACGGCAACCGCTGGGAGCCCCTCACCCTCAATCTTCCCTCGACCGACGTCACCGATCTCGACCTCCACACCTCCGACCACGAGGCCGATCTCGTGATCAGCACCTTCGGCCGGGGCTTCTGGGTGCTCGACGACATCACCCCCCTCGAGCATCTCGCCCGTCACCCGCGACGCATCCTCCGGGCGCGCACTTATCTCTTCAAGCCCGAGACCGCCGTGCGCGCCCGCGTCAACGCCAACTGGGATCAGCCCTTCTCGGTCGAGGTCCCGCACGCCCCGAACCCGCCCTTCGGCGTGATCGTCGACTACGAGCTCCGCCGCCCGCCCAAGGGTCCGATCCGGCTCGTGATCAAGGATCGGCGTGGACACATCGTGCGCACCTACACGAGCGTTCCGCCCCCGCCCATCGAGGGGCAGCTCTACCCGCGCTACTGGTTGGCCTCGCCGGCCTCGCGGGCGCTTTCGACGCACCTCGGTCTCAACCGCTTCGTCTGGAACCTCCGCTACGGACCTCCGCCGGCCGTGCATCACGACCTCGAAAACCAGATGAACAACGTCGCGGGAACCACCACCCCGGGTCCGCACGGGCCCCTCGTCATCCCGGGCGTCTACACCCTCGAGCTCACGGTCGACGGGCGCAACTACGTCCGGCATGTCCGCGTCGTCAACGACCCCCGGGTCGGCCAGAGCCCCCACGTGATGGCCGCCCTCCGCGCCCAGAAACGCTTCTTCCTCCGCGCCTATCGGGGCATGGAGAAGACCTACGCCGGCTTCACGTCCGGAGAGAGACTCTCCCGGTCGCTGGCCGCCCGGCTCAAGGGGCTTCCGCCCCCTCTCGCGGCGCGCGCGAAGGCGCTCGAAGCACGGGTCATCGCCCTCGGAGGGCACAAGCCGAAGAACGCGCTTCTCGCCTTCATCAAGAAGAAGATGGCCAAGCCCAAGCCGCACGCACACAAGTCGTTCTACGATCTCAACAACGCCTTCAACGCTCTCGTGAGCATGGATCAGGTCGGGATCGACATGCCGCCCACGGGGGCCCAGCACGCCACCCTCGTGCACGACTGCACGGAGTATGCCCGCACGGTCGCCGCCTGGGGCGTTCTCCGCCGCTGGCTCCGGGCGTTCGACCACGACCTCGGCGCGCAGCACCTCGCGCCGATTCCCCTCGGTCGCCCTGGACCCTTCCCCTTCCGCTGTGCGGGAGGGGGAAGGTGAGAGACGGCGTGGGACATACCACCCGGTTGCTCGTTCGCGGGGAGGTTTGAGCCGACCACAAAAACGCGGCCCCGTCTCACGAAGCGGCCAAGAGCCCGGCGTTCCTGCGCAACCTCACGCACGGGAGCCGGGCTTCTTCAGCCTCCCCATCGAACCTCGATCGCATTCATGCACGAGAGCACGGGCTTACCGCGCGCGGCGAGGGATGACATTGAGCGGGTCCACAGGATCACCGGCACCCAAAGGTGATGGGCTCGCGCAGACAGCGGCGTAAATCCTCGGACCTGGTATATACTCTCCTCAACTATGCCCGCCTCGCCCGCCTCGCCTCTACCAGCTTCGACTGGCAAGCGCATTTTGGCGGGCTTTTTCTGATTGTGTCTGTCAAGTTGTTGTGCAAATTCCTTCCGGGCATGAGGGAGGATTTCATCAGGCCGCCGCCCGCAGCCGCTCGCGGCGCTGCTCTTTCAAGAGATCCATGTTGAGATAGCGATTGTCCTCAAGCCAGGCTTCATGGATCTCGACACAGAGAGCCCGCACCAGACGCAGGCAGGACTCGGTATTGGGGAAGATCCGTACCACCCGCGTCCGGCGCTTGATCTCCTCGTTCAAGCGCTCCAGCATGTTTGTGCTCTTCAGAGGCTTGTGGTGGGCCCGGGAGAGCCGGTAAAAGGTCAGCGTCTCACCGATAGGGTCCTCGACCCCGTCCGTGAGCTTGGGGTCTTTCGTCGACCACTTCGTCAGCCACGCCGCCAGATCGCGTTGGGCCTCCGCGAGATCCCGCCGGTCGTACAGCCAGGCAGCTCCTGGAGACAGTCGTCGTCGGCCTTACGGGGGAGATAATCCAGCGCATTACGGAGGAAGTGGACGTAGCACCGTTGCCAGGCGGCATCGGTCAACACCTCGGTGAGGGCTTTTTTGAGCCCCGCGTGATCGTCGGAGACGACGAACTCGACGCCGTGAAGACCCCGGTCCTTCAGGCGGACAAGGAAGTCTTTCCAGGACGACTGACTCTCACGCGGGGCGAGATCGACGCCCAGGACTTCCCGGCGTCCGCCCTCATGGATACCGATCGCGATCAAGACCGCCTGGGACCGGATGACACCCTCCTCGCGGACCTTCTCGTAGCGGGCATCGAGAATCAGGTAGGGATACGGCTCTTCCAGGCGCCGCTCGGCAAAGGCCGTAAGGGCCTCATCGAGCCCCTTGTTGAGGACGCTGATGCTGGAGGCCGAGAAACTGTGCCCACAGAGCTCCTCCGTGATGGCTTTCACCTTGCGAGTGGAGACGCCTTGCACGTACATCTCCGCCAAGGCGGCCACGAAGGCCTTCTCCGAGCGCTGGTAGCGCTCAAAGAGGGCGGTCTGGAACTGACCGTGACGGTCCCGGGGGACCCGGAGCTCGAGCTTGCCGATGCGGGTCACCAGGCCACGTTCGTCATAGCCGGCCCGGTAGCCTTGGCGGCCTTCGTGGCGTTCGTGGGGGCCGGCCCCCAGGAGCTCGGTCATCTCGGCTTCCAGGACCTCCTGGACGGCCGCTTTGATCAAGGATTTCATCCAGTCACAGTCTTCCGCCACGAGGGCTTTGAGGTCGATCGCGTTGGTGCTATGCTTCTTCACGGTCATGGTATGGTCCCTCCTCAGGACATGGGGTTGGTCCAACCTCCCTCATACCATGACCTCCGAATTTGCACACAAGTCCGTACACTACCCGGAGCTACGGCCCCACAAAGTGTGAATCCTGCCGTCTCGGTAGCTCTACGCCAACCGCGATGGAGATGGAATCGACGTGTACTTTCAACCCGGCGAAGGCAGTGATAGACTCTTTCGTGACCAACCTCGACCCTCCAGCCCCACTGGGCTTGATGAAAATGGAGATGTCGGCTATGATAAAAAGATCATCCGCCCCTGGCGGTAAGCCTTCCCACCTTGATCCGGGAAGTGCCGAACCCAGGGGCTTTTTTTCACGTTCCCGTTCTTTGGATCTCCTGTATCACATCTCGCCCACAGTAACGGCGGTGATGTTCGATGCGGGCTTCTACCTTACTCGGGCAAAGCGCCTTTTCGGCAAACAGACCCCATATGACGCAGCCCATACGCTTCATCAGTACGCTCTGGAGCACCTGAACGACGATAACGGGCGCCGTACATCACGGCTCTACCGCATTTTTGTCTACGACGCGCCCCCAGCTGCCTGGAAGGGGCATACTCCCATCGGCAAGAAGGCAGTCGATCTCGGGCAGTCCGACACAGCGAAGTGGCGCAACACGTTCCACAAGACTCTGCGCGGATTGCGCAAAGTGGCGTTGCGCATGGGCGAGATACCGACCAGCCAGGTCCGCTGGCAGCTCAAGGCGGAGGTTCTGGAAGATCTCGCAAACGGCAAGCGGCGCTGGGAGCAGATCACCGACGACGATTTCCGGCCCGATCTGCATCAGAAAGGCGTGGACATGCGCCTCGGGCTGGATATCGCATCGCTGTCCTATCAGCGCATCGTGAACCAGATCGTATTGATCTCCGGTGACGCTGACTTCGTACCGGCGGCCAAGCTTGCGCGGCGCTCGGGCATCGATTTCATCCTTGATCCCATGTGGGCCACGATTCGGCCCGATCTGTTCGAACACATCGACGGGCTGCGCTGCGTCGCTCGAGTTAAAGCCAAATCTGGTGTCTTTCCCAGGCGGGGCGGGCAACAGGCAGGCAAGACGCAAGGAACGACTTAAGAACCAAAGGAGCTGGCGAATGTACCCGCCGATAATTGGCATTATCGGCGATTTATGGCAAGATGCCCCCATGAAGCAAAAACCCGCCCGGGCAGCCGGTCCGCCCCTCCCGACCCGGGAGGCGGCCATGGAAATTCTGCCGGAGGCCATCCGCCGGGTTGCCACGCTGTGGCTCGAACGGTACGGCACGGTAGTGTACGGACTTGTGTGCAAATTCAGAGGTCATGGTATGAGGGAGGTTGGACCAACCCCATGTCCTGTGGAGGGACCATACCATGACCGTGAAGAAGCATAGCACCAACCCGATCGACCTCAAAGCCCTCGTGGCGGAAGACCGGGACGGGATGAAATCCTTGATCAAAGCGGCCGTCCAGGAGGTCCTGGAGGCCGAGATGACCGAGCTCCTGGGGGCCGGCCCCCACGAACGCCAGGAAGGCCGCCAGGGCGACCGGGCCGGCTATGACGAACGCGGCCTGGTGACCCGCATCGGCAAGCTCGAGCTCCGGGTCCCCCGGGACCGTAACGGTCAGTTCCAGACCGCCCTCTTTGAGCGCTACCAGCGCTCGGAGAAGGCCTTCGTAGCCGCCTTGGCGGAGATGTACGTGCAAGGCGTCTCCACCCGCAAAGTCAAAGCGATCACCGAGGAGCTCTGTGGGCACAGTTTCTCGGCCTCCAGCATCAGCGTCCTCAACAAGGGGCTCGACGAGGCCCTCACGGCCTTTGCCGAGCGGCGTCTGGAAGAGCCGTATCCCTACCTGATTCTCGATGCCCGCTACGAGAAGGCCCGTGAGGAGAGTGTCATCCGGTCCCAGGCGGTCTTGATCGCGATCGGTATCCATGAGGGCGGACGCCGGGAAGTCCTGGGCGTCGATCTCGCCCCGCGTGAGAGTCAGTCGTCCTGGAAAGACTTCCTTGTCCGCCTGAAGGACCGGGGTCTTCACGGCGTCGAGTTCGTCGTCTCCGACGATCACGCGGGGCTCAAAAAAGCCCTCACCGAGGTGTTGACCGATGCCGCCTGGCAACGGTGCTACGTCCACTTCCTCCGTAATGCGCTGGATTATCTCCCCCGTAAGGCCGACGACGACTGCCTCCAGGAGCTGCGCTGGCTGTACGACCGGCGGGATCTCGCGGAGGCCCAACGCGATCTGGCGGCGTGGCTGACGAAGTGGTCGACGAAAGACCCCAAGCTTACGAACTGGGTCGAGGACCATATCGGTGAGACGTTGACCTTTGACCGGCTCCCCCGGGCCCACCACAAGCATCTGAAGAGCACGAACATGCGGAAGCGCTTGAACGAGGAGATCAAGCGCCGGACGCGGGTGGTGCGGATCTTCCCCAATACCGAGTCCTGCCTACGTCTGGTGCGGGCTCTCTGTGTCGAGATCCATGAAGCCTGGCTTGAGGACAATCGCTATCTCAACATGGATCTCTTGAAAGAGCAGCGCCGCGAGCGGCTACGAGCGGCAGCCTAATGAAATCTTCCCTCATGCCCGGAAGGAATTTGCACAACTTGACAGACACAACCGAAACCGTGGAACAGGCCATGGCGGCACTCGCGAGCTTGTATGGATTTGCCCTGAAAGAAGGATCCGCCTACCGCAATCCGTTCACCCTATGGCGCGACCGCAAGCCGGAGGTCACGCAGGCCACGGCACGCCGGGCACTGAGCGAAGTCGAGCTCGACGCCCTGGCCGAAGCCATCCGCACACTGCCGACCGGAAACGACCAGGAGTGTTTCGTCCAGGCCCGCGCGCAGCTGATTTTCGACCTGGGTCTTCTGTTGGGACTGCGGATCAGCGAAATCGCCTCGTCAAGGATGGAGAACATCAGCCGGGTCCGGCTTGGAGAGACCACCGCCTGGTTCTGGCGCGGGATCGGCAAGGGGGCCAAACGGGCGGAGATCCCGGTACCGGACGGGCTGCTCGAGGATCTCGAGCGCTACCGCGGGATCCTAGGACTCCCCCCGCGCCCTGAACCGGGGGAAACCACCCCCCTGCTCCGCCGCAGCCGGTCGGAGGGTGCGGGACTGTCCGTCCGTCATGTTCGCCAGATTTTTTATGACATCGCAACCCGGGCTGAGTATCGTGACACGTAAATAGCGGAACATATAAAATGTGCATACCTGAGCTGTTCGAGGTGACCAGGCATGCGCCAGACCGAGTTGAGCTTGAGCAAGCAGGACCGCCGGACCGTGGATGAGTTTCG
>JAJZYM010000003.1 GCA_021798115.1 Pseudomonadota bacterium | reverse complement strand
TTTATGGTAGCGGGGGTAGGATTCGAACCTACGACCTTCGGGTTATGAGCCCGACGAGCTGCCAGACTGCTCCACCCCGCATCCCTTCGCCTTACCTCTATATGATAACCCTTCCTTCGGCGTTGTCAACTCTTGTGCCACTCCTATGCCCCCTCCGGGACATCACCCGGGGCGATTCAGCGCAGGAGATGCGACATCGCCATGCGGCATGCCGACCAGAGCCCCTCCGGAAGAATCCCCAAGACCAGTAAGCCCAGAGCGTTGATCCCCAACCAGACGCGCGAGAAGACCGGCACCGGGGCCGCGGCGGCGGCGCCGTCACCGCCCGGGGCAGGAGGCGGATCGAAGTACATCGACTTGACCACGCGGAGATAGTAGTACGCCGCAACCACCGCCATCACGACCGCGAAGATGGCGAGCCCTGTTTCGTGGGCCATGATCACGCGGCGGAGCACAATGAGCTTCGCCCAGAACCCGAGGAACGGAGGGACACCCGCGAGTGAAAAGAGTGCGCAGAGAAGGAAAAACGCCATCCAGGGATCTCTCCGGGCGAGCCCCGAGAGATCTTCGAGCGTGGTCGATTTTTCTCCCCGGGCCTCGAGCAGCGTCAGCCCACCGAAAGCGGCGGCCGACATGAACACGTAGACGATCGTGTAGTACACCGCGGCGGTCTCCCCTCCCCGACCGCCCAACTGGAAGGCCAAGAGAATGAAGCCCACGTGCCCCACGGCGGAATAGCCGAGGAGACGACGGACGTTCAGCTGAACGACGGCCAGAAGATTGCCCACGAGGAGTGAAAGGAGGCTCGCCACCATCAGAAGAACACCCCAGTCACCCGAGGCGGCGCCCAGACCGAGGCCCAGAAGGCGCATGAAGAGCGCGATCGAGGCGATTTCCGGAACGGTTCCGACGAGAAGGGTCACCGCCGTCGGGGCCCCCTCGTAGACGTCGGGAACCCAGAAATGAAGGGGGACGGCCCCGAACTTGAAGGCGAGAGCCACCACCACGAAAGCGACGGCGGCCAGCGTCAACGGAGACCCGGGGTGCGCCGCCAGTGCACGGGCCACGACGCTGAGGCGGAAACTTCCCGCAAGCCCGTAGAGGAACGTGAAGGCGTAGAGAAGAAGCGCCGAGGCCATCGCTCCGAGGACAAAGTACTTCATCGCCGCTTCCGCACCGAGCGGTCGGCGGCGGTCGATGGCGATGAGGGCGTAGAGCGAAAGCGCGAGAAGCTCAAGCCCAAGATAAAGCGTGAGGAGGCTTCCCCCCGAGTCGACGACCAAGACGCCCAGGAGCGTGGTCAGGACGAGGAAATAGTGTTCCGCCCGTTCAAGGCCGTGGCGAACGAGCTGGGGGCGCGAGTAGACGAGAACCAGAAACGTGGCCACACCGGCCGCGATGTCGAGAAGACGCGACAGGGGATCGTTGACGAGCCCCCCGTGCCAGAACACCCCGGATCTCCCCAGGCTCCCCGCCGCCAGGAGAAACACCGTGACCGCGACGCTCACGAGCGCCGTGCGGTACGCCCACACGGGTCGTGCACGGCGGGCCAGAACCTCGAAGAGCAGAACGAGGATCGAACCGGCACCGATGAGAATCTCCGATCCGGCGGCCCAAATGTCGCGGCTCAACATGGGGAACAATCCTGGAGCAAAAAGACGGAGATCATGCGGGCAGCTTGCGGCGCATCGCCTGCGCGACGAGATGCACGACCGATGCGTGCATCATGTGAAGGATCGGCTCGGGCCAGAGGCCAAAGAGAAGCACAAGGACCGCGAGCGGGGCCAGCACGAGGAACTCCCGCGGCGTGAGATCGGACAGTTTGGCCACGTCCTCGTGCACCACCGGATTGAACACCACGCGACGGATCATCCAGAGCGTGTACGCCGCCCCCGTCACGAGACTGGTCGCCGCGAGAAGCCCCCACCAATGCGAGGCCTGCCACGAAGCGAGGATCACCTGGAATTCGCCCACGAAACCGCTAGTCCCCGGGAGGGCGACATTGGCCATCGCGAAGAGCACGAAAAAGAAAGCGAACCACGGCATGACACGCGCGACCCCGCCGTAGCGTGCAATCTCACGCGTGTGCAGACGATCGTAGAGCACCCCCACGCAGAGGAACAGCGCCCCGGAGACAAAACCGTGGGAGATCATCTGGAAAATCCCGCCCTCGACACCCATGTGGGCCACGTCGGGATGGAGGAAGAGAAAAAACAGGATGAAAAAGCCGAGCGTGACGAAGCCCATGTGCGCAATCGACGAGTACGCCACGAGCTTCTTCATGTCGTCCTGCACCAGGGCCACGAACGCAATGTAGACGATCGCGATCAGCGAGAGCACGATCATGGGAAAGGCCAGATAACGGCTCGCATCGGGGGCGATGGGGAGACTGAAACGGAGAAAACCGTAGGCCCCCATTTTGAGAAGAATGGCCGCAAGGATCACCGACCCGCCCGTGGGGGCCTCGACGTGCGCGTCCGGAAGCCACGTGTGCACCGGCCACATCGGGACCTTCACGGCGAAAGCCGCGAAAAACGCGAGAAAGACGAAGATTTGCGTCCCCCATCCGAGGGGAGCCCGCTGGAACGCCAGGATGTCGAACGAGCCGGTCTTGTGCGCAAGGTCCAGGATGGCCAAGAGCATCAGGACGGAACCCAGGAACGTGTACAGAAAAAACTTGATCGTGGCGTAGATGCGTCGCGGCCCTCCCCAGATCCCGATGATGAGAAACATCGGGATGAGCATCGCTTCCCAGAAAAGATAGAAAAGGAGGGCATCGAGAGCGGCGAACACCCCGATCATGAGCCCTTCCATGATGAGAAACGCCGCGAAATACGCCGCCTGCTGACGTTCGATCACCCGCCATCCGGCCAGGACCACGAGGACGGTGCTCAGGGTCGTGAGCAGGATGAACGGGAAGGAAATGCCGTCGACCCCGAGGTGGTAGCGGGCGTGAAGGGCCGGAATCCACGGTGCGCTCTCGACGAACTGCATGGCCGAGGTGCCGTCGCGGAAATGCGCAAGCGCGGCCAGGTTGAGGACGAAGACGAGGAGACTCACGGCGAGCGCCCAGCCGCGACGGAAGGCGGGGCTCCGGTCGGGAACGACGAGAAGGACGAGACCTCCGAGAAGCGGAAGAACGATCAGCAAACTCAACCAGGGGGTCATCCCGAATCCTCGTCGGTCAGGTCAGGAGCGCGTAGCCGAGAACGGCCACGAGCGCGGCAATCATCACGAAGGCGTAACGGTACAGCCGCCCGTTCTGGACGGGCCGTAACCGGCGTGCCATCGCCCCGACGAGGCGCGCCGAGCCGTTGACGAGCCCGCCGTCGATGAGAAGGCGATCCCCCCCCGTACTCAGTCCGCGACCGACGAGCCAGCCGGCTCGGGCGCAGATCACCTCGTAGAAGACGTCCACGTAATATTTCTGGACGAAAAGGCGATAAAGACCGTGAAACGCCGCGGCGGCGCGCGCCGGGAAGGCCGGGCGGTAGAGATAGCCGTACCAGGCGGTGGCGATCCCGGCGATCATGAGCCAGAAGCTGGGCTCCGAAAACGCTCCCGCCACGAACGCGAGCGGTGTGAGGTGGGGATTGCGGCTCACGAACCCGAGCGGGTGCCCGTGGGGGAGACGCCCGAAAACCCCGGCAAAAAAGGAGCCTCCCAAGAGAGGCCGAAACATCACCCAACCGGCCGCGAGCGCCGGAATCGCGAGCGCCACGAGCGGCAAGGTCACCACGAGAGGGCTCTCGTGAAGGTGGGCCCGGGTATGCTCGTCCATGCGCGGCTCACCGTGAAACACAAGAAAGACCATGCGGAAGGTGTAGAGAGCCGTCACGAAGACGCCGCCGAGCAGGAGAAGATGCGCCAGGGAGGCCCCCGCCACGGGGCTTCGGCCGACCGCGTCGATGATGGCGTCCTTCGAGAAGAAGCCCGAGAACCCGGGGAACGCCACGAGGGCGAAAGAGCCCACGAGAAACGTGATGTACGTCACCGGCATGAAGCGGCGAAGACCCCCCATCTTGCGCATGTCCTGCTCGTGGTGCATCGCGAGGATCACCGATCCCGCCCCAAGGAACAGGAGCGCCTTGAAGAACGCGTGCGTCACCAGGTGGAAAATTCCCGCGGCAAACGCTCCGGCCCCCAGCCCCGCGCACATGTAACCGAGCTGGGAGATGGTCGAGTAGGCGATCACACGTTTGATGTCCGTCGCCACGATCCCGAGGAGGCCCATGAAAAAGGCGGTCAGCGCCCCGATCAGCAGAACCACCGAAAGCGCGGTCGCCGACTGGACGTAAAGAGGAGAAAGGCGAGCCACGAGATAAATCCCCGCGGTCACCATCGTGGCGGCGTGGATCAGAGCCGAGATCGGCGTGGGACCCTCCATCGAATCCGGAAGCCAGGCGTGAAGCGGAATCTGCGCCGACTTCGCGCTCGCCCCGACGAAGAGGAGAAGCGCCGCCGCGGTCGCCACGGTCATGCCGCCCGAGCCCCCCAGGATCGGGGTGCGGCCGAGAACGGGGGCCGCGGCGAAAATGGCCCGGAACGAAAGGGTGTGGACGGCGGCGAAGAGCACCGCCATGCCCAGAAGAAAGGCGAGATCCCCCACCCGATTGAGAAGAAACGCCTTGACCGCAGCCCGGCTCGCGCTCGGCCGCTCGAACCAGAACCCGATCAGAAGATAGGAAACGAGCCCCACGCCCTCCCAGCCGGCAAAAAGCTCGAGGAGATTGTTGGCCACCACCAGGAGCAGCATCGCAAAGGTAAAGAGACTCAGGTAACTGAAGAAACGGGCGTAGCCCGGATCGTCGTGCATATAGCCGATGGTGTACACGTGGACGGCGAGTGAGACGAAGGTCACCACGACCATCATGAGCGCACTCAGCCGATCGATCCAGGCGCCCACCGCGAAACGGGCCCCGCCGCTCATCATCCACGTGTAGAACGTGAACACATGGGGACGAGGATCGGCGAGCACGCGCCGGAGAATCAGGGCGGAGGCGAGAAACGCGAGGGCGACCGCGAGAATGGTGAGAACGTGGGCCCCGGTGCGTCCGACGAGATTGCGCCCAAGACCCGCGATCAACGCGGCGGCAAGCGGCAACAGAAGAACGCCCAGAACGAGGTCGTCGAGGCTCATCGCACCCCCTTAGCCTTTGAGTGTGTCGATCGTGTCGACGTCCACGCTGCGCTTGTTGCGGAAGACGACGACGAGAAGGGCGAGACCGATGGCGGCCTCGGCCGCGGCCACGGTCAACACGAAGAAGACCGCGACCTGACCCGAGAGTCCCCCCCACCACGCCGACCAGGCCACAAAGCTCGTGTTGACGGCGAGCAGCATGAGTTCGATGCACATCAGGAGAACCACGAGATTTTTCCGGTTGACGAACATCCCCGCGAGGGCGATCGCAAAGACGACGGCGGAAACGGCAAGATCATCGAACAGTGGCATCAGCCCCCCTCCCCGCCCTTCCCGGGCGTGCCTTTCGGGAACGGATCCACGAGCCGGATCCGCCGGGCCGGCTCCACACGGACCTGGGCCGAGGGGTCCTGTCGGCGCACGCCCTCGCGGTGCGTCAGCGTGAGCACGATCGCGGCCACCACGCCCACCAGGAGCAGGAAACCGGCGATCTCGAAAGGATAGAGATCGTCACGGTAGAGACGAAGGCCCAACGCCCGTGTGTTGGGCAGCGTGCCCGGGCGGAGTGGGGGAGCGAGCGAAACGAGACCCAGGTGCCGGGCCCAAAACACGTAGCCGATCTCGAACGCGAGGAGGAGCGCCACGACGGCAGCGAGAGGCGCGTGGCGGACGAACCCCCGGCGGATGACCACGAGATCAATATCGAGCATCATGACGACGAACAGGAGAAGCACCATCACCGCCCCGACGTACACGAGGACGAGCACGATGCCCAGGAATTCCGCCCCGAGGAGCACCCACAGAACGGCCGCGTTGAAAAACGAAAGAATGAGAAAGAGCGCGGCATGCACGGGATTGCGCGCCACCACGACACCCAACGCGGAGATCACCAGAACGGTGGCGAAGAAGCCAAAAACGCCTTCGACGAGAAGATGAGCGGCGGTCATGGGCACGCCTAACGGTAAGGAGCGTCGGCCGCCCGGTCGCGGGCGATCTGGGTTTCGTACGCGTCGCCAATCGCCAGAAGCTTTTCTTTGGTCATGATCTGTTGGCCACGCTTTTCGAAGTGAAAGGCAAAAACCCGCGTTTCGACGATCGAATCGACGGGGCAGGCTTCCTCACAAAATCCACAGTAGATGCACTTGAAAAGATCGATGTCGTAACGGGTCGTCCGCCGCGTGCCGTCGGCACGGACGTCGGAGTCGATCGTGATGGCGAGGGCGGGGCAAACCGCCTCGCACAGCTTGCACGCGATGCAGCGCTCCTCGCCGTTGGGGTAACGGCGGAGGGCGTGGAGGCCGCGGAAACGCGGCGACTGAGGCGTGGTCTCTTCGGGGTAGCGAACCGTCACCTTGGGCGTGAAGAACTCGCGGAGTGTCACGCCGAGTCCCACGAAGAGTTCGGGGAGGAGAAGACTCTTGAAGAAGCGGCGCAAGCGGTTCATCGTCTTACCTCGCAAACCACGGGCCGACCCGGTACCAGAGCGCCACACCCTCGAGGCTGATCCACACGATGGTGAGGGGGACAAACACTTTCCACCCGAGACGCATGATCTGGTCGTAACGGAAGCGGGGGAACGTTGCGCGGAACCAAAGAAAACAGAACAGGAGGATCATGACTTTGAGCGCCAGCCAGAAAAACCCCGGCGCGGCGAGAAGTCCCCACGGCAGGCCGGCGAACGGCGACGCCCAGCCGCCGAGAAAGAGCGTGGCGGCCAACGTCGAGACCAGGATCATGTTGGCGTATTCGGCGAGAAAGAACATGGCGAACATCACGCCCGAATACTCCACGTGGAAGCCCGCCACGATCTCCGATTCGCCCTCGACGACGTCGAACGGCGCCCGGTTCGTTTCCGCCACGGCCGAGATGAAATACACAAAGAACAGCGGCAGGAGTGGAATGACATACCAGTGCAGGATGTTGGGGGCCTGTCGCGCCACGAGATGACCGAGATCCAGGGTTCCGGCGGCCATCAGCACGCCCACCAGGGCAAACCCCATCGCAATTTCGTACGAGACGATCTGAGCGGCCGAGCGCATGGCCCCGAGGAGCGCGTAGCGGGAGTTGGAGGCCCAACCCGCAAGAATCACGCCGTACACCCCGAGGGAGGTGAGCGCCAGAAGATAGAGGAGCCCGGCGTTGATGGGCGCGATGGCCGTGTGGGGGGCAAAGGGGATCACCGCCCAGGCCGCCAACGCCGGTGTGAGGACCAGAAGCGGAGCCCCGACGAAAACCGCGCGGCTGGCCGCGTCCGGAATCACGGGCTCTTTCGAGAGAAGCTTGAAGACGTCGGCGAAGGGCTGAAGAAGCCCCCAGCGCCCCACGCGGTTCGGGCCGAGGCGGGCCTGCATGTAGCCGATGACCTTGCGCTCCGCATAGGTGAGATACGCCACCGAGAGAATCACACCGACGGTCGTGAGCACGACCGCGCCCACGGTCCGGACGACCGCCCGCAGATCCTCGGGGCTGAGAGTGATACCGCCGAACGTCACGGCGCAGCGACCTCGATCTTGTCGGCAACCGCGTGCACGTGGACCACCTGTCCATCCAGCGTTCCCACCTCGAGGAGCGCGGGGCTTCCCACCGGGAGGTGGAGGTGCCCCCGAGGGACAGCCGGATCAACCGTCACCTCGGCGACGACCGTCCGACGCCCCCCGTCGTCGCGGATTTCGATCCGCGGGTGGGGAGCCGACACGCCCAGGCGCCGGGCGTCCTCCGGATTGAGCCCGATCGTAGCCCCGCGACGGCCGATTGCCGTCTCCTGAAGTGCGGGGGCATGACGAAGCAAAGGATCGCAGGCATGAGGGGCGCGCGTGCGAAGCAGGACAAAGCCTTCGGGACGAGAGGCCGAGACCGATCCGGTAGAGAGGGGTGTTGAAGGAAGCCCCGAGCGCGGCGGCGGCAGGGGACTCCGAAGCTCCAGAAGAGCGGCGAAATCGTCGGGGAACGAGGCCTCATCACCGCCAAGGAGCCGCCCGAGATCGCGAAGGATCTTCCACCCTGGCCTTGCCTCGCCGGGCGGGGGCACCGACGCATGCGCGTCCTGCACGCGCCCCTCGAGATTCATCCAGCCACCGGGTGTCTCGAAGCCGGCGGCGAGCGGAAGAACGACCGTGGCGTGTCGTGCCGATTGCGGTCCGAGATGCGTGGTGACGTGAACCGATTGCCCGCGCGCCAAGGCGGCCAGGGCGCGTCCCGGATGAAGAAGATCGTATTCGGGTTGCACGCCAAAAAGAAGGTGCGCCCGTACGGGCGCCGCCCAGGGCGTAAAGGGACGCAACCCGTCGCCCCCCGGGAGCACCCCCAGGCGGTGGAGTCCGCGGGCGTTGGCGCCGGGGGCCACCACGGCGAGACGGGCACCCGTGGCTTCGGCCAGAAGACGGGCCAGGGTTCCGATCGTCTCCGAGGCGGGATGCGAAAGTGCGGTCTCCCCGACGAGGATCGTCGCCGGACCCTCTCCGAGATCGCGGGCCATACGCTCGAGCATCTCTCCGTCGAGAGGGGACCCCCGCGCCTCGATCTCCACTCCCTCGGGGACCGGTCCGTCCTTGAGTTTCTGTGCCGTCACCAGGAGCGCGGCCAGCGCCGAGCGAAGCCCCTCCAGCCCCAAGGCCGGATTGCTGCGCACCGGGTAGTTCCAGGGCCAGGCACACGGATTGAGCGCGTGAACACACCCGCCCCCAAGGACGGAGCGGCGCACGCGGAGATTGAGCACCGGCGCCTCGTGGCGGAGATAGCATCCGACCATGAGAAACGTCTGCGGCTCCGCAAAGGCGGCCACACTCTGCCCGAGAGAGGGTTCGGGGAACGTCGAGACCTGCCCGGAGTCGCGCCAGAGACGGTGATCGAGACCGGGAACGCCGAGCCGATCGGCCAAGCGGGAGAGCAACGCCCCCTCCTCCAGGGACGAGGACGGCGACGCCAGAACCGCGACAGACTCGGGGCCGCCGGCGCGCACGGTCTCCGCAAGAAGCGCCGCGGCACGATCCAGAGCCTCGTCCCAACCGGCCGGACGAAGCTCCCCTTCTTCGCGTACCAGCGGAACGAGCTGGCGCCCCCGTTCGAGTCCCAGATAGGAAAATCGATCGCGATCGGCAAGCCAGATTTCGTTGATCTCCTCGTTTTCGCGGGGAACGACACGCATCACTTGTCCGCGGAGCGTGTGGGCGTGGAGATGAGAGCCCACCCCGTCGTGGAGCGCAAGACCGGGAAGCGCCAGCATGTCCCAGCTCCGCGCCCGGAACCGGAACGGCTTCGAGTTGAGAGCGCCGACCGGACAAAGATCGATGACGTTCGCCGAGACCTCGGAGGTGAGCGCACTTTCGAGCGCCGTGCGCACGGCCGAGTGCTCACCCCGGCCGACGATGCCCAGTTCGGGCTCGCCCGCCACTTCGGCGGTAAAGCGGACGCAGCGTGAGCAGTAGATGCAGCGCGTCATGTCGGTGCTGACGAGAGGCCCGATGTCTTCGTCGGCGACAACCCGTTTGCGCTGCTCGTAGCGGGAGTGCGAGCGTCCGTAGCCCAGGGCGAGGTCCTGCAGTTCGCATTCCCCTCCCTGATCGCAGACCGGGCAATCCAGGGGATGGTTGATGAGGAGGAATTCCATCGTCGCCTTCTGCGCGGCGAGCGCGCGCGGCGACTTGGTGTAAACCTTCATCCCGTCGCTCACCGGTGTCGCGCAGGCGGGCAGCGGCTTCGGGGCCTTTTCGACCTCGACGAGGCACATGCGGCAGTTGGCCGCGATGGAGAGTTTGTCGTGATAACAGAACCGCGGGATGTAGATCCCGTGCTGATCGGCGATCTGCATCACCATGGATCCGCGGGGGGCCTCAAAGACTTGGCCGTCGATCTCGATGCGTACCTGGTCGCTCATCCCGCCGCCTCCGTCAAACGTCCGTCCTCGAGAGCCAGCGGGCACCCTCGCTGCTCGACGTGGGCCCGGAACTCGTCTTCGAAATGTTCAAGGAAACTCCGCACCGGCATCGCCGCCGCATCGCCGAGCGCACAAATCGTGTGTCCCTCGATCTGCCCGGCCACGCTTTTGAGAAGCGCCAGATCCTCCGGACGTCCCTCTCCGCGCTCGATGCGCCGCACGGTCCGATAGAGCCAGCCGGTGCCCTCACGGCACGGCGTGCACTGACCGCAGGATTCGGCGTAGTAGAAGCGGCTGATCCGTTCGAGGACACGCACCATACAGGCGGTCTCGTCGATGACCACAACGGCGCCCGAACCGAGAAGCGAACCGGCACGCCGGAGCGCGTCGTAGTCCATCGTGAGCCCCTCGAGCTTTGAAGCCGGGAGCACCGGGACGGAGGATCCTCCGGGGATGACGGCCTTGAGCCGGCGCCCGCCGCGCACACCCCCGGCTTTCGCCAGCAGTTCGGAGAAGGGCATGCCGAGACCGACCTCGTAGTTCCCCGGCCGCTCGACGTGCCCGCTGACGGAAAAGATCTTGGCCCCCCCCGACCCCTCGCAACCCAGGGAGGCGAACCAGGCGCCGCCTCGACGCAGGATCACGGGAACCGAAGCAAAGGTTTCCGTGTTGTTGACGGTGGTCGGGCACCCGTAGAGGCCGTGTTGGGCGGGGAACGGCGGCTTGAACCGCGGGAAGCCTTTCTTGCCCTCGAGCGATTCGAGAAGTGCCGTCTCCTCCCCGCAGATGTACGCTCCGGCCCCGAGATGGGGGTGAACGTCCACATCGATGCCGCTGCCAAGAATATTGGTGCCCAGGAGACCCGCGGCGTACGCCTCCTCGAGAGCCTCGGTGAAGCGGCGGTAGGGCTCGTCGAGGAACTCGCCGCGCATGTAGTTGTAGGCGTGGCGGACCCGCATGACGTAGGCGCCGATGGCGAGACCTTCGATGACGGCGTGGGGATTGAAGCGAAGGATATCGCGATCCTTGCAGGTACCGGGTTCACTCTCGTCGGAATTGCACACGAGATAGTGCGGACGCGGATCCTTCGGCGAGAGGAATCCCCATTTGATGCCGGTCGGAAACCCCGCCCCGCCCCGCCCGCGCAGGCCGCTTTTCTTGAGCTCCTCGAGGATCGTCGCCGGATCGGGTTTGTCCCGCAGGATCGTGCGCCAGGCCTGATAGCCGCCCACCGATTCGTAGGTCGCCCGGGTGTGCGGCTCGTCGTGACCCAACGTGAGAAAACAGACGGGACCGGGCTCGGGACGCGCGCCGGGAATCACGGATAAGACTCCAGAATGCGGTCCACGTCCTCGACCCGGACCCGCTCGTGGTATTGGTGATCGATCATGAGGACGGGCGCCGCGCAGCACGCGGCCAGGCACTCCTCCTCTTTCTTGAGGGTGAAACGACCGTCCGCCGTCGTCTCGCCGCAGCGAATCCCCAGACGCTGCTCGAGAGCCGCAAGCAACTCCTCTCCGCCGCACAGATGGCACGAGAGATTGGTGCACACCGAAATGCTGTGGCGCCCAACGGGATGAAGCTCGTACATGGAGTAGAAACTCGCCACCTGGGTCACATCGACCAGCGGAAGCTCGAGATAGGCGGCGACCGCCTCGAGCGCTTCCGCGTCGAGCCAGCCGCGTTCCTCCTGAACCAGGCGAAGGGCTTCGAGAAGGAGCGAGCGGCGACCCGCCTCACCCTCAGGGTAGTGCGCCCGGGACCGTTCCAGCGTCCGGCGCACCTCTTCGCTGAGACCCCGCTCGGGAAGGGCGCTCTGATTCATCGGTCGATCTCGCCAAACACAATGTCTTGGGTGCCGATGACCGCGACGAGGTCGGCGATCATGTGGCCGCGCACCATCATGTCCAGCGCGGCCAGATGGGCAAACCCGGGGGCCCGGATACGGAGGCGGTACGGCTTGTTGGCCCCGTCGGAAACGAGATAGATTCCGAACTCGCCCTTGGGATGCTCCACGGCGGCATAGGTTTCACCCTCGGGGACCGAGTAGCCTTCGCTGAAAAGCTTGAAGTGGTGAATCAGTGCCTCCATGTCGTGCTTCATGACGGCCCGGGGCGGCGGGACGATTTTGTAGTCGTCGAGGTGCACGGGACCGGGGTGCGTGCGCAGCCAGTCGACACACTGGCGGACCAGGCGGACGGATTGCCGCATCTCGGCCATGCGCACCAGGTAACGGTCGTAACAATCCCCGTGGCGGCCGATCGGGATTTCGAAATCGAGGTCGGCGTAGACTTCGTAGGGTTGCGTTTTGCGGAGATCCCAGGCCACACCGGAGCCCCGGAGCATCGGCCCCGTAAACCCGTAGGCGAGCGCGGTCTCCGGATCCACGACACCGATGCCCACCGTCCGCTGTTTCCAGATGCGGTTGTCGGTCAGGAGTTCCTCGTATTCGTCGACGCAGGACGGGAAGCGGTCGGCGAAGGCGGCGATGAAATCCAGGAGCGAACCCTCCCGGGCGGCGTTGAGCCGCTTGAGTTCGCGGCGCGAACGGAAACGACTCGGCTCGTAGCGCGGCATCGTGTCCGGAAGATCGCGATGCACACCGCCGGGGCGGTAGTACGTCGCGTGCATGCGCGCGCCCGAGACCGCCTCGTACATGTCCATGATGTCTTCGCGCTCGCGGAAGCAATAGAGAAAAACGCTCATGGCGCCGATGTCGAGGGCGTGGCTTCCGAGCCAGAGAAGATGGTTGGTGATGCGGGTGAGCTCGTCGAAAAGAACGCGGATGTACTGGGCACGGGGCGGGGCCGTGACCCCAAGAAGCCTTTCGATCGCGAGTACGTACGCGTGCTCGTTGCACATCATCGAGACGTAATCGAGACGATCCATGTAGCCGATGCTCTGATTGAACGGCTTGGACTCGGCAAGTTTTTCCGTCCCCCGGTGCAGGAGACCAATGTGCGGATCGGCCTTGCGAATCACCTCCCCGTCGACTTCGACGACGAGGCGCAGCACCCCGTGGGCGGCGGGGTGCTGCGGCCCGAAGTTCATCGTGAAGTTCTGCAGTTCAGGCATCCGCGGGGCTCCCGTCCGGGCGTTCGGCGATCGGCCGAACGACACGGGGCACGAGGACGCGGGGTTCGATCGAGACCGGTTCCTGGATCACGCGCTTCTGTCCGGGGTCGTAGCGCACCTCGACGTGACCGCTGAGGGGAAAGTCCTTGCGGAAGGGGTGGCCCACAAACCCGTAGTCGGTGAGGATCCGGCGCAGATCGGGATGTCCCTCAAACACGATGCCGAAGAGATCGAACACTTCCCGCTCGTACCAGTCGGCGGAAGGCCACAGCGTCACACTCGAGGGAAGGATGAGCAGACCCTCGCGCACCGCGGGGACGATCTTGACGCGCAGCCGCCGGTTGCCGCGCACCGAAAGAAGATGCACCACGACCTTGAAGCGCGGCCGATCGCCTTCCTGAAGGGCGGGATCGGGGGGGGCCACGAGCACCGCCCGGCTGAAACCCACCGACGTCGCCTCGTGGGTGGTCCACTGCACCTGCCCGTAGCCCAGGTAATCGACGGCCGTGAGATCGACGAGCTGTTCGAAATTCAGGCCCTCTTCGTCCCGCAGGGTTTGGGCCACGCCGAGCCACCGGGACTCGGGCACCTCGATCGTCACTTCGTCGCGGACCACCGTGGGGGCCGCGAGGTCCGGCAGGACCTCACGAATTCGTGCGACCAATGTTTCGGGCGACGAGGGACGCACAGAGCCGCCTCAGGGGGCAAGCCGCCGGGTGCGGCGGATCTTCTTCTGGAGCTGGATGATGCCGTAGAGAAGCGCTTCGGCCGTCGGCGGGCACCCGGGCACGTAGACGTCCACGGGCACGATCCTGTCGCATCCACGGACCACCGCGTACGAATAGTGGTAGTAACCGCCGCCGTTGGCGCACGACCCCATCGAAATGACCCACCGCGGTTCGGGCATCTGGTCATAGAGACGACGCAACGCCGGCGCCATCTTGTTGACCAGCGTCCCGGCGACGATCATGACGTCCGACTGGCGAGGGCTTGGGCGGAACACCACCCCGAAGCGGTCGAGGTCGTAGCGGGCGGCGCCCGCGTGCATCATCTCGACCGCGCAACAGGCCAACCCGAACGTCATCGGCCAGAGCGAGCCGGTGCGTGCCCAGTCGACGAGCTTGGCCACGGGCATGAGCACGGCCCCGTACGGGCGGGCGTCTTCTATTCCCACTCGAGACCTCCACGCCGCCACTCGTACGCAAAACCCACGACGAGAACGGCAAAGAAAACGGCCATCGCGGCGTAGGCCGCGGGCCCGAGCTCGCGCAGCGCCACCGCCCAGGGGAAGAAGAAAGCGATCTCGAGATCGAAAATGATGAAAAGGATCGCCACCAGGTAATAACGCACATCAAAAGGAATGCGCGCGTCCTCGAACGCCTCGAAACCGCACTCGTAAGCCGCCCCCTTGACGGGATCGGCGTGACGGGGGGCCAGGATGAACCCGAGGACAAGAAGCGCCGCGCCCACGACAGCGCCGACGATCAAGAACACAAGCACACCGAAATAGTCGTGGAGCACGTTCGAAACGACACAACAGGAGTCGTATTATTCTAACGCAGACCGCAGCTCGGGCACGTGCGACTGCGGCCCACGGGTACAATGGAGTGCCCGGTTTCCGTGGCCCAAGACGCATGCCCTCCCCGCCTCCCTCCCGCCCGCTCTCCGCTCGCGGCCGCCCGTCGGTGCCCGCCGAGCCCGAGGATGTCCAGTCGCGCCGCGACGATCGGCCTGTTCCCCTGGCCGCCGCCGGCGTCCGCGGGCTCCGCCTGCCGACCCGGCTCCTCCTGGGCGACAAGGAGGTGTCGACTCTCGCGACCTACACGGTGGCGGTCGGGCTCCCGCCCGGACGGAAAGGCGTCCACATGTCGCGCCTCGTCGCCTGCGCCCAGGACTGGAGCCGGGGATTCGATCCCTTCCGCCCCGATCTTCTCCTTCGACGCCTGTGCGAGACACAGCCGGCCCCACGCGCGGAGTTCACGATCCGCTGCCCGTACCACCGGGAAAAACGGGCTCCCGTGAGCGGAGTCCCCGGGCTTCTGGAATACGAACTCGGTGTGCACGGCCTCCACGAAGAGGGGCGCCCGGAACGCTTTGTCCTCGAGCTTGCGGTGCCGGTCACAACCCTCTGCCCGTGCTCGCGCGACATCTCGGAACACGGGGCCCACAACCAAAGGGCCTGGGCCCGGCTCGGATTCGCTCTCGACCCACGCGGGACGCCGCCCCCGCTCGACGAGCTCCTCGGCCGCATCGAGGCCGAAGGTTCCTGCGAGCTCTACGCCGTTCTCAAACGCGCCGACGAGAAGTACGTGACAGAACGGGCGTACGCGCGGCCCAAATTCAGTGAAGACCTGGCGCGCGATCTCGTCCTCGCGCTCGGCGATCTCCCGGGGCTCGGGCTGCAATCCGTGGATGTCGAAAATCTCGAGTCCATCCATGTCCACTCGGCGTTCGCACGCTACGAGTCGTCCTCCGTGCCGCCGACGGTTCCGCCCGGCGGCGCTTCGACCGGAAGCTGAGTCCCCTCCGTCCGGGTGGTCGTCTCCGTCCCCCCGCCGGCGCGCACGTCATCCGCGCGGGTGCGCGCCAGACGCGCGATCAGATTGCGCAGGAAAACCTTGGTGAAGCGAAGCTGGGTCTCGATGGAGGCTTGCTCCATGAGGGTGGCGTTCACTTTCAGGATCTCCACCGGCTCACGCGCCACGATGCTCACCGTGCGTTTCGCCGGCGCCACGTAGCCGATCTCCCCGAAACAGTCTCCGCTGCGCATCGTGCCGAGACGGCGGCCGCCGCGCTCGACGCTGACCGATCCGCTCACGATCAGAAAGAAACTTTCGTCGACCTGACCTTCGCTGACGATGCGGGTTCCCGCCTCGTAACTCACCCACTCGCCGGTCTTCAGGATTTCGTAAATTTCCGGGTAGTGGAACTCGTTGAAGAACGGCAGGCGGCGCAGCAGATTGAAGCGTTCGCGCTCCCGCATTTCGCTGCCCACCACCTCGAGATCGCGCGCGGCACGAACCAGGGCGGCGGCGAATTCGTGTCCGTTCTGGTAACGCCGTTCGGGTTGCTTGGCGAGGGCCCGGGCCACGATGTCGTCGACGGCGATCGGCAGTTCAGGGCGGAACTTGCCGAGCGGAGGGGGCGAGGCATAGACGATCTTGTGGATGAGTTCGCTCATGCCTTCGGCCTCAAAGGGCCGACGACCGACGAGGAGTTCGTAGAGCATGACCCCCAGGGAATAAAGATCCGTGACCGGATTGGCGGGCCCGCCTTTGAGATGTTCCGGCGCCATGTAGCTCGGAGAGCCCACGAGCCCGCTCTTGCCCGCCGTCGGCGACGCGGAGGAGGGGGAAGCGTCGACGAGAAGGGCGATGCCGAAATCGATCAGATGAACATCCCCGTCGGGGGTGCGCAGAACATTGCTGGGCTTGACGTCGCGATGGATGACCCCCTGGCGGTGGGCGTAGTCGAGGGCGCGGGCGATCTTGAAGACGATCTCGATGACGGTGGAGACCGGAAGGAGCCGTTCGGGGGTGGTCCACCGGCGCAACGCCTCCGCGCCCGGGAAATATTCCATCACGACGTAACAGATCTCGCCCTCTTCGCCCGCGTCGAGAATGTGCGCGATCTGGGGATGATCGAGTTTGCCCGCGAGCTGGGCTTCGTTGAAAAAGAGGCGTCTTCGCCCCTCGCGTTTCCGGGCGGGCATATCGGCGCCCAGAAGGTAAAGCTTGACGGCCACTTCACGGTCGAGGTACGGATCGTGACTGACGAACACACGGCCCGTGCTTCCCGCCCCGAGCTCGCGTCCGAGGACGTACTTGCCCACCCGCGGCGGAACCGCAAGGGGGGACGAGGAAGTCGGGGAACTCTCGTTCAATGTCGCCTCATCAGAAGAAGCTGGAGCCAGAGGAGGAAGGCGACCGCGGCCGCCGCGAGTGCGGCGGCCGCGAGATCGTCGGCCATGATCCCGAGGCCCCCCTTGAGTTTACGGTCGAGGAGGCCGACGGGCCACGGCTTGAGGATATCGAAAAACCGGAACGCAAGGAAGAGGGCGGCCAGCGGGAGGGGCCGGAACGGAACCAGGAGGGTGGCGGCGAGGAGAGCCGCGATTTCATCCCAGACCACTTGAGGCGGGTCGGGACGGGCCAAACGGCGGGCGGCGTGGGCACACAGGGGAACGCCCACGAGCACGGCCAGCGCGGCGATCACGGCGCGGGCCACAAGCCCGAGCGGCCCTTCGGCCACGCGCACGCCGATGGCGAGAAGGCTCCCCCACGTGCCCGGCGCCCAGGGCAGGAGGCCGAGACCGAACCCCGTCGCGGCCAAGGTCCAGACGTCCATCCGCCGGCCGGTCACGGCGGCCTCCGAACATGATCGTGCCCGAGAACCTCTGGGAGCGGGACCTCCTCCCCCCCCCGTCGGAGGCGCAGTCCCCGCGCTTCGGTGAGAAAGCCCACCCGCGTCAGCCGCACGCCGAGCCTTTGGGCTTCCGCCCTGAGGAGCTCAGACTCTTCCGCACGGGCCGTGAGACACAGTTCGTAATCGTCACCACCCGCGAGCGCAAGATCGAGGTCGGCACGTCGGACCGGATCCAGCCCGGGCGCAAGAGGCAGGGCCTCGATGTCGATGTCGGCTCCGAGATCCGCGGCTTCGAGGAGGTGCCCGAGGTCGGCCAGAAAGCCGTCAGAGATGTCGATGGCTCCCGTCGCCCGGGCCCGGAGGGCGGGACCGAGGCGCCAAGGCGGGTTCGGCTCGAGATAAGGGGCGAGGAGCGCCCGCTCGCGCACTCCCTGGTTCCAGAGCCGCCGGGCGTATCCCCCCGCGCCGAGCACACCGGTGACGAAAACGCTGTCGCCCTTCCGCCCTCCCCCGCGCCTGAGGGCCGAGCGGGCCGGCAGGCTTCCCACCAGGGTCAGGGTGGCCGAACGGGGCCCGCGCGCGGTGTTTCCGCCGACCAGCGCCACCCCGGCCTCCCGCAACCTCTCCCCGAGACCGCGCGCAAAAGCGCTCAGCCACGAGTCGTCGAATTCCGGAATCGTCAGCGCCAGAAGCGCCCAGCGCGGCCTCGCCCCCATCGCCCCGAGATCGCTCAGATTCACGGCCACGAGCCTCCGCCCCCAGGCCTCCGGCGGAGCTTCCATCGGCAGATGGATTCCCTCGACGAGAGCGTCGCAGGTGAGGACGAGATCCTCCCCGTCGGGGGGCACGATCACGGCCCCGTCGTCGCCGATCCCGAGACGCACATCCGGATCATCACCACCCCAGGGGGCGAAGTGACGGGCGATCAGCTCGAACTCACCCATCCTCAGGCCGCGGGCGGCGCGGTCGAGAGCGTCTGACGGACCCGATCGAGAACCGCGTTGACGAAACGGTGGCTGTCGGGGGCGCCGAATTCCCGCGCCAATTCGATGGCCTCGTTGAGGACGACACGACCCGGAATCTCGGGATGGGCGCGGAGCTCGTGCACGGCCAGAATCAGGATGGCCCGCTCGACGGGATCGACCTGCTCCCAGGGACGATCCAGGGACGGCGCACAGAGGCTCCGGGCCAGTGCGACGTCGGCCACGGCTCCGGGCAGGACCTCGCGGAAATAACTCTCGTCACCGACTTTGGTGCGGCGGAGGAATTCGGCCAGGATCTGGGGAACGGGCACAGCCCCCTCGTTCTGCTGCCAGGCGTAAAGGGCCTGGAGGAGACAGCGCCGTGCCTGGTGACGCATCCCACTCGGCGCGCGGGCTCGGGAACACGGCGGCTCGTCGTTCACGACGATGGACTCTCGTGGCCGTCGAGACCAGCGCGGAGCTCGAGAACCTCAAGCACAGCCCGCATGGCCTCCGCGCCCTTGTTGTCCCGCGTCCCGGCGCGGGCCAGGGCCAGGGCTTCGTCGTCGGTCGTCAAGACCCCGAAACCGACGGGCACACCGGTTTCGAGCATCACCCGAAGCAGGCCGTCACAGACCGACCGCGCGATGTGAAGATAGTGATCGGTCTCCCCGCGAATGACCGCGCCGAGCGCCACGATCGCATCGGCCTGCCGCGAGCGCGCGAGCTGCAGCGCCAGCAAGGGGAGCTCCCAGGCCCCCGGAACACGGAGGACCCGGCACGAAGCTTCGGCATACGCCGAAGCACGCAACGCCGATTCGGCGCCGGCCACGAGACCGTCGACGACCTCCCCGTTGTAACGGCTGGCCAGAATCACCAAACGCAGCGATGACGGAACCATGGCGTTGCTCCCGGAGGCAGGATCGGACGTGGCGCTCACGACCCCTTCCTCCCGGAGTCCTCGCGCGTCCGGGCATACGCCGCTTCCCCCCCCACGGAGGCAGGGGAAACGTATCCACTCACCTCGAGACCGAACCCCGTGATCCCCTGCATGCGTTTGGGGGCGGACAAGACACGCATGCGGCGCACCCCGAGGTCACGAAGAATCTGGGCCCCCACGCCGTAGGTGCGGAGCACACTGCTCTCCTCGCCCACGGGTTCGTCCGGACGGTCGCCGCGAACGAGGCGAGCCACGAGGGACGAGGGTTCTTCGGGCAGGCGGAGAAGGAGGAGGACCCCCCCCTCGCGGGCCACGGTGCCCATGGCGTCGCGAAGGGGCCAGCCGAGACTGGGCCAGCGGATCCCGAGGACGTCGCTCAGGAAATTGCAGACGTGGACCCGCACCAGGACGTCCACGTCCGGCCGGATCGGACCGCGGACAAAAGCAAAGTGCACGTGGCGCTGGATGTGATCCTCGTAGACCACGAGCGGCAGCGGGCCGGCCTCCGTCGGGACGGAGCTCTCGTAGACGCGGGCCACGGTCATTTCGCGCTCCATGCGGTAGCGGATGAGAGAGGCGATCGTTCCGATCTTGAGACCGTGACGCCGGGCGAACACCTCGAGATCCGCACGGCGGGCCATCGTGCCGTCTTCGTTGAGCACTTCGACGATGGCGGCGGCGGGCTCGAACCCCGCGAGACGCGCGAGATCGCAACTGGCCTCGGTGTGGCCGGCGCGGGTGAGAACACCTCCGGGCTGAGCCATGATCGGAAAGACGTGCCCGGGCTGCACGATGTCCTCCGGGTGGGCCTCGGGCGCCACCGCGGCCCGGATCGTATGCGCCCGATCGTGGGCCGAAATGCCTGTGGTGACGCCGCGGGCGGCTTCGATCGAGACCGTAAAGCGGGTGCCGTGAGCCGTGCGATTGTCATGCACCATGAGCGGAAGACGCAGGCGCTCGCAGCGTTCGCGGCTCATCGGCAAACAGATGAGCCCCCCCCCGTAACGGACCATGAAATTGATGTCCTCGGGACGCACGCATTCGGCAGCCATGACGAGATCGCCCTCGTTCTCGCGGTCTTCGTCATCCATGAGGATCACCATGCGCCCGGCGCGGATCTCCGCGATCAGCTCATCCGGGGAAGCGAGAACCGAGGCCTCTCCCGCCGCCGGAGCACCGGAGGAAGGACGGGGGGGGGCGTCAGCGGACATGACAGGTGTTTCCCCGGCGAAAGGCGTCGTTACGGCGAGAGAGATTATCGCCGATCGGGTGAGGAGCATCGCGGCCCCGGCCGTGACCGTGGGCTACACTTGAAGGCCGCAAAGCCTCCCGCCCCATGATCGCCAGTCTCCTCTACACCCTTTTCCACTACCGCCGCAGTTTCGGCGCTCTGGTTCACGAAAACCACCTTCTCGCCTACGGCATTCTCGGCTCCTTCATCTTCGTCGAGTGCGGGATCCTGCTGCTGCCTCTCCTCCCGGGCGACACGCTGCTTTTCCTGGCCGGGACACTGGCCGCCCAGGGCACGCTTGGTCTCACGGGCGTGATCGCAACCAGCGCCGTCGCCGCCGTGGCCGGCAACCTCCTCAACTACGTCACCGGACGCTACACCGGGCCGCGCGTCTTCCGCCGCACAAGCTCGCGCTGGTTCCGCCCGGAGTATCTCGCATGGACGCACGCGTTTTTTCAACGCCACGGCGGCAAGACCGTGGTGATCGCGCGGCTGGTGCCCATCGCGCGGACGTTCACCCCCTTCGTCGCCGGCGTCGGCCGCATGGATCTCACGCGCTTCATGATCTACAACGTGGCGGGCGCTCTTCTGTGGATCGGGCTTGTCACCGGAGCGGGCTACTACTTTGGCAATCTGCCCGTCGTGCGCCAGAACTTCCTCCTTGCCGTGCTCCTCCTGGTGTTCGCCTCGCTGGTCCCCGTCGGCATCAAAGTGCTGCGGCACCGGCGGTCGCACCCAACGGCCGCCGCGGCCCCGGACACCCGGCAAGTCAGGGACCAGGACGAAGATTCTGCATGATCTCGCGCACGCGCCAGTGCCCGTCGCGCCGCACCCAAAGCGCCAGGTAATCGCCGTAACGAACGACAGTGCCGGAGCGGCGGTGGACGCTCACCTCGAAGACACCGCTCGTCGCACCGGAGGTGTCGTGGCGAGACACCCAGGCGCTCTCGGGTGTCCATTCGAGACGCGGCCCACGACGGCCCGGGAGAGCCTGAAGGATGGCCCGGCGGCCGCTCAGGGGCGCGGCCCCCTCGGGGTCGAACACCGCGTGCGGCGCGAGAAAGCGTGCAAAGGCCGCGCGGGCCCCACGTTTGTCGGCCAACCGGGCAAAACGCTGGTCGGCCCCGCGAAGGCGTGCGGTCTCGCGGTGGCGGCGGACCAGCGCGTCGGGCCGCCCGCAGGCGGCCAGGAGCACGGGCAGAAGCACAAGGACAAAGGGGAAAAGCCGGCGGGAGCGCATCGTCTCAGGTCTTGGGCAAGGTCACGCCCCGCTGCCCTTGATACTTGCCGCCGCGGTCCTTGTAGGAGACTTCGCATTCCTCGTCGGCCTCAAGGAAGAGCATCTGGGCCACACCTTCGTTCGCGTAGATCCTCGCCGGAAGAGGGGTGGTGTTGGAAAATTCGAGCGTGACGTGGCCTTCCCATTCGGGCTCGAGAGGGGTGACGTTGACGATGATCCCGCAGCGGGCATAGGTCGATTTGCCGAGGCAGATCGTGAGCACGTTGCGCGGAATGCGAAAATACTCGACCGTGCGCGCGAGGGCGAAGGAGTTGGGCGGAATGATGCATTCGCGGCCGCGGACGTCGACGAAGCTCGTCGGCGAGAAGTTCTTGGGATCGACCACGGCCGAGTTGATGTTGGTGAAGATTTTGAATTCGTCGGCGCAGCGCACGTCGTACCCGTAGCTCGACGTCCCGAAAGACACACAGCGGCGACCCTCGTGCGAGGAGATCTGCCGCGGCTCGAACGGGGCGATCATCCCCCGCTCGCCCATGGCCCGGATCCAGCGGTCGGACTTGAGACCCATCAGCTTTCCTCCGTCACGATTTCGGGCGGCGCCAGATCCTCGGGATTGAGAGCGGCGAGCTCGGCGGCGAGCTGCAGGGCGACGGCGCGGAAACGCCGCGCCAGGGCGCCCCGGGGCTCGTCGAGAACGATCGGCCGACCGCGATCGCTGGCCCCGACGAGCGCCGGATCGAAAGGAAGAGATCCGAGGTACGGGACAGCGCACGCCCGCGCAAGCGCTTCGCCGCCCCCCCGGCCGAAAAGCTCCTCCTCGTGTCCGCAGTGCGGGCAACGGTAGCCCGCCATGTTCTCGAGGACGCCGAGGACGGGGACGCGCATCGTCTCGAAGAGGCGAAGTCCGCGGCGCGCGTCCATGACGGCCACGTCCTGGGGGGTGGTCACGATCACGACGCCGGAGACGGCGATCCTCTGGGCCAGCGTGAGATGGATGTCGCCCGTTCCGGGAGGCATGTCGACCAGAAGATAGTCGAGCGGCGGCCAGTCGGTCTGGAGAAGGAGCTGCTGGAGGGCCTGGGTCACCATGGGTCCGCGCCAGGCCACGGCGGTGTCGTCGGGCACAAGAAAGGCGACGCTCATCACCTTGAGCCCGTGCGCCTCGAGGGGATCGAGGCGACGGCCGTCGCGGCTGCGGGCCCGGGCTTCCGCGAGGCCCGCGAGGCGGGCGAGGCTCGGACCGTAAATGTCCGCATCAAGCACGCCCACCCGAGCGCCGAGGCCGGCGAGCGAAAGCGCGAGGTTGTAGGTGAGGGTCGATTTTCCGACACCGCCCTTGGCCGAGGAGACGGCCACGAGATGGGCGACCTCCCCAAGTCCGGTGTGCTCGCCCGGCACCAGGGTCGGACGAGCTTCGAAACGCGTCTCGAGCTCGACCGAAGCGACCCCGAGACGTTGGGCGAGAGAAGACGCAAGAGCGCTGCGCTGCTCGTCCGATCCCTCCCCCCCGATCGGATAGCGGAAGACGAGCGTGAACGAGGGGCGGGGCCCCTCGGGTCCCGCTCTGAGCTCGGCCACGCGAGACAGGGGGCGACCGCTCCGCGGATCATGGAGCCCCTCGAGAAGGGATGGAAGATCCACCGTCACGGAGTTGGTTCCTCAGAGTCGTGTGCGCACCGCCGCTCACGCGTTCATGGTAGCCGATCGCGCCCGCCGCACGGACTGGCGTCGAGCGCGGCTCCCGCCGATAATGGACCTGTTTTCCCGAGGATCCCCCGATGAGCGCCGAACCCACGCCCGCTTCTCGTCGGTCCACGGCCGACCTCGTGCGTCTCTTCCGTGGGCTTCTCGACGAGGCCGACGGGATCTTCTACGGCCAACGCACGGTCGTGACCCTCGCTCTCGCCGGCGTCCTGGCCGATGGCCATCTCCTTCTCGAGGACCACCCGGGAACCGGCAAGACCCTCCTCGCCTCGACCCTCGCGCACCTCCTCGGTCTCGGTTTCCGGCGTGTCCAGTTCACGAGCGACCTTCTTCCGGCGGACATCATGGGCTCCCAGGTCTACGACAGCGCGGGAGGGACGTTCCGTTTTGTGCCCGGACCGGTCTTCACGCCTTTTCTCCTGGCCGACGAGATCAACCGTGCGCCCCCCCGCACGCAGAGCGCGCTCCTCGAGGTCATGGACGAGCGTCAGGTGAGCGTCGATGGAGTCACGCACCCTCTCCCCCGTCCCTTCGTCGTCGTCGCCACCCAGAATCCCGGGGATCAAACCGGCACGTACCCGCTGCCCGAATCGCAGCTCGACCGTTTTCTCCTGCGCCTCGAACTCGGCTATCCCGACGTCGAGCGGGAAAAGGATCTCTGGGGGGGGGAGGATCCGCGCGAACGACTCCTGCGCACGCCGCCGTGCACCGACGCCGAGACCTTGACGGCGGCGCAGGCGGCGGTGCGCGCCATGACGGTTTCGGACGCGCTTCTCGACTACGTCGCGCGGCTGATCGCCCGCACGCGGAACGCCCCTTCGCTCGCCCCCGGACTCTCGCCGCGCGCCGGCCGCGCGCTCGTCGCGGCCGCCCGCGCCCACGCCTTCCTCAACGGCCGGGGCGCGCCGTGGCCGGACGATGTCAAGGCCGTCTTCGTCGCCGTGGCCGCCCACCGCCTGGGCCGTGCGGGCGTCGCCTCGACGGCGGCGGAGCTCACCGCCCTTCTCGAGACCACGACCGCCCGGTGAACACGCTCGCAGAGCGTCTTGGCTTTCCGCGCCCGAACCGGCGCTACATCCTTCCCACGCGTTTCGGTCTCGCGTACGCGCTGGTCGTGTTCCTGATCTTCCTCGGCGCGGTGAACTACAGCGACAACATGGCGCTCCTGCTGACCTTCGTCCTCGCCGCTCTCGCCTGGCTTGCGATGATCCGCTGCGAACGGAGCCTGAGCGGCCTCGAAATCGAGATCGATCCCCCTCCCGTGGGCTTCGTCGGCCGTCCTCTCGCCGTCGGCGTGAGACTTCGCGCAACCCGTTTCCGGCCGCCGACCCTCCTCGCCGTGGCCTTCCGCGGGAGGGAACGGACCGACGTCCCGCGACCGACCGTGGGCGAGACACAGGCGGTCGCACTCTCGTTCGTGCCCGCGCGCCGCGGGCGGGTCCCGGTCCCGCCCTGGCGCCTCTCGTGCGAACGTCCGCTCGGACTCTTCCACGCCTGGTGCGGAGCTCCAAGCGGGCGGGAAGCGATCGTCGCCCCCGCCCCGGCCACGGACGGTCCGTGGCGCCCCCCCTCCGCCCTTCCTCCGTGGCGAGACCACGAGGAGAGTGAAGACTTCCGCGAACTCCGGCCGTGGCGGAGCGGGGATCCCCCCCGCCGCGTCGCGTGGCGGGTCTACGCCCGCCGGCGCGAGCTCCTCGTGCGCACATACGAACCGCCCCCGTCACCCGAACTCGTGCTGCGCTGGGAAGAGACCGATGCGTGGGCTCGAGGAGCGGGAAGAGAACGAATGGAACATCGCCTCTCGATCCTCTGCCGTTGGGTGCTGGAAGCCGAGCGGGAGGGGGCGCCCTACGGGCTGGCCCTCCCCTCCGTCACGATCGCCCCGAACCGGGGCGAGGCGCATCTTCGCGCCTGTCTCGAGGCCCTGGCCCTTCATGATCCCTGAACCCGGGCCGGCGTCGCCTGAGGTGGGGTCGGGGGCCCTGCCACGGAGGCCGCGGAAGGCACCGCGGGACGGACGCCCCCTCGAGCGGCGTCGTTTCCTCCTCTCCGCCGCGATCCTCGTCCTGGCCGCCTTGCCGGTGGCGGTCGACGATTTCGTTCCGTGGATCACACCCCTGGCCGGCCTTTTGGTGCTGGTGGCCCTCGTCCGCGGGCCGCGTGGCCGGCGACCTCCGCTGGCTTTGCTTCTCGCTCTCTCCGCCGCCGCCTTTGCCGGCACCTTCCTCCACTACGGCACCATCAACGGGCTTCGCGCCGGAGGAAGTCTTCTTCTCTGCCTGGTCGGGCTCAAACTTCTCGAGACACGCCACGAACGCGACCTCAACACGGTGCTCCTCCTCACCGTGTTCCTCCTCGCCACCGATCTTTTTTTCGGCCAGCAGCTGACGGCGGTAGCCTACGTGGCGGCGGTTTTCATCCTCTTCCTCGCCACCTGGATGGGAAGCGGGACAACGAGCGGACCGCCGCGCGGCGAGGGCCCGCTCGGCTCCGCCCGTTCCGGACTTCGACCCGCACTCGGCCTCCTCGCCTGGGCTCTTCCCTGGGCGCTCGCGCTCTTCGTCTTCATCCCCCGCGTTCACGGTCCCCTGTGGGGCTGGGGACGGCGTCACGCCTGGGTGAGCGGCCTTTCCCCCAACCTCCGGCTCGGCGGCATCGGCCGGCTCACCGTCTCGCGGCGCACGGTCATGACCGTGCGCTTCGCGCATCTCCGTCCCCCCACCGACCAGCGCTATTTCCGCGTCTACGTCTTCGACCGCTTCGACGGCGAGGGGTGGCGGCCCTCGCGCCGCACGCTCGAACCCGCGCCCCCCGTCGCCGAAGACGGTGCGAAGGGCATGCGGGTCGCCTACCGGGTGGTTCTCCGTCCCGACGGACGCTCGGCGCTCGCCGTCCTCGGCCGCCCGCTCACCGTTCCCGAAGGAGCCTGGCTCACGCGGGCCGGCACACTCCGGGCCCGGCGGCCGCTTCGGCGGAGTTTTCACTACAGCCTCGTCGCGCTCAGGGGACCGCGCCCGGCCCCCCGGCTGAGCGCACGGGCGCGGGCCCGTGACCTCGAGTTGCCCCCGGGCGTCGATCGCCGCGCCCGCCGTCTCGCTCAGCGCTGGCGGCGGCGGAATCCGCGGCCCTCGGCTCTCGTCGAACGCGTGCTCCGGTATTTTCACGACGAACCCTTCTACTACACGCTTCATCCTCCGCCGCTCCACGGACGCAACGCCGTTGACATGTTTCTCTTCCGCACCCGCCGGGGGTTCTGCACCGACTACGCCACGGCCTTTGCGGTCCTCCTCCGGGCGGCGGGTGTTCCCACACGTGTCGTGAGCGGCTACCTCGGAGGCCGTTACGATCCTCTCAACGGGCGGGTCGTCTTCAACGGAGCGGACGCCCACGCCTGGGACGAGGTCTGGATCCGGGGGGCCTGGCGCCGTGTGGACCCGACGGCCGCCATCGCCCGAAGCCGCATCTCGCTTCGGGCACTGAGCCTCCTCACGGGCGGTTACACGGTCGGGGGCTTCGATGTGCGGGAGAGTCGCTGGCTCACGCACGTCGGCGATTTCTGGCGCCGGATCGGAGCCGTCTGGAATCGCGACGTGCTCGGCTACGGACCGCGGTTGCAGCGCGCGTTTCTCCGTCGTTTGGGTTGGAGGATCCAGGGCTGGCGTTCCTGGCTTCCCCTCCTGATCGGGGTCCTCGTCGTGCCGCCGCTTGTCCTCTGGGGGCTCGTGCTCCTCGAGAACAAGCGCCGCCGCGGCGCCCGCGGCGAGCGGGACTGGGAGCGTCTTCTCCGCCGTCTCGGCGCCCTCTATCCCCCGGCGATTGCCCCGGGCGAAACGGCGCTCGAGTTCGCGGGCCGGATCGCCCAGAGCCACCCCGCCCTCGGCCGGCGGCTCCTCACCCTCGCCCGCCGTCGCGGGCGTGTTCTCTACGAACCCGGGTCCGGACCGCTGGAGCTGCGCCGTTACCGCAAGACGCTCCGCGCCCTTCGCGCGCGCCTCGCCCGGATCTCGCTCAGTCCGCCGGAGGCAGGGCCAACTCGGCGTCGGCCGGGACCCTGAAGAGCAGGACCGCTCCGGCCAGGAACAGAAGAACGACGGTGGCAATCGCCCCGCGCGCCGAACCGCTCACGAATTCGGTGGCGGCGACGAGGAGCGGACCGACCACCGCCGAGAACTTCCCGACCACCCCGTAGAAGCCGAAGAACTCCGCCGAGCGTCCACGCGGGATGAGCCTTCCGTAGTAAGCCCGCGAGAGACCCTGGATGCCGCCCTGGACCAGGCCCACGGTGGCGGCCAGAACGAAGAACTCCGTCACGGTGTGCATCCAGGCCGCGGCCAGCGTCGCGAGAGCGTAGACGCCGATCGCGAGGAGAAGGCCGCGGCGAAGCCCCCAGCGTTCGCCAAGACGGGCGTAGAGCACCGCCGAGGGGAAGGCCACCGCCTGGGTGAGAAGAAGGGCCTCGACCAGGCTCGCCGACGGAAAACCCAACGCGAGACCGTAACTGACGGCAAGACGGATGATCGTGTTCACGCCGTCGATGTAGCACCAGTAGGCGAGGAGGAAGAGCACGACCGTGCGGTGGCGGCGCACCTCGCGGAACGTCCGCCGAAGGCGCGTCCAGCCTTCGGCCACGAGCGCGGCCGCGGAGGGCCCGGAGGGTCTCGCCTCGGGCGTCCGCACGAGGAGCGGCAGCGAGAGTCCCGCCCACCAGACGGCGACACTACCGAGGACCACGATCCGCACGGCCGCCGGGCTCCCGAGCCCAAAGAGTGCGGGGTGCGTGGCCACCACGATCTCGGCCGCAAAGAGCGTCCCTCCGGCCAGATAGCCCGCGGCGTATGCGTAGGTCGAGACGCGGGTGAACGCCTCCGGGCCCACGGCGTGCGGAAGAAGCGCGTTGTAGAAGACGTTCGCGGCGGAATACCCCACGGCCGCGAGACCGTAGAGCGCGAGCGATCCCGTCAACGCTCCGGCGGGAAGAAACGCGAGCGCGGCCGTCGCACCGACACCGAGAACGACCCCTGCGGCGAGGAACCGGCTGCGGGCCGAACGGGCGTCGGCCATCGCTCCGGCGAGGGGAGCCAGGAACGCCACCAAGAGGGCCGCGGCCGACGCGGCGAGCCCGAGATCGGCGAGATCCGTCGCGGGCGTGACCCCCCGACCCCAGACGTGAACGAGGAAGACCGGGAAGAAACCGGCCATGACGGTCGTCGCAAAAGCCGATTCCGCCGCGTCGTAGAGAAGCCAGCGCCAGGCGGGACGCGCGGACGGCCCTCCCACGCCCGTCACGTCGACTCCTTGCGCTCGCGGCTGGCGAGGAAGCGCAGACGGGGGTGACGCTCGACGACGAGGTCCATGTGGATCCGGTGCGGCGCGAGGTAGACGAGCGCCCCAAGACCGTCGCGCGCGAGGTGCGGGGCCGCCGCCTCCTCGAGCGCGGCCAGGGCATCGGGCGCCCCCTCCACCCAGCGGGCGATGGCGACGCCGGCCCCTTCGGTCGACACCGGGACCCCGTACTCGTTTTCGAGGCGGTAGGCCACGACATCGAACTGAAGCGGGCCGACGGCGCCCAAAATCACCTCGTGGCCGTGAAGGGGGCGGAAGAATTGCACGGCCCCTTCCTCGGCGAGCTCGCCGATCCCGCGCAGAAGCGCCTTGCTGCGCAGCGGGTCGCGGACGATGAGACGACGGAAAATCGTGGGCGCAAAGTTCGGAATCCCCCGGAAGTGAAGGTCCTCGCCTTCGCTGAAAGTGTCGCCGATCTCGATGCCTCCGTGTGTCGAAAACCCGATGACGTCGCCCGCGTAGGCCGCCTGGGCCCGCTCGCGCTCCTGACCGAGGAACACCAGAAGATCGTTCGGCACGAAGCTGCGCCCCCGATCGACGTGACGCAAGCGCCCGCCGGGCTCGTAGCGGCCCGAGCACAGACGGACGAAGACCACCCGATCGTGGTGGCGGGGATCCATGTTCGCGTGAATCTTGAAGACGAAGCCGCTCGCCCGCTCCTCCTCGGGCTGCACGGTCCGCTCCCGAGCCGCCCGCGAACCGGGCGGGGGCGCGACCCGAACGACGAGATCGAGGAGGCGCTGCACCCCGAAGCCGTGGAGCGCAGACCCGAACAGGATCCCCGTCCGCGTCCCCAACCGGTAGGGACCGGTGTCGAAAGGCGGTGTCGCCTCGTCGACGAGGGCGATCTCCTCTTCGAGCGCCCGCCGCTCGGCCGGCGAGAACCCGGCAAACGCATCCGGGCTGCGCGCCCCTCGCCCCGCGGTGGTGAAGGCCTCGAATTGCCCGTCCGCCCGGTCGATCACACCGCGGAATCCCTGTCCGCTCCCCACCGGCCAGACGAGGGGGGCGGGTTCGAGCCCGAGTTTGTCGTGGATTTCGTCCACGAGTTCGAGCGGCGGTCGGGCGTCGCGGTCCATCTTGTTGACGAAGGTCAGAACCGGAAGGGCCCGCTCGCGAACGATGCGCATGAGTTCGAGGGTGCGCGGCTCGACACCCTTGGCCGCGTCGAGCACCATGAGAACGGAATCGACGGCCGTCAGGGTGCGGTAGGTGTCCTCGGAGAAATCTTCGTGCCCCGGGGTGTCGAGCAGATTGACGACGGCCCCGGCGTGGGGAAACTGCATGACCGAGGTGGCGACCGAAATCCCCCGCTCGCGTTCGAGCGCCATCCAGTCGGAACGTGCGGCACGCGCCGCGCGTCGTCCCTTCACGGCCCCGGCGAGCTGGATCGCCCCCGCGGCCAGCAGCAGGTGCTCCGTCAGGGTCGTCTTCCCGGCGTCGGGGTGCGAGACGATGGCAAGCGTCCGCCGTCGTTCGACGGCTTCGCGGATCTCACCCGTCACAGAGGCGCATCCCAAGCGGGAGCGGGAGACGCACGGCGCCTCTCCGCCGCGCGGCGGGCGCGGGCGTGGGTGCTGAGCGGGTGGAGCGACTCGTCGCTGATCCAGCGATGAAAGACGATGAGCGCGCCCACCACCTCCATCATCGAACCGTCGATCCACGTGATCAGCCCGCCCAGGCGCTGATCGCGCAGGGCGCTGATCCCCCACGGGGCGGCCAGGTGGTTGTAGACGATGTAGAGATCTTGATGGGTGAGCGTGATGTAGGCCCCGATCACGATGTTGGCGAACATCGTCAGGGTGAGCGCCAGAAGACGCACGGGGTAACTCGGGGCGTCGGGCCGCCGGCGGGGATCGAGGATCATCCACCAGAAAATCAGGCCACTCACGAGCATCGTGACGTGAGCAAACTCATCCCAGGTGTCGTGGACGGCAATGAGGTCCATCTCGGGCGGAAGAAGCCAGAAATAGAGCACGGCGATCAACTGAACGGAGGCCACGAGCGGGCTCACGAGAGCCCGCCAGAACGCGCGGAACACACGGCTTCGCGCGAGCGGCCGCCAGAGACGGCGCTTGAGGATGTCGGGCAGGCCTGCGACGAGCGGCGCGAGAGGCACCCCCAGACAGAGCAGAAGCGGCACGAACATGTGCAGAAGCATGTGCTGCGTGAGGTGCACGAAGAGAAGCGATCCCGCGAGGGTGTCGAGGGGCGGCGTGACGGCGGCGAAACCCACGAGGACACCGGCGGAAAAAAAGAACTTCTGATGCCATGGAAGACGTCGTCCGTCGTGTTCGAGCCGGCGCACCCCGCGCCCGTACCACAAGACCACGAGAACCGTGACCACGATCACCCACCAGGCCCAGTTCCCCCACACCGGAGGGGTGTGCGCCGCCACGCGCGCGGGCAGGAGGAGGAGAAAAAGAACGATGCTCGCGCCGATCCAGTCCCCGAGGAGGAAAAAGAGAAGGAGCGTGAGAAGCGGCCGTCGCCCCGGGCGCAGGGGGAGCGCGTGTGATTCGTTCACGCCGCACCCCTCTCCGGGAAGACATCACGCTCACGATGGTAGGATCGCGGGCATGACGTCCCGACACTCAAACGGCCGCTCGTGAGCGGCCCCGATCCCGCGCGCTGGCGCCGCTGCGCGCTTTTCGTCTGCGGAGGGGCACTCGTCCAGTTCACGGCCACGGCCCTTGTTCTCCAGTTCATGCGTCGCACCCTCAACCCGTGGACGTCTACGTTGAGCCGCTACCTCGTCGGGCCTGGGGGCGACTGGCTCGTGGCGGCCTATCTCGTCCTCGCGCTCGGACTCGTCCTCTTCGGGCTCTTCGTCGAAGAAGACGGGACACGCTCTCGCCCGTGGCTTCCGAAGGCGGCCTACGTCCTCACGGGAGGCGGACTCGCGACCGCGGGGCTCGTGACGCCCCCCGCGCGGATCCGGGACCTCGTTGACGAGATCCTCTTTCGGCTCCACCTCCTCGGGGCCGGGGTCGCGTTCCTGGCACTCACGGCCGTCGCCGTCTCGTCGTCGTGGACGGGCGGCGGCCCGTTCGCACGCAGCCGCCTGCGCCACTTCGCCCGCGGTCTCTCGGGGTCCGCCGCGACACTGGTCGCCGTCTATGCGATCGTCTCCCCGCGAGGAGGCGGAACCTACGAGAAGGCCTTGATTATACTCCTCGTTCTCTGGATGGCCCTGCGCTGGACAGCGGCTGTTCGGGCTCTTCCTGCAAATCACGAATGAGGACGAGGGCGTCCTCACGGGCGTCGTCGTGCTCGCCCGGGTAGTAACCACGGCGCACCCCGATCGGGCGGAACCCGGCGCTCAGATAGAGCGTCCGCGCCCGCACGTTGGAGACACGCACCTCGAGAATCAGGTGGCGGCGTGTCCCGCCCCGGCGGCTGCGTTCCACGAAATAGTCGAGGAGCAAGCGTCCGTAGCCCGCACCCTGATGAGGCGGATCGACGCAGATGTTGAGAAGGTGGGCTTCCTCGGCGCCGATCAGGAGCACGCCGTAGCCGATGAGCATGCGACCGCTCCAGAGCCCCTCGCACACGTAGCCGGCCCGCAGGCAATCGCGAAAGATGCCTTCCGTCCAGCCGTAGACGTACGCGCGCCGCTCGATTTCCACAACGGCCGGGAGATCCTCGCGTTCCAGGGGACGGAGAAAAAGATCGTGGTCCCCTTCGCTCATCGGGCGCGCGATCACGGCGGCACGCTCCGTGCGGCGAGACGAAGATCGCGCCAGGCCTCCGCCTTGGCGCTCGGCTGACGCAAAAGGTAGGCCGGATGGTAGGTCACCACGAGAGCGGCTTCGGGGGGGCCGTCATAGCGCAACACACGGCCCCGAAGCGCGGACAGCGGAGCGTTCGTGGCGAGAAGATTCTGGGCGGCGACGCGGCCGAGAGCCAGGATGAGCGAGGGACGGACGAGAGCGATCTGTTGCTTGAGATAGGGAAGGCAGGCCTGGCACTCGTCCTCGAGGGGCGTGCGGTTGTCGGGCGGGCGGCACTTGACGACGTTGGCGATGAACACCCGCTCCCGGGCAAGTCCCAACGCCTCGAGCATCTTGTCGAGAAGTCTGCCCGCTCGGCCGACGAAGGGCTCGCCCTTGAGATCCTCGTCACGCCCGGGACCCTCACCGACGAGAAGCCAGCGGGCGTCGCGGGCGCCCACGCCGAACACGGTCTGCGTCCGACCGGCGGCGAGCGCACAGCGCGTACAGGAGGCCACGTCCCGCTCGAGCGCGGACCAACGTACGGTTTCGTCATGGGCGGGCCCCGCGGAATGCCCCTCGACCGGCGGGTCGGGGATCCGCGGCGGGACGACGGAGGCGGTGTCTTCTCCCCCCGCTTCGGACGCCGAGGAGACGGATTCACCCGCGCCCGTCGTGGAACGGGCCTTCCGCCGCACCCAGAGCGTGAGACCCAGCTCGGCCGCGATCGCGCGCCGCGCCCCGTCGCGACTCATCGCGCACCCTCGCGACGCCGGCGGCGACGGGCGCGGCTCCAACCCGTGCCCACGGGGCCGGCCAGGGCGTAGAGGCTCGAGACCGCGAGGAGCGTCGGAGCCGGTGCCAAGAGAAGAACGATCAGGACGAGAGGAACGAGCACGATGGCCGAGTAGCGGACCCGACTCTGCCACGGCAGTTCCTTGAAGCTCGGGTACGCGAATCGGCTGACCATGAGGGCTCCCGCGAGAAGAGCGAGAGCCAGGATGACGAGCCGCGCTCCCGGCAAGCTCCGGAGGCTTCCCGACGCCTCCACCCAGACGGCCGTGCTCACGAGAAGCGCTGCCGCGGGCGAGGGAAGTCCCTGGAAATAGCGTCGGTCGACCGCCTGATAGGTGTTGAACCGGGCGAGCCGGAGGGCCGCGGCGGCGGCATAAAAAAAGGCCCCGAGCCAGAGCGCGCGCGAAGCGATGCCGCTCGCCGCGAGGAGCGACGACTCCGCCCAGCGGTAGACGAGAAGAGCCGGGGCGATGCCGAAGGCCACCATGTCGGAGAGCGAATCGTACTCACGTCCAAACGGGGTGGCGGTCCCGGTCAGGCGGGCCACACGTCCATCCAGGCCGTCCATCACCGCGGCAAAGAGGACACCCCCCACCGCGTGCACGAACCGCTCATCGAGGGTGGCGACGATCGAGTAGAAGCCCGCAAGAAGGCCCGCCGTCGTGAAGAGATTCGGCAGGAGATAGACGCCCCGGCGGATGCGCGGAGCGGAGCCCCCGGGCTCGGACGATGTGAAAGGCCTCAAGAGTCCCCCCCGCGGAGTTTCCGCCCCACCTCCTCGAGGGGATGCCGCGCGGCCCGGTCTCTTGCCGCGTGCAGGCTCGGCCAGCCCGCGGCGGCTTCGCGCGCCAGCTCCTGGTCGAAACGGCCGCTTCGGATCTCGCCGAGCACCGCCCGCATGGCCGTGTGAACGCCCTCCCCGATGACCCGCGGACCACGGGTGTAATCGCCGTAAAGAGCCGTCGTCGAAATCGAACGGCGCATCCCCTCAAGGCCCCGTTCGTAGACGAGATCGGCGATGAGCTTGAGTTCCTCGAGGCAGCAAAAATAGGCAATTTCGGGCCGGTAACCGGCCTCGACGAGGGTCTCGAACCCCGCCGCGATGAGGTGGGTCAACCCCCCACAAATGACGGCCTGTTCGGCAAAGAGGTCCGTCTCCGTCTCTTCGGCGAAAGTCGTCTCGAGAATCGCCCGACGGCCGGAGCCCAAAGCCTCGGCATAGCGGCGCGCGCGCCTCATCGCCTCCCCGCTCCCGTCCTGGGCCACCGCCACCAGAGACGGCACACCGGATCCGGCGAGAAAGCGCGCACGGACCTGAGGGCCGATCCCCATCGGGGCCACCAGAACGGCGTCGAGATCCGGGCGGGGACGAATCCGCCCGTAGTGCACGCTGTAACCGTGGGCAAAGACGAGCGCCGCGCCACGGCGGAGACCGGGCGCCAGGATCTCGCTGTAAAGGGTCGCGTGCGCCTCGTCCGGGACAAGGACCGCGGCGAGATCCGCCGCACGTGCACCGGCTTCGAGATCCAGACAGGGAAGGTTGGACGCACGAACCTCCTCGAGCCGCGGGGAACCCTCCCGAAGGGCCACACTCACACGCACCCCCGAATCGTGCAGATTGAGAGCCTGCGCCCGGCCCTGGGCCCCGAAACCGAAGACGACGACGTGACCGAGGGGATCGCCGCAAACCGTGGACATGCTTCCGCCGAGGTGCTCTTCCCGATCTCCCCACAATCCTAGCGCCTTTCGCGCAGGGGTGTCAGAGATCGCCGCTTCTCCTGACAGCCACCGCGTGTGATCTCCGCCCCTGCAAACAGGACACGAACGTCGTCTCACGAGATCCCTCGTCCGTTCCCACACCGCACAAGACCGAGAGCGGATCCGGGAACCTCGGGTCTCTGTCTTCTCGGGCGATCCCCTCCCTCTCCCTCCGCTGCCGCCTCGTGAACCCCACCAGGACGGAAGCCCAGGAAGCCTCCCCACTCCTCCCGAGCCCCCTCGTCTCAAGGGATCCGAGGCCGATGCCCCCCGTTCCCGATCAACGACTTTCGTCTTGACTCCCGCACCACGAAACCTTGCCATGGGCGACCGCAAGCCTCCGTCCGCCGAGCGGCCCAAGGCGATCGTGACCCCGGGCGCAGGATCCTTCAGTTGCTACAATGCTCCCGCGTTTCTTCCCCATTTCGTCGAGATTCTTCCCCGCATGCGCGCCCGCGATCTCAGTCTCTTCACGCTCAAGGAGACACCCGCCGAGGCGGAGCTCGTCAGTCACCGGCTGATGCTCCGCGCCGGTCTCATTCGGTCTCTCTCCCAGGGTCTCTACACCTGGCTTCCCCTGGGACTGCGGACGCTCCGGCGCGTCGAGCGGGTGGTCCGCGAAGAGATGGACCGCAGCGGCGCCCAGGAACTTCTCATGCCCGCGATCCAACCCGCCGAACTCTGGCAGGAGTCGGGGCGCTGGGAGAAATACGGCCCGGAACTCCTCCGCCTTCGCGATCGCCACGACCGCTCCTACTGTTTCGGCCCCACGCACGAAGAGGTCATCACCGATCTCGCCCGTCGTGAGCTTCGCTCGTACCGCCAGCTTCCCGTCGCCTGGTATCAGATCCAGACGAAGTTCCGCGACGAAATTCGTCCGCGTTTCGGCGTCATGCGTGCCCGCGAATTTCTCATGAAGGACGCCTATTCGTTCCACCGCGACGAGACGTCCCTCGCCGACGGTTACGAAAGGATCTTTGCGGCCTACAGCCGCATCTTCACCCGCCTCGGACTCGATTTCCGCGCCGTGCGCGCGGACACGGGCTCGATCGGAGGACGCTCCTCGCACGAGTTCCACGTCCTTGCCCAGGCGGGCGAGGATCTTCTCGCCCTCTCGGACAGCGGCCCGTATGCGGCCAACGTCGAACTCGCCGAAGCGCTCTCCGTGCTGCCCGGGCGTGCCCCCCCGACGCAGCCTCTCACGCGTGTCCCGACACCCGGCATCCGCTCCTGCGAGGACCTCGCCCGTCACCTGGGCATCCCGCTCGAGAAGACCCTCAAAACCCTGGTCTTCGTCCGCGAGACGGCCGCCGGCCCGCGTCTCGCGCTTCTCCTCCTGCGCGGAGACCACACACTCAACGAGGTCAAGCGCGCGAAGGTGCCGGGACTCGAGGACGCCCGTTACGCCACCGAAGAGGAGATCCGCCAGGAACTCGGGGCGGGCCCGGGCTCGCTGGGGCCCCTCGGCGTCGATCCCGAACGGGTTCTCGTCGTCGCCGACCGGACGGCGGCCGCCGTGAGCGACTTCGCCGTGGGGGCGAACGAAGATGGATACCACGACACCGGGGTCAACTGGGGGCGTGACCTTCCCGAGCCCACGGTCGCCGACCTGCGCACCGTCGTCGACGGCGACCCGAGCCCCGACGGTCGCGGCCGGCTGAGGCTTCAACACGGAATCGAGGTCGGACACGTCTTTCAACTGGGCACACAGTACAGCGAGCGGATGAACGCCACCTTCCGCGACGAAGACGGCAGCGAACGGGTCTTCTGGATGGGCTGTTACGGCATCGGTGTGAGCCGGATCGTGGCCGCCGCCATCGAGCAGAACCACGACGAACGGGGAATCGTCTGGCCTGCGGCCATGGCCCCGTTCGACGTCGCTCTGGCTCCGGTCAATTCGCAGAGCGACACGGGCGTCCGCCGGGCGGCCGAGTCCCTCTACGACGAGCTCCGGAACCGGGGTTACGAGGTGCTTTATGACGACCGGGAGTTGCGCGCGGGGGTGATGTTCGCGGACCTCGACCTCATCGGCATCCCGCACCGCATCGTGCTCTCGCCGCGCCTTCTCGCCGCCGACAAACTCGAGTACGTCGCCCGCCGTGGGTCGACGAGCCGGGAAGTGCGGCGCGATGAGCTCTTCCAGCTCCTGGAGGACGACCGACGACGCGATCCCGCGCTCTGAGCCCCATCGCTCTCGGACTCCTGGCGGCTCTCCTCAACGTCGCGGCCCCGTCCCGCGCGGCCGGCCCGCCACCCGCCCTCATCGCCGAAGTCCGGCGGGCGTGGGCCACCCGCCCCATGCACGTACGCGGCTATCGGCGCCTCGTCTGGCTCAAGGTCATGAGCGCACGCGTACGCCTGTTCATTCCCGACCGCGCCCGCCGACTTCGTTTCCTTCGCCTCGTCTACAGCGTGGCGCGGCGCGAAGGGGTCACGCCCGAACTCGTTCTTGCCGTGATCGAGACCGAGAGCGACTTCCACCGCTACGCCGTCTCGCCCGTGGGCGCGCAAGGCTACATGCAGGTCATGCCCTTCTGGCCGCCCCTTCTCGACCTCCATGACGTGAGTCTTTTCGACACGCGGGTCAACCTGGTTCTGGGCTGCGCCATCCTCCATTACTATCTCGAGACGGCGCACGGGAATCTCCCCCTCGCGCTGCAACGCTACTTCGGGCACGCCGACGGCTACGTCTACTCCGGCCGCGTCCTCACCCTCCTCGCCGACCGTTGGTACTGGCGCTGAGGCGCCCGCCCGAGCCTCAAACCGTCGGCCGCACGACGAAGCCCTCCCCCGCCTCGGCCTCAGGAGGCGTCGCATCTTCGGAGGCGACCTCGAGGGAGGAGACACGCGCCCCACGCGGACCACGGGCAAGCCACGCCTCGAGGCGGCCGATGGTCTCCTCCCCACCCGAGACGAAAACCTCCACTGACCCGTCCTGACGGTTGCGCACCCAGCCCCGAAGCCCGAGACGAAGCGCTTCCCGTTGGGTGGCGGCCCGAAACCCTACCCCCTGAACGAGACCGCGAACGCGATAGAGGCGGATCACCGGAATCGAGGAGACCTCAGCGCGGAGTCCCCCGCGAGGGGAGGGCGCGACCGCGCCAACGCCGGTTGAGCCGGATGAGGCTCTGGAGATGGAGACGGGCATAACCGGGTCGGTAATGACTCGAGCGGCGGCCTCGGTGAAGCACACGCGCGTCCTCAACCCGCACGAGGCTCCAGCCATCCCGCTTGAGACGCAACCCGAGGTCAACATCCTCGCAGTAGAGCCGATAGCCTTCGTCGAACCCCCCCACAGCCCGAAAAGCGCTCTCCGCGAGCAGAAGAAAAGCCCCCGGAAGCCAGAAGACGTCCGCGGGCGGGGAAGCTCCGGGCAGGCGATGACGCAGGATCTCCCAGGGCGTGACCATCCCGCGCAGCGGTGCCGCGCGCTTGCGGCGCGGATCGACGAGAAGAGGAACGAGCGCACCCGGCCGTTCGGTGCGCACGGCGGCGGCCAAAAGGGCCGGGAAGGGATCGCCCCAGGGGAACGCAATGTCGGGATTCACGACCGCAAACCACGAGGTCGTGCAGTGAGCGAAAGCCCGATTGTGGTTCACGGCAAACCCTTGGGGGGCTTCGTTCACGAGAACGACGAGCTCGAAGGGATACGCCGCCCGAGCGGGCGGGGCGTCCGCGGCTCCGCACGAGGGGAGATTGCGGGTGACGACAACCCGCGACACATGCGGCGAGGCGAGCGCAGCGAGGGCATCGAGGATTCCGCTCGTCTCGTCACGGGCGCCGTGCATGACCACCGAGACCGTAACCCGATGGTCCTCCCGACCGTGCGCACCGCGTGAACGCCCCCCCGCACGAAATGGCTCGCCATAAAGAGGAGGCCCCTGAGCGGCGGGCTGTTCGTCCCGCCTCTCAGGGGCCTCGTGTTCCTCCCCGTCAGACCTCACCGCTCCGTAAGCCCAAGGGCCCTGGCACGGTCATGTCCTCGGTGCAGGTGTCTCAGAAGGGGGTGCCCTGCTGGGACGCGAGCCACGCGCGATCTTTGGGAAGAGCCTGTCCGTTGCGCCAAGGACCGCGGGTCCGGGCGTAGTGGACGGCGCTCTTGACGGCGCTCCGAACCGGATTGAGAACGATCTTGAGACGCTCGTTCGGGAAAATCAGGTCCGGATCACGGATTTTGGCGGAGTTGCTCCGGTAAATCAGCGGCCACTCGAAGGGATTGCCGTAGATCGAGCTCTTGCCGGCAATCGCCCACAGGCTGTTGCCGCGCACCACGGTATAGGTGGTCCGGGCCGCCTTGAGTTCGGCCAGGAGACGGCTGAGCGTGTCGTAGGCGGTCCGCCCACGGCCGTTCTCGATATCGGCCTCACCGTTCGCAAGTTCGTTCTGCTCGTGCGCGTTGAGGTTCGTGTAGTTCTTGACCTTGCGGAGAACCGCCTTGGCCTTGCCGAGCCAGTAGGAATTGGCACAAGCGTCGGCCTCGCGGCGGGCCTTGCCGGCCAGCTGCTGGGCCTTCATGTTGTCCGGAACCTTGGCGTGGGCCGCGGCCAAGGCCTCGGAGATGAGGCTCTGCTCACTCTGGGTCTGGCAGCCGACCTTCTGCGCGCGGGTGACGGCCTTTTTCGCTGCGGCGATGGCCGCGAGCGTGGCCGCGCTCGGCTTCTTGGGCGGTGGGGGGGGCGTCGGCTTCGTGGCACACGCGGCCAGAGCCACGCCGAGACACGCCGCCGTCACCACAAGCTTCGGTGAGATTTTTTTCATGGGTCACTCCTCAAAATCGGTACGACCATAAGACCGTGTGCTCGGGACGACGGCCCGTGATGCTCGTCCATCCCTTGGCCATAGGATCGCATGAAACCAAGAAAGTTGCAACACTCCCTTGGCGTGCGGTGCTCGATCCTTCCCCGCCGCCTCCCTCCTCCACGCTCCGCGTGGACCGGATCTCATTGGGGCTTGGGGCCCGAAGCGTCGTTCTTTGTCCGGGGGGGAGGACAGACGTGGAGGAGACGTGAGGACATGCCCCGGCGTGGCGGGACGACGTGCAGCATGACCAGCGCCAAGTACGCCCGCCGCTGGGCACGCCGCGCACTGCGACCAGCCATCGGATAGTCGTGAATGCTGAGTGCGTAGGAAGCGTTCTCGATCCAGCGGCGCGCGGCCACGGTGGCCTCCTCGGCCGCCGCGCAACGGGCTGCACCTGCGGCGCGGGCCGCGGCAATGGTCTGGCGCGCGTCGCTCATCTCCTGGACAGGGGGTGGGTGGACGCAGGCCGTGCACAAAACCACGAGTGCGCCCATCACCAGAAACAGACGGCCCAGGCGTGGAACCCGGCCGCGTGCGGCCCTGACGGAACCGACCGTCCTCACAGATCCCCTCCGCGCTCGGGTCCGGGCATCGAACGGAGAACCTCGCGTGCAAGTCCTAGGGTGATTCTACGCTTTCGCCGCTCGGCTTCGTGCAAAAGAGCGGCCGAAAGGGCTCCCAGGGACGTGAGGTCCCGCGGGGCGTGGGTCTCGATCCAGGCGAGGACGTTTTCACCGACCGGCATCCGCCGGGCAACGAAATAAGCACGGACGATCGCGCGGCGCTCGTCCTCGTTTGGGGGTTTGAGATGCAGGATCTCCGCGGCCCGAAGACGCGAGACGACGTCGGGAAGAATCCAGCCCTTGCCGATCTCCCCGTCCACGGCCTCCGTCATGAAGAGACCGCTCCCTCCTCCGCCGGTATCGACCAAGAGAGACAGGAGAGCTTCCTCACGGGCCCGCTGGCCGCGCAGGTTTTCGATCCCGTCCAGGGCGAGACAGGCGTAGCGTCCCCAACCGCCGGCGGCAAGAAGAGCGCAGGCGGTCTCGGAACCCAGGGCACCAAGGTCGAGATAGACGGCCTCACCCCCACCCGCGTGCGCTTCGGTCACGAAAGCGCGCGCGAGATGCGACTTGCCGCTCCCGCGCGGACCACGCAGAAGGAGCGGCAAGCGGGCGTCGTGCGAGAGAGAGACACGCACCGCGGTCACGAGCCGAGCCACCGTCTCGGCGTTCGTCGCCCCGAGATAGTTGCCGAAAGTCTCCGGCGGAGGCGGAACGAGAGGGAGAGGTTCACCCCGGGGCACGGCGAGGGACGGGGGGCCCGTCCGACCACCCCCGGCCCGATCCCCATTCATGCCTTCGCCCGCTCCCGCAGGTGGCCGAGCGCCGGCCACCCGTAGGCCCAGACGTAATCGACCCCCGAGAGGACGGCGGAGGCCGTCACGGCCCCGGTGGCGAACGCCGTCCACCAGACGGGCCAATGGAGGTAGGGTCGGTCGGCGAGAAGCAAGACCACGAAAAGGAACTGGACGAGCGTATTGAGCTTACTGATGCGCGTCGGCTTGACACTGAGACGTCCCATGATTCGCCGGTAGGCGTACGCCCCGATGCTGATCACGAGATCGCGCAGGAGCACGAGAACGAGCAGCCAGACGGGCACGAGACCAACGAGGGTGAGTGCCAGAAAAGCCCCCGAGAGGAGGAGCTTATCGGCGGCCGGATCGAGAACGCTCCCGAGGGTCGTCCGCCAGTCGAAACGTTTGGCGAACCATCCGTCGAGGCCGTCGCTGAGAGCGGCCACGAACACGATCGCGAGTGCCGCGCGGGGATGCCGGGCGAGGACCGCGACCATGAGCGGGATGACGAGGAGGGCGCGGCTCAGGCTGAGGGCATTCGGAAGCCAGCGCCACCGGGACGCGACGCTCACGACCGGTAACGGAAGCGCAGCTGCTCCGCGCGCCCCGCGACGACGCCCGGAGGGGGCGGCCGGGGCACGAGCCGGTCGGTCAAGAGCAGGATCCGCTCGAGACGGGTCGGGCGAATCCGCGTCTCGAACCGCCAGACGGCAACACCCCGGCCGCGAATCTCCACCAGGGCCAGACGCCGCACGCCGAGGATACGGCCGAGGAGTCGGCCGACGGAGACGACGGCGGAAAGACGCTCGAGCCCGTCGACACGAACGACCACCGGACGGGCGACATCGCCCGGGAGAAGAGCCCCCCGAAGCGCGAACACACCCGCCAGACGGCGCACGAGGTGATGCAGGACCGCGCGTCGAGTCGTCTGCGGACGACTTGTCCACCGCGCGCGGACCCCCCCCGCCGACCAGAGACGGAAACGCCCACGCCAGGATCCCGAACCGAGATTGTCGAGGTGGCCGACGAGGAGAGCGTCGAAGGGGTAGCGGCGCTTGAGCGCCGGGGCGAGCGTCGCGAGAGGGGTGGTCTCGAGCACGCCGGGCGCGAGGAGTTGCAAATCCGCGAGATCGTCGACCGGCAGGAGGACCGGGAGCCCCCGCCGCCTGGCCTCACGTTCGAAAGACCGGTTGAGAGAGGCGAGCGAACCCGCGCCGAGAAGACGGCGACCGCTGCTCGTCGGGACCGCAAGGGCGCAGAGCACGCGTGGCCGTTCGCGCCCCCAAACGGCGATCCCTCCGGCGAGGAGTGTGCGCATGAGGTTGCGGGCATCGAAACGAACCCAGATCCGGAACGGTCCCGAGGCTCCCCCTTCCGTGTAGCCGTATTCGGCGATCCAGTGCCGGGGATCCCCGAGGATCGCCGAGACCGCGGGCGCCTTGTTTTCCACGCCCAAGCGAAGACCGAGACGACGCAGGACCACGCGGGCCGCCTGGACGAACAGAGGATCGGGATCGGCGGGCGGGGCACGGCCGGCCGCAAGCTCCACACGGAAGAGTCCACGCACGACCGCCGCCCGCGCCGGAGTGCCCGCGATCCCGCACGCCAAGACGGCCGCGAGAGCGACGACACCGAGCCGGGGGAGGGCACGACGAGGAGCGGAACAAGCCTCCTGGATCACGGCGGGGGCGGCCTCAAAGACTCTTTGGGTAAGATAGCACAAGCCCGTCGTGCGCCCTCCCGCATCGCGACGGACGCGCAGAGGAGCCTCCTGACATGCCCACGCCCGGGGCAACCTACCGCGAGGCCGGTGTCGACATCGACGCCGGCAACAAGCTCGTCGAGCGTATCGCTCCCCTCGCCGCCCGCACCAGCCGGCCCGAAGTCCTCGCCGGCATCGGGGGGTTCGGAGCCCTCGTCCGCGTACCGCTCGAACGCTACCGCGAACCGGTGCTCGTCTCGGGCACCGACGGCGTCGGCACGAAAGTCCTCCTCGCCCTCGAGGAGGGTGGCGAGGACACGATCGGCATCGATCTTGTGGCCATGTGCGTCAACGACATCCTCGTGCACGGCGCCGAACCCCTCTTTTTCCTCGACTATTACGCCAGCGGCCGCCTCGACGTCGAACGGGCCGCACGCGTGGTGGCCGGCATCGCCGAGGGCTGCCGGCAGGCGGGCTGCGCGCTCGTGGGAGGCGAGACGGCGGAAATGCCGGGCGTCTACGCAGGGTCGGATTTCGATCTCGCGGGCTTCGCCGTGGGTGTCGTCGAACGCGGGCGGATCCTCGACGGCCGCGGCGTCCGCGCCGGCCACCGTGTCCTTGGCCTCGTCTCGTCCGGCCCGCACGCCAACGGCTACAGCCTGATCCGCCGCATTCTCGCCGCCCATCCGGGGGCCCTCGACGAGGTCCTCGACGGCAGGCCGCTCCGCCGCTGGCTCCTCAACCCGACCCGCATCTACGTCGAGCGGATCCTTCCCCTCCTCGCCCATGACGAGACCCGACCCGACGCCCTCTGCCACATCACGGGCGGGGGTCTCGTGGAAAACCTGCCGCGCGTCTTGCCCCCCGGACTGGGCGCCGATCTCGAGCGCAAGCGCTGGCCGTGTCCCCCGGTCTTCTCCTGGATCGCGGCCCACGGACCGGTGGCCCCTCAGGAAATGGACCGGGTCTTCAACGGTGGACTGGGGTTTCTCCTCGTCGTCGATCCCGAGCGCTCCACGTCCGTCCGCGAGCGTCTCACCGCCGCCGGAGAGGAGGTCTACGACATCGGCGCCGTCGTCGATCGGCCCGGCGTCCGCGTCGTGTGAGCACGTCTTCGTCGCTGGCCATCCTGCTTTCGGGCCAGGGAAGCACCATGCGCGCCCTCGTCGAGGCCTGCCGCGACGGGCGGGTGCCGCTCTCCCCCGCTCTTGTCGTGAGCGACCGGCCGGACGCCCCGGGCCTCGCCTGGGCGCGCGCGGCCGGGGTGCGGACCGCCTGCGTCGACTACCGCGCGCTCGGACGCCGAGGGGCCGAGGAACAACTTGGGGCTCTTCTCGAGGAAGCGCACCCGCAGTGGATCGCGCTCGCCGGCTTCATGCGCATCCTCGGCCCGGACATCGTCCGCGCCGGACTGGGAAGAACGGTCAACATTCACCCCTCGCTCCTCCCCCGCTATCCGGGTCTCGACACCTACCGGCGGGCGCTCGAGGCGGGGGAGACCGAGCACGGATCGACGGTCCACTTTGTGGACGAATCGCTGGACGGAGGGCCGCGCATCGCCAGGATCCGCGTGCCCGTCAGGGCGGACGACGATCCCGAACGGCTCGCCGCGAGAACGAAGGAGGCCGAACGCAAACTCTACCCCTGGGTTCTCGACAAACTGGCCCGTGGTATCCTGACCTGGGACGATGCTCACGCCTGCTGCGCGGGGAAAGTTCTTGACGAACCCATCGACGTCACAGAAGTGTTCTCGAGCTGAGCGCGCACCGCGAGGCACGATGGTGCTCGCCCTCGCTGCACTCCTCGCAGCGCTCGCCGCACGGCCTCTCCGTGCCCAGGATTTTCCGATCCCCTCGTTCCACGCCCGCTACGCCGTCTCGGTCGAGGGCATCCACGCCGGCACGGACGTCCTCAGCCTGACCCGTACGGGGACACACCGTTACGTCTACGCCGGAACACTCACGCCCAGCAGTTTCTTCGCGGTGTTTTTCGACCGCACCTACATCCAAACGAGCCACTTTCTTTTCCACGGCGGGCACCTCGTCGATCTTCGCTACAACCTGATCGAGAAAGGCGGCGGGCACCCCACCGACCAGACGATCGTCTTCGACTGGGCCGCGAAGAACGTCCGCATGAACGTCGGGGCCAAACGCCGGACCCGGCCGCTGCCGCCGGGCACCTGCGACGAGCAGCTCGCCCAGCTCCGTGTGTCGTACGATCTTCTCGCGCACGGCCGTCCGCACGCCTTTTACTTCGTGGCCGAACACAACCACGTGCACCGCTACCAGATCCACATCGGACCGCGGAAGACGTTCCACACTCCGCTCGGAAAACTCGCGGCCACCGAGTACTACTACTTCAACAAGAAGGGCAAAAAAATCGCCTACTGGCTCGCCCCGCAGCTCTACGATCTCATCGTTCACATGGTTCTCCACACCAACGCGGGTCTCCGGGTCAGCATGAGCCTCAAGAAGTTCACGCTCGCCCCTGAACGCGCGGCACCGGCGGGCCGGAAAAGCTGACAACGAACGGCTCGATCCTGTCCCCGAGTTTCCGCACGGGGGGCGTGGGATCCGGGCTCGGGCGGCCGCGTCCCCAGTGCACGGAAACGGGTCTTCCGCTCGAGGCTCTCTCCTCCTCCTCTTCACCGGGCGTGGCATTCGCGGCCTCGGGCGGCAGACACTCACGCTCCCTTCAGAAATCCTCCGAGGAGATGCCCCAGGCGGCGGCGAAGCAGCCGGTGGAGAAGCGCCGGGACGTCGGGAAGAGGGAGCGGATGGGTCAGGCTGCCGCGCACGCGGACGGGGATCACGACCCCGCGCAGGGCCGGCGGCCAGGTCCGTGCATCGGCCTGGGGTCCGGGGGCGAGGTCCAGGGTGAGATCGAGCCGCCCGGGTCCGGCAAGGCCGACGTGGCCTCCTCCACTCACGTGAAGAAGAGGCGAAGCGAGAACGACACGACGCAGGTTCACCTGCTCGGACGCCAAAGCCCAGGAGGCGCGAAGTATTCCGAGGGATGTCGTCCCCCCGGACGGCCAGTGGGTGGGCGGGTGCCCCCGCACGGTCGTGGCGAGAGCCCGCAGGAGGGCGGCGAGATCGATCCCGCGCCAGACGAGGCCCGAACCCGTCACCGCACCCTCACCGCGCCAGCGACGAAGGGCGAGCCCGCCGCGCGCGGCGAGGGTCGCCGTCCCGCTCACCCGGCCGGCGAGAGACCCTCCGGCCCTCGGATCGAGCGCCGATTGGAGGCTTGAGAGCTCCACGTTGCGGAACGTCACCCGACCCGTGAGCGCACGAAGGCGCCGGCCGAGAAGGCGGCCACGGGCCCGCCCACGGAGGGTGCCGCCGAAGAGTTCGGCCTCGAGCGTCGGAACGAAGAGGCGACGACCCTCGAGAGACGCACGCAGCCGAAGATGCGGGACGGGCACCCCATCGAGGGCGAGAGCGCTGAGACGCGCCGCGAGCGTAAGACACATCCCCGACGTCGGGGCATCGTGCGCGACGGGGCGAGGACGGCGAGGCGTCACGGGCGAAGACGCTCGGGGGGAAGCCCGACGCGAGGAAGAGGGACGGGAGGAGGAGGGATGACGGGGCCCGCGGAAACCCAGACCCGTGCCTTCGGCCTGAAGACGCCAGCACCACCGCCCCGCACGGCGCATCGCCGTGAGACGTCCCTGAAGCCGCGCCCGACCGCCGCGCCCCGCCCAAGCGAGCGTGAACGGTGCGGGCCCGACCCTTGACCCATCTTCCGAAAAAGTGAGTGCGGCATGAAGACCCGAGGGACCCACACGGGGGCGGAGTTCGGGAAGCTCCCGACGGACGAACCCGGAGAGGATGCGGAGACGAAGGCCCCCGGCCGCACGGGCGATCGTCGTTCCTTGAAGGTCGATCGTTCCCCGGACTCCGGCCTGCCCAAGACGCGGGTCCGTGAGCACGATCGGCGAGATCCGGATGTGTGTCTCCCGCCCGAGGGGGCGGTAGGCGAAACGCCCCTTGCCGGCCGTGAGCGGACCCGGAAAGAACGAAGGCGCACGCACCCGTAGCGCGGCGAGATCGAGCGCGAGCCCGTGCCTGTTCGTCGTGACGATCCGCCCCGCGAGCGACACCGTGAGCGGCCTCGTCTTCACCCCGGGTGCCGCGAGCCGGAGCGTCAAGGGGAGGCCCCGTTGACCCTCCGGGCCGAGGCTCAGGCGCGAAACAGAGAGGAGCCGCCGCGCCTCCGGTTCGTCGACGATGTCGAGTCCGCGCACGACCAGGCGGCCGAAGACCGCAAAAAGGGCCGGCGACACGGCGGCGCGGCGCACCCGAGTGGAAGCGTGCTGCGACGGGGGCACGAGACTCGGGTGGAGGCTCGGGTGCAGGAAGGCGGCGAGATTGCTCTCGCCCTGAGCGTTGCGGCTGAGCGCGACGACGACCCGCTCGAGACGCACCGAGGTGAGGACCCAGCGGCCGACGAGAAGATCCGTCCACGAGGCGCGGAGTGCCACCCGGGCGACGCGGACGAGAGGGGGCGACGCAAAACCCGGCGGATCCGCCACGCGAAGACGGGTGGCGAGAAGCTCCGGTTCGGGCCAAAGCGTCAGGGCAAAGCGCCCGTTCACGAGCACGCGGCAGCCGCAACCCCGATCGAGCGTGCGCACGACGAGACGGCGAACGGTCCGCTGCGGAACCAGCAGGGGAACGACCACGATCGCCGCGAGAACAAGCGCGACGAGGGCCGCGGCGACGTAGGCGATCCGGCGACGACGCGACGACGCCATGGCGGCTTCCCCAGCGATGAAGAACGTGGGCATTATCGCACCACGCGACCGCTATACTGCACGGTGCCGACGCCCACTCCTCGGCGCTTCAATCTTCTCCCAATGTCCCGCACGCTCCTCGTCACCACCGCCCTGCCGTACGCCAACGGCCCGCTTCACTTGGGTCACATTCTCGAAGGGGTCCTGGCCGACATCTGGGTCCGTTACCAGAGGACCCGGGGGGCGGACTGCCTCTTCCTCTGCGCCGACGACGCACACGGGACAGCCATCATGCTCAAGGCGCGGGAACTCGGACTCGAGCCCACGGCCCTGATCGACGAGGTGCGCCGCGAACACCGGGAGGATTTCCGCAGCTTCGAGATCGACTTCGACCACTACCACACCACCCATTCGGAGGAGAACCGGCGGCTCGTCGAGACCTGCTACGCCCGGCTCCGCGAGGGCGGATACCTGCGTCGGCGCTCGATCACCCAGAGCTACGATGAGGATCTCGGTCTTTTCCTTCCCGACCGCTACATCCGCGGCCGCTGCCCGCGCTGCGGGGCCGAGGGCCAGTACGGCGACAGCTGCGAGGTTTGCGGCTCGAGCTACGAGGCCGGCGAACTTCGTGACCCGGTTTCCGTGCTGACCGGACGCCCGCCCGGGCGACGCGCGAGCGAACATCTCTTTGTCGATCTCGAGTCCCTTGCCGAACCCCTCCGCGCGTTTGTCCACGGAGGTGCCGTTCCCCAAGCGGTCGCCCACAAACTGGACGAGTGGCTCACGGGCCGCCTGAACGACTGGGACATCACCCGCGACGCGCCCTATTTCGGCTTTCCCGTTCCGGGCGAGACGGACAAATACTTCTACGTCTGGCTCGACGCGCCCTTGGGCTACCTCGCCACGCTGCGCGCGTGGGCAGGGGCGGAACGGGCGGAGGAGATCTTCGCGCGCTACTGGCATCCGGACAGCGACGCCGAAATCCACCACGTGATCGGCAAGGACATCATTTATTTCCACGCCCTCTTTTGGCCCGCCCTCCTCACCGTGGCCGGCTGGCGTCTGCCGACGCGGCTCACCATCCACGGGTTCCTCACCGTCCAGGGCGTCAAGATGTCCAAATCCCGCGGCACGTTCGTGACCGCACGTGACGCGGCGGCGGCCGTGGGGGCGGAGGCCTTCCGCTACTATTTCGCGTCCCGCGCCCGCGCGGGCATCGAGGATCTCGATCTCGACCCCGAACAGCTCGCCACCCGCACCAACAGCGATCTCGTCGGCAAGATCGTCAACATCGCGGCCCGCTCGGTTCCGTTCCTCGAGACGGACGACGGCCACCCCCGCACGGCCGGGACCTGCGCGGCCCCGGAGCTCTACGCCCACATCCTTGCCGCCGGCGAGAATGTGGCCGACGCCTACGAGAGGCAGGATTTCGCCTCGGCCGTCCAGACGATCCTCACCCTCGCCGACGAGACGAACACCTTCATCGCGCAGAGTCAACCCTGGGTGCTCCGCCAAGACCCGGCCCGCCGCGACGAGGCGCGCGCCATCGCCACCCTCGGCATCAGCGTCTACCGTCTTCTCGCGCTCTATCTCGGGCCGGTCCTCCCGGGCCTGCGGGCGCGCAGCGAGGCTTTTCTCGGGGTCCCGCTCGACCGCTGGTCCGCCCCCCCACCGCTCCTCGACCACCGTCTCAACCCTTACCGCCCGCTCCTCGAGCGCCTGCCCCGGCAGGCCGCACAGGGGCTCTTTCCCCACCGAGGACCCGCCCGTGGCTGAGATTCCTTCTCCCCAAGAGACCGTGACCCTCGAGGCGTTCGCGGCCAGCGACCTCCGCGTCGCGCGCGTCACGCGCGCCGAGGACGTGCCCGACGCCGACAAACTTTTACGCCTCGAGGTCGACCTGGGTCCGCTCGGGCGACGCACCCTCTTTGCGGGCATCAAAGGCCACTACGAGCCGGCCGCCCTCGTGGGGACACTGATCGTGGTCGTCGCCAATCTCGCCCCGCGAACGATGCGCTTCGGCACCTCGGAAGCCATGCTCCTCGCCTCCTCCGGCAGCGACGGACGGACCCGGCTCGTGCGGCCCGAACCCGGATCCGAACCGGGGGCCCGGGTGCGTTGATGGAAGCGCGCGATCCCGACACCCTCGAGAGGCTCCTCGGCGGCACCCAATGCGGCCAGTGCGGCTACGACGGCTGCCGTCCGTACGCCGAGGCGATGAGCCGCGGCGAAGCCGGACCCGAACGCTGCGCGCCCGGGGGGGCTCCCGGCGTACACACTCTCGCCCGCGCGCTCGGTCAACCCTACCGGGAGCCGAAGCCGGCGCGGGGCGAACTCCGGCCGCGGGCTCTCGCCACCGTGGTCGGCGCGCTGTGCGTCGGCTGCACCCGCTGTCTCGACGCCTGCCCGGTCGACGCGCTGGCCGGCACCCAGGGGCGGCAACATTACGTGCTCCCCGCCTTGTGCACGGGCTGCGGTCTTTGCGTTCCGGCCTGCCCCGTCGACTGCATCCGGCTCGACCCCGTCGAACGCGACGAGGACTGGAGATGGCGGCTTGGCGCGGCGCCCGAGGACGATCCCGAACGCTGGATGCGCCTTCTCCTGCGCGAAGCCGAGAACCGGCGGCGCCACATGTTCGTGCGCGAGCGCCGCCGCCGGACGCTTGAGCCGACCGAGAAGCGACGGCGTCTTCGCGCGCGTCTCGCCGCCCTCGCCTCCCCTCCGGAAATCCCCCCTCATGACCCGCCCCCCCCGGCGCCTCACCCCGGCTGAAACCGCGCGCGTCTTCGCCCGTCTCGCGCGGAACGATCCCGAACCCAGGACCGAACTCCGCTACCGCACGCCGTTCGAGCTCCTGGTGGCCGTCGTCCTCTCGGCCCAGTCCACCGACCGCATGGTCAACCGCGTGACGGAGGAGCTTTTCGCCCGGGCCCCTAACCCCGAGGCGCTGGCCGCTCTCCCACCCGACGAACTCGAAGCGATCCTCTCGAGACTCGGGCTCTATCGGAGCAAGGCCCGCCATCTTCAGGCGACCGCGCGCCTCCTCCTCGAACGCCACCACGGCCGTGTCCCGCGCGAGCGCGAAGCGCTCGAAGCCCTCCCGGGCGTCGGCCGCAAGACCGCCAACGTCCTTCTCAACACGCTCTGGGGCGAGCCGGTCGTGGCGGTCGACACCCACGTGGCCCGCGTGGCCCGCCGTCTCGGCCTCGCCCGCGGACGGACGGCCGAAGCGGTCGAACGTGAACTCACGGCACGCATCCCCCGGCGCTATCTCGGGCACGCCCATCATTGGCTCGTGCTCCACGGTCGTTACGTCTGCCGGGCGCTCCACCCGCTCTGTGCGACCTGCCCCCTCGCCCCGCTCTGCCCCTCCGCTCCGCATCCGCCTCCGCGCCGGCGACGCACGCCGACCGCGCACTCCCGATGAGCCCGCTCCTTCCGCCCGACGAAGATCCGTCTCGGCTGCGCGCGCGGTTGCGGGCCCGATTCACGGCGGTTGCCGTCCGTCTCGCTTCTGGCCTTCCGATCGCCGCCGAGGACGCCCATCTCGCCGGTGTCCTCGACGATCATCCCGAAGCGCGCGCCCACCTGGCCGCACACGGAGCCGGGCCGGGAGCCGGACCGGAACCGGAGGAGGACGAGAGCGCCTTTTTTCTGCACCTTGCGCTCCACGTGGCCCTGCGCGAGCAGGCGGCGGCGGATCTTCCGCCGGGCATCCGCGCGCTCTACGAGGCCTACCTCGCGCGGGCCGCAGGAGACCGTCTCCGGGCCGAACACCGGATGCTCCCCGCCCTCGAAGAGGCCGTCGCCCGCAGTCTCGCCCAACCCGGAGGGGACGATCCGCAACCCTACCTCGAAGCACTTCGGCGTGGACTCGCGACCCCCGGGCGACACTGAGACCGGCTCCGTGCTACGCTCCCGGCGATGAATTCCCCCCGTTTCGACGAGATCCTCCTCGTGCGTACGCGCGGGACCCGCGACGACCGGGCCGTCGTCGCCACCGTGGAAGACATCGCCCGGGCCCGGGGCGTTCGCGTCCGCCCTCTCGAGGGTCCGCACGGGGAGGCGGGTTCCCTCGTGCTCAGCGTCGGGGGCGACGGCACGCTCCTCCACGCCCTCGCCTTGAGCGGCGGGCGTCTCCCCCTCGCCGGCGTCAACCTCGGCCGTCTCGGCTACCTCGCCGATTTTTCCCCCGAAACCCTGGAGCGGGATCTTCCCGTCCTCCTCGGCGGCGGCGCACGCTCCGACCGGCGTCTTCTCCTCGCCGTGGAGACCGGGGACACGCCCTCGCTCGCGCTCAACGATCTCGTCATCGCCAAAAACGACGGGGGTCGGATGATCGAGATCGAAACCTGGATCGACGGGCGTTTCGTCTGCCGCCACCGCGGCGACGGTCTCGTCGTGGCGAGCGCGACCGGCTCGACCGCCTACGCCCTCTCCAGCGGAGGGCCGATTCTCGAACCCACGCTGCCCGCTCTCCTGCTCGTCCCGATCTCGCCCCACAACCTCACCGACCGGCCGCTCGTGGTCGCGGCCTCGGCCCGCATCGAACTCCGCGTCCCGCCCTTCTGCCGTGCCCGCACGATCCTCAGCCGCGACGGGCAAAACAGCGTGCTCCCGCCCGACGGGCGGGTGCGCCTCGCCCGCGCGCCCCACGATCTCACGCTGCTTCATCCGCCGGACTACGACCCGTTCACCGTCCTGCGCACCAAGCTTCACTGGGGCGCACTCCCCGGAGGAGGAGGCGCGTGCTGACGGCGCTTCACGTACGCGACTACGCACTCTTCTCGGACGTCACACTCGAGTTCGGAGAGGGCTTCACCGCGCTCACCGGCGAGACGGGAGCCGGGAAATCACTTCTCGTCGAAGCCCTGGGCCTGGCGCTCGGCGAACGGGCGGACACCGCCGCCATCGCCCCCGGCCGCGAGCGGGCAATCGTCGAGGCCGTCTTCACCCTCGCCGGCGACGGGGTCGCGCGGAGCTGGCTCGCCGAGCGCGGCCTCGGAGGCGAAGACGAAACGTGCGTCGTCCGCCGGATCCTCGCCCGCGACGGGCGCGGGCGCGCGTTCATCAACGACCGCTCGGTGACGGTGCAGAGCCTCGACGAGCTCGGACGGCTTTGGGTGGACTTCCACGGGCAGCACGAGCATCAGATGCTGCTCGCCCCCGAAGGCCCGCGGACGTTTCTCGACGCCTTCGCCGGGACCGAGGCACTCGGGCGGGAGCTCGCCGAGGCCTGGATGCGCGCCGAGGAGCTCGCGCGCGAGCGCGAGGCGCTGGCCGCGCGCCTGGAACGCGACAGCGCAGAAGCCGACTGGCGCCGGCACGTCCTCCAGGAACTCGAGGATTTTGCGCCTTCCGCCGAGGATTTCACACAGATCCAGGCGAGCATCCGTCGACTTCAGGCACGGGAGAAGCTCGTTCAAGCCCTCGCCGAAGCCGGCTCCCTCTTCGCCGAAGGGGATCCGGCCGGGACGCTCGCCCGGGCCCGACAGAGCCTTCAGTCGGTCGCGGCCCTCGATCCCGAGATCGCCTCGGTGGTCGACCTCCTCGAGCAGGCCCGCATCCACGCCGAAGAGGCGACCCGATCGCTCGTGCGGCGGGCCGGGCGGGCAGAGCCGGACGCCGCCGAATCCGAGTCGCTCTTCGCACGCCACGATCATTACCACGAGCTCGCGCGCAAGCACCGCACGACCCCCACGGAGCTCGCCGATGTCCTGGCCACCTTGCGTTCCGCCGAGGCGGGCGACGACGACCGGGCGGCGCGCCTGGCCGCCCTGGCCGCGGAGGAGAGCGACGCGCGAGCACTCTACGAGGAACGCGCCCGGCTCCTCACGGAGCGACGGCGCGCGGCCGCCCGGGAACTCGAGGAGAGGCTGCCTCCTCTTCTGGCCGATCTCGCGATGGCGGCGAGCCGCTTCGCCGTCCTCGTCACCCCCTGCGAACCCGGGCCCCATGGACGGGAGCGGGTCGAGTTCACGTTGAGCCCGCACGCGTCCGTCGAGCCCCAGCCGCTCCGCCGCGTCGCGTCCGGAGGAGAACTCTCGCGCGTGGCCCTTGCCGTCCACGTCGCCGCGGCCGACCGCCCCGGGCCGCCCCGAACCCTCGTCTTCGACGAGATCGACGCCGGGATCGGCGGACGGGTCGCCGACCGGGTGGCCCGCCTCCTCGCCCGTCTCGCCCGCCGTCACCAGGTCTTCTGCATCACCCACCTCGGAGTGCTCGCCTCGCGTGCCGGGCGGCAGATCGGTGTGCGCAAGATCGAGGGACGCGACGGCGTCGAGACCGAGGTCCGGATGCTCGAAGGCCCCGAGAGAGAAACGGAGATTGCACGCATGATCGGCGGGGGTGAGGACGAAGCCGCGCGCGAGCACGCCCGCGTGCTCATGGCCCGGGCCCGGGCGGACGCGGACTGAACGGCTCCACCGGGGGCGGGTATCATGCTCCGGTCCCCGCCCGTTCCGTTCCACCCGTGCTCCGCCGACTTCTCCCCATCCTCCTGCTCGCCCTTCCGGCGGGCTGTGCATTCAGCTACCACCCCCCCATCCAGCAGGGCAACGCCCTCCCCCTGCGCACTCTCGCCCGCGTGCACCGCGGCATGACCGAGGCGCAGGTGGTCTATCTCCTCGGGACACCCGTGCTCCCCGACCCTCCGCACCCGCACCGCTGGCTCTACGTCTACTACAACAAGGCGGGGCAAGGTCAGCGCCCCGTCCTCCGCCGTCTCACGATCGTCTTCCACGACGGCCGCGCGGTGAAGATCCTCGGCGTGCACGGAGCCGCCGCTGCTCGACAGGGGAAAGAGGCAAAGGGGGAATGAAATCGATGCGCTCGCCGTCTTCGGGCACGTGCTCGAAGCCGACCGGCCGACCGGCCACGGTGGGGAGCGTCTCTTCCGGCGGTCCATGACGGCCGTCGCGCGGACCGAAGCGCTCGAGAAGTGTGCCCAGGGAAACGGGCGTCGCGAGATCGAGATGGCGGTGGACCACACGTGTCCCCGCGATCCACGAACACTCGATCCTAAGTCCCACGCGCCCGTCCCGACGGTCCGTAGAGATCCTCGGCACGACGCACGAAGGCGTCCACGAGCCCAAGCATGGTCTCGCGGATCAGGATCTCGAGGAGCCACCCCTTGAGCGAAGGGGCCAGCGCGAAGGCGAGATCAAGGCCGACCCGCGTCCCCCTCTCCTCGGCGGGCACGAAGGTCCACGCGCCCTCGAGGCGGCGCAACGGACCTTCGACGAGTTCGAGCGCGAGACGCCGCGGTCGCTCGAGACGGTTCCGCGTCGTGAAGGTGGTGCGTACCGGGCCGCGGGCGATGTCGAGCCGCGCCCGCACGACGTCCGGAGCCTCGACCTCGACGTGCGCGCCCACGCACCCCGGCACGAACTCGGGGTAACGCGGCACATCGGCCACAAGATCGAACATGGCTTCCGCCGACCACGGAACCACGACGACTCTCTGGACACGGGACAGCGCCACTACACCCACTCCTGACAGGCTTGCACGTCGGGCCCGCGCGTAACGGGGGCGCCCGAGCGCGTCTATATAATGCCCGGGATGAACACGCAACGAGCGGCCGGCGCGGGCTCCTCCCTCATCGTCGAAAACCGGCGGGCCCGCTTCGAATACGAGATCGAAGACCGCTTCGAGGCGGGCCTCTCCCTTGAGGGATGGGAGGTGAAAAGCCTGCGCGCCGGACGCGCACAGATCGTCGACGGCTACGGTCTCGTCCGTAACGGCCAGGCCTGGCTCCTCGGGGCTCACATCAGCCCGCTGCCGTCGGCATCGACCCACGTCGCCGCAGACCCCACCCGCACCCGTCCCCTCCTCCTGCATCGGCGCGAAATCGCGCGCCTGCAGGGCCTCACGGAACGCCGCGGCTACACGCTCGTCCCGCTGCGCCTCTATTGGAAGAGGGGACGCGCCAAGGTCGAGATCGGCCTCGCGAAGGGCCGCAAACTCCACGACAAGAGAGCCCGCGACCGCGACCGCGACTGGGAACGGGAACGCGAGCGCCTGCTGAAGACAAGGACCTAGACCGGGAAGGCGTCCTCGCCGAGCCCATCCTCGGCGCCTGTGCGCACCGGCCGCTCGGGATCCCCGACCCAGGCGCTGTAGGAACCCGGGTAGAGGAGACCCCCGGAGAACCCTGCCCGTGTCATGGCGAAGAGCGTCTGACAGGCCGTCACCCCCGATCCGCAGGCGTGGGCCACCCGCACGGGAGGCCCGGGACCCCACACCCGCGTCAAGAGCGAGCGGAGCTCCGCGGGCGGGCGGAGACGTCCGTCCGCCGCGAGCGTGGCGGGGTAGGGAAGATTGCGTGCGCGCGGGATGTGCCCGGCGATACGATCGATCGGCTCTTCAAGGCCAAGGTAGCGCCGCCGTTCACGGGCGTCGAGGACGGCACAGGCGTCGGGATCCCCGTCCGCCGCGCGGGCGACCTCCGCGGTTTCGACGAGGAGACCCGGGCGCAGGACAGGAACGAGTTCAGCGCGCGGCGAGGCCGGGCGCCCGGGCGGTGTCGCCACGAGAGGGAGTCCCTCCGCCCGCCAGGCCCGAAGCCCGCCGTCGAGAACGCGGACGTCGTGCCCCCCGATCCACAACGCGAGCCACCAGAGTCGGAAGGCCCCCGGAAGGGACGCCTCGTCGTAGGCGACAAGCGTCCCTTCGGGTGTGAGGCCGCAAGCGGCGAGGAAGCGGGCGAAGCTTGCGGGATCCGGGAGAGGGTGACGGCCCTCCCGGGCGCTCGGAGGTCCGCTCAGCTGTTCCTCGAGATCCGCGTAGAAGGCCGCCGGGATGTGCCCCTCGGCGTAGGCGCGCCGACCCCAGGTGCGATCGGTGATCCGGAACCGCGCGTCGACGACGACCCAACGCGGATCCTCGAGGTGCGCGGCGAGTTCGCGCGGAGTGACGAGCCGGGCCTCACTCTCTTTCAGGGGGCTCACGACCACCTCCCCACCACGACGGGGCGTTTTGACCGACACTAATGGGGAGCCTAACAAAATTGGGAGCTTCCATGTACCCCCCCCTTCCTTCTTCCCTCAAAGGACGTGTTCTTTTCATCACCGGAGCGAGCCGGGGCATCGGACGGACGATCGCTCTGCGTGCGGCGCGCGACGGGGCGGCGATCGCCGTCGCCGCCAAGACGAGCCGCCCGCACCCGCGCCTTCCCGGAACGATTCACACGGTCGCCGCCGAGATCGAGGAGGCCGGGGGACGGGCGCTCCCGATCGAACTCGACGTCCGCGACGCCGAGGCCATCGAGCGGGCCATGGCCCTCACCGCGGAGACCTTCGGTGGCATCGACGTGGTGATCAACAACGCCGGGGCCATTCTTCTGGCGTCGACCCCCGAGTTGCCTCCGGCCCGTTTCGACCTCATGCACGCCATCAACACGCGCGCCCCGTGGCTCTGCGCCCGGGCCGCCCTCCCCTGGCTTCGGCGCTCGAGCGCGGGTCAGATTCTCTGCCTCGCGCCGCCGCCGACCCTCAACCCGTTCTGGTACCGCCATCATCTCGGCTACACCCTTTCCAAAATGGGCATGAGCCTCGTCGTTCTCGGTCTTGCCGAGGAGCTTCGTCCGAGCGGGATCCGCGTGAACGCGCTCTGGCCACGGACCGTGATCGACACCGCCGCCCTGGCCATGCTCGGCGGCGCGGTCCGGACCAACGAGTGCCGTCGTCCGGAGATCGTGGCCGACGCCGCCCACTGGATTCTTACCGGCTCGGGCGAAGCGAGCGGCCACTTCTTCCTCGACGAAGAGGCCCTGCACGCCGCGGGAGTGAGCGACTTTCGTCGCTACAACGTCGATCCCGAGAGCGAACGTCTTCTCCCGGACATCTTCCTCGATCCTCCCGCAACGGAATCGGCGTGACACTGCACGCGGGAGGCCGATGAACCGCAGCGCTTGACGCTCTTTTGTTAAAAATATAAAATATTGGAAATTCTATCCATTGACGGGCCCTCGTTCCACAACGGGCTCGCTGCACAGAGGAGCGATGAGGACAGCATGAGGACCACAACAAGGGACAGGAGCGACGTTTTCGGCCTCTTGCTGGCCGATGTCTCCCGGCTGTGGCGCCATCGCCTGAACGCCGAACTCAAACCCCACGGCCTCAACTGCACGCTGCGGCTCCTTCTTCAGGAGCTCAACGACGTGCCGGAAGGGCTCATGCAGCGCGAGCTGGCCCAGCGGATCGGCATCGAAAGCGCGGCGCTCGTAGGGCTCATCGACACACTCGGCCGCGCCGGCTGGGTGGAGCGTCAGGTGTCGACCAAAGACCGCCGGCGTAAGACCGTCCTGCTGACGCCCGGCGGCCGCCAGATCCTGACCCGCACGGAATCGATCGTCAAGGCACTCCGGCAAGAGATGCTGGCCTCCGCCGAGGACAAGGATCTCGAGATTTGCATCCGCGTCTTCCGGACGATGCTCGAGCCACGGTTCACCCCGGAAGCCGCGGTCGCGCGCACCGCCCAAGCCGCCTCGACAAAGAATCGCGCGCCCGCAACACCGAGAGCCTGAGCACGTGCGCAAAAACGTTCTTCGCTGGTCCATCGTCGGCGCCTTCCTCCTGATCCTGGCGGGAGGCGGCTACTGGTACTATCGCACCACCGTCCTCTACCCCTCCACCGAGGACGCCTACGTAGGCGCACATTCGGTGGCCCCCGCCCCCGAGGTCCCCGGTCGGGTGGTCGCCGTCTTCGTGCGCGATCACGAACCGGTGCGCCGCGGCGCCCTTCTGTTCACACTCGACCCCACGCCATACCGCATCGCCGTCGCGGCCGCGCAGGCCACCCTGGCGCACGCGCAAAGCCTCGTCGGGACCGAGGAAGCCCGGGTGCGGGCGGCGCAATCCGCGCTCGCCCTGGCGCGGGCCACGCGGGCCAACGCCGCCGTCCAGTACCGGCGCGCCGCCCGACTCCTCAAAAGCGGCGACGTCACCCGCTCGCGCTACGACGACGCACGCACCGCCCTCGCCGTCGCCCGCGCCCGCGTTGCCCTGGCCCGGGCCAATCTCGGCGCCGCTCTCCAGCAGCTCGTCGCGCCGATCCCCCGCAATCCCCTCTGGCTCGAAGCCCGGGCCGCTCTGGCCCGCGCGCGCTGGCGTTTCGCGCAAACCGAGGTGCACGCCGGATGCACCGGCATCGTGACCGGCCTCGCGCTGCGCACGGGCGACGTTCTCGCCGCCGGTGAGTCCCCCTTCGACATCGTCTGCACACGCCGGTGGTGGGTCACGGCCAACTACAAGGAAACGGACCTCGAACGGATCCGTCCGGGCCAACCGGCGCGGGTGCACGTCGATATGTACCCGGGCGTTCTCTTTCGCGGCCGCGTGGTGAGCATCGCCCCCGCGGCGGGGACGGCCTTTTCCCTCCTCCCGCCGGAGAACGCGACAGGCAACTGGGTCAAAGTCACACAGCGCGTTCCGGTCCGTGTGCTCCTCACCCGGATTCCGCACGGCTACCGCCTGCGCATCGGCACGTCGGCGCGTGTGACGGTGAACACCGTCGCCTCCTTCCCCCGCCCTGAGGCTTCTCCGCGGCGATGAGCGCCGCGCCACCATCCTCGACACCGCCCGCACCCGCCCCGCCCGCCTCCCGCGGGCTCATCGTCTTCGCGGTCATGGCCGCCACGATCATGCAGGTGATCGACATCACCATCGTGAACGTGGCGCTGCCCAAGATGCAGGGGGCGCTCTCGGCCACGACCGATCAGATCACCTGGGTGCTCACGAGCTATCTCGTGGCCTCGGCCATCCTGATGCCGCTCACGGGGTTCATCACCGACCGTCTCGGCCAGAAACGCTACCTGCTCCTGAGCATCGGCGGCTTTGTGGCCTCCTCGGCGCTCTGCGGCATGGCGACGAGCCTGACCGAAATGGTCCTCTTCCGTCTCCTGCAGGGTGTGTTCGGTGCCTCGCTGAGCCCGCTCTCGCAGTCGATCCTGGTGCAGACCTTCCCACACGAGAAGCGGGGGCGTGCGATGGCCATCTGGGGCATCGGCGTCACGGCCGGACCGATTCTCGGGCCGACGCTCGGCGGCTGGCTCACCCAGGTCCTCTCCTGGCGCTGGGATTTCTACGTCAATCTTCCGGTCGGCCTCCTCGCGTTTTTCCTCTCGGTGATCGCCGTCCCCGAGACCCCGCGCCGGAACCGGCGCATGGACTGGTTTGGTCTCGCGTTCTTGGCGCTCGCCATCGCCGCGCTTCAGGTCCTTCTCGACCGGGGCAACACCGACGACTGGTTTGCCTCCAACGCCATCCGCATCCTGGCGTTCCTGTCCTTTGCCGGGCTTCTTTGTTTCCTCGTCCACGGCCTGGGACGCAAGGGCAAGGAGAGCATCTTCGATCTCAGTCTCTTCCGCGACCGCAACTTCGCCAGCGCGTGCCTTCTCATCGCCGTGATGGGTCTCGGCATGTACGGCACGCTCGTCCTTCAGCCCGAACTTCTCGAAAGTTTGCTCAACTATCCCGTTCTCACGACCGGACTCGTCATGGCCCCGCGTGGCTTTGCCAGCATGTTCGGCATGTTTCTCGTGGGCCGCCTCATCAACCGCGTCGACGCACGCCTCCTGGTCTTCATTGGCCTCGTGCTCTCGATCATCGGCAGCTTCGCCATGGCCGAATACAACCTCGACATCAACATGTTCTGGGTGATCTGGCCGATTCTTCTCCAGGGGGTCGGGCTCGGCATGATCTTCGTGCCGCTCGCCACGATCGCCTACTCCACGCTGCCCGTGCGGCAATCGGCCGAGGCGGCCGGCATGTTCAACCTTCTTCGCACCATCGGTTCGTCGATCGGCATCTCGATCGTCACCACCCTCTTCACCGAGGAGTCCCAGGTCAACTGGAACGTGTTGGGCGGGCGCATGAATCCGAGCAACCCCGCGTTCCAGCACTACCTCGCCGCGGTGGGCCTTCCCAAACTCAATCTCCTGGGCGCCCAGCTCATGGGCGGTCTCCTCGGTCAACAGTCGGCGATGATCGCCTTCGTGGACTGCTTCGTCTTCATCGGCTGGAGCTTCATCTTCATGATTCCCCTCCTCTTGATCGTCAAGACCCCCAGGAGATACGGCACGGCGGGCCTCTCGGCGGCGCTCGCGGATTAGACGCCCAACCCCCGCGCCGCGGGGAGGCCGCCCCGCCCGCACACGCCCGATGGCTCCGCGCTAAGTCGCGCGGGCTACAAGAACCAGGGATTCGCCGGCCGTCGGGTCCCCGCGGGCGTCGCGGAGCGCGCGCCGCGCGGCGCGGCGCGCCTCCCTGTCGAGCGGGGGTTTGTGTCCGCGCACCCCGAGACGGACCGCGAGACTGTGGCGGAACATCTCGCCCGCGTCGAGTGGCGGGGGCAAGAAGCGGACGTCGTCGAACCCGGCTTTGAGGCACGCCCCGCGCAACGCTTCGGGAGTGAAGAGCGTGAGATGTCGCGGCGGTTCGAGTCCCCGCCAGTCCCGGCCCCAGAACGCGTGTCCGTGTCCGGAGAGATTGGGCGTCTGGACCCAGAGCCGCCCCCCGGGCCGGAGGAGCGTGCGGCAATGGACGAGAAACGCCAAGGGGTCGTGGACGTGCTCGATCACGTGACAGGCGGTCACCTGCTCGAAGCCCGCCGCCCGCAGGTCGGGGTGCGGGAGCCCCCCGCGGTGGACACGCCAACCGCCACCGCGGGCGGCCTCCACCGCCCGGGGGTCGGGCTCGACCCCCTCGGGTTCGTAACCGAGAAGTGCGGCGATCCGGAGGAACGAGCCGTTTCCGCAGCCGACGTCGAGAAGGGGCGCTCCCGGAGAGGAGGGCGGCGGGAGGTGGCGCACGAGATCATCGAGACGCCTTTGCCCGCGGAGGGTCAGAAGACGCCGTGCCACGACGCCCGGCCACGCCGGAGCGAGGCGGTGGCCGAGACGGTCGTTGAGAAACCCCCGCGCTCGTCGTTCCTTGAGAGCGCGAAACGGTCCGTGACGAACAAGGCCGGCCGGCCGCGCGGAGCGCTCGTGCGTCTGATAACGGACGTAGGCGCGGCCGATGCTCTCCCGCGTGGGGCGGGGGCCGAGCCACGCCGCCGTGCAGGACGCACAGGACCAGAGCGTCCAGCGCCCCGCGACACCGTAGAGACGGTCCTCGAGTTCGGTGTGAAGCGGCGCGCGCCGCCCGCCGCCGCACAGGGGGCAGGTCTCTTGACCCTCGAGCTCACCCGGCGCCCATCCCGCGTGCGACGTGGTCGCGGTGCCTTCCAAAGACACAAAGTTACCCGGGCTGTATTCGCGGGATCAAGTATAGACCACCGGCGCCCGCCCGAATCCAGGGAAACGGGATTGTTCCTTTCACCGTCGACGGAAAGGGGCCGCCCACCCCCTATAATGAACGCGCCCTCCTCGTGTCGTGTCCCGGATGGCCCGCTACCGCAAGATCCTTCTGGCGTACGACGGAACCGCCGAAAGCGCCCTCGCGCTTCGTGAAGGCGCCGAGATCGCCGCCCTGAGCGGTGCCCGGACCTATCTCCTGGCCGTCGTCGACATCCCACCGACGCTCGAGGGTGTCGAAGGCATGGGCGGGGGAAGCCTCGTCTCGACGGAGCTCAAGCGTGTCCAGACGGTTCTCGAGGAGGGAGTCCACTATCTCAAAGACCGGGGTCTCGAGACCGAAGGCCATCTCGTTCGGGGGCTCCCCCCCGAGGAGATCGTCCGTGCGGCCGAAAACTTCGGCGCCGACCTCGTGATTCTCGGCTACCACCGGCGCAAAGGCCTGGCCAAGTGGTGGCACACGCCCACCTCGACACTGATCATCGACCGCCTGCCCTGCAGTCTCCTCGTGACGATCGTCCGGGGGGAACTCACCGAGCCCCCCGTCACCGAGTCCTCAGCTCCATGAATCAATTCAGTTTCTTTCCGCTCATGCCCGCGCTCGTGATCACCGGTTTCTACGCGGCCGTTCTGGCCCTTCTGACGCTGGTCCTCGCGCTTCGTGTGGTCTGGCTTCGCCGGCGGCACGGTGTCGGCCTCGGGAGCGGAGGACACGAGGACCTCCACCGCGCCATCCGTGCCCACGGCAACGCCACGGAATACATCCCGCTCGGTCTGATCCTCCTCACGCTCGACGCTCTCGCGGGAAGCCCGGTCCTCGCCGTGGAAATTGCCGGGGCGCTCCTCTTCCTCGGGCGGCTCGCCCACGCCTTCGGTCTCTCGCACAGCGGCGGGGCCAGCCCCGGCCGTTTCGTGGGCACCCTGAGCACGTGGCTGAGTTATCTCCTGATGGCGGGACTTCTCCTCGCCGCCGTCTACACCCGCGGCTGAGCCGCAGGAAACCGCCGGAGGACAGGAAGACCGCGGCCGGGACACGGTCGTCCCGGAAGCTCCCGCCCCTCCCGCGGTCTGCGGCGCCGGCCCAAGCGCTCGAGCGAAGCGCCTGCACACTCCAGAACCCCAAGGACTCGGCGGCAAGACGACGTCGGGCACACGAGCCCGAGAAGGTTCCAACCTGGGTCCTGAGACTCGAGAGGGAGCCTGCCGCGCCCGCTCTCAGCCTGGCCCGGGAGCCTCCCCGAGAAGATCGCCGATCCCCGAGAGACGGGCGAGGGCCGCGAGCGCCGGAGGGGCGCCCAGGTAAACGAGACGGAGACCACGCCCGCGTGCCCACCCTTTCCAGGCGACCAGGGTGGCCAAGGCGGCCGAGTCGACACGCTCGAGCCCCGAGAGATCGAGGCGGAGGTCCGAGGGGTGCGGGCGGGACGCCCAGAGCTTGCGCCCCGCCTTGAACACCGCGGGGGCCGAAGCGCTGTCGAGCGTGCCGGCGAGGGTATCGACGCCGTCCTCACGCCGCCGGAAGACCGCCGCCGATTCCGCTCTCACCGCCCGCCCCCGGGAGCGGCGTGGGGCAACACGACCGGAACGGCGTGTTCCTTGCGGAGCTTGGCCTCGAGCTGCGTCACCAGCGCGGGAATGCCACCGGAGGCCAGGATCGGGGCAAACTGCTGCCGGTAGCTCATCACGTACGACACGCCCTCGACGCTCACGTCGAAGAGCTTCCAGCCTTCGGGGGTGCGTACCATCGAGTAGTTGACGGCCACCTCCTTGCCCGAGGGTTGGTAGACGTGCGTGCGCACGAGTGCGTAGTGCGCGGTCCGCCGACCGCGGTAGGGAATCACCACCACGTGCCCGCCGTGGTAATCGCGCAACGCGTCGGCCAGCTGGTTCACGAGATAAACCATGAAGACGTGATCGAACCGCGCGCGCGCGGCGGGGGTCGACGAACGCGCGTAGCGCCCGAGCACGTAATCCCCGGTGAGCGGAATGTCGAAATAGGGAAGCACGATCCGCTCGAGCGCGAGCACGGTGCGATCAAACCCCGGTCCGCGGAGCGCGTGGGTGCGGTACGCCCGGTCGAGGACAGCGAGAACGCTCTGCGACTGGCGGCGGACGAGAGCGCTCGGAGAGGTCGGCTGAGGCGGCGCGGCACGAGCGAGCGACACGACCGTGACGACGGAAAACGCCAGCGGGAGGCCGACGCGGGCGAGAGCACGACGCATGTCAGGATCCTCCTTTCTTGGTGGGCTGGTTGGCGAGGAATTTCCCGATCAGTTTCTCGAGAATGACCGCCGACTGGGTGAAATGGATCGTGCTGCCCTGGTGGAGATAGGTGGGCGCTCCGCCGGGGCTCAACCCGACGTACTGCTCGCCCAACACGCCCTGGGTCAGGATCGACGCCGTGGAATCGCTGGGAATACGGTCGTCGCGTTTCGAGATCGCCAGGTGCGTGCACGCCTCGTAGCGCCTGAAACTGTAGTCGATCGCGGTCACCCGGCCCACCGTCACCCCACCGATGCGCACCGGTGCGCCTGCGTGAAGACCCCCGACGTTGCCGAAACAGGCGCGAACCGTGTAGGTTCCCGCCCCGCCGGCGCTCTTGTAGTTGGTGGCCTCTGTGGCCAGATAGAAGAGCGCGGCGATCCCGAGGAGGAGAAAGATGCCGGTCGTAAACTCGAGCGTGCGGTTGGGTCGCATCGGGAGGACTCCGGAGCCGACGTCGGCTCAGCGATAAAGAAACGCGGTCATGAGATAGTCGCACGAGAGGACGGCGAGCGAGGCGATGACCACACTCCGCGTGGTGGCGCGCCCGAGTCCCTCGGCGGTCGGATCGGAATGGTAGCCCTCGTAAAGGGCCACCAGTGTGCACAGGATCCCGAACACGAGGGCCTTGAACTCCCCGTTCAGGAAGTCCTGGCGGAAACGGACGCTCGCGCGGAGGTTGCTCCAGAACACGCCCGGGTCGAGCCCCATCAGGCGGACACCGACCAGATAACCCCCGAGGATGCCGACCGCCGAGAAAAGCGCGGTCAAGAGCGGTACGGAGAGGACCCCGGCGAGGAAACGGGGCGCGACCACCCGTTCGACCGGATCGACCGCCATCACTTCCATCGCCTTGAACTGTTCGGTCGCCCGCATGAGGCCGAGTTCGGAGGCGAGCGACGTCCCCGCCCGTCCGGCGTAGAGAAGCGCGGTCACCACCGGGCTCAACTCGCGCAGAAGCGAGAGGGCCACGAGGCCGCCGAGCGCACTGGTCGCCCCGAAGCGCGCCAGCGCGGTGTAGAACTGGAGCCCCATCACCAAACCCACAAAAAGACCCCCGACGAGGATCAGGTTCGTAGAGACAGCGCCCACGACGAAGATTTGTTCGATGAGCGCGCGCGGGCGGGCGAGCGCGCGGGGAATCGCGCCCAGGATGCGGACCAGGAAAAGACCGACGGCCCCGAGCGTCGCCACGGCCTGGAACGGGGACGAGCCGATCTCGGAGAGGGTCGATTTCATGCCGCTTCTCCTCCGAGGAGGTCGTCCCACAGGGGACGGGCGGGGTAGTGAAACGGCACCGGACCGTCGGCCTCTCCCTCGAGGAACTGGCGGACCCAGGGCGAAGCGGCCGCCTGGGCGCGAAGGGATTCGCGATCGCCTTGGGCGATGAGGCGGCCGTCGGCGAGGACGTAAAAATGGTCGGCCAGCGAGAGCATCTCCTGCACGTCGTGGGAGACCACGACACTCGTGAGTCCGAGCGTGCGGTTGAGATCGCGGATCAGACGGAGAATGACCCCCATCGAGATCGGGTCGAGTCCCGTGAGCGGCTCGTCGTAGAGCACGACCGCCGGATCCATGACCACCGCCCGGGCGAGGGCGGCGCGTCGGGACATCCCTCCCGAGAGTTCGGAGGGGTAAAGATCGGCGGCGCCACGAAGACCCACGGCTTCGAGTTTGAGGAGCACGATCACGCGCACGAGCGCCTCCGGAAGCCGCGTGTGCTCGCGCAGCGGAAAGGCCACGTTGTCGAACACGCTGAGGTCCGTGAAGAGCGCCCCCTCCTGGAAGAGCATCCCCATGCGGCGGCGAAGCGCGTAAAGACGTCGGCGGTCAAGCGTGTTGATATCCTGTCCCTCGACGAAGACCTGTCCTTTCGAGGGCGCGAGCTCGCCACTGACGAGGCTCAGAAGCGAGGTCTTGCCCGTACCGCTCGGACCCATCACGGCGGTGATGCGTCCGCGGGGCACGACGAGGTCGAGATCCCGCAGGATCTCACGCCCGCCACGCCGGAGGCTCGCCCCGACCAGACGGACCGCCGCCTCGTCGTTCACGGGCCCGGCGGGGGGCCCACCGGCACGCGGGATCTTTGTCACGCCGCCGAAACCGTACCCGGGGTTTCGTAACGACCCAGGGTCGCCAGGGCATTGCCCGCCGCACGACGGGCGAAAGCGTCCTGGGCGCGGGCGACGTTCTCGGCACGTCCCGCCCAGGCCCGCATCGCGTCATCCTGGAGCGCCCGGGCGAACGAGAAGGTGAGACGCCACGGATGCGGCCCCCGGCGGTTCATCGCGTCGAGATGGCGCGTGGCCTCCTCCGGGCTCTGTCCGCCCGAGAGAAACGCAACCGCCGGAACGGCCGCCGGGACGGTCCTCCGGAGCACGGCCAGCGTGTGCGCGGCCACGGTCTCCGGTGGCGAACGACGAGGCTGCTTCGTGCCGTCGACGACCATGTTGGGCTTGAGAATCATCGCCTCGAACCGGACACGGTGACGGGCGAGCGCCGCAAAGACGGCCCGAAGTGTGGTCTCGCTCACCGCGGCGCAGCGCTCGATATCATGATCGCCATCCATGAGGACCTCGGGTTCCACGATCGGCACGAACCCTTGTTCCTGGGCGAGGGCCGCGTAGCGAGCCAAAGCCTCGGCGTTCGCCTCGACGGCCCCGGAGGTCGGGAGGCCCGGACCGATGGCGACGACCGCCCGCCACTTGGTGAAACGCGCACCCGCCTCACGGTAGCGCGCCAGACGCTCGCGCAGGCCGTCGAGACCTTCGGTCACCGTCTCGCCGGGATGGCCGGCCAAAGGCTTGGCGCCCTTGTCGACTTTGATGCCGGGGACGACGCCCGCGCGTTCGAGCAGACGGACCAGGGGCTCTCCTTCGGCGGTTTTCTGAAACAGGGTCTCTTCGTAGAGGATGACCCCGGCGATGACGTCGGCGAAGCGGGGGGCGGTGAAAAGCAGCGTGCGGTAGTCGCGACGCGTTTCCTCCGTGCAGGAAATGCCGCAGGAGGAAAAACGTTTTTCGATGGTTCCGGTGCTCTCGTCGGCCGCCAGGATCCCGTGTCCCGGACGTGTGAGCTGGAGGGCCAGTTGATTGAGGTCGGTCGCCGGGGTCACGGTCGGGTCTCCGCAGGAACACACACAGGGGGCGGGCAAGCCCGCAAACAGCTCTATGATACCGTGAGAGTCCAGCCTCTTCCGTGCCGGGATCCCCGTTCGACGGCTCCGTCCGACGGGTCGTTCGGAAAGATGCTAGAAGGTGAACGTCGGTGTGCTCGCGGCGAGATGGCGCCCGAGCGTCTTGTCGATCATGACCTTGGCCTGAAGCCCTTCCTTGCCGGTGAAACGCAGGCCGACACCGCGGGGCCAGCGGCTCCCGCGGAGGCTGCCGCGCGCCTGCGCCTTGCCCGGAATCGTCACCCAGACAACCTGACTCACGATCGAGATTTCGTCGCGATCGGGAATCTTGAGAATCAGAAGGCACTTCTCTCCGAGGACAAACGACTCGTCGGTCGGGACAAAGATGCCTCCCCCCTGCACGAAAGGCATATAGGACTGATAAAGATCCGGCATGACGCTCGCAGGAGCGAACGGGATGATGCGGGGCGCCGCGGACACTTTGGGCAATCTCCCGGGGCTCGCCCCCGGAGCGGGGGTGTTCTAGAGTGATTCTAGCGCGGAACGGCGATACCGTCATCCTCCCGGAACCGGGCGGCTCGGAAGCGTTCCGCCGCCCGCCACGATCAAGCGGCGCGGAAGCGATTCCCCGCCGGCGTCGAGCGAGGCGCGCCCGCGCACGACAGCGCCAGGGCCTCCCAGGCGAGGAGCTCGTTGGCGCCTGTGCCCGAAAGACGCGCGAGAAGTCTCGCCCGATCGTGGAGATCGACCAGACGGCGGGTCGGCAACGCTTGCAGCGGGGCGGCGAGCGGCGCCGGCACCGCGAGGGACTCCACTCCGTGACGCGCGGCGAGGGCGGAACGGACCCAGCGGGCAACGACGCGCGCCGCCTCGGATCCCGGAAACGTCGGCGACTCTTTGCCCCCCGCCGACCAGGCGCCGGTCTGAAGCGCCTGCGCCGCGCGCAGAGCCTCCGCGGGAGGACCGAAAAACCGGGCCACGGTGGCGGCCAGGAGTTCGAGCCGCGTGCCGACGAGCGCGCCGTAGCGGAGAGCCAGAAACGGCGCCCCCTCGGCCAGATTCAGCCAGACTTCGTGCGCCTCATCGGAGGGGCGCGCCCGCTCGAGCCAAGCGAGCGCCGAAGCGCGCTCGGGGTACGGGAGACGGTGCCGCTCGGCACGGCTCACGATCGTCGGCGGAAGGGTGCGGGCGTTACGCGCGCTCAGAACGACGACAGCGTCTTCGGGCGGTTCCTCGAGCGTTTTGAGGAGTGCGCTTGCCGCCGCGAGACCCAGGCGGTCCGGAGCGGGCAGCCAGAGAACCGTCCTCGATGAGACCACGGGGCGGCAGGCCAGATCCGCCAGCCATGCGCGGAGCTCGTCGATTCCGTAGCGCTCTCCCGCCTCGGTGGGACCGTGGAGATCGGGATGCGTCCCCGCCCCCGCGAGGTGGCAGGCGTGGCAGCATCCGCACGGCGATTCCGGTGCTCCATCGAGGCAGAGAAGCGCCACGCACAACCGACGTGTGAGCTCGTCACCGCCGAGTCCCTCCGAGGCCTCCACGAGAACGGTTCCGGTCCTGCGGGCGCGGATCCAGCGCGTCTCGAGCCGTTCCCAGGTCTCCGCCCACCAGGGCGGGGCGGGCTCTTCGTTCACGGTGAGGGGCGACCGCTCTCTTCGCGCACGAGAGCGGCGAGCCGGGGGGGAAGAAGCGCCTCGAGAGAGGCTTCGAGCGCGTCGTTGTCGACCGCCGCGTCGATCACGAGGAAGCGCTCGGGTTCGGCCTGGGCCCGCTGGAGGAACGTCCGGCGCACGCGTTCGTGCCAGGCCACGTCCTCCCGCTCGATGCGGTCGAGAATCCCTCCCCGGTGCTCAACGCGGCGAAGCGCCACCTCGACCGGCGCGTCGAAGAGGACCGTGAGATCCGGACGCAAGCCGTCGAGCGTCCAGCCCTCGAGGGTCTCGATGATCGTCCGTGAGAGGCCGCGCCCCCCGCCCTGGTAGGCGTAGGTCGAATCGATGAAGCGGTCGCAGAGCACCCAAAGACCCGCCTCGAGGGCGGGCCGGAGCGTGTGCTGAAGATGTTGCTGGCGGGCGGCAAAAACGAGGAGAACTTCACTGAGCGGGAGGATCGGCTCGCTCCCCGGCTCGAGAATGATGCGACGCAGCTGTTCGGCGACGGTCGTGCCTCCCGGTTCGTGGGTGACGATGACGTCGTGTCCCGTGGCCAGGACGAGACGGCGCACCGTCTCGAGATGCGAGGATTTGCCCGTCCCCTCCCCGCCCTCGAGAGTGATCAAGCAGCCGTTCATCGGACTTCCCCCCCCCCGGGCGGAGCCACCGCGGCCGGCTCGTAGCGTCGAATGTTACGGTCCTGGCCGGCCAGAGTCTTGGCAAAGACGTGCCGTCCGTCGCCGGTCGCGACGAAGTAGAGATCCCGCCCCGGAGCCGGATGGAGAACCGCCTCGAGGGCGTTTGGGCTCGGATCCGAGATCGGGGTGGGGGGCAGGCCGCGGTGAAGGTAGGTATTCCACGGGCTCGGATCGGACAGCTCGGAAGCCGTGAGAGGGTAGTGGTAGCGGGCGCCCAGGGCGTAAATCACCGTCGGGTCGCTCTCGAGCGGCATGCCGAGCCGCAGCCGCCGGAGGAACACTTCGGCGATCCGCGGCCGTTCCGGCCGGTAGGAGGATTCCTTCTCGACGATCGAGGCCAGGATCAAGGCCTGGTACGGGGTCGCGAGCGGAAGGCCTCCGTTGCGGCCGCGCCAGAGCTTCTCGAGAAGCGTGTGCATGCGCCGGTGGGCGCGCTCGAGCAGCGAGATGACACTCGTGCGGTACGGAAAATCATAGGTCTCGGGAAGAAAGAGGCCTTCCGGTGAGGGTGCACGGCTGCCCAGAAGACGCACGAGACGGTGCGGGTGCTGGAGAATCGCCCGGCCGCTCAGGTTGGGATCGGAGGCGAGCGCCCGCGCCAGAGTGCGGTAGCTCTCCCCGGGGACGATGGTGAAGCGATGCAGGACGACATGCGTGCTCGTGAGCCGCGCGAGCAACGCCCAATCGTTCATGCCGGGGCGCAAACGGTACTGTCCCTCGCGCACACGCTTGGCGGTTCCACCGAGACGCGCGACGAAGTCGAGGAGCCGCCAAGAACGGACGATCCCCCGCGCTTCGAGGCGGCGGGCCAGAAGATCGAAGGGTTCGCCGGAGCGCACGAGGACGACGACGGGACGGCGGATCGGAAGGGGACGAAACGACAGGACGAGGACGGTCCCGACGGCCGCGAGACCCACGACGAGGGCGACGAGGGCAAGGAGAAGAGAGCGTCTCGTCCACCGGGTCCGCACAGGGCCGGCTGGCCGCGCACCGGAGGGGGGGCGCGCGCGTCGTCGTTGTCGGGGATTCAACGGTAGCGACGGAAGACCAAGGTCCCGTTGGTCCCCCCAAAGCCGAAGGAATTCGAGAGCACGATCTCGAGATTCTGGGACCGGGCCGTCTTCGGGACGTAATCGAGATCGCAGTCCGGATCGGGCTCGTCGAGATTGATGGTCGGCGGAATGACTTGATCACGGAGGGCCAGAACGCTGAAGACGGCCTCGATCGCACCGGCGGCCCCGAGCATGTGGCCCGTGACGGATTTCGTCGAACTCACGGCCAGACGGCGGACGTGGTCGCCGAACGCTCTCTTGATGGCCACGGTTTCGGCCCGATCGCCAAGAGGGGTTGACGTTCCGTGGGCGTTGATGTAATCGACCCGCTCGGGGGGCAGGCCGGCGTCGGCGAGAGCGCGCAGCATGCAGCGCCGCGCACCGTCCCCGTCCTCGGGGGGAGCGGTGATATGGTGGGCGTCGGCGCTCATGCCAAAGCCGATGAGCTCAGCGTAGATGCGGGCACCGCGCCGCCGCGCGTGCTCGAGGCCCTCGAGGACGAGGACCGCCGCCCCGTCGGCCAGAACGAAACCGTCGCGGTCACGGTCCCAGGGACGGCTGGCGCGGGTCGGCTCGTCGTTGCGTGTCGAAAGCGCACGGGCGGCACAGAAACCCGCGAGCCCAAGTTCGCTGGCGCCCATTTCCGCCCCGCCGGCCAGCACGACATCAGCCTCGCCGCGCTGAATCGCCCAGTAGCCGAGGCCCAGGGCATGGGTTCCGGTGGTGCACGCGGTGACGACGCCGAGATTGGCGCCGTAAAGACCATGCGTGATCGACAGATGGCCGGCGATCATGTTAATGATCGAGCCGGGAATGAAGAACGGAGAAATCTTCTTCGGGCCCTGGTGGGCGACGAGAAGGTCGCGGTTTTTCTCGATCGTACCGATCCCGCCGATCCCGGACCCCACGATGACCGCCCCCCGTTCACCGAGCGCCCCGTCCTCGAAGCCTGCGTCCCGGTAGGCCTGTGTTCCGGCCACCACACCGTACTGGATGAAGGGGTCCATCCTCCGGCGTTCGCGTTCGGGCAGGAGATCACCAGGGTCGAATCCCTGGACGGTACCGGCGATGCGCGTCGGGTAATTCGTGGCGTCAAAGTGACGGATGGGTGTGATCCCGCTCCGTCCTTCGACCGTGTTGCGCCAGGCCTCTTCGACGCTGCACCCGACCGGCGAAACCACGCCGAGGCCGGTCACGACCACGCGAGGGCGATCACTCACCGCGCCGACCCCCCGTGTGGAGACCGGCGCGGACGATCGCGCAGTGTCGTGGTTTCCCGAGATTGGCTCACGGTCGGGTGGAGGTCGTGCTCCCCGCCTTCATTCTTTCTTCGCGTGGCTCTCAATGTAGTCGATCGCCTGTTTGACCGTGGTGATCTTTTCGGCCTCCTCGTCGGGGATCTCGCACTCGAACTCTTCTTCGAGAGCCATCACCAGTTCGACGATGTCCAGGGAATCCGCCCCAAGATCGTCAACGAACGAGGCCTGGGGGGTGATCTGTTCCTCCTTCACGCCCAGCTGTTCGGCGATGATTTTCTTGACGCGCTTGTCGATGTCTGCGTTGCTCATGAGGGATCTGTCCTCTCGATAGGTGGATTGTCGTGGCCCCGAGCCGGGCCACGGGCGCCTATTGTAGCCAAAGACGCAGGGGCGAGAGGGACGCGGGAAACTCCCACACCAAACGTGGCGTACCGGCAACAAGAACCGTTTCGGACCGCTCGGCGCACATCGCCTCCGTTCCCCGCCGGATCGCGTTCCCCGAACGCTCCGGTCCCATTCAGGAAGGGAACATCCCCCCGTTGATGTGGAAGGTCTGAGCGGTCACGTATCCGGACTCGTCACCGGCGAGATACGCCACGAGAGCCGCCACTTCCTCTGCCCGCCCGAAGCGGCCGAGCGGCACCCGTCCCAAAAGAGCCTCGCGCTGGCGCTCGTCGAGGCTGCGCGTCATGTCGGTCTCGATGAACCCGGGCGCCACGGCGTTGACGGTGATCTGCCGCGAGCCGACCTCGAGGGCGAGCGCGCGCGTGAAGCCGACCAGACCGGCCTTGGCGGCCGCGTAATTGGCCTGGCCGGGGTTGCCGGAAAACGCGACGACCGAGGTGAGCGTGATGATGCGGCCCCAGCGCGCGCGCACCATCCCGCGCAGGCAGCGACGCGTCAAGCGGTAAACCCCCGTGAGATCAGTCTCGAGCACCTCGTCCCAGTCGTCCGGATCCATGCGCAGAAGGAGCCCGTCGCGGGTGATGGCGGCGTTGTTCACGAGAATCCCGACGGCTCCGTAGCGGTCCTCGATCGCCGCACAGAGGCGATCCACGGCTTCGGCGTCGCGGACGTCGAGAACCTGCCCCTCGAGGGCGAGACCCTGCGCCCCGGCGAGTGCGTTGATCGATTCGGCCCCCGCGCTCGTGGTGGCGGTCCCCACGACCCGCGCTCCCGCGCGGGCGAGACGTGATGCCACGGCGGCGCCGATACCGCGCGACGCCCCCGTCACCAAGGCCAGCCTCTGCGGGTCGCTCATGAACGTCCTCCCCGGCCGCTCAGATGGGCCCGAGCGGCTTCGCGACCCGACGCCTCTCCGAGCGTGAAGACGGGCGTCTCGGGAAGAATCCGCCGCACGAGCCCGGCGAGAACCTTGCCGGGACCACACTCGAGCACCACATCCACGCCAAAGTCGTCCGCCAGACGACGAACGCTCTCGGTCCAGCGCACCGGACTCGCCAACTGGCGGGTGAGAAGCTCGGGGTAATCAAACGCGTCGGGGTGGACGCGGGCGTCGACGTTGTGCACAACGGGAATGCGCGTCGGCATCCACTCTTGTGCGATCAGATCCACCCGGTAGCGCTGGGCGGCCGACGCCATCAGGCTCGAGTGGGCGGGCACACTGACCGGCAGGAGGATAACCTTCTTCGCCCCCGCCTCGCGAAAATGCGCTTCCGCCTCGCGCACGGCCTCGGCGTCTCCGGCCACGACCACCTGCGCGGGGGCGTTGAAATTGACGGCTTCCAGGACCCGGCCGGGACCGGCGAGGCGTTGGCAAACATCCACGACGCGGCCCTCGTCGAGGCCGAGGACCGCGGCCATCGCCCCCCGACCTTCGGGAACCGCGTACTGCATGAGGCGGGCGCGGCGGGCAACCAGACGAGCGGCGTCCGCGAGCGAGAAGACCCCGGCGGCAACCAGGGCTGCGTATTCGCCGAGGCTGTGACCCGCAAGGGCCACCGGCTTTTCACCGCCGCCTTCGAGCCACAGCCGGTAGAGGGCCACATCGGCGGCCAGCATGAGCGGCTGCGTCACCGTCGTGCGCCCAAGATCGGCGTCCGAACCCGAGCGGAGGAGCGTGAGGAGATCCTCGCCCAGGACGTCCGAGACGAGGGAGAAAACCGAACGGACGACCGGCTCGTCCACGAGATCGGCAAGCATGCCCGCGCTCTGCGAGCCCTGACCGGGGAAAACCATGGCCATGTTCATGGGGTTGCCTTGTTTGTCATCCGCCCGCCTGCGCCCGACTCCGGAGGTTGATCAACGCTGCGCCCGTCCCGCCGGGACGCGGGAATCGGGCTTGGACCACCGCTATAGATTAGCGGGCTCCCCACCGTCCGTGCGCCGCGCCGCCGCCGTGCGGGATCGCCGCCGGTCGATCACGATCCAGACCGCACCCAGGACAAGACCGGCGATGGTTCCGTAAAGGTGCGCGACGGTCAGGATCGGGGTCTTGAGAATGGCGGCCGATGTCGGCAAGGGCCCCCAGATGACCTCGTAGGCCACGTTCAGGATGAGAAACGCGAGAAGCCAACGGCCGAGGAACTCGCGGCGCTCGACTGCGAGAAGGGCCCCCGCACCCCAGTAGGTATGAAGCACACCCGAGATCCCCACGTACCAGCGCACGGCGGGGCTAAAAAGATAGAGCCCCCCGCCGACGGCAAGGCTCCCCCAGAGGGTCGCCCACCACCAGCGTCGGCCGCCGAGGGTGCGGGCGAAGAGATACCAAAGGAGGAAATACCCCGAGAAATCAAGCCCCAGGTGAACCCATCCGGCGTGGACGAAATTGCCGGTCACGATTCTCCACCACTGTCCGGCGCTGATGGCGAGACGGTCGTAACGCAGCTGCATCCAGAGCCGCGGACCCGCGATCTGAATCGCCAGGGCGATCAGCGGGATCAGCCAGAACGGATTGGCCTGCCAAAGCCTCTGAAGGATATTCCCCCCGCCCTGCGGAAACCAGCCGAACGCATGCCAGCGGTGCGCTTGCGGCGCTCCTGCGGTCTCGTCATTCATCGAAGAACTCCACGTCACGGACAACTCTCACGACCCCTCCCCCGGGCGGCCCGGCGAACCCGGAGGACGCCGGGCGGTCCAAGATTTGAGGCGATGCCAAGCTTCTGCCCCGCCCCGGAGTGTGGTGTAAGCTTAGCCGAGGTGAGCCCCTATCCGCAGCGAATCTCACCCCGCCCCGCGGATCGACGCTCCACGACCCAGAGTCTTTCGCCCGGAGAACCCATGACCCGGTCCCGTTCGCTTCTTCGCCCGCCCCGATCGCGGGGCTTTACCCTCATCGAGGTGATGGTCGTTGTCGTCATCCTGGCCATCCTCGCCTCAATCATCGTGCCGAACGTCATCAACAAACCGGAAGAGGCCCGCATCACGAAGGCGGAAGCGGACATCCGCTCCATCGACGCCGCCCTCGAGATGTACAAACTCGACAACTACCGCTACCCGTCGACGAATCAGGGACTCGAGGCTCTCGTCCGCAAACCCGATGTTCCGCCGATCCCCCATCACTGGCACCGTTATCTCAATCACCTGCCGATCGATCCTTGGGGCCACCCCTACAAATACATCCATCCCGGAATCCACGGGGGTCTCTCGTTCAACGTCTGGACCAACGGCCCCCCCGGCCACCATCACGTGATCGGCAACTGGACCCTCGACGCCCACGGAGGCGGCGGGTCGTGAGGCCGTCCCCGCCACGGGGGTTCACCCTGGTCGAGATCCTCGTCGTGCTCCTCGTGATCGGGATCCTGACCGCGATTGCCGTCGTTTCGCTGAGCGCAATCGGGCGGGCACCGCGAAGCGAGCAGGCCGCCCGCCGTCTCGCGGGCCTGATCGAACTCGCCTCCCAGCAGGCGGTGCTGACCGGAAACCGCTACGGGCTGCGTGTGAGCCGGGACGGCTATGTCTTCTACCAGCGTCACGACGGCGTCTGGGAACGCTTCCCCCAACGATCGGTTTATCGCGCCCGTCGGCTTTCCCACGATCTCCGTCTGCGCCTGCGTCTGCTCGGCACGCGTGTCGATCTCGCGCGGCTGCGGCACGCCGCGCGCCCCCCGGAAGGGATCCGCGCGCTCGACCGCAACGGGCGAGACCACAGCCACCGGCGCAAGCGGGCTTCCGCCCAGGCCGCGCGGCACAGCCCCCAGATCGTGCTTCTCGACACGCGCGCGATCCTGCCGGGTTTCACGATCGTCATCCGCGTCCGAGGACGCTCACTCAAGCACGCCTACGGGCTCGAGGGCAAACCGAACGGACGCGTCGAACTCCTTCCCCCGCATCTTCTGGCCCAACATCAAGGTGCTTGAGACGGCCGTTCGACCCGGCCGCGGGGGAGACCGTCGCCGGGGATTCACCCTGATCGAGGTCCTCATCGCGCTTGCGGTCGTCGCCATCGCGCTCCTCGCGCTCCTCGGCGTTGCAAGCGAGAGCGTCCGCGTCGCCGGGGAGCTCCGCGCACGCACGCTCGCCGACTGGGTGGCCTGGAACCGCATCGAGGAGGCCCGCCTCTCGCCCAAGCCACCGGTGCTCGGCTGGACGAGCGGCAGCACCACAATGGGCCCGCAACGCTGGCGCTGGCGCATGCACGCACGCACGAGCGTTCTGCCCGGGCTCTACAAGATCCGTGTCGAGGTCGCACCCGCCCAGAGTCCGCACGACACGCTCGCCACCCTGATTGCACTCTACGCCCCCCCTTCGGCGGCTGCAATCGAGGCCGAAAACGCACCTCAGGGAGCCCTCCCGACACCGGGCGCACCGGGCACGCCGGGCACGCTTCCCGTGGGTCTGCCCATGCCGGTCCTTGGGCCGGGCGCGCCGGGCGGCGGCCCGCCGGGGGCGCCCTTCCCGCCGCCGTGAGACCGCCGTCTGCCCCGCTCCGCCCGCGGCATGCGTCCCGCCGTTCGGGCTTCACGCTCATCGAGATCCTGGTCGCGACCGCCGTTCTCGCAATCCTCGCCGTCATGGCCTACGGCATTCTCGGAACGATTCTTCACCAGGCGAAACGAACGCACGGCGTCGAAAAGAGCGTCGGTCGTGTCTCCCTCACGCTCGTCGAGCTCTCCCGTCTCCTCTCCGAGGCGAGCGCGCGCCCGATCCGTAACGCCCAGGGCGTGCTGCGCCCCGCCTTCCGCGCCACGGTCGGCTCACGCCCGCGGCTCGTCTTCACCACCGCGACGGGCCAGGCGATCTTTTACCGCGATCAATCCGGGCTCACACGTCTGGGTCTCGGGGTGCGTGACCACCGCCTCCTCCTGTACCGCTGGCCGGTCCTGGACCGGGCCCGACCGATGAGGCCGCACACGACGACTCTTCTCCGCCACGTTCGCGATTTCCACGTGCGGCTGCTCGATGTCGACGGCCACTGGCACCACAACTGGCCACCGCTCGCCGCGAACCCCCTCCTCTTCCTGAACCGCCGACCGCGCGCCGTCCGCCTGAGTTTCCGCGTCCGCGGGATGGGACGCTTGCGCCTCATCGTGGATCTCCCGTGAGTCCGCCGGCCCGCCGTCGCGATCCGCGGGGCGTCGCCCTCATCCTCGCGCTCGTCGTGGTGGCCATCGCCGCTTCGGTCGCGGCACGCATGGAGTGGCGACGGGCCGTCGCCTACGAGGCCACGCGCCATCTCCTCAGCTCCCAGCAAGCCGTCCTCTACGCGATTTCGGGCACGACCTTCGTCCGCAAGCTCCTCGAGGCCATGCCGGCCCAGGGACCGGTGACCCTCACCCAGGCGTGGGCCGAAGGACTCCCGCCGCTCCCGCTCCCGCACGGACGCATCGCCGGACGCGTCGTCGACCTCGAAGGGCGGTTCAACCTCAACAACCTCATCACGCCCGAGGGGGCGATCGACCCGACGGAGGTCGTGGTCTTCATGCGGCTTCTCTCCGAACTCGGTCTTCCGGCGGACCTCGCCACCAACGTCGCCGACTGGATGGCCTCGCCCGGACCGGCCAGCGACGCCCAGGCCTCACTCTACGAATCACGCGACCCACCCTACCGCGCGGCCCAGGAACCCATGACCAGCGTGAGCGAGCTCCTCCTCGTCGCCGGTGTCACGCGGGCCGCCTATCTCGAGCTCCGCCCGTACGTCTCGGCCCTTCCGAGCGGCGTGCCCCTCAACGTCAACACCGCCCCCGGCCCTGTCCTCGCCGCCCTCGCCCCCAACATCCCGGAGACGAATCTGGGAAACATCGAGCTCGCCCAACGGAAAGGGGGATTCAATTCGACGTCCCTTTTCGCGAGCCTGCTTGGCGTCCAGACCACGGTCCCGCTCGGCGTCACCAGCAACTACTTCCGCCTTGACTTGCGGGTACACTTTGCGGGTGCTCACGTGCGCCTTCGCTCCCTCCTCTACCGCTCGCCCGAGGGGTGGACACGGGTTCTCTCGCGGCGTTTCGTGAGCGACTGAAATCCGGAAATCCTCGGGGGGCGGAGGGGCTGTGGAACGCACTTTCCTCAAAATCGGCAACGCCGCGACAGCCGACGAGACGGTGCTCCTCTGGCGAAGCGGCGGCGCGAACCCCTCGCCGCCCGTAGCCCTGCCGTTACGGGATGTGGCGGCCCGTCTCGGAACGCACAGGGCCATCGTCGCCGCTCCCTCCGAAACCGTGGCCCTTCTCCCCGTGACGCTTCCCGTCCGCGGACGGCGCCAGAGGCTTCAGGCTCTTCCCTACGTCCTCGAGGAGCAGCTCCTCGAGGACGTCGAGACCCTGGCCTTTCACCTCGCCGAGGGGGCAGAGGACGACGGGCGCCTCACGGCGGCCGTCGCGAATCGCGAGCACCTCGCGCGCTGGCACACCCTTCTCGAGGAGTGCGGGATTGCGGTCGAGGCCCTCGTGCCCGACGCGCTCCTCCTCCCGTGGCGGCCGGGAAGCTGGACCCTCGCCCAGGACGGACCCGAGCGCATTCTCGTCCGTCACGGGCACGCGCTCGGCGGAGCGTTCCATCCCGATCTCCTTCCGCTCTACCTCGAGCGGCTTGGGAGCGAGGCGCGGGAACACGGGCGTTTCCCCGAATCCGTCGCCTCCTACGGCGTTCCCCGCCTGAAAGAGATCCCCGACAACCTCTGGGAGCCGCGTTCCGGGGACTGGCTCGCCGAGGCCGACACGAGCCCGCCGCGTCTCGATCTCCTCGCGGGATTTGCCGCCCAACGCTCGCGCGCGGGGGAGCAGTGGAGGACGTGGCGGACGAGCGTGGTGTTGGCCGCTGCCTGGCTTCTCGTCCTCTGGATTCATCTCGGCCTTGACGTCCTCCACTACGGTCACGAGCGAAGCGTTCTCGAGCGGCGCATCGTCGCTCTCTTCCACCGCACCTTCCCCGAAGACCGTCACATCGTCGACATCCGCGTCCAGATGTCCCGTGGGCTGAGCCACCTCGAGCGCCGGGCAGCGGCCGGGGATTGGGCCCGGCTCCTTGCGGACGCCGCGGCCGCCCGGCCCTCGCGGCTGCGCTTCGACACCGCCGACTACCGCAGCGGACGACTGGTGCTCACGGTGGAAGACCCCTCCGGCCAGGACCTCGTCCGCTTCCTGCACACGCTCGATCAGAGGGCCGGGATCCGGGCCAAAACCGCGGGGCTCACAACGGCGGGCGGCATGACGCACGCCCGTGTCATCCTCCAGAGCCAGGGGGGATGAGATGGAATTCCTCGACGAGCTTCGGAGACGCTACCGGGCACTCGCTCCGCGCGAACGTCTCGCGGTCACCGTGGGCGGGATCGTCCTCGCTCTCTTTCTCGTCGCGCGCCTCGCCGTGATGCCTCTCCTCTCCGCCCGGAGTACGGACCGCCGCGCCGTCGCCCACGACCGCCACCTGCTCGCGTGGATGAACGGTGTGGCGCAACGCGTCGTGGTTCTGCGCCGTGAGGATGTGCACCCAACGACGGACGAGCCGCTCACGCTCCTCGCCCAGCAAAGTCTCGCCGCCCGGGGCTTGAGCGCCACCAAGATCGAGGCCGGAGGATCGGGAACCGTCAAGATCGTCTTCTCGTCGATCGCCTTCCCGGACCTCGTCGGCTGGCTGCACGCCTTCGCTCTCGCCAGCGGGGCCCGCGTCCGCTCCCTCACCCTCCGCCGCCAACCGCACGCCTCGGGACTCGTCTCGGCCAGCGTGACCTTGCGGCGCCAGCCCAGCTCCTGATCGCCGTGCGTCTCCCGATCCGCCGTTCTCTTCTTCTCGGGATCGTCTTCGCCCTGGCGTTCCTCGCGGCCGCGATCGCGACCTTCCCCGCCCGCTTCGCCTACGCGCTCGTCTCGCCTCCGCCGGGCACCCTTGTCTGCCGCGGCATCCGCGGGACCGTCTGGTCGGGACACGCCCAGCGGTGCCGCCTTCTCGGTCGCATCAGCGGACGGCTTCGCTGGAGCGTGGCCCGTGGTCTCAGCGGAATCGGCGATCTCGTCCGCCTCACCCCTCGGGTGCGGCTTTCCTGGCGGAGCCGGAGCACGCGGCTCGCGCTGAGCGTCGTTCTGGCGAACCCTCTCCGGGTGCGTGGACTCCGCGGCCGCCTTCGCCTCGCCACCCTTCGGGCGTTCGTCCCCACGATCGCTCTCTTCGGCACCCCGCACGGGGAGATCGTCTTCCGCCGTCTCGATCTCGATCTCGGGCCCGGACATCTCGGACCGATCGTCGGAAACGCCCGACTTGTTCACGCCCGCTTCGGCGGGCCCCCGGCCCTCCCTCTCGGGACGCTCGTCTTCGTGGCCACGCGAGACGGAGGCCGGACGAGCAGCATGATCCACATCCAAAGCCTCCGTCCGCGCACCCTGAGCATCGACGCCCACCTCCTGCTCCACGAGCGCGGCACCTACCGCCTCACGGCAGCGCTCAAGGCCCTTCCCGGCGCACCCGCAGCCCTCGCGGGCTTCATCAACACGCTTCCCGGGAACCCCCGCTCGGGCGTGCACGACTTCGTGAGTTCGGGCGTCCTCCCCCTCACCGCTGCGGGCATTCCCTGAGATGGAGATCCCCTCCGAGACCCGCGTTGCGGTGATCGGCCTCGGCTACGTCGGCCTCCCTCTTGCACTCGCCTTCCGCCGCCACCACCCCACGATCGGCTTCGACTTGAACGCGAAGCGCATCGACGAGCTTCGCCGCGGGGAAGACCGGAGCGGGGAGGTCCTCCCCGAGGAGCTCCGCGCCTCTCCCGCCCTCGTGCTCACCGACCGCCCTTCCGAACTCCGCCGGGCGAACACCTTCGTCGTCGCGGTCCCCACACCCGTCGATGAAACGAAACGGCCGGACTTGAGCCTCTTCCGCCACGCCTCCGAGATCGTCGGCGCCGCCCTCACTCCCGGGGCGCTCGTCGTCTACGAGTCGACCGTCTATCCCGGCGCCACGGAAGAGGTGGCGCTCCCGATCCTCGAGCGCGTCTCGGGCCTGCGCGCCGGCGAGGACTTCGATCTCGGCTACAGTCCCGAGCGCATCAACCCCGGCGACCGGGTGCACACGCTGGCCACCGTCGTCAAGATCGTCGCAGGCGCGGGCGCACGGGCGGCGGAACGGGTCGTCGCACTCTACACACCGATCGTCCCGAGCGGACTCCACCGCGCGCCCTCGATCCGCGTCGCCGAGGCCGCGAAGGTGGTTGAAAACATCCAGCGCGACATCAACATCGCACTCGTCAACGAGCTCGCCCTCGTCTTCGAGCGCCTGGGACTCGACACCCTCGAGGTTCTCGAGGCCGCCGGCACCAAGTGGAACTTCCTCCCCTTCCGCCCCGGCCTTGTCGGCGGCCACTGCATCGGGGTCGACCCCTACTACCTCACGTCCAAGGCGGAAACGGTGGGCTACCGGCCGGAAGTGATCCTGGCCGGACGGCGGGTCAACGACGGCATGGGCCGCCACGTCGCCCGCCGCGTCGTCCGCCTGATGGCCCGAAGGGGGCTCCTCCGCCCGCAGGCCCGCGTCCTCGTCCTCGGGGCCACGTTCAAGGAGAACTGTCCCGATCTTCGCAACAGCCGTGTCGTCGAGCTCGTGGAAGAACTCGAGGCCCACGGTCTCGCCGTCGATCTCCACGACCCCCTGGCGCACGAGGAAGAACTCCGCCGCCAGTACGGACGCTCGGGGGTGACGCCCGGCGTGAGCGGGCGCTACACAGCCCTCGTTCTCGCGGTGGCCCACGACGCCTACCGCGCGTGGACCGCGGAGACGATCCTTTCCTGGCTCGAACCGGATCACGTCGTCTTCGACGTCAAGGGCGTCCTTCCGCGCGGGTACGTCGACGAGCGCCTGTGAACGATCCTTCCGGGAGCGCGAAGCGCACGGAATACCCCGTCGCGGCGGACGAGGACGGCCAGAGGATCGACAATCTCCTCATGAAACTCGACCGGGCTCGGCCCCGGAGCGAAATCTACCGCCTCCTCCGCACCGGTCAGGTCCGCCTGAACGGACGGCGGATCGCGCCCTCGGAGCGCGTCCACACGGGCGACCGGGTCCGGCTTCCCCCCTTCTTCGGACACCCCCCGCGTCCGCCACCCAGGCTCGATGCGAGCTGGCTCGAGGAGCGCATCCTTTGCGAGGATGAGGACGGCCTCGTCCTCGACAAGCCCGCAGGTCTTGCCGTCCATGGCGGAAGCGGGATCGGCCTCGGCGTCATCGACCTCGTCCACGCCCTCCGTCCCGAAGCCCCGCTCATCGCGCCCGCCCACCGGCTCGACCGGGAGACGAGCGGCTGCCTTCTTCTCGGGAAGAACCGCCTCGCGCTTCGCCAGCTTCAGGAGAGCTTCCTCACCGGTCGGGTGGTCAAGACGTACCTCGCCTTGTGTCTCGGCCGCTGGCCCGAGGATCTGACCCTCCTCGACAGCCCCCTCAGCAAGAGGCCCGGAGAGGACCACGAGCCACGGATGCGAAACGCACGCACGCATGTCCGCGTCCTTGGCCGCTTCTCAGAGGCCACCCTCCTTGAGTTGCGTCTCGAGACCGGACGCATGCATCAGATCCGCCGCCACACGGCGGAACAGGGGCACCCCGTCCTCGGAGACCGCCGCTACGGTTCGCCGAAAGACAATCGGGCGTTTGCACACGCGGGACTCAAGCGTCTCTTTCTGCACGCCGCCTCCCTCGAACTCCCACACCCCAAGGGCGAGGGAACCATTGCGGCGAGAAGTCCTTTGCCCCCAGATCTCGAGTCCATGCTCAAGAACTTGAGGTAACGCCCGAACAATCCACGATGTCTGCCGGCCCGGAATGGACAAAGATGGACCGGCCCGCAGGCCACAAACAGTCGGTGGGGATGGAATAACCCCTTGATGCAGGGGGCTCCTTCCATGGCCGGATCGGAGAGATCGAACCCGTTTGTCCCGTCCGGCACGCGTTTGCCGCCCGCCGTCTTTCACTCCCGCATCCGCCGTCGTTCTCCCAACCTTTCGTAGACCACACAGCGTTCGGACAGCGTCATCCGTCCCCAGGCGGCAATCTCGGCAAGGGTGCGTAGACAGCCCAAACATAGCCCGTCCGTACCGATACGGCAGACACCGACGCAGGGCGAATCCCGGCGGATCGGGACGTTCGGTCGACTTTCAGCCGGCAAGCCGCTTGGCCACCGCTTTCCAGTCGACGGTGTTCCAGAAGGACGCCACGTACTTGGCCCGGGCGTTCCGGTAGTCGATGTAGTAAGCGTGCTCCCAAACGTCGCAGGTGAGAAGCGGCAGTGTCTCGTCCGTCCGCACGGGGGTCTCGGCGTTCGAGGTCTGGACGATGTCAAGGCTCCCGTCGCGACGGCGGACGAGCCAGGCCCAACCCGATCCGAAGAGAGAGACGGCTTTGCCCGAAAACTTCTCGCGGAACGCATCGATCGAACCGAACGCCGCTGTCAGCGCCTTGGCCAGCTCACCGCTCGGATCCCCCCCGCCTTTGGGGCCCAGGCTCTCGAAGTAGAACGTGTGGTTCCACGCCTGGGCGGCGTTGTTGAACACCGGTCCGCTCGCGCTCCGCACCACCTCGAGAAGGCTGCTTCGCGCCATGGGCGTCCCTTCGACGAGCTTGTTGAGGTTGTCGACGTACGTGCGGTGATGCTTCCCGTAGTGGTATTCCAGTGTCTCTCGGGAAATGTGGGGCTCGAGGGCATCGAGGACGTAGGGAAGGGGCGGCAATTCAAAACTCATGGGGGGCACTCCGGAACCGCAGCAGAAGACACGCCCATCATCGTACGGGATCAAAGACCGCGGGGTCAAGCAAACGGGCGCCCACCTGTGCGGAGTCCCCTATACTTCGAGGATCAACCATCCCAAGGATGACCATCATGCTCTCCCACGCGCCTTTTCCTCCCCCCCTCACGCAGACGCTCGTGCGCTTCACGCTCGTCCGACGGGCCAGTCCCCCGGCCCGCGTTGCCCTCGCCCGGTTCCGTCTCGTCGTCAAGCGGCCGACCCTCGCCGCCTCTGTCGATTCCGCCGACCTCTTCCTCGCCCACGCCGAGAAGGCTGCGGAGCGCGCCCATCTCGTCTTCCGCATGCGCGGCGAGACGACGTTCCACGGAGAACTTTACGCCCCCATTGGAAAGCCGCCGCGGGTGCTCGACTACGTCACTCAGGCGCGCTTCGATCTCCGCGGCCCAAGCACCCGCGCCCTCGCGCCGCTCGTCGGGCGCCTGGCCCACAGCGCCTACCTCGTCTCATTCGAGAAAGTTCCCGTCCTGAACCCCCAGGACCGCGCGCGGATCGAGCGGACACTCGAGACCCGTGTGCTCCGCGCCGTCCGCCGGACGGCGGTCCGTGACTGCCGTCTTCTCGGCGATCCCAGAGCCTCGATCGACCGGGTCTTCCTCAGCCGCTTCGGGCGGTTCCCGTTCCCGCCCCACCCCCTGGCCATGCGGGGTTTTGCCGTCCGCAGGATGGGTTTCCCGCCTCCGACGGCAGCGACGAAGCACGTGCGCCTGACGGTCCGGGCTGCGGTGAGCGTCGTGTGCACGTCATCACCATGACCCCATGAGCCGCCTGCACGCGATGATCGAGCCCCCTCCGCTCACGGCCGTTCTCGAGGACGTCGCCCGCGCGCTCGCCGAGGACATCGGACCCGGGGACCTCACGGGCGCCCTGATCGACGAATCGCTCCCCCTCGAGGGCGAACTCCGTCTGCGCGAACCCGCCGTTTTGGCGGGCCGCCCGTGGTTCGACGCCTGCTTCCGGCTCCTCGATGCCCGCGTGCGTGTCGACTGGCTCGGGCGTGAAGGGGACGAAGCCGAAGCGGGGATCGTCGCCCGAATCGTGGGTCCGGCCCGCGCGATCCTCGCGGGCGAGCGGACGGCGATCAACTTCCTTCAACTCCTCTCGGGAACGGCGACGGCGACGCGGCGCGCCGTCCGTCTCGTTGCCCACACGAAGGCGCGCGTACTCGACACACGGAAGACCCTTCCGGGACTGCGCGTCGCCCAGAAGTACGCGACCCGCGTCGGGGGCGGTGAAAACCACCGCCGCGGACTTTACGACGCCATCATGTTCAAGGAAAACCACCTCGCCGCCTTGGGCGGGATCGCGGCGGCACTGGCCCGCGTCGGCGACCGCCGGGACGTCCCCGTCGTCGTCGAGGTCGAGGATCTCGGCGAGCTCGAGGCGGCTCTCGCCGGCGGAGTGCACTGGATCCTCCTCGACGACTTCTCCCTCGAGGACCTCCGACAGGCGGTCGAACGCGCCGCGGGCCGCGCTCGTCTCGAGGCCTCGGGCGGCATGGACGAGAGTCGCCTCGTTGCGGTGGCCGAGACGGGGGTCGATGTCGTCTCGATCGGGGGACTCACGAAACACGTGCGCGCGGTCGACTTCTCGCTCCGCTGCCACCGGGTCGGCTGAGGGCGAAAACTAGCTCGAGGGAGGCTCGACCGCACGGTCGTCGAAGACGAGAAGGGCGTGGGTTTTCTTCCCGCGGCGAAGAAGGAGATAACGCTCCTGTGCGAGGGGGACCACCTCGGCGGTGGCGCGGGCATCGGCGAGCGGCCGACCGTTCGCCATCACGGCACCCGAGGCGATGTCCTCCCGGGCCCGCGCCCGCGAGGAGGCAAGCCCGGCCTCGACGAGGAGGGCCACAAGGAGGCTCGCGCGTTCCGATCGCGGGCGGTGAAGGGTCGGCACCGAGCGGCCAAGAAGCGCCCAGTCCTCCGGCCCGAGCGTACCGGGATCCGCCCCCCCGAAGAGGGCCGCACGGACACGGCCGACCTGCCCGAGCGCCCCCTCACCGTGCACGAAGGCGGTGAGCTCGTCCGCCAGCCGCTCCTGGGCACGGCGGGCCTCGGGGTGGGGATCGGCCTCGAGTGCGGTGATCTCTTCCTCCGTGAGAAAAGTCAGGGTCCTCAGAAGACGCCCGACCTCGGCGTCGCCGACATTGAGCAGAGACTGGTGGAACGCGTAGGGTGAGGTCCGCCCCGGATCGAGCCACACCGCCCCGCCCTCACTCTTGCCGAACTTCCGTCCCGAGGCGTCGGCGAGGAGCGGCAGCGTCAGGGCCTGGCAGGTCGGCCCGCCGCGGCGGCGGATGAAGTCGATCCCCGCGGTCATGTTCCCCCACTGGTCGCTGCCTCCGATCTGAAGTCGGCAGCCGTGACAAACCGCGAGGTGATAAAAGTCGTAGGACTGGAGGAGGAGGTAGCTGAACTCAGTGTAGGAGAGCCCCGCGTCGGGATCCTCGAGCCGCGTGCGGATCGTCTCCTTGGCGAGCATGGCGCCAAGCGGGAAATGCTTGCCGACGTCGCGCAGAAAGTCGACGGCCGAGAGCGGGACGATCCACTCGGCGTTGTCGAGGAGAAGGGGGGGCTCGCGGGCGTCGTCCACCGCGAGAAGCCGCCCGATCTGGGCACGCAGAGCCTCACTCCAGGCGCGCACGGTCGCGGCGTCGTGGAGCACCCGCTCCTGACTCCGGCCGCTCGGGTCCCCGATGAGCCCCGTCGCCCCCCCGATCACGGCGATGGGACGGTGGCCGGCCCGGCGCAGGCGCCGCATCGTGACGAGGGGGAGAAGATGACCGAGGTGGAGGCTGTCGGCGGTCGGGTCGAACCCCACGTAGAACGCCACGGGCGGGCGCTCGAGAAGCATGCCCACGGCCTCGCGGTCCGTGACCTGGGCGACGAGGCCGCGGGTCTCGAGCTGTGCAAAGACGCCGCGCTCCGCATCGGAAGAAGACACCATCGGACCTCCACCGGAATCATTGTTGAGAACCGCTGACTCTGCGGTCCGGCGCCATTGTAGCCGCGAAGAAGCTCAGGCCAGACCCGCCGAGGAGGACGTCGTGAGATCGGTGCGGACAGCGGCCACGGCCGCTTCGAACTCTGGCCAAAGCGCGAGGAACACGGCGGGATCGTAACGGCGAAGTTCGCCCCCCTCCTCCTCGATGTGGGTCCGGAGAGCCGTGTGGAAGGCATCGTGCACGTGCGCCAGTCGATCGAGGGTGCGACGCACCGCGGCGGACGTCACCGTCGCTCGGCGTCGGACGAGCCAGCCCCCGAGGGAGCATTCGGAAGACGGAGGAGGCCTTCCCCGGCGGCGCAGGTAGAGGCGCACGTAACTCCGGTCGAGCCAGGGTTCGTGCGTGCTCCGGAAGAGGAGGAGCGGCAGATCGCCAAATCCCCCCGTCCCCTGTGGAAGCGGCGATCGGCCATCCCAGCGCTCGTGCATCAATGAGGACAGGCCCTCCAGGGCATTCTCGGGTTTGAGGGCCGCGCCCACCCAGGGTCCGGCGAGATAGCGGCATCCCAAAAGTGTCAAGATCTCCACCGCTTCAGGCCGTCCGACCCCGCGGGCCGAAACATGTATATCAAGGAGGTCGGCTGCGGCCAGGAGCGAGGAGACGATGGCCGAAGGCCAGAGCCGACGCGGCAGCTCACTCACGAGTTCCGGTGCGAGCGTCATGCGGTCAATTTCGAAACGCGCGAGTTCGTCCGGACGGTAGCGGCAATCGGGATCGAACTGCCAACCGACGGTCACGCCCAAACGGCGGAGATGACGAACGCCGAGGCGGACGGAGGGCGTCATCTCGGGATCGTCGGCCATCAAGACGACAAGCGTTCGCCATCCCTGGGCCTGAAAGGGGGCGAGGGCCGCGAGGATCTCGTGGGTCGCCTCGTCACGGGCGAGTGAACCCACGGGGAACGGAACGCTCAGGGTGAGACCCGGGCGCGGAGCGGGAAACGCATGGAGAGGACGAACGGCGGAGAGGAGAGCGAGGATCTCTTGATGGGCCTCGTCGTTCAGGCCCGCCGCAAGGGCCGGAAGCGGGCGGACCCCTGTCGCGTCATAGCGCTGGAGGATGAGGCCGCTCATCACGCCCCGAGCCGCGTCGATCTCCGGTTCGAGACGAACCGTCGCAGGAGCGCTCTCGACGGCCAGCGGAAGCGCCCGCAACGGTCGCAGCACCTGAGCGTCGCGATTCTCGTCGTAAACCAACCACACGCCGCGGCCCGATTTCTTCGCGCGGTAAAGAGCGGAATCGGCTGCGCGCAGGAGACGATCCCGGTCGTTCCCGTCGCGCGGGGCCAGCGCCAACCCGAGCGAGGGGGTCACATCGAGCGTCCCCACGGCGAGATCGAAGGGACGAACGAGACTCGAGCGAAGACGGTCCAGAAACGCCTCGGCCGTCTCGGACGAGAGGCGCGGCAAGAGAAGCGCAAACTCGTCCCCTCCCAAGCGGGCCACGGTGTCGGCCGCACGCAGGAACTCACGCATGCGGCCCGCCAAGGTGGCGAGCACACGGTCCCCGATCAAATGGCCGTAAGTGTCGTTGACCTCCTTGAAACCGTCGAGATCCAGAATCGCCACACCAAAGGGGGTGCCGTCGCGTTCAAGGCCACGCAGGAGCTGCTGCATGCGGTCGTAGAAGAGCTGTCGGTTCGGCAGCCCGGTGAGGAGATCGTGGAATCCCGCGTATTCGAGAGCCTGGCGGGCCGCAAGATCCGTGAGCCCGTAAGAGAGGATCCGCGCCACCTCGAGGGCGAATCCCCGGACGATCTCTCGGCTCTCGTCCTCCTCGTCTTCCCGAGAGCACAAAAGGCCGAACTGCCCGACGAGGAGAGGATCACGCAAGATGGGCGCGAGACAAAGACCGGAAGCGTTCCGGGTCTCGACCAAGGCGTGCCAGCGCGGGTCGAGATCGGTCCGTTCGGCGGCGTCCGGCAGGAAGACATCCTCGCCGCTCTCGAGAAGCTGCTGGAGCGGATCGAGCGTCCCCACGGCGGGCTTCTCGGAGCTCTTCTCCAGCCGGGTGGGCGGGGAGCCGTAGAGCGTGACGAGACGCCGGTGGTCCATCTCCGGCCCCATGAACAGTGACCAGCCGGAAGCGGTCGTCACGTCCGCCGCCTCCTCGAGTCCTTCCCAGTTGTAGACGGCGAACCAGAACCCCCGGCCCACCGGGACACTTGCCAGAATTTCGGTGGCCCGGCGAAAGAGCACCTGCTCGGGCAAATGACGGGCCACCGCGTCGTTGAGCAGGCGGTACACCTCCTTGATGTCCTTGAGATGCTGCTCGAGATCCAGGCGCTCCTTGAGCGCGGACAACTGTCGCTCCGTGGTTTTTTCTCTCTCTTCCTGAAGAGCCATCTCGCTGGTGAGCGATGCGGACAGAGCCCGTTCCACGACAACGAGGGCCACGAGGAGCACCACGACGAGGATCGCGGCCACGAAGTTGCGGCGCCACCAGAGCGCCGCCAGCGCGGCGGCGGAAACACGGGACGTCAGCACGAGATTCGTGCCGCGCGGCACCAAGGGAACACTCAGGGAAAGCGGACCCGAGTCAAGGAAAGTGGCCAGACCTGGAGGAGCGGGGAAGACCACCCCGCTCACAACGCGCCGCGCGAGAACGCGAGCGCCCGCATGCAGCGAGAGGCGGTTTCCAGTGAGCGGGATGGGCGTAAAAAGGAGACGGTGGAGCAATCCCCGCTTCACAACAAGGGCGGCCCAGCCGAGTTCGCGGTCGCGGCGGATCAAGAGGACGACCGAGTGGGGACCGTGGCCGAGGGGCAGGAGCCAATCGTCGCGGAAACGGGGCGAGCGCCGGACGCGGGCCGCGGCAAGACGGGCAGGGACGACGGGGGGAACCTGCCCCCAGGCCGCACGACGGCGTCCACGCGCATCGTAGAGCACGAAAGCCGGAATGCGCCGGGACTCCGACGCGAGATAGAGTCGGAGAAGCCTCCCGTCGCCACGCCGGGCCATGGCCGTGAGCACACGAAGCTGGCGTTCCTCATCGGCGAGGAGCCCCGCGAGCATCTTCGCTTCATGGCGCAGGTTGGCAAGGATTTCGGTTCTGGCGCGCATCCGGCTGTCGTGCCAGGAGAAAAACCCCGCGAGGATCACACCCGCCAGGAATCCCCCTCCGAGGAGACGGACCCAGAGCAGCGAAGGATGCCTGCGCGTGGTCTGTGCGCGCATCTCTTTCGCGTGAGGTTTCGTACTCTTTGTGATGGGGTTTCTCCTTGATAACCTGAAGGTTCCGTACCGTGGCCCGCTTTGATCTTATTATATATACGCCTAGTCCGCCTAGGTCTCTTTCCGCGCTTTCCGCGCTTTGCACAAGGCTCGTCGGGTCGTTCCACCCGGATCCTTCGCCTGGGGGCGCGGACCTCCTACTCTCGATCTCGCCCTGACATCATGGTCCGCCGCTCCCACTCCCCGCCGATCGTCGCCGACACGATGCCCAAGACCGCCCTCCGTGCAACGGAACGGGCAAGCCGTGAGAGGGAAGCCTCCTCGCACGGCCCCTGGTCCTGGCACCTTTTCCTCCTCCTGGGCCTTCTCCTGACGCTCGCCCCTGCGTCCCGCGCCTCGATCCTGAGCCATCTTCTCGCCTCGAAGAGCGCCTCGCCCCGCTTCCTTCCCGCCGCCCGCGCCTACCGTCTGCACGCCCGGCGTCTCTCGGATCACCGCATCGTTCTTCGCTGGCGCATCGCCAAGGGCTACTATCTCTACCGCAACAAGACGCGTGTCGAAGTGTCGGCCCCGCCGGGGGTGCACCTTCGTTTCCGGCTGCCTCCGGGCCTCCTCAGGAACGAGCCCCAGGGACCCGTTCCCGTCTACTACCGACATCTCGTCCTCACGATCCGGACCCTGGGGAGTGGAGGACAACCCGTGGTCTTGCGTGTGCACTACCAGGGCTGCGCGGAACGCGGGCTCTGCTACCCGCCGCAGGAACGCACCCTCACATTGCCGTCGCCCCACGGACTCCACCCGGCTCTGTCCCTGCCCCTCCCCGCAGCGACCCAAGCCCGAGCGGGACAAGCCCGGACCGCCGTCTCGGCGGCCCGGAATCTTCGTGTCCCGGAACCGGCGTCCCGGCGCGCGTCCCCCCGAACGCAGGGCGGAAGTCTCGGAGGCGAGATCCTCCTGTTTTTCCTGGCCGGCATTCTCCTCGCCTTCACCCCCTGCGGGGCCCCCATGGTTCCGATCCTCCTCGGCACCCTGGGGCGGGCAGGAGGAGGAACGCGGCTCGGGCGGTTTCGGGCCTCTGTGGCGTACGTCCTCGGGGTGGCGATCACATACGGCCTCCTGGGTCTTCTCGCCGCGGCGGCGGGGCAGAGCCTCATTCCCTTCTTCGAGACCCCGTGGGTCATCGGGGTCTTCGCCGCTCTTTTTGCCCTCTACGGCACGGCCATGCTCGCCGATCTCCGCCTCGAGCTCCCGCTGCGCCTTCGCGACAGGATCTCCCGACTCGGCAGCCGCAACACCAGCCCGCTCCTCGCCCCTCTTCTGCTCGGGGTCGGATCGGCTCTTCTCGCGAGCCCCTGCCTGACGCCCGCCGTCGCCGCGGGACTCACCCTCGCCGTCTACCAAGGGGAAGCGATCCGCGGGGCGCTTCTTCTTTTCGTGCTCGGCCTCGGTCTCGGGATCCCGCTCCTCACCGCCGCTCTTCTCGCCAGTTCCTTCTGGCCGCGCGGCGGAGCCTGGCTCACGGCCGTCGAGCGCTTCCTGGGATTTGTCCTCTACGGACTCGCTCTCTGGTTCGCCGCCCGCGTGCTCCCGACGCCGGTCGTCGCCCTCCTCCTGGGCCTGCTCTTTGCACTCATGGCCGTGTTCGTGAACCCGGGCGCGAGCGTGCCCAACGAGCCCTCCGGCCACCGCTTCCGCCGGGGGTTTGCCGTGGTGCTCCTCCTCCTCGCCGTGGGCGAAGTGCTCGGAGCCCTCGGCGGGACGAGACATCTCGTGACTCCCCTGCGCTTCGTTGCGGGGTCGTCCGTGCCACTGCCAACGACACACGGGGTCCCACCGAAGACCCTGATCGCCCGGAGCCCACACGCGCTCGACCGCGACTTTGCCCTGGCGCGCCGCGAGGGACGGCCCGTCCTCGTGGACTACGACGCCCGTTGGTGTGTCTCCTGCGTCATCATGGACCGCACCGTCTTCCACCGCCGACGTGTCGTCGCTGCGCTTCATCCCTTCCTCTTCGTGCGTGCGGACGTCACACGCGACGACCGCGCAAGCGGGCAACTCCTGGCGCGCTACCACGTTCTTGGTCCGCCCACGTTCCTTTATTTCGCCTTCCGTCACGGGACGCTCGCCGCACGTCCCACGGCGCGCCTGGTGGGCGCACAAGATACAGCGGGGTTCCTCACCTGGCTCGCCCAATTGCAACCGCGACCGTCTTCCGGTGAAGGGCCCCGTCCGACGCCCTCTAAATAGGACTATTATGGTCCTGTATAATCGGCAGGCTCCTTCGCCCACGAGTCCGTCCCCATGCATGCCCAGCCGCAGCCTGTCGTGACCGAGGAGGCGGAGGGCGAAAGAGTCCGAAGGGGGTTGCGCGGCCGTCTCGGGCTTTTCCTCCTCGTCATGGGGCCGGGCCTCATCGTCATGCTGGCCGACACGGATGCCGGAAGCCTGGTGACCGCAGCGCAGAGCGGAGCCGAATGGGGCTACACCCTCATTGCTCTTCAGCTCTTTCTCATCCCCATCCTCTACATGGTGCAGGAGCTCACCGTTCGGCTGGGACTTTACACGGGACGCGGGCACGGCGAGCTCATCCGCGAGACCTTCGGACCCCTCTGGGCGTGGATCTCGGTCACGACCCTTCTGGTCTCGTGCGTGGGCGCCCTCGTGACCGAAATGATCGGCATGGCCGGCGCCGGGCAGATTTACGGGATTCCGCTCGATCTGAGCGTGTGGGCGACGGTGCTCTTTCTTCTCTTCGTGGTCATCAGCGGATCGTACCGTTCGGTCGAAATCGTCGCCATCATCGTCGGGCTGTTCGAAGTGGCCCTCTTCTACGTGGCGTACCGCGCGCACCCCCACATCCCCTCCCTCCTGCGCGGGCTCGGCACCTTCCCCATCGGACACACCTCCTATCTTTATCTGGTCGCCGCGAACATCGGGGCGGTGATCATGCCCTGGATGGTCTTCTACCAGCAGGCGTCCGTCGTCGACAAAAAACTCAAGCGCCACCACATCGGCGAGGCGCGCGCCGACACCCTGCTCGGAGCCTTTCTCACCCAAGCGATCATGATCGCCATGATCGTGGCCGTCGCCGCAACGATCGGCCGCAGCAATCCGCACGCCTCGCTCAACGATGTTCCCGAGATCAGCCGGACGCTCACGTCCTTTCTCGGCGGGCCGGTCGGTCGGGCCGTCTTCGCCGTCGGCATCGTCGGCGCCAGCCTCGTGGCCGGCATCGTCGTCTCGCTCACCGCGGCCTGGGGCCTCGGGGAAGTCAGCGGCTACCGCCGGTCCCTCAACCACCGCCTGCACGAAGCCCCTTGGTTCTACCTCGTCTACGCCCTGGCCCTCGTGGCGGGGGCCCTCCTCGTCACGAGCGGCGTGAATCTCGTCACGCTCTCGATCGCGATCGAAGTCATGAACGCCCTCCTCCTCCCGATCGTCCTCGGGTTCCTTTATCTTTTGGCCCGTCGTGCGCTGCCCCCCGCGCACCGCCTGCGTGGCGGCTACGCCGTTCTCGTTCTCTCACTCATCGTTCTCACGGTGGCGCTCGGCGTCTACGGCGCACTCCAGGCGCTCTGACCCTCAGAGACCCCCGCCCACAGGAAGTGCGCCAACCTCCGCCGGCTCTCAATCCGGGGGTGCGACGAGACCGGGAATCTCGGCTCCGTTCCCGTCCTCGAGGCGCACCGTGAGCGGAATGCCGCGCGCCACACTTTGGCCGACGGTGCAGAAATCCTCGAACTCTTGCACGATCCGCCCGAGGCTCCGGACCTCGGTGGCCGGAGCACCCAGACTCAGACGGACCTCGATCGCTTCGACCCGCAGGCGCCCGCGTGCGTTTCGTCCCGTCCGCCCGACGGCTTCGGCGCGAATCGTCCCGCCGTCCTCGTGGTGCTTACGGAGCGCAAAAACAAGGCTCGACGAGAGACAGCTCGCGACCGCACTCAGGAGAAGTTGGAGAGGACTCGGGCCATCGCCGCCGCCGAGAGGCGGCTCTTCGTCCGCGACGAAAGCCGCCCGCCCCTCCCGCCAATCGACCACAAAACGATAATCCTGCTCTTGTCTCAAAAGGACGCGTACGGATGCGTTCACGGGCGGCTCCGATATCGGGACGACGATCGCGGGATTGTCCCACAGCGCAGGGGACATCGCACACCCCGTGCGCGCGCCATACGACGGAGCTCAGGGCTCGGCGCGGGTGAAAACCCCGGTTTGCGGTTCGACCAGGGTGAGTCCCCAGCCGTGTCCACGCTCCTCGGCGAAGAGATAGGGCAGATACGCCCCCGTGTCGATGCAGATGTGGGACGCCAGGCGGCGCGGAGAAAACCCCGGCGTGTGCCCGCAGTAGGTGGGCGAGAGGCCCTCGACCGTCTCGGGAGCAGAGCCGTCCCCCCCCCGCCCCATGAGACGACGCGACCAGGACACCACCTCCTTGAGCCGCTCCCTCTCCGACGCGTGAAGATGCGCGAAGTCGCGGTCGATGTCCTTGTCACGATAGACGAGAGAGGAGGCTCCCGCCGGCCGGACGAGCTCGGCGTGCACCACGTGGAAGCGTTCGGCGGCCGTGCCGACAACGATGAGGTGCGGAAGGGTCTCGAGCTGGGTCAAGACCTCCATGAGACGCGGGCCCACGCGGGTGCCGCCCTCGACCAGTTCGCGCCGCACCCAGCCGCCACCGTTACGCAGGAAATCGTGTTCTTCTTCCCAGACGACGCGTCCGCCGAGCGCCAGCGCGCGGGCGAAGAAATCGATCAACATCACCTCGTGGTTGCCCAACACCGCATGACACCAGGGCTCGTCCAGAAGATCCAGACAACGCATGGATTCCGGCCCACGGTCGATGAGATCGCCGACGCTGAAAAGCCGGTCGCGCTCGGGATCAAAAGCCACCTCCTCCAAGAGGCGGTCGAGGAGGGCACGGCACCCGTGGAGATCGCCCACGACGAAATCGCGTCCCCGCTCGTTCGCAGGGTAACGTGCAATCCTCAGTTTCTCCGGGTCGTTCAAGGCCTGTCACCCGCCACGGGGTTCGTCCTACAATACCAAAGACCCCCTCCCCGGACGACGCCATGCGCCACGCCCTTCGCCCCGCTCTCGCCGGTCTCGCGTTTCTCCTCCTTGCGACGGCCCCAGTGCTCGCCGCGCCCCACCCGATGCCACCCGCCCTCTTTCACGCCTTGCGCGCACGCTTTCTCGGGCCCTACCGCGGCGGCCGGGTGCTCGCCGTCACCGGCGTCGCCGGCCACCCGAACCTCTATTACTTCGGATCGGTCGACGGCGGCGTCTTCCGCAGCGAGGACGGGGGGGTCACCTGGACACCCCTCTTCCAGCACGGCCCCGTCGCCTCGATCGGCGCGATCGCCGTCGCACCGTCGAACCCGAAGATCATCTACGTCGGGACGGGAGAGGCGGACATGCGCTCGGATGTCTCGCTCGGGGGCGGGGTGTTCCGCTCGACGAACGGCGGCCGGACGTGGCACGCCGTGGGCCTCACGAAAACCCGGCAGATCTCCGACATCATCGTCTCGCCGCACAATCCCAACCACGTTCTCGTTGCGGCGCTCGGTCACAGCTTCGGGCCCAACCCCGAACGCGGCATCTACATGACCCTCGACGGCGGGCGGCACTGGCATCACGTGCTCCGGCTCAACGATCGGACCGGCGTGGCCGACCTCGTCACCGACCCCGACAACCCACGCGTGCTCTACGCCACGAGCTGGAGTGCGGTGCGCCCGCCCTGGACACAGTATCCCCCTCTCGAGGGGCACAACTCGGCCGTCTACCGCTCGAGCGATGGCGGGCGGAGCTGGCGGCGGCTCAAGACCCGCGGCCTCCCGCTCGCACGCGCCGGGCGTATCGGCCTCGCGGTCGCGCCGCACGGGCTCCTTTACGCCGTGGTGAGCGCCCACCCGGGAGGCGGCATCTACCGTTCGCTCGACGGCGGCCATACCTGGACGCTCGTCAACGCCGACCGCAACCTCTGGCGACGCGGCTGGTATTTCGGCGAAATTTTTGTCGATCCCAAGAACCCCGACGTCGTCTATGTGCCCAACACGGCCTTCTACCGCTCACTCGACGGCGGCGAAAACTTCGTCTGCATCAAAGGGTCCCCGAGCGGCGACGACTTCCACACGATGTGGATTTCGCCCACCCACCCGAAGCGCATGATCCTCGGGGTCGATCAGGGCGTCGCGATCAGCGTCGACGGCGGACGGACGTGGACCCCCTGGCTCAACCAGCCCACGGCCCAGATCTATCGGCTGGCAACCGACAACCGCTACCCCTTCCATATTTACGCCACCCAGCAGGACTCGGGAAGCCTCAATCTCGTGAGCCGGAGCAACGAGGGGATCCTCACGCTCCGCTCCTGGACGGCGACGGCGGGCGGGGAAGCAGGCTATGCCATCCCTGACCCGACCGACCCCCATATCGTCTTCGGCACCGACATCGGTGGAAGCGTGAGCCGCTACGACAGCCGAACGGGCCTGTCCGAAAACATCTCGCCCTGGCCCCTCAACACCTTCGGCCAGCCGCTGCCCTTGGCCCCGTACCGTTATTCCTGGATCGTTCCCCTCGCGGTCTCCCCGCGGGCGCCCTACGCGCTCTATGTCGGCGCACAGAAGGTGCTGCGCTCGTCCGACGGCGGCCGCCGTTGGACGGCGATCAGCCCCGATCTCACCGGCCGGCGTATCCACGGGCCGACTTCGTGGAAGACACCCCCCACGATCGCCAACGCCACCGCCCTCGGCTACGGGGCGATCTACACAATCGCCGTCTCGCCCCGGGCGCCGGGGGATCTCTGGGTGGGGACCACCAACGGATTCGTCTGGCACACGACCGACGGGGGTCGACACTGGACGAACGTCACTCCCCGGGGCCTGCGCCCATGGAGCCGGATCGACCGCATCACGGCCTCGCCCTTCGACGCCCGTTCCGCCTACCTGGCCGTTGATCTCCACCGCCTCAACGACGATCGGCCCTACATCTATGTGACCCACGACGGCGGACGGAGCTGGCGCCTTCGGGCGCGCGGGCTTCCGTCCCACGCCTACGTGCACGTCGTGCGTGAAGATCCCGACCGGCGCGGGTTGCTCTTCGCCGGAACCGAACTCGGGCTCTATGTCTCGTTCGACGACGGCCGGGTCTGGCAGCGTTTCGGGGACAATCTTCCGACCACGGCCATTCACGATCTCGCCCTCCACGGCGACGACCTCGTCGTGGGCACTCACGGCCGCGGGATCTGGATGTTCCACGACATCGTCCCGCTTCTGCAGGCGAAGCGGGCGATCGCCCGCCGTCGGGTCTGGCTTTTCCGCCCGGCGGTCGCCACCCACATCCGGCGGACGATGTTCCGAGCCGAGCCCTTCCCGCCGGAAGTCCCCCAGGCCCCCAATCCGCAAAACGGCGCCCTGATTTATTACTTCCTGGACCACCCGCTCCGCGGTCCGATCCGGCTCGAGATCCTGGGTCCCCACGGTCACATCCTCAGGGCATTCTCCTCCGCCACACGGGAGCGTCCGCACCCTCTGGCGCAACCCGCGTTCCCGAACTTTTTCCGTGCTCCGGTCAACCGTCTCACGGATCGGGCGGGGCTCAACCGTTTCGTCTGGCATCTTCACATCGCGCGCCCCCGCGCCCTGATGTACGGTTGGGGCGGACCCGGAGACATCGGCCGGACACCGGTCGCCCCCCAGGGACCCTTCGTGCCTCCCGGTCGCTATACGGTCGTCCTCATCGCCGGCGGACACCGCCTCGAGGCCCCGCTCGTCGTGCGTGAAGATCCCCGCATTCAGGTGACGACCCGGGATCTCGACGTTCAGTACGCCTTCGCCCGGCGCATCGCAGAGGCCCTCAGCACCGACACCGCAACGGTGCTCGCGGCCCGGGCGCTCCGTCTGCACCTCGAGAAACTCGCCCACCACCGTGCCGGCCGGCACGAGGCGCAAGAGCTCCTCGCCCGCCTCACCTCCTGGATGGCCGCGAATCCGGCCCGCTTCAACGGCGTCTTCGGGGCGCTCCTCGGGGCCGTCGAGAGTTCGGATCACCGGCCCACCGTCGCGGAGCGGACGGCGTTCCACTTCGAAGACGCCCGTTTCCTCACCCTGCTGCACCACTACCAGAGGATTGCCCGTGCCGCATCCGACCTCGATCGGCACACGTAATCAAGGGCACAAACAACGGTAACGCCTCGAGGACTGCTCGTGCCGCATCCGACCTCGATCAGCGTCGCTCAGCGACACCCCGGGCGGGCGGGCCCAAGGATCGGCCCGCTCGCCCTCGCGGTCCTCCTTTTGTTCACCGCTTCGTGCGCGCGCGGCCAGGCGGCGGCCCCGATCCCCCCCGTGCCCTTCCCCCAAGGGGATCCGTGGCTCGAAGTCGCCCACCCTCTCACCCTGGCCGATCTCCGGGGACGGATCGTGCTCCTCGACTTCTTCACACCCGGATGCATCAATTGCGTACAGATGCTGCCCGTCCTCGCCCGGCTCGAGGCGGCGCATCCGCACGCCCTCACCGTCGTCGAGATCGATAGTCCCAAGTTCACCGACTCTGGCACGCTGCCCGCACTCAAGGTGTTCCTCGCGGCTCACGACGTTCGGGCCCCGGTCATGCTCGATCGGGGGCTGCGGCTCTGGAACGCCTACGGCGTGAACGCCTGGCCGACGTACGTGCTCTTGGGCGCAGACGGGCATCCGCGCGCCGCCTGGCTGGGTGAGACTCCGTACGCCTCGCTCGCGCAGGCGGTCGACCACCTGCGCGCACAAGCGCTCGCCACCCACCGGCTCACTCCCCGACCGATCCGCATCATCCCGCCCCGCGTCCCGCGCGGCCTCCTCCGCTGGCCGGGGGCCGTCGCCGCCGGCGACGGCCTCGTGGCGGTCGCCGACACCACCGCCAACCGGATCCTGCTCTTGAGCCCGCGGGGCCGACTGCGGGCGGTCATCGGGAGTGGACACGCCGGGGCACGCAACGGAGCCCCCCGTGTGGCCAGCTTCGCTCATCCCGAGGGCGTCGCCTTTGGTCGTAGGCGTCTCTACGTGGCAGACACCGGAAACAACCTCATCCGGACCGTCTCTCTGAAGACGTTACGCGTGCGCACCCTGGCCGGCACCGGAACGCTCGGTTACGCGCGCCGCGCACACGGGCCGGCACACGCGATCGCACTCAACGCCCCCTGGGGTCTCCTCCGGAGGGGCGACGCGCTCTGGATCGCCATGGCCGGATCGCACCAGGTCTTCCGCCTCGACCTCAAGACCGACGAGATCGATCTCTGGGCGGGAGACGGCGACGAAGGACTGCGCGCGGGACCCCGCCACCGGGCGCAATTCGCGCAACCGACAGCACTGGCACCGGCTCCGGGCGGGGGAATTTTCGTGGCCTCTCCCGAAAGCTCCTCCATCCAGGAGCTCCTTCCTCGGAAGGGCCAGGTGCGGACGGTGGCCGGCCAGGGGCTCTTCAGCTGGGGGGACCGCGACGGCCCGCTCGCGCAGGCGCTCTTCCAGCATCCCCAAGGACTCGCCTCGGCGGGGGAGGATCTCTACGTGGCCGACACCTTCAACGGGGCGATCCGCCGCATCGACCTCCGCACCCGCAACGTGCGCACGATCGCCACCGGCCTCGACATGCCCGAGGGCATGGCCTGGCTCCGCCCCGGGGTGCTTCTCATCGCCGAGACAGGCGCCAGCCGGCTCGTGACCCTCACCGTCGCGAACGGCGCCGTGCGCCCCTGGCCGATCCGCGGCGGGCGGCGAGCGCCGCCTGAACGTAACGGGCGATGAGATCCACTTCGAGATTGACAGGGGTGCCCGACCGGTAATCCCCGAGCCGCGTCACCGCACGGGTGTGCGGGACGATCGCAAACGACACACGCGTCCCGCGCTTGCTGTTGACGGTGAGGCTGACACCATCGACGGCGAGAGAGCCCTTGACGGCAATCAGGGGAAGAAGGGATCGGGGGACCACGATCTCAAGCCGGAGGAACCCCTCCCCGAGCGGTGTCAGCGTGTGCACGCATCCCACGGCATCGACGTGCCCCGTGAGGAAATGACCGCCCAGTGGCGAGCTCAACGTGAGCGAGGGCTCGATGTGCACACGCCCCCCGGGCTCGAGACTTCCGAGCGTCGTTCGCGCAAGCGTCTCGGGCGAGAGATCGAAGACGACGCGTCGCGCGCGGAGCGCTCGGACGGTGAGACACACGCCGTCGACCGCCACACTCGCCCCGAGCGCGGGTCGCTCGCGCCTCTCCGGCCAGCCGAGGACGAGACTCCGCCCGCCGGAACGGAGGTCCTCGACGGCCAGAACCGGGACGCTGGCGACGACGAGCCCCGTGAACATCAACACTCCTGCCGGAGAGCCGGCAACCACGAGGCGTGCTCCCGGCGCACCGCTCTCAGCCGCAGATCCTCGCCGAGCGGGCGGACGTCGATCCAGAGGAAGCGCTCTCCCTCAAGCGGTGTGGCGGTGGCCCCAAGGCCGTAGTGGCCGCCGCCGAAGAACCGGCACGCCTGGTAGACGACGATCTCGTCGGGCTCCCCGCCCGCAAGGCAAGAGGCCGCAAGACGCGGCCCGCACTCGACCAGAAGGACGTTGATCTCCCGTTCCGCAAGACGTTCGAGCAAACGCCGCCAGGGCTCGGCGCCGCCCTCGTCGGGATCGAGCACGAGCGGTTCCACGCCCGCCGCGGCGTAGCGGGCGGCGTGACGCGCACTCGTGACGATTGCGGAGGAACCGGGCTCGCGGTAGATCCGCGCCTTGGGATCGGTCCTTCCCTCGCGGTCCCAGACCAGACGCAGGGGCTGGCGCGGCGGCGGGTCGCCCGGAAGACGGACGTTGAGCCGCGGATCGTCGCTGAGCACCGTTCCGGCCCCCGTGAGGACGGCGGAGGCGGCCGCCCGCAGTTTTTGAACGTCGCGCCGTGCCTCCTCACCGCTCACGGCGGTCGCTTCCCCCGCCCGGGCGGCAAACCCCCCGTCCAGGCTCAACGCCATCTTGAGGACGACCCAGGGGCGACGGCGGAGATGACGCGCGAAGAAGCCGCGGTTGAGCACCCGGGCGGCGTTCTCGAGCACGCCACTCGTGGTCGCGACGCCCGCGTGCGCGAGGGCTGCAAGACCCCGGCCGCGCACCCGCGGATCGGGATCCTCGACGGCGGCGACGACGCGGCGGACCCCGGCGGCGAGAAGCGCCCCGACGCAGGGTGGCGTGCGGCCGTGGTGCGCACACGGCTCGAGCGTGACGTAGGCGGTCGCACCCCGCGCCCGTTCGCCCGCGCTCTCGAGCGCGCGCACCTCGGCGTGCGGCCCCCCCGCCCGCTCGTGCCAACCTTCGCCCACGAGCTCGCCGTCGCGGACGAGAACACAGCCGACGGCCGGATTGGGATCGACACTCGTGCGCCCACGGGCCGCGAGCCCGAGCGCGCGGGTCATCCAGACTCGGTCCTGAGCGGCGCCCGTCACCGGGGGGCGGGACGGCGGCGCGAGGCGCGGGCGCGGCGCGCCGCCCGGTGTCCCTTGAGCAGTTCGATCTCGCGCCGGAACGCGTCGAGATCCTGAAATTCGTGGTAGACGGAAGCAAAGCGGACGTAGGCCACTTCGTCGAGATCGCGCAGCTCCGCCATCACCCACTCGCCGAGGAGGGGCGTCGGCAGTTCGCGCTCGGCGTAACGCGCCACGCGGCCGAGGAGACGACCGACGAGGGACTCGACGTCTTCCGCCGGCACCGGTCGTTTCTCAAGCGCGCGCTCGATCCCGGCGCGGAGTTTCTCTTCCGCAAAAGATTCCCGGCGACCGTTGCGCTTGACGACCTTGAGCGCGCGGGCCTCGACGCGCTCGCAGGTCGTGAAACGCTCCCCGCAGCGCTCACAGGAGCGGCGCCGGCGCACGATGCCCCGCTCCGGCGGCTCGCGGGTTTCGATGACCCGGGTCTCGTCTCCGCCGCAGTAGGGGCAGCGCATGGGGTCTCAGGTGTAGACGGGATGATCCCGGCAGAGGCCGGCGACCTCGGCTTCGGCGCGCACGCGCACGTCCTCCGCGTCCGGAGCGTCGAGAAGGTCGGCGACCGCATCGGCCACCCGGCGGAGATCCACGCGATCGAGCCCGCGGGTGGTCACCGCCGGCGTCCCGAAACGCAACCCGCTCGTCTGCGTGGGCGGGCGGGGATCGCCGGGCACGGCGTTCTTGTTCACGGTGATGCGGGCGCTCTCGAGACGTGCCTCGGCCTCCTTGCCGGTGTAGGGCCGCGCGCGGAGATCGACCAGGAAGAGATGGTTGTCGGTGCCGCCCGAGACGATGTCGTAGCCCCGTTCGGCGAGACGCGCCGCCATCGCGCGGGCGTTGTCGACAACCGCCTTCTGGTACTCGGTGAAGGAGGGGTCGAGCGCTTCCTTGAAGGCGACGGCCTTGGCGGCGATGACATGCATGAGGGGGCCGCCCTGCGTGCCTGGAAAAACGAGGGAGGAAAGCTTTTTCTCGATCTCGGGGTTGGCGCGGGCGAGAATCATCCCCCCACGCGGGCCGCGGAGCGTCTTGTGGGTGGTGGTGGTCACGACGTCGGCGTGCGGGACGGGGTTGGGGTAGAGACCGGCGGCGACGAGCCCGGCGACGTGGGCCATGTCGACGACGAGATGCGCCCCCACCTCGTCGGCGATCGCACGGAACACCGCCCAGTCCAGCGTGCGGGAATAGGCCGAAAAACCCGCGACGAGAAGGCGCGGACGGTGGCGCCGGGCGAGATCGCGGACCTCGTCATAGTCCACGAGTCCGTCCGCGGGGCGCACGCCGTAGGCGACGGCGTTGTAGAGCTTGCCGGAGAAATTCACCGCCGACCCGTGGGTCAGGTGACCGCCGGCGGCAAGACTCATGCCGAGCAGCGTGGAGCCGGGAGGGGCGAGTGCCAGGTAGACGGCGGCGTTGGCCTGCGAGCCCGAGTGCGGCTGGACGTTGGCGTAGTCGGCGGCGAAGAGTTTGCGGGCGCGCTCGATGGCGAGCCGCTCGGCGATGTCCACGTAATGGCACCCGCCGTAGTAGCGGCGGCCGGGGTACCCTTCGGCGTACTTGTTCGTGAGCACCGAACCCTGGGCGGCGAGGACGTTCGGGCTGGCGTAGTTCTCCGACGCGATGAACTCGAGCACCTCTTCCTGCCGTCGTCTCTCGCCCTCGAGGGCGGCGGCGAGTTCGGGGTCGAAAGACGCGAGGGACGGGGAGCCGTCGTAACGGGCACGGGCGGTGGGCAACGGTTTGCTCCGGCGGACGCTCGCGGGTATTCTAGCAGCCGCCGTCCCGCCCCGGCCGCCCGTGCGTTTCGTTCTCCTCTCCCGTGATCCGAGCCTCTACTCGACCCGCCGTCTCGTCGAGGCGGCGCGCACGCGCGGCCACCGTGTCCGTGTCCTCGACCCCCTCCGTTGCTACATGCGGATCGGCTCTCCGGCCAGCGAAATCCACTATCGCGGGCGCCCGCTCGGCCCGGTCGATGGGGTCATCGCCCGCGTCGGGGTCTCGATCACCTTCTACGGGGCGGCCGTGATGCGCCAGTTCGAGACCACCGGTGTCGCCTGCCTCAACGACAGCGACGCCCTCCTGCGCGCCCGCGACAAACTGCTCGTGCTCCAGCGCCTGAGCCACGCGGGTCTCCCTGTCCCCGCAACCGGCATGGCCCATCTCCCGGACGACACCGACGATCTTCTGGATCTCGTCGGCGGCGCCCCGGTGGTGATCAAGCTCCTCGAGGGTTCACAGGGTCTGGGCGTCGTGCTCTCCGAGACCCGTCAAGCCGCCGAGAGCGTCGTCGAGGCCTTCCGCAACCTCCGGGCGCATTTCCTCGTGCAGCGCTTCATCGCCGAGGCGCGCGGACGCGATCTTCGTTGTCTCGTCATCGGCGGGCGGGTGGCGGCGGCCATGATGCGCGTGGCCCGCCCCGGCGAGTTCCGCGCCAATCTTCACAGGGGCGCAGAGGGCCGGCGGGTGCGCCTGAGCCCGGAGGAACGGACGACGGCCGAGGCCGCCGCCAAGCTCCTGGGCCTCGACGTGGCGGGGGTCGACCTCCTCCGGACGTCGCAGGGTCCCCTCGTCCTCGAGGTCAACGCCGTCCCGGGCCTCGAAGGGATCGAAGCGACGACGGGCCTCGATCTCGCGGACGCCATGATCCGTGTGCTCGAAGACAAAGTCCGGCGCCGCACCTCCCTCTCTTCCTCACCCCACGGAGTTTCCTGATGCCCGCCACCGTCCTCACCCTCCACGACCTCCGCAAGGTCGTCCCTCCGGGCCGCACGCTCCTCGATCACGTCTCCCTCTCGTTCTTCGAGGGGGCCAAGATCGGCGTGGTGGGTCTCAACGGAGCGGGCAAATCGACACTTCTGCGCATCCTCGCCGGCGAGGATCACGAGATCGAGGGTGAAGTGCACCGCCGCAGCGAGGATCTGAGCGTGGGTTACCTCCCCCAGGAACCCCTCGTGGGGCACACGGGGGACGTGCGCGGCTACGTCGAGCAGGGGGTCGCCGAGATCCGCGCACTCCTCACCCGCTACCAGGAAATCGGTGAAGCCTTTGCGACGGCCGCCGACGAGGAGACGATCGCGCGTCTCCTCGAGGAGCAGGCCCGTGTCCAGGAACACATCGAGGCTCACCAGGGCTGGGACCTCGAGCACCGGCTCGAGGTCGCCGCCGACGCTCTTCGTCTCCCGCCCTGGGAGGCCCCGCTCGCCACGCTCTCGGGCGGCGAGCGGAGACGGGTCGCGCTCTGCCGTCTGCTCCTCTCCAGCCCCGACGTGTTGCTCCTCGACGAGCCCACGAACCATCTCGACGCTGACACGGTCGCCTGGCTCGAGCGCTACCTCCAGGACTACCGCGGGACGGTGATCCTCGTCACGCACGATCGCTACTTTCTCGACAACGTCGTGAGCTGGATCCTCGAGATCGACCGCGGCAAGGCCCTTCCCTTCTCCGGCAACTACAGCGCCTGGCTCGAGAACAAGGAGGAGCGGCTCAGGCGCGAAGAGCGCAGCGAGGCTGCCCACCGCCGCGCACTCGAGGAGGAACTCGCCTGGGTCCGCCAGGGCGCCCGCGGGCGGCAGGCCCAGAACAAGGCCCGCCTCCAGCGCTACGAGGAACTTGCGAGCCGCGAATTCCAGAAGCGCCACGAAACCCGCGAGATCTACATCCCCCCCGGGCCCCGCCTGGGCGATCTCGTCGTCGATTTCACCGAGGTCGGCAAGAGCTACGCCGACCGCCCGCTCTTCACGAATCTCTCCTTCCACGTGCCCGCGGGGGCGATCGTCGGCATCATCGGGCCGAACGGGAGCGGCAAGAGCACTCTTCTCAAGATCATCAGCGGTGAGGAACGGCCGGACACAGGCACGGTGCGCCTCGGCGAGACCGTCGTCCTCGCCCACGTTCCGCAGGAGCGGATCTTCGCCGACCCCCGCGCCACGGTCTTCGACGTCATCGCCGAAGGATCGGACGTCCTCACGGTGGGCGCCTACGAGACCCCGGCGCGAAGCTATGTCGCGCGGTTCAATTTTCGTGGCTCCGATCAGCAGAAACCGGTGGGCCAGCTCGCGGGCGGCGAACGCAACCGCGTGCATCTCGCGCGCGTGCTGCGCGCCGGCGGCAATCTCCTCCTCCTCGACGAGCCGACCAACGATCTCGACGTCGAGACCCTCCGCGCCCTCGAGGAGGCGCTTCTCGTCTTCCCCGGAAGCGCCTTCGTCGTCTCGCACGACCGCTGGTTTCTCGACCGTATCGCCACGCATCTTCTCGTCTTCGACGGAGAAGGAGGCGTCGTGTTTGACGAGGGAAACTACAGCACCTACCGCGAACGGCATCTCCGCGCGGGCGGAGAGGAGACGCCGCGGCGGACGAAGTTCCGTCGCTTCGACTGAAGGACCGCCCCTCCGCCGGAGTCAGTTGGAGGAGACGTACTTCTCGCGGCGGATGTTGACGAGCGGAAAGCCGCGGCTCTTCAGGAGTTCGGTCGCCTCGTCGATCATCCCCGGGTTGCCGCACAGGTAGACGACCGACTCGGCCGGGTCGGGAGCGAGCTCCGCAAGAACCTTCTGCACGTAGCCGCGCCTCTCGTCCGGCTCCGGCGGATCGGACAGAGAGCGGCTCTGGCAGGAGAGGAAGGTAAAGCCGGGATGGGCGGCGGCGAAGGCGCGGAACTCATCGCCGTAGAGCCGTTCCTCGGGGCTGCGCACCCCGAGAAGCACGCTCACGTGCCGCCGCCCGGGGTCGTGGGCGAGAAAGCGCTCGATCCCCGGGAGCATCGTGCGGTAAGGCGCGATCCCGGTTCCGGTACCGACGAGATAAAGCCGGGGCAGTGTTTCGTCTTCGCGGAGAATGAAACGACCGAACGGGCCGCTCGCCCGCAGGCGGTCGCCGGGGCGCACCCCGAAGAGAATCCGTGTGGCCCGCCCACTTGGGACTTCGCCCACCGCAAGCGCGATCGTCCTGTCTTCCCGCGGCGGGACGGCGATGCTGTAGCTGCGGCGGAGTTCGTCCGGCCCGTCGGGGAGATGGAGCGTGACGAACTGCCCGGGGACATAAGAAAACGGGCGCCCCTCCGGGACGCGGAGGTCGATCTCGACCACCCGCGGCGTCCGCCGTCGGGAGCCGACGACTTCGAGCTCGAATTGTCCCCCGCTCATGGAATCTCCGGACGGGATAGAGGAGAGAGGGCGCAGCCCACGCCCCGACGCCACGCCCGTGCACCGCGTGGGCCGAGAGCGTGTATTGTAGCCGAGCCCCCCGCTCTTCCCGCCCGATGCCCGAGGCCGATCTTTCCGCCAGCCGACGCTGCGTCCGTTGCGCGGTCTGTCTTCCGCACTGCCCCACCTATGCGGTGGCGGTCGACGAGGCCGAATCCCCGCGCGGGCGTCTCGCTCTCATGGACGGTTACGCGCGCGGGCTTCTCGAGGCGGACGAGGCCTTCTGGGGACATCTCGACCGTTGCCTCGGCTGCCGACTCTGCGAAGCGGTCTGCCCGGCCGAGGTGCCGTACGGCGCGCTCCTCGACCGGATCCGTGCCCTGGAGCGCGGGCAGGGACGCCGTGCTCCCCGGCTCCACCGGGGGCTCCGTTTCGTGGCCGGGCGGCCGTGGGCTCTCACGCTCCTCGCGCGGACTCTCCGGCCCGCCGCCGCTTTCGGCGCGCGGCCCCTCCGCCGGATCCTTCCCTCGTCCCTGCGTCCTCTCATCGACCTCGTCCCACATCCCCCTCCCCGCCCCTGGCGACCCGCCGCCGGGGTGGCGCTCCGTCCCGCCCATGAGAGCGAGGTCGCGCTCTTCCTCGGATGCTACGCCCGTCTCCTCCGCCCCGAGCCCCTCCGCGCCACCCTCCGCGTGCTCGCGGACCTCGGGATCCGGGCCGTGGTTCCGCCGCGGCAGACCTGCTGCGGAGCGCTCGCCCGCCACATGGGGGAAGAGGAAGAGGCGGAGCGGCTCTCCGCCCTCAACCGGCAAGCTTTGGCCGGGGCACGGACGGTCCTCGTGCTCGACACGGGTTGCCTCGCCTCACTCCGAAGCGCGCTCGAGGACGGCGACGGCACGGCCTCCGCTCCGCCCGAAATCGTCGAGGCCTCGTCTTTCCTCGACCGCATCCTCCCCGCCCGTCTTCCCCAGACGCGCGTCACGATGCCCCTCCTCGTCCACACCCCCTGCACCCAGCGGAGCCTCGCCGGCGGCACCGCACCGGTCCACCGCGTGCTCGCCCGTCTCGGGCTCGAGGCCAGACCCTGGGGTCAGGGCGCCGGCTGCTGTGGAGCGGCGGGCACGCACGGCCTCCTCCACCCCGAGTCCTCGGCCGCCCTTCTCGATCGGGTCTTCACGCCCCCGCCACCGGAGGGAGCCGGCATCATCACGTGCAACATCGGCTGCGCCCTCACGCTCGGCGCCCGTCTCCATCGTGAGAAACACGCTGGAAAAATCTTCCACCCGTCTGAAATCCTTGATCTCTTTTGGGACCGATCGTCCGGGGCCTCATCTTCTGTCACAGAACGGTCACAGGAATGAGGGGATAATGACGGCCGTTACTCTGGTGGAACGGGATCGATGAGTCACGACAAACGCACCTCCCTCGAAGTCTTCGAGGAATCCTCGCTGCGCGACTTTCACTGGCGTGCGGTCTTCACGTCGGGCATGGGCTTTTTTACCGACGCCTACGATCTCTTCATCATCGGCACGGTCACCGTCATCCTGAGCCCCCTCTGGCATCTCACGACACTCGATCTCTCCATCCTCAACGCCACGTCCATCGCCGCCTCGGTCGTGGGGGCCCTGCTCTTCGGGCGGCTCATGGACCGCTTCGGGCGCAAATCGATCTACGGACTCGAAGTCATCCTTCTCGTCGTCGGGGCCCTCGTCTCGGCCTTCGCCCCCGGCTTTGCGGTCCTCATGCTGGGCCGGATCATCGTCGGCCTGGGCGTCGGCGGCGATTACCCGACCAGCGCCGTCATCATGGCGGAGTTCTCGAGCCGCGAACGGCGCGGCTTTCTCGTGACCATGGTCTTCGCCATGCAGGGGATCGGGCTTCTCATAGGCCCGCTCTTCGCCGCCGGGCTCCTCGCCACCCATCTGCCGTACGACCTCATCTGGCGGCTCATGCTCGGCTTCGGTGCCCTCCCGGCCGCAACCGTCTTTTATCTCCGCCGGCGCATCAGCGAACCGCCCCGCTTCCTGGTTTCGCAGGGACGCACCGAGGAGGCGCAGAGTGTCGTCCACGCCCTCACCGGCCGCCCGACGACGCAGGACCGGACCTTCGAACCCCAGGGTCTTTTCCGCAGCGGTTACCTGAAGACCCTTCTCGGAACCGCCGGCAGCTGGTTTCTGGTCGACGTGGCGTTCTACGGTAACGGCGTCTCGCAACAGCTCATCCTCCACCACCTGCTGCCCCACGCGTCGCTCATCGCCACCACCCTGGTCGCCACACTGATCTTCGGCGTCGCCGCCCTGCCGGGCTACTTCATCGCCGCCTGGCAGATGGACCGCCTCGGGCGCAAGCGCATCCAGATGGTCGGCTTCGCCGTGATGGCTCTCGCCTACGCGGCCATCATGCTCGACCCCGCCATGGTCGAGGAGCTCTTTCTTTTCCTGCCCGTCTACATGCTGAGCTATTTCTTCATCGAGTTCGGCCCCAACACGACGACCTTCCTCCTGCCGACGGAGGTCTTCCCCACGAACGTGCGTGGTCGCGGGCACGGCATCTCGGCCGCGACGGGCAAACTCGGAGCGGCCCTCGGCGTCTTCCTCCTGCCCCTCCTCCTCGAGCGTCTCGGTCTCTCGCTCACGCTGGGTCTTCTCGCCTTCGTCTCTCTCCTGGGCGTGCTCCTCACGGCCTGGGCGATCCCCGAAATGCGGGGACGCTCGCTCGGGGATCTCGAGCGGGTGGCAACCCCGGCCGTCGACGAAGCCGCAGAATCGGCCTGAACGCCTCCGTGTCCCGAACGGCCGGCGCAACCCCCCTGAGAACGACCGTCGAGGCGGGTGGGGAAGCCTGGGATCCCCACCCGGTCCACATCGGCAAGCCGCACCGGGCGGCATGAACACGCCCGCTCTCCCGCGTTACGAGACGCCACCGTCCGTCGCGACGTTTCTTCGTCACTACGTGGCGCGTGAACCGGTGGTGATCCGCTTCGGCGACTGGGCCCGGCTCGAATGGAAGACGGCGCGCTGGAGCAATGACTATCTCCTCCAGAAGGCGGGCAACCACGAGGTCCGGGTGCTCGAGCGGCGAACACAGGAAGGACAGCTCGATCTCGAGACGACGAACTACATCACGATGCCCTTCCGCGACTTCGTGCGCGGGGTCCTCGCCAACCCGGCGGGAAGCGACGCACACTACCTCAATCTTCAGCACGACCACATCCTCGATCCCCCCCTTCTCCAGTTGCTCGGCGACTTCACGATCCCCCCTTATTTCCAGGACGTGCGCCTTCGCTGCGTCGTCGCCTGGATGGGCCGGAGCCCCGTGCCGATCGTCACCCCCCTCCACCACGATTTCGAGGACAACCTCTACGCCGTCGTCGAGGGACGCAAGCGCTTCCTGCTCTTTCCGCCGACGGTGGCGCGCTCTCTCTACACCCGCGGGGAGATCGTCACGATCGAACCCCACGGGCGCATCGTCTACGCTCCCGGCGAACGCATGCCCCATCTTTCCCGTCTCGATCCCGAGACCGCGGACCCCGCCCGCTTCCCGCTCTTCGCCAAGATCCGCCCGCGCGGACGGGAGATCGTCCTCGAGTCCGGGGATCTCCTCTTCGTCCCCGCCGGCTGGTTCCACCGGGTCGCCTCGGAGGGGACGGGCCGCCACATCGCGCTCAGTTTCTTCGCCCACGCTCCCCCCCTCGAGGGGTTGCGTTATCTCGCCGGACGCCTCGACGCCGGGACAGCCCCTGCGGTCTGATCCTCCCCGCCCCCGGAGCCCCGCCTCCGGCTATCCTGTGCATCCCGCGGTTCAGACGCACACAGATCCTCTCATGCCCGCTTTCCGTCCCGGTCCCACCCTCCTCATCCACGGCGGCGTCGGCCCTTACGAAAAGGAATTCGAAGAGCCCCGGCGCGCCGGTCTGGCCCGTGCGGCCGAGGCCGCCCGGGCGGTTCTCGCCGCGAACGGAACGGCTCTCGACGCCGTCGTGCGCGCCGTCACCGTCCTCGAGGACGACCCCGTGTTCAACGCGGGTCGAGGCTCGGTGCTCAACGCCGCGGGCGAGGTCGAAACGGACGCCGCTGTCATGGACGGTGCGAGTGGGAACGCCGGTGCCGTCGCCGGCGTGCAAGGCATCGTGCACCCCGTGCTTCTCGCGCGCGCAGTGCTCAACGACGGCCGCGCGGTCCTCCTCGTCGGCCGCGGGGCCGAAAGGTTCGCCGAAGAGCGCGGGCTCGAGCGCTGCGATCCCAAGAGTCTCATCGTCGAGACACAACGCGCGGCCCTGAATCGCCATCACCGGGGCACGGTCGGAGCCGTGGCGCTCGACAGCACAGGCCGCCTCGCGGCCGCCACCTCCACCGGCGGACTCACCGGCAAACTTGCGGGGCGCGTCGGCGACACCCCCCTCATCGGATGCGGAACCTACGCCGACCGGCGTGTCGCCGTCTCCGCCACCGGCGACGGCGAGTCGGTCGTCCGTCTCGTCCTCGCCCACCGCCTGGCTCTTCGCTACGCCGAGGGGCGGGATCTCGCCGCGGCCGTTCGCGACGCCGCCGATCTCTTTCGCGAGACGCAACCGGGCATTCTCGGTCTCATCGCCGTCTCCGCCGCGGGCGAGATCGTGGCCCGCTCGCTCCCCGGAACCCATCTCCTCGTCGCCCGCTGGAATGCGGGCGAGCCGGAGGTCACGTCGGCACCGAACGACTGACAGCGTCCTCGGCGAGGAGATCGGCCACGGTACGATCGGCCAGCGCCTCGGAGCGCGCCTTCTCGAGTTCTTCCAGCAGACGGTCGACGGGCACCTCGACGTCGGGACGGTAGACCGCGGGCCCCCGCACCGACGGCGCCGACCCGCGGATCTGGGCCAGGACTTCGGCGAGCCGCATCGTGCCGAGGGTCCGCCCCGGCACGTAGGCGGGGGGATCATCCCCCGTCGTGAGGAGAAGCCCGCGGGCCTCGAGAGTGCCGACAAACTCCTCGATCATGTCCTGCGGAAGCCCGAGGCGCCGCGCGAGCCGCTCGACGTTCCAGAGCGGGCCCGCCCGCTCGTAGGCGGCGGCGACCAGATAGAGGATGTCGAGAAGAAGGCGCTCTGTCTCGTAATGGCCGACGACGCGGCGGAGCGCCTCGCTGCGGAGCGCCGAGGGGTGCTGGACGAGAAAACTGATCACGGCGCCGACGAGGATCACGAACCAGCCGAAGTACAACCAGACCATGAAGAGGAAGAGAACGGCGAAACTCGAGTAGATGAGGGCATAACTCGAACTCGAGGCGACGAAACTCGCAAAGAACCAACCGGCGGACTCCCAGAGAACGCCGGCGGCCAAGGCCCCGAGAAACGCCGCCCGTAGACGCACCCGCGTGTTCGGCATGAAGGCGTAGAGAAACGTGAACGCCGCCACGATGAGGAAATACGGGAGCACGTGCGCCGCGGCCAGGTAGAGCGCCCCCAGGGGTTCGACGCTCAGGAGGCGGTGCAGGATCGAGTGGTTGAAAACCGAGACGGTGATGCTGGCCGCGGCCAGGACGAGGACCGGGCCCACGATGAGGATGCTCAGATAATCGCCGAGACGGCTGAAGAAGCGGCGTGGGTTCCTGACGCGCCAGACGGCGTTCATCGCCCCCTCGAGTTTCACGAGGAGGGAAACCGTGAGGTAGGTGAGGACGACGAGACCGAGGGACCCCAAGAGGCCCGCGTGGATGTGGCGGACGATGCGCAGGATCCGGTTGGTGACCTCGACCCCGCGCGAGCCCATGGGGGCGAAGAGACGCAGGAGGAACGGGGTGAGCGTCCGACGGAGTCCGAAATCCTTGAGGAGCGAGAGAGCGACGGCCAGCAGCGGAAAGACGGTGAAAATCGAGGTGTAGACGAGGCTCATGGCACGGAGATTGAGCTGCGTCTCGTGAAGCTCACGCACAAAGGCGGCGATCCATCGCCCGGCCGTCTCGCCCCCCCACCACAGGCGCCGGAGGAGAAAACGCAGGCGGACATACAGGGAGGGAGCCGAAGTGTCGTTCACGGCGACGCACCTCGCGTCGGCAGCAAGAGAAGAGAACCGTGCGTCCGACGCGACTCGAGATCGCGCTGCGCGCGGGCGGCCTCGCGGAGCGGGTAGCGTCCCCCGACGACCGGTGTGAGGGCCCCGGAGCGAAGAAGCGCGAAGAGCTCCCCCACGAGCGCCCGCCGCGTCTCCGCATCCGCCCAGTAGGTCGCGAGCGTCGGCCGGGTCACGTAGAGCGAGCCGCGGCGGGCGAGCTCGTGCAGGTCGAGCGGCGGAGGCGGGCCCGAGGCGTTCCCGAAACTCACCAGCATGCCGAAAGGACGCAGACACTCGAGCGACGCCTGCCACGTCGCCGCCCCGACCGAATCGTAAACGACCGGAACCCCTGCCCCGCCGGTGAGGCGGCGGACAGTGGACACGAGATCCTCGCGGGAGGTGTCGATGCTGACCTCGTACCCGTGTGCGCGGGCGAAGGCGCATTTCTCGGCGCCGCGCGCGGCGCCGATGAGGCTGAGTCCCGAGGCCCGCGCGATCTGCCCGGCCAGGTGTCCGACACCCCCCGCCGCCGCGTGGAAGAGGGCCGGCTCCCCCGGCGCGAGCGGCCGTGTGCGACGAAGGAGCGCAAGGGCCGTGAGCCCCTTCAGGAACACCGCCGCCAGGGTCTCGTCCTCGATCCCGTCGGGGACGGCCACCAGGGCCTCGGCCGGGATGAGACGCCGCGTGGCGTACGCACCGGGAGGAGCCTGCGCGTAGGCGACCCGTGCGCCCGGGACCAAGCCTTGGACCTCCGGGCCGACCGCCTCGATCACGCCCACGGCCTCGAGCCCGAGACCGGAAGGGAGCGGCACGGGGTAGAGGCCACGCCGGTGGTAAATGTCCACGAAATTGACGCCGATCGCCGTGTGGCGCAGGACGACCTCGCCCGGCCCGGGCGGAGGAAGATCGACCTCCGTGAGGCGGAGGACGTCGGCCTCCCCGGCGCGGTCGAACACGATGACCTCGGTGCGGTGTTCGCTCCTCATGGGGCTATTGTGCCATCCGCGGCGGCGGACGTATCATGGGGCGGTCTTGGCTTGTCTCCGCGTCACCGTGCCGTCCACGTTTCACGACCGCCTTCGGCATGAGCTCGACCACGCGCTCGCCACGATCTTCGCCCGCCCTCCCGTCGTCCCGCCCGCCGAGTGCGGTCTCGATACGGCGGCGAAAGCCCGCGTCGCGCGCCTCGTCCGCATCGACGACGCCGGCGAAGTGGCGGCCCAGGCGCTCTACCGGGGACAGGCGTTCTTCGCCCGCCGCCCGGAACTCGCGGCGGGGCTGCACGAAAGCGGAGCGGAAGAGGAGGCGCATCTCCTCGGTTGCCGAAGCCGCCTCGCGGCCTTGGGCGCACGGCCGAGCCTTCTTGGCCCCGTCTGGTACGCGGGGGGCTGGTTGAGCGGCGCGTTCTTCGCTCTCCTCGGCGATCGGACGAGCCTCGGCTACCTCGAAGAGACCGAACGGCGGGTCGTCCGCCACCTCGAGGATCACCTCCGACGGCTTCCGCCGGAGGACGTGGCGACCCGCACGCTCCTCGAGCGCATGCGCGCGGAGGAAGAGGGCCACGCCCATCGCGCCCACGCGGCGGGGGCGCGCGCGTTGCCCGCACCGCTCGGAACGCTCATGGGGATGGCCGCGCGGGTGATGACGACGCTCGCCGCCCGCCTCTGAGAAGACGGGGCTCAGCGGATTTCGGAGAGATGCCCGCGGCGCGTGTTGCGCCCGTAGAAAATCTCGTACATCTCGACGCGGATCTGTTCCCGCAAACGCTTTTTTTCGTCCTCGCCCAAGGTGTTGGTGTCGATCCCGAAAAGGTAGTTGCCGAGATCGAGATCCTTGAGAATCATCTTCGTGTGGAAGATGTTCTCCTGATAGATGTTGACGTCGATCATCTGATAGCGTTCGCGGGTGTCACGCGAAAGGAAATTCTGGATCGAATTGATGTTGTGGTCGCGGAAAAGCTTCTGCCCGCGCACATCGCGCGTGAACCCGCGGATCCGGTAGTCGAGGGTGACGATGTCCGATTCGAACGCGTGGAGGAGGTAGTTGAGCGCACGAAGCGGGGAGATGCGCCCGCAGGTCGAAACATCGATGTCGGCGCGGAACGTGCTCAAGCCGTTGTCCGGGTGGGCCTCGGGATAGGTGTGGACCGTGATGTGGCTCGTCTGAAGGTGGGCGGCCACGCTCGTCGGGAGCGGACCCGGGCCCTCGATTTCGGAAGACTCTCCGTTGGCGAGTTCGGCTCCGTGCACGAGGGCTTCCTCGGCGATCAGCAAGGTGACGGACGCCCCCTGCGGATCGTAATCCTGGCGCGAGACGCTCAGGACGTGGGCGCCGATGATCGAGGCCACGTCGTTGAGGATGGCCGTCAGGCGTTCGGCGTTGTAGGCCCCGTTGATGTAATGCAGATACTCGCGCTGCTGCTGTTCGTTTTGCGCGTAGCAGATGTCGTAGAGATTGAAGCTCAGTGTCTTGGTGAGGTTGTTGAACCCCTGGAGCTTCAAGTTGCGGCTGAGGTACGGAAGAGGCATATCCGACCCTCCCACGACGGGCGGTCGGCATGCCGACCGCGTGGTGATCCAACGAAACCCCCGACCCACGGCCGGCGGGTCATTATCGCAGGTTCAGCCCTCGCCTGCCAGAGTCTCCTCGTCCGCCCGGGCGATCGCCCGGCGGAGGACCGCGAGGGCCGTGGCCGGGTCCGCGGCCCCGAAAACGGAGGAGCCAGCCACGAAGGCCTCGGCCCCCGCGCGGCGGGCCTCGACGATCGTTGCGGCGTCGATCCCGCCGTCGACCTCGAGGCGGAGGGGGGTCGAGCCCTCGTCGATCCAGCGGCGGAGTTCGCGGATCTTGGGCAGCACGTGGGGGAGAAACTTCTGGCCGGAAAAACCAGGGTTGACCGTCATCACGAGGACGACGTCGAGCGCGCTCCGTTCGTAGCGCAGAATCTCGAGTCCGTCGGCGGGGTTGAGGGCCACGCCCGCCCGGCAGCCGAGCGCGCGGATACGGGCGAGCGTGCGGTCGAGATGGCGGGTGGCCGCGGGGTGCACGATGAGCGTCCGGGCTCCGGCGTGGGCGAATTCCTCGACAAGTTCGTCGACGGGTTCGACCATGAGATGGACGTCGAATTCCGCCGTGCAGCCCGCCCGCCGGAGCGAGGCCAGGACGAGCGGTCCGATCGTGAGATTGGGCACGTAGTGGTGGTCCATCACGTCGTAATGGATCATGTCCGCCCCGGCGGCGAGGACGGTGTCGATCGCGGCGCCGAGACGCGAGAAGTCGGCGGAGATCAGCGAGGGGGCGAGGAGCGCAGGACGGAGCACGGAGGTCGTGAGGGAGGGCCTGGTTTCACTCTAGCACGCGTTCAGACCGCCCGGCTCCGGGCGGCGCGGATCTCTTCGTAGGCGGCACGGATCTTCTGGGTGCGTTCGTTGGCCATGCGGAGGGCGAGCTCGCTCGCCCCGGAGGCAGCCAGCTTGTCGGGGTGATGGCGGCGGAGGAGCCGGCGGTAGGCGAGCGTGACCTCCTCGTCGCTCGCCTCCGGCCGGACACCCAGGGTGGCGTAGGCCTCGGCGGAAGGCGCACGCGGGGGCGGCGGGGTGCCGCCGGGACGCCCGAAGCCCTCCGCCATCCGCCGCCACTCTTCCTCGAGAAGGATGCGGGCGTGGATCGTCTGGAGCTCGAGCGGGTGGAGCCCGAGCGCCCCGAGAAGGGCCTCGAGTTCCGCGTCCACGGGGGCGGAACCGCGCGCGCGCGCGTGCTGGCGGAGCGCGAGTTCGGCAAAGAGACGCGCCCCGAGACCGTGGCGCGGAGCGGCGCGCCGCAGCCGCTCGCTTGCACCCGCAACCTCCGCGGCCGAGGCCTCACGCCCCTCGCGCCAGGCGTGCAATGACCGATCGATCTCGGACGAAGGAATCCCGTAGGCCGCCAACAGCGAGACGAGGGCGTCGGCGGCCCCTCCCGCCTCCGCGCCCGACGTCCGGGAGTAGCGGCCGAGAAGCCGAAAGGCGTCGTTCCAGAAGGCCTCGTCGCCGAGGCCACGGCCCCGGCGGAACGCGCGGACCCCCCGGACGAGGCGAACGAGAAGATAAACCAGGGCGACCACACCCGCACTGCGGTCGTGGTCGCTCAGGAGAAGAACGAGGACGATAAGAAACCAGAGCACGGGCGCGGGCCGATCGGGCGGGACGCACACGGCGGCGCCCCGTCACCCCGCCGCTATACTATCGCAATCGGCCCCGTCGCCCCCCGGGTGCACTCCTCGATGACCTGGTCCCGCTCCCTCGTCTGCTCGTCCCTCGCCGCGCTCGCGCTTCTCGCTCTCGGGGCGACGGCACACGCACAACCCGATCTCTACCTGCCCGACACGTCGGGCTCGTCGCTCCTCATCGTCGACGCCGCCACCGGCGCGCTCGCGGGGAGCGTCTCCTTGCCCGGCCCCCCCACCGCCGTGGCGGTGGCAAGCGCCGCCGGCACGGTCTACGTCGGATTCACCGTCACGAGTTCCTCAGAGACCACACTCGAGGTCGTCGCCTACGACCCCGCGAACGGATCGCTCGGAACCCCGATTCCTCTCATCACGACCAAACTCAACAACGCGGTCGAATCCATGGTGGTGAACCCGACGGGAACGACACTCTTCGTCTCCACGGCCGGAACCACGATCTACGAGGTGGATCCCGGGAGCGCGACGATCAGCCAGACGATCAACCTCGGCGGCTACGGCACGGCCACCGATCTCGCCCTCTCGCCCAACGGTCACACGCTGTACTTCGCCCTCCCGAACGCCACGGCGGTCGGGATCTACGATCCGACGACGGGCGGCTTCGGTCTCATCAGTCTTGGAAACGACGTCCCGCTCGATCTCGCCCTCGATCCCTCGGGGTCCCGCCTCTATGTTTCCGAGCCCACCACGAACCAGATCGCCGTTCTCGACACCGACACGGGGGCTCTTCTGACGCAGTGGACGGCACCCAAGTACCCCGAGGGGCTGGCCGTCAGCCCCGACGGCTCGACGGTCTACATCGCCTCCGGGTACAGCGACCTCGTGGCCGCCTACGACGCCGCCAGCGGAACGGAAACGGCCACCGCCGCGCTGCCGGCGGAACCGAGCCTCCTCGCCTTGACCCCCGACGGGACTGATCTCGACACCCTTCTCCCGACCGATGGCTCGCTGGCCGTGCTCCCCGCCCCGAGCCTGAGCTCCTCGGGCAGCCAGGTTCTGACGTCCACCACCCTCGAAGCCGCGGGCGAACCCATGGGCGCAGGCGACATCACCGTCACCAACCAGAGCCTCGCAACCACGGAGGGCACGGGGATCTCGGGAACACTCGCCGCCCAGGACAGCCTCGGGCGGAGCCTGAGTTTTTCCCTTCTCCAGGCGCCGAACCACGGGACGGCGTCCGTCACCTCTTCGGGCGATTTCTCCTACACCCCCGCCTCGGGCTACATCGGAATCGACCGCTTCACGTTCCTCGCCTCCGCCGCGAGCGGCCCGGGCGAGCCCACGGATCCCGTTTCGCTCCCCGGGGTCGTCCGCGTCTGTGCCGAACCGACGACGCTCACCCTCACAGCCCCGGCCTCGATCACCATCGCCTCTTCGGCCAGCGTCAATACCGCTCCGAGCACGGTCGCCTTCAGCACGAACGCCCCCTGCGGGACCACCTACCAGGTGACGAGCGACAACACGACCCTCTTCCCGAGCGGAAGCCTCGGATTCGCCGGGGTGGGGAGCCAACGCGAGATTCTTTTGACCCCGGCCCCCAACGAAACGGGCAGTGCGACGGTCACCCTCGAGGGCACGACCAGCGAAGGGGCCACGGGATCGGTGTCCGTCGCCGTCAGCGTCGCCAACCCACCCACGATCTCGGGCTTGATCAGCCCGATCGGAGCCTCCGAAAACAGCATCTACGGGCCCCTCACCTTCACCGTCAACGGCACGCCCCCCCTCACGGTCACCGCCTCGAGTGACAACCCGAGCGTGGTGGCGCAGAGCGGCATCGTGATCGGCGGAAGCGGGACGAGCCGCACCCTCACCGTGACGCCGGTCAAGAACGCCATTGGGAGCGCCCAGATCACGATCACGGTGACGGACGGCAACGGACTCTCGACGAGCGATGTGCTCGCTTTCGAAGCGCTCTCGACCGGATCGAGCGGCGGCCTCGGCCTTCCGGCCCTCCTCCTCCTCGCCGCCGGGGCTCTCCTCGCCGCCCGCCGGCGCCGGCGCGCTCGGCGGTGAAGTCGTCCCCCCCCGCGGGGGACGACGCCCGGCTCTCGCCCCCGGCCTGGCCGGCCCTCGAGCGGCTTGAACCCGTCGCTCGGGGCAAAGTCCGCCATCTCTACCGCATCGATCGCGGAACGCTCCTCATGGTCGCAAGCGACCGTCTCTCCGCCTTCGATGTGGTCTTCCCCGAACCCGTTCCCGGCAAGGGCCGCGTGCTCACGAGGCTCTCCCGCTTCTGGTTCGTGAACACCCGTCCGCTTGCGGCCAACCATCTTCTCGACACCCCGCCCGAAACCATCCTTGGCAAGGACGCTCCCACGTGGCTCCTCACCCGGAGCCTCGTCGTCCGAAGCCTGCGCCCCCTTCCCCTCGAGGCGGTGGTCCGCGCCCGTCTGGCCGGCTCGGCCTGGGCGGAATACCGGCGGACGGGTCGGGTGGGGGGGCAAAGCCTTCCGCCTGGGCTCACCCTCGGCGAGGCGTTCTCCGAGCCTCTCTTCACACCGTCCTGGAAGGCCCCGGCGGGGGAACACGACCGGGCGGTGGACGAGCGCGAATACACCGAGCTCGCCGGCGGGCCGGAAGCGGCCGCACGGATCCGTGCGCTCTCGCTCCGTCTCTTTGCGCACGCGGCCCGACACGCCGCCGCACGCGGCATCGTGCTCGCCGACACCAAGTTCGAATTCGGATTGGACGAACGGGGCGAGATCGTCCTCATCGACGAGATCCTGACCCCCGATTCCTCGCGCTACTGGGACGCCGCCCTCCTCGTGCCCGGGACAACCCCACCGTCCTACGACAAACAGCCGGTGCGCGACTATCTCGAGAGCACCGGCTGGGACAAGCGCCCCCCCCCGCCGCCGCTCCCCGCTCCCCTCCTGGACGCGCTCGCCCAGCGTTACCGGGAGATCACGCTTCGCCTGACGTCGCCCCCGCCGCCGCACGGCGGATGAGCGTCTCGACGAGGTCAAGCCCGTCGGTGAGCGCCGCCGGACCCGGCTGCAGGATGAGGCTCGAGGGGATCTCGTAGAGGGCCCGGCGACGCACCGCCGTGAGGTCGGCGAAGCCCGCCCGGGCGGCGAGTTGCTCGGGGCGGAACTTCTTCCCGCACCAGGAGGCGAGGATGAGCTCGGGATCGCGGGCCCGAATCTCCTCGGTGGTCACGAACCGCTCGCGGGCGGTGACGCCGCGGGCGCGGTCGGCGAAGCAATCCTCGCCCCCCGCCGCCGTGATGAGTTCCGAGACCCAACCGATGCCGCTGATCATGGGCTCGTCCCACTCCTCAAAATAAACCCGCGGACGACGGCGGAGAGAGCGGGCGCGGCGCTCGGCCGCACGCACGCGACCGGCCAGGGCGGCGGCGAGGGACTCCGCCCGTCGACGGGCGCCCACGAGCGCCCCCAGGGTGCGGATCATCACGAGAATGCCCGCAAGATCGCGCTGGTTGAAGACGTGGACCTCGAGCCCCGCGCGCGTGAGATCGGCCACGACCTCCGCCTGGATGTCGGAGAAGGCGAGAACGAGATCCGGGTGAAGAGCGAGGATCTTCGGAAGATTGGCGTGGGTGAAGGCGCTCACGCGGGGTTTCGTTCGCCGCGCCTCCGGGGGACGCACGGTGTAGCCCGAAATCCCGACGATGCGTTCCTCTTCCCCGAGAAGGTAGAGGGTCTCGGTCGTCTCTTCGGTGAGACAGACGATGCGGCGCGGTCCCCGTCCGGGAGTTCCGCTCCGTCTGGGGGCCCCACCCCGGGCGGGGAACGACGATCGCGGTCGGGAGGTCTTCGGCACGGAGGGCTCCGCAGGGACTCGGCCTTCCATTGTCGGGCATCGGGCGAGGGAGGAGGTTCGCGGACGCCCTCCCCGACTGTGCCTCCCTGATGCCTCCCCCGTGACGAACGGTCGGCCCGTCATTCGTAGCGGAGAGCCTCGAGCGGATCGAGACGGGCGGCCTTGGCGGCCGGCGCGATGCCGAAGAGGAGCCCCACGGCGGTGGAAAACCCGAGCGCGAGGGCCACCGACCAGAGCGGAACGTAGGCCCGGTCGAACCCCGGAATGAGGCCGCGGGAGGCTTCGCCGAGGAGAACGCCGAGCACGACGCCGACGATGCCTCCGAGGAGGGAGACCACGATCGCCTCGATCAGGAACTGGAGCAGGATGTCTTGACGCGTGGCCCCGAGGCTCTTCAGGATGCCGATCTCGCGCGTCCGTTCGGTCACCGACACCAGCATGATGTTCATGATGCCGACCCCCCCCACGAGAAGCGAGATGGCCACGATCCCGCCCAGGATGTAGGTGAAGGTGTTGAGAAGACCGTTCACCTTGCGCGCGATCTGGGCGGCGTCGACGACGCGGAAGTTGTCGTGCTGCCCCGGGTGCAGGTGGTGGTTGCGCCGAAGCAAGACCCGGATGCGGGCCGCCGTCCCGGCAAGCTCCGTCGGGCGGGCCACATTGAGGGCGATCACGAGATCGTTACGCGCGCGGTCTCCGGCGATCGCGGCCGCGACGGTGTACGGAACGAGGGCCAGGTTGTCCAAGTTCTGTCCAAAGAGTGTCCCGCGTCGCGCGAGCACCCCCACGATCTTGAAGGCCTCGCCGTCCATCGTGAGATAACGCCCCAGGGGATTGCGCCCGAGATGGAGATTGCGCACGAGGGACGTGCCGATCACGACGACCCGGCGGCGTGTCACGATGTCGCTCGGAACGAGAAAACGGCCGACGACGGGCGTGACCCCCTGCGTCCGGGCGTAGGACGGGGTCGTCCCGGTGAGGGGGACGAGGGTCGTGAACGTGCCTTCGTGGGCGCTCACGTCGCCGAGCCTGAGCTCCGGCGTGATCGAACGGAGATGCGGGATGCGGTGTTCGATCGTGAGGAGATCGCGGCGCGTGACGACCGGCTTCTCCCCCTCGAGGTATTCGTGCTCGGTCACGTGCGGATAGACGAAGAGCCCGTTGGCCCCGAGACCGCGGAACTGGGCGAGGACGGTCTGCGAGAGCCCCTGGATGAGCGAGACCACGGCGACGACCGCCATCACGCCGATGATGATCCCGAGCGTCGTGAGGAGACTCCGGAGGAGATGCTCGCGGAGCGTCCGGAACGCGGCACGGAAAGCCTCAAGCAAGGGAGACCACCGTCCGTTCGTCGGGGGCCCGCTCGTCGGCGATCACGCGACCGTCGTGCAGGCGGATTTGACGCGGGAGACGCGCGGCGATCCCCGGATCGTGGGTGACGAGGACGATGGTCTGCCCCTCGGCGTGAAGTTCGTCGAAGAGGGCCAGCACGTCGGCGCTCGCCTGCGAATCGAGATTGCCCGTCGGCTCATCGGCGAGGAGAAGACGCGGCCGGCCGACGAGCGCGCGGGCGATGGCCACGCGCTGGCACTGCCCCCCCGAAAGCTGGTTGGGCCGGTGGTGGAGCCGCTCGCCGAGGCCGAGCCGCTCGAGGAGGACGCTCGCCCGCCGCCGCCTCTCGGCCAGGGGCACACGACGGTAAACGAGGGGCTGCATGACGTTCTCGAGAGCGCTCGCCCGCGGCAGAAGATTGAAACTCTGGAAGACGAAGCCGAGAACCTCGTTGCGCAGACGCGCGAGCTCGTCCTCGCCGAGGCCTTGAACGTCCCGTCCGGCCAACGTGTAGCGGCCCGAGGACGGACGGGCCAGGCAGCCGAGGATGCTCAAGAGGGTGCTCTTGCCCGAGCCCGAGGCCCCGACGATCGCGACGTACTCGTGGACGTCGATGCGAAAGTTCACGCCCTGCAAAACCGGCCAGGGGGTGCCCCCCTGAACGTAGACCTTGCCGACCTCTTCGAGAAGGACGATGGGAGGAGCAGAGTCGTCCACGCTCTCCTCTCAGCGATCACGCGCCGGGAGTTCAGTCAGCGCCCGCACGACGCGGAGGGGCACCCCCGGATAGAGCGCATGGAGCGCCTTGTACGGCCCGCTCACGACCCTCTCCCCCGCCCGGAGTCCACCGAGGATGGATTGCCAGGTGTCGTTCGCGATGCCGAGACGGACCGCAACACGCCGGGCACGACCGTGCACATCGAGGTAGACGTAGGGCTTGCCGACCGCGTCGATGCTCCGCACGGCGTGGTGGACACGCCCGTAGAGAACGGCGGCGACGGGCACGCTCAGCCGGGGCCCCGAGCTCGCCACATCGATCGAGGCCCGGCAGTCGAGCCCCGGATCGAGCCGGAAGCCCGCCGTGTGCGCGAGAAGGATTTTCACCTCAAAACCGTTTCCTGTCTGCCCCGGGATCGGAGTGGCGGACGTGGCGACGAAAACCACCCGCCCGACGAAGGGGGATTCGGGATAAGCCACGGCTACGACGCGGGCTCGTTCTCCGTCGCGGACCCGGGCGATGTCGGCCTCGTCGACCATGACGCGGGCGAGCACCGCTTGGGGATCGCCAATGGTCATGAGTTCCGAGCCCACGATGTTCGTCGTGCCGCTGATCACCGTCTCGCCGCGCTTGACGTTGAGCAGCGCCACGACACCGCCGATCGGCGAGCGGACCACGGTGAGCGCGAGCTCTTCGCGCGCCGCCTCGAGTTCGGCCTCGGCCACGTGGAGCGCCTGCTCCTGAGAAGCGAGCGTGAGCCGCGCCTCGTCGTAGGCGTTGCGCGCCTGGTCGTAGGCCTCGGCGGCAAGAAGCCCCCGCCGGTAGATCATCCGATCCCGGCGCCAGGTCCGCTCGAGATTGGCGAGGCTCAGGCGGGCCTCGCGGATGCTCAATCGCTGCATACGCACCTGAGCCTCGTAGCGGCGTACCTGGGCCAGGTACGTACGCGGATCGAGTCTCAGAACCACCTGTCCGCGGCGGACACGCTCGCCTTCGTGGACCGGGATCGAGACAACCTCACCGATCACCTGCGGCTGAAGCTCGACCTGGTGGCGGTACTCGAGCATGCCCGAGGCGAGAACCGTGGCGTGCACCACACGCGGACGTACCGTCGTCACGTTCACATCCATCACCCCCCGGCCGTCCAGAGACAGAACCAGAGGAACGCCCACCACCACCAGAACGACGAGACTCAGAATCAACCAGCGTCGCGATTTGCTTAGTGTCACGACTCCCCCATCAACAACGAACGATCAGGTGTATTAGTTAAATAATACACCGATGTTGTGCCGTAATGGCTGTCAGTTACAAAACGTCACAGAAGAACGATGACGGCGTAATAGATGACGTAGGGGATGAGGACAAGCGCCAATGCCCGTTCGGGCCGGTATCCGTACAGGCGCACGAAGGCAAGGGTTGCAAGCCCCCACGTCCAAGGCATGAGGAGGGAGAAGCTCGAGGCCGCATCGTAGAAGCGGTTTCCGGGATGGATGTGAAAGAGATAGGCCACCGCCGTCGGCTCGAGAGCCGAGAGCCCGATATGGGGTCCTGACACGAGAACGATCGCGAGGGCCGCCACCGACCCGAGGACGGCCGGAAGCGACGTCCACGCGGCGAGGGAAAGCATCCGGAAAAACGTGGTCTCGCGTTTGGAGAGGATGAGCATGATGTAGTAGTACGCGGCGGAAATCACGAGCGCCACACCCGTTCCGAGGACCACACCGGCGATCGTCGACCCCTCGAGGAGACCGACGCTCAGGTGCGCAGCAGCCGCCGAGCGCGCAGCCCGAGGTACGTGCGAAAGGATGCGGGCGATGAGCCAGCTCGTGTCGACCCGCCCGAAGTAAAGAGCCGCGACGAATACCTGAAAGACCGCGAGAACGAGATACGGAACCCAGCCGCTTCGGGGAACGCGGTCGGCACGGGCAAGGGCGGGGGCAGGGTCGACGAAGAGATCGAGGAGCGCGCGTAGGCTCGTCGGACTCGCGGGAAGTGAGGAAGGCAACGGATCGTTCACAAACAAAGACTCCAGGCAGGATGGGACGAGCGACTTAAGGGAACCATTCCAGTTCTCGCAAGAAGCCATTCTCGACACGAGCCCTCAAGGGCATGAGATGAATAGAGTTCTTGTGTCGAACCGAGCTCAACAATTCTAGACCAGGACCGTCTCCCGGGCAATCATGCCACAGGGACCGGACACCGATCCCGCCTGGATTTCCGGGCGCTTTCCCTCCAACGCGACGGGCGCAAGCCCAACGCCGACACGAAACCATCCGCGACACTCGCCCGAACATCCCGCCACGGCTTCAAGGGTGCATCCCCCGCTTCGAACCAGGCCCGTTCATGTCCGAGGGCTCTGGCACAAAAGCAGGGAACGCGTCACACGCCCCTCCGTCTAGCCGCACCTCCCTCCCAGCTTCCGCCTCCTGAACCCCACCAGGACCAGAAGCCCGAGAAGCATCCCCACCCCCACCGAGCCTCCTCCCGACGTCCCCCCGGACGTCGACCCCAGAG
>JAJZYM010000013.1 GCA_021798115.1 Pseudomonadota bacterium | reverse complement strand
AGCACGGGTCGAAGTGTGGTGGCGTCGCCCACGACACAAAGACGGAAACGCTCACGTCGTGGCCAATACGCTCGGGCCAGGCGCGCCACCTCGGGGGGCGAGAGCGCGGCAAGACGTTCGGCGTATTCCTCGTCGTGTTCGCGTGTCCGCAGGCCCTCGACGATCGCCTCGAAACGGCGGGCGAGGGCCGTGGGTGTCTCGAAACCGAAAGCGTGCTGTCCCGTGAGATAGCGGCGGGTCGTCTCGAGATCAGCGCTCGCCGGTCCGTCTTCCGCCACGGCGTCGAGGAGATCGAAGGTGGCGGCGAGCGCCCCCCCGAGCGCTTCGCTGGCGGTGTAGGTGGCGACAGCGGCCCAACCTCCCCAGCGTGAACGCTGCCAGGAGGCGTGCGCTCCGTAGGTCAGCCCGAGCTCGACGCGCAGGCGCCGGTTGAGGAGACTCAGGAAGTGACCTCCCAGGGTCGCGCGGGCAAGTTCCACCGCAAGCGGGTCCTCGTTCATGATTTCCGGTCCGAACGCGTGTCCGAGCCAGAGATAGGCCTGGTGACTGCCGGGGCGGTCGAGGAGCAGGATGGGGGTCGCAGGAGGGTTGGGGGGCGGGGGTGGAGCAGACGGCGGGGAGGCGGGGGCGAGCGCTTCCACGAGGGTGCGGGCGGCGCGGAGATGCTCGTCTTCGGCGGCGTCCCCGATCGCGAGCACCCAGCGGCGCGGGCTCTTGAGGAGCTGCTGGTGGAGGCGGGCGGCGTCGTCCCGGCGGACGCGCCCGAGGCTGGCCTCATCGCCGGTTTCGAGACGGCCGTCGGGATGGTGAACGCCGTAGAGCCAGGCGCGTCCCGCAAGGGCGGCGAGTGTGCCCGGATCGTTCTCGCGCAGCATCACCGCATCCTGTCGGGCGCGGCGGCGGATCTTCGTCCATTCTTCCTCCTCGAGGCGCGGACGGACGAGGACGTCGGTGAGGAGTGCGACGCCGGCCGAGAGTGCCTCGGCAGGGAGCCCGAGTGTGAGGAAGGTGGCGCGCCTCGTCGGGCTGATGTGGAGACTCGCACCCGTCTCGTCGAGCAGGCGTGCGAAGGCCGCTCGGTCGCGGGGCCCGGCCCCCGCGGCCAGGAGTTCGGCCGTCAGTTGGGCCGTTCCCTCCCGTCCCGCGGGGTCGAGATCCGTACCGCCGTCGAGATGGATGTGGAGGTGGACGAGAGGCAGTCGACGCCAGGGGATGACGACGAGGGAGGTCGCCGGGTCGAGTCTGTGTTCCGTGGCCGGAGGAAGAAGTCCGTTCACGGGCCGGCCACCGGAACGAGGCGGGCGAGGGTGCGGCCCGGAGAGGCCAGGGAGGTGGCGAAAAGGTCGGTGATCTCGCGGGCGGAGACGGCGTGGACGCGATCGATCCAGTCACGGACGAGACGCTCATCGCCCGCCAGGAGGGCGGATTGGCCGAGGAGGCGCGCACGGCCCGCAGTCGTCGCCAGCCGGCGGTGGTGCCCGACGGCGACCAGGCGGCGTGCGCGTGCGAGCTCATCGTCTTGCGGCCCCTCGCTGGCGAAACGCTCACATTCCTCGAGAAGGCGATGCTCGAGCCGGCCGAGCCGCCGGGGCGAGGCGGCCAGGGCCTGGATCCACAGGCGTCCCGGGCCGAGGCGGCCGACCGTGAAGATGGCCACTTCGGTGGCGAGGGCTTCGGCGGCCACCAGCCGGTCGTGGAGGCGCGCGCTCTCGCCTCCGGCGAGAAGCGTCGTGAGAAGTGCAAGCCCGGCTTCGCCCGAACCGTCGCCCGCCGCCGGGAACGGGAGTCCGAGCGCGACGGCGGCCGACTCGGCGGGACGCTCGAGGCTGTAGGTCCGGTTCCCCGCGGCGGGAGGAGGAGAGGGCGGCGCCGCGGGGGCGGGCTCCGCGGGTTCGGGCAAGGGGCCGTAATGATGATCCAGACCCGCGCGCCACCGCTCGGGATCGACCCCGCCCGCGGTGACGAGCACACAGTTGCCGGGCCGGTAGTGGCGGCGGTAGAACGCGAGGACGTCCTCGCCGCTCCAGCCGGCGATATCCTCGGGCCAACCGATGACGGGGTGCGCGTAGGGAGAGCCGGCCTCGGCGATGAGCTGAGCCTGCTCGAAGAAAAACGCGAGAGGATCGTCGTCGACCGAGAGTCGCCGTTCCGAGAGGACGACCGCCCGTTCGCGCTCGAGCGAGTCGGGGGCGAGGACGAGCCCGAGCAGGCGGTCGGACTCGAGATCGAGCACCGTCTCCCAGGCGGAGAGGGGAAACTCGTCGATGTAGACGGTGAGGTCGTTGCTGGTCCAGGCGTTGTTGCTGCCGCCGGCGGCGGTGAGGAGCGCGTCGAAGGCTCCCTCGGGATGCCGTCGGCTCCCCTTGAACATCATGTGCTCGAGGAAATGCGCAAGCCCGGTGCGTCCCGGCGTCTCGTTGCGGCTGCCGACGCGGAAGAAACTGAGATGCGCGGCGACGGGGTTCCCGGGGTCGTGCCAGAGCCAGGCCTCGAGACCGTTCGCGAGACGATGGTGATGGAGGCTCGTCGAGACGACGAGAGGGCTGTCGTGGCGCACGGCGGAGAGGGAAACCGGATTCGCTCCGCATTGTACCCGCCGTGACGCGGGACGTCGGTTCGGGCTCGGGTACAATGGAAGGCGCAACGAACCCGCCCGCGGGCCGCTGTTTCGCCCGCGGTGAAGTCCCGCAGCGTGTGTCCGCACCGTCTTACGGAGCCGTCGTCCCATGAACCGTCCGCGTCTCGCCGTCGTCGTCCCCGCCCTGTTTCTTCTCGTCCCGATGGCGCTCCGCGCCGCGCCGTCGTCTCCGTCGGCTCTGTCCGGGGCCGGTCTTGCCGCACACGTCTGCAGCGCCTGTCACGGCCCGCACGGCAACAGCCTGACCTCGTCGTTCCCCAAGCTTGCCGGACAGGGCCAGGCTTACCTTCTCATGGCGCTCCACGAGTTCAAGGAGGGGAAACGCAAAAACGCCATCATGCAGGCCATGGTTGCGGGGCTCACGAGTGCCGAAATGAAAGCCGTCGCCGCTTATTTCAGCGCCCAGAAGATGAGCCGCGGCTTTGCCCAGAAGCGTGATGTGGCCCTCGGACGCCGGATCTATGAGGGCGGCCTTCCGAAGCAACACGTCCCGGCCTGCATGGCCTGTCACGGGGCCAGCGGACGCGGCAACGAACCGGCGGCCTACCCGCGCCTCGCCGGCCAGTGGTCGGCGTACGTGTATCGCCAGCTCGTCGCCTTCGCGCACAACCGCCGGCCCTCGCCGCACGGGATCATGAACTACATTGCGAAACGGCTGACGCCCGCGCAGATGAAGGCGGTGGCCTCCTACGTCGAAGGCCTGCGCTGAGATCTCCCGTACCCGGGCGGGGGGCCCCCGACGGGCGGCCCCCCCGGGGGTGAAGGCTCAGGCGAGAGCTTCCGTGAAAAAGGCCTCCATGGCTTGCCAGGCGCGCTCTGCGCTGCGCGCGTTGTAAGCGAAGCCTTTGGCGGGATCGTTGCCCGCTCCCGCGTTCGTGAAACTGTGCACGGTGCCGCCGTAGGCCACGAAGACCCAATCGGCTTTGGCCTGTCGCATTTCGTCTTCGAAAGCGTGGACGTGCTCCGCCGTGACGAACGGATCGTCGGCGCCGTGGAGGGCGAGGACGCGGGCGCGGAGATCCCCGGGCCGGGCCGGGCGTGGGGTGTCGAGACCGCCGTGGAAGCTGGCGACGGCGCGAAGGTCCGCTCCGTCGCGGGCGAGTTCGAGCACGGTGGTTCCGCCGAAACAAAAGCCGAGGGCGACGACCCGCGCGGGATCGCAGAGCGGGTGCGCACGGAGAGCGTCGAGCCCGGCGCGCGCCCGTGCGCGAAGGAGGCCGCGGTCGCCTCCCCGGTAGCGCCCGGCGTTTTCCTGGGCCTCCTCGACGGTGTGCGGCGCCCGACCCCGCCCGAAGATGTCGGCGGCGAGGGCGAGGTAGCCCGCGCGCGCCAGCCGCTCGCAGGCCTGGCGCTCGTGGGCCCCGATGCCCATCCACTCGTGGACGACGAGCACACCGGGACGACGGTCCCGACGGGTGTTGTCCCAGGCGAGATGGCCGTCGAGGTCGGTGCCCTCGTGGCGGTAGCTCAGGGTCGTGGTTTCGAGACTCATGGCGTGTACCTCACACAGCAGGGAATCGGTGGGATCAGGAGCTCCCGCGCTTCAGGCGGCGGGCGATGTCCGCGACGTGGTGTCCCTGAGTGCGGGCGATGGCGAGCTCGATCGCGCTCGGGCGCCGCGTCCCGTCGCTTGCGGCCAACGTTCCGGCTCCGTAGGGTCCGCCGCCCACAATCTCGCCCATGTGGCTGAGACGCGACTCCGTGTAGGGGACCCCCACCACGATCATGCCGTGGTGAAGGAGCGTCGGGTAGAAGGTGAGGGCGGTCGTTTCCTGACCGCCGTGCTGGGTGGCGGTCGAAACGAAGACGCTCGCCACCTTGCCGACGAGGCGCCCCTTGGCCCACAGGGAACCGGTCTGGTCGAGGAAGTTGCGCATCTGGGCGCACATGTTGCCAAAACGTGTGGGCGTCCCGAACAGGATCGCATCGGCGTCGGCGAGTTCCTCGACGCGCGCCGTGGGCACATGGGCGAAGGCTTTGCGCGCCTCCTCCGCGCCGCTGGCGCGCAGGACCTCGGGCGGGACGATTTCCGGAACCTGGCGAAGTTCGACGTGACAGTCGGGAACCTCGCGCACTCCCTCGGCGACGGCCTCGGCCATCGTGTGGATGTGCCCGTACATGCTGTAGTAGACGATGAGGACCTTGGTGTTCATGCGGATGCCTCCTTGGGAGACGTGATCAGGGGGATGGAGGAGGGGGAATCGGGGCGGCCTGCGGGCGGAGCTCGCGCGCGAGCCTCGCTCCGGCCAGAACCTCGAGGCTCAGGCTGCGGTAGGCGAACCCTCCCGCGAGAGGAACGAGCGGACGGCCGGCGAGCCCCGTGGCGAGGATGAAGGGTGCGTAGTGCTCCCGGGTGGGTACGGCGAGACTTCCTCCGGGCAGCGTCCAGGGATCGAGAAGGGGCTCGAGAGCATCCTTCGCCGTGTGCGTTTCGATCGCTTCCCAGAAGTCGCGCGCCCACCCGTAGGGGGCTCCTTCGGGCTCGTCCCAGGCGAGCGCCGAGAGATTGTGGACGATCCCGCCGCTGCCGATCCAGAGGACACGGACGGGAAGAGAACCCAGATCCTCTCCCCACTTACGCACACGACCGAGGGGGTAATGGAGAGGGAGACCCAGGGAGAAGACGGGCACGGGAAGGCGTGAGCCGAACGCGCCAAGAAGCGGGACCCAGACGCCGTGGTCGAGGGGCCGCGTGGGCTCGTCGGCGATGGGAAGACCCAGGACGCCAAGGCCCGCGAGGAGGCGGCGGCGAAGCTCCTCCGGTGCGGCGGGGGTCTCGAGGTGGAGGCCGGTCAGCGTCGGGTTGAACCCCCGGTAGTCATGGAGAAGTGGGGGCGAGGCCACCCCACCCGCGAGGACCGCGCGGGACTTCTCGGCGGCATGCGCCGAGACCACGACCACGGCCTCGTAGCGCCCGAGATTCAGTCTTCCGAGCAACGTTCTCCAGCGCGCCGCAGGCCCCCCGTCAGGAAGGGCGAAATCGGGCGTGCCGTGAGCCAGATGGAGCACTTCGCCGTGGCTGTCATGGGGGGGGGTTACAATGTTATTCATCATAATTATTATACGTCATAACTATTGACCGGGCGTTTCGGCGCGCATAAAAAAGCCCCGGCGCCAAATGAGGGGGGTGGGGGCGCCGGGGCACAGCATGCCTCGCGATCTGGGGAAGAAGCACGAGGCCTCTCCGCTCAGGAAGGGCGGAGGAGAGCGCAGAAAACGCGTCTCAATTGGTGGGACCGACCGGCTTGGCCGAAGTTCCGCGCCGGCCCCGGGGGGGCCGGCGGACCCTGGAAGACGCTTCAGTGGGCCTCATCCCAGTTGTCTCCCTCCCCGACGTCGACAACGAGAGGAACCGCTAGCGTGTGGACACCCGTCATGAGGGCCGAGACTTCTTCGCGAAGGGCCCGCGTTTCGGTGGCCGGAGCCTCGAGAACGAGTTCGTCGTGCACCTGCAGGATGAGGTGGGCCTCGGGGTGGTGTTCGTGGAGATGGCGGTGGACGGCGATCATGGCGAGCTTGATGATCTCGGCGGCGCTTCCCTGCATCGGGGCGTTGATTGCCGCCCGTTCGGCGGCTTGCCGGCGGGCGGCAACGCGGTCGCGCAGCCCGCTCGTGCGTAGACGCCGGCCGAGAAGCGTGGTGACAAAACCGTCCTCGCGGGCTCTCCGGCGGATCTCGTCCATGAACGCCCGGACCCGGGGATAGCGGCCGAAGTAGGTCTCGATATACGTGCGGGCGTCGTGCAGGGATACCCCGAGGGTGCGGGCCAGGCCGTGGGCCGACATCCCGTAGATCAGACCGAAGTTGATCGCCTTGGCCGAACGCCGCTCCTCGGGCGTGACCTCCTCGGGCGGACGGCCAAGAATCTCGGCGGCGACGGCGCGGTGAACGTCGAGGCCGCGGTGGAAAGCCTCGCACAAGCTCGGGTCGCCCGAGAGGTGCGCCATGATGCGGAGTTCGATCTGCGAATAGTCGAACGACAGGAGACGAAAGCCTTCGGGGGCGACGAAGGCCCGTCGGATCCGGCGGCCCTCGGGGGTGCGGACGGGGATGTTCTGCAGGTTGGGGTGCGACGAGGAGAGCCGTCCCGTCGCGGTCGCCGCCTGGTGGTACTGCGTATGAATGCGCCCGGTTCCGGGGTTCACGGCGCGCGGAAGCTGCTCCGTGTACGTGCTGCGGAGCTTGGCGAGCGTGCGGTAGGTGAGGAGGAGGCGGGGCAGCTCGTGCTCGGCGGCGAGCTCTTCGAGAACCTCCTCGGACGTCGAGGCTTCGCCGCCCGGGGTCCGGCGGCGGGGTCTCAGCTGGAGTTTGCCGAAGAGGATCTCGCGGATCTGCGGCGGAGAATCGAGATTGAAGGAGGCCCCGGCGACCTCGTGGGCACGGGCACGCAGGCTCTCGAGTTCGCGCCCGAGCTCTTCGCTCTGGAGGGTCAAAAGCTCGGTGGCGACGAGAACCCCGCGTCGCTCCATGGCGTAGAGGACCCGGGCGAGGGGGATCTCGAGCGTGCGGTAGAGGCTCTCGGAGACGGGATCGGCCGCGAGGCGGGGGGCGAGGACGGCGTGGACGCGCAAGGTGAGATCGACGTCTTCCGCGGCGTAAGCCGCCGCCTGCGCGAGCGGGACTTCCGCAAAGGGGCGTGAACCGGAGGCGGTCCGGGTGAGCGTCTCGTAAGGGGTGGGAGACGCGTCGAGGAGACGACGGGCGACGGCGTCGAGGCTGTGGGGAAGGTCGGTCGCGTCGAGCACGTAACTCTCGAGCATCGTGTCCTCGCGCACGCCTCCGAACCTGAGTCCGTGGTTCGCGAGGACGTGCCGGTCGTACTTCGTGTGGTGGCCGATCTTCGCGGGCTCCTCGCTCTCGATGAGCGGGCGGAGAAGCGCGAGCGCCTCCTCCCGGCTGAATTCCGGTGGCGCGCCTTCGTCGTGGGCGAGCGGGACATAGCAGGCTTCGCCCGGCCGGGCTGCCAGCGCGAGTCCGACGAGCCGGGCCTCGAGGTAATCGAGTGAGGTGGTCTCGGTGTCGAGCGCGAGAAGAGCGGCGCCGGCAAACCGTGCGGCCCAGTCCTCGAGTTCCGCCCGCGTACGGAGGATGTGGACGGCGGGTGGGGGCGGTGGCCCCTCGGTCTCGTCCTTCTCGTCCGCGTTGGCACCGTCCGCCCGGAGCCGTGCGTTCCCGAGCGGACCCGCACGGATGCCGAGGCGCTCGCCCAGGGCGGCGAGACGTGGGATGTCCGGTGGTCGGGCGGCGAGATCCTCCGTTCCGGGAGGCAGCGGCACATCGCGGCGCAGCCGGATGAGTTCGCGGTTGCGCTGGAGCCGATCGCTTTCGGCCACCACGAGATCGGCGAACCTGGGGCCAAGCTCCGCGGCCCGCGCGACGAGCGTCTCGAGGCTGCCGTACCCTGCCAGCCAGCGGGCGGCGGTCTTGGCGCCCACCCCGCGCAGGCCCGGGATGTTGTCGGAGCTGTCGCCGACCAGGGCGAGATAGTCGACGATCTGTGCGGGATCGACCCCGTAGCGGGCGCGGACCTCCGCCGGGCCGATGCGCTCGTGGCGCACCGGATCGAGGAGCGCGATGCGGTCGTTGACCAGCTGGGCCAGATCCTTGTCGTTGGTTACGATGAGGACATCGCGGCCCCGGTCCGCGGCGGTGGTGGCGAGGGTGGCGAGGACGTCGTCGGCCTCAACGCCGCTGACGCGCAGAAGCGGCCAACCCAAAGCCTCGACCAGCTCGAGCGCCGGGGGGATCTGGCGGACGAGATCCTCGGGCATGGCCTGACGCTGCGCCTTATAGTCGGCGAAGGCCTCGTGGCGGAAGGTCGGCCCTCCGGCGTCGAAGACGACGGCGAGGCGGGCGTCGGGATGGTCCCGAGCCAGGCGTTCGAGGACACGCATGAGTCCGAAGACCGCCTGGGTGGGTTCGCCCCGGCTGTTGCGCAGCGGCGGAAGGGCGTGGAACTGGCGGTAGAGAACCGCCGTCCCATCGACGAGGACGAGCGGGCCGTTCATCGCCGCGCGCGGACGTGCGCCGGGCGCTCCGCCGTGGACGGGTGCGGCACGGGTGTCGGGTGGGGTTTCGGCGGAGGAAGATAGAGGGGGCCCTTGAGGCCGCAACCGCCGAGCCCGCAAAGGAGGAGCAGGGCGGCGAATGGGCGGTGGCGTGAGCGGACGGGCATCGACAAGGATTCGCGTAGAGTGAGGGCATGGAAGATCGGATCGCCGACAACAGTCTAGCGGGCGGGGAGCCTCGCGCGACTCCCGAGGGGAAGGGACGCGATCTTGCACGCTTGTGCCACAGGCTCGAGGGGGCGGGGGAGGCGTTTGCGGCCTGGTGCGCGTCGGGCCACCCGCCCCTCGAGCGTTTCCTGGCCGCGTGGACCGCGTCGCGCCCGTGGATGGGGGCGCAAGACCGCCGCTTCCTCCGCCGTGTCCTCTTCCGCGCCGCCCGCGAAGCCGCCGTGCTCCGCACGGGGATCCGTCCCCGGCCGCCCCGCAGGGCGGACGATCCCCTGGTTCTTGTGGCCGCCGCACTCTGGATGGAGGAAGAGCAGGCCCCGAGCCCCGTCCCGAGCGCCGTTCGCGCCGCGCTCGCGGGAATCCTGGCCGAGCCTCCCGTTCGACCCTGGGGCGGGCTTCCCGCCGATTGGGCGGACGCGCTCAGGCGGTCCTTCGGCCCGCGTGAGGTCTCCGATCTCGTGCGGGTTCTCAACCGACCTGCAGAGAGCTGCGACCTCAGGGTGAATACGGCGCGCCTCGCGCGCGAGGAGGCCCGCGCGATCCTGGCCGGGGAGGGGGTTCCCGTCACGCCGACGCGCCACGCCCCCGACGGGCTTCGTCTCGAAGCCGGCCGCGACGTGCGTCGCCACCGTCTCTACCGTGAGGGGCTGCTCGAGATCCAAGACGAATCGAGCCAGCTTGTCGCCCTCCTGGCGCTTCCGCCACAGGGCGGAACGGTTCTCGACTTCTGCGCGGGAGCGGGCGGGAAGACGCTGGCCCTCGCCGCGGCTCTGCGGGGCCACGGTCGAATCGACGCCTACGAGATCGATTCGCTCCGCCGCGCCGAACTCCGACGCCGCCTCGCCCGCGCCGGGGTCCGCCCCGGCGTCGTGCACGTCCTCGCATCATCTCCGGCGGGCGGAGAGCTCTACGACGTGGTTCTCGTCGACGCTCCGTGCAGCGGGAGCGGAACGCTCCGACGCGCTCCCCATCTTCTTTGGCGGCCTCTCGACCTTGCGGCCGAGGCGCAGAGGCAGCGCGCGATCCTCGCGCGTGCGGCGGGCTTCGTTCGCCCGGGGGGGCGGTTGGTCTACGCCACCTGCAGCGTCTTCGACGAAGAAAACAGGGCGGTTGCGGCCTCCTTGACCGTGGACGACGGGCATTGGCGCCCGGGCGATCCTCGAGAAAGGCTCGAGGAGGCGGGGGTCAAGGATGCCGCGGCTCTCGTCGCGGGGGGAGTGCTCCGGCTCCTCCCGCACCGTCACGGGACCGACGGCATGGAGGCGTGTCTGTGGGTCAGGACGGGCGCGTGAGCCGGAAGGAAGGCCGCTCCTCGAGCCGGGCGTGATGGGCGGCGAGGGCGGGCCGGACCGGCGTGAGGAGATCCGGGAGGCGGAAGGCGAGCCAGCCCACCGCGCAGCCGAGCGCGAAGTCGGCCAGACTCGGGCGGTCGTCGAGGAGCCAAATGCGCCCGGCGAGCGCGCGTTCCGCGTGATCGAGCGCGGCGGCGACCTTGCCTCTCTGACGGGTGAGCCAGGGGGCGTGGCGGCGCTCCGGCGGTCGTTGGGTTTCTTCGAGGCGGATGAGGACACCCGCGTCGAGGACGCCGTCGGCCAGGGCCTCCCAGACAAGCGCCCGTCGCCGGTCTTCGGGCGCGCGCGGGAGGAGCGGGGGATCGGGCCGGAGTTCCTCGAGATAGCTGACGATCACCCGGGAGTCGAAGACGCATTCGTCGTTGTCGAGGACGAGGCAGGGGACCTTGCCGAGCGGATTCCAGCGACCGATCGTGGCGTCGGGTGACCAGACGTCGTCGAGGACGAGAGGGCAGTCGATGCCCTTTTCGTGCAGCGCCACACGCACCTTGCGGACGTAGGGGCTGGCGTGGGAGCCGAGAAGCTGCATCGGAGAGCTCCTCCGCTCAGCCAGTGTCCGCGACGTGGGCTTCGAGCCGCGCCTCGCCGCAGGTCGCCAAGAGACGGTCGCCGGGCACAAGGGGGCCCACCCCCGCCGGTGTCCCGGTGAAGAGGAGATCCCCCGCCGCGAGTGTGTCGTAGCGGCTCAGGATCTCGAGAAGTTCGCCAACCCCGTGGGTCATCATGCCGAGGGTGGTCTCCTGCCGGACCCGCCCGTTGACCTCGAGGCGCAGAGTCGTGGTCGGCGCAAGCCCCTCGTTCCAAGGCACGAGCTCGGAGATCACGGCCGAGCCGCTGAAACTCTTCGCCAGTTCCCAGGGGTGCCCACGCCGCTTGAGCTCGGCCTGGAGGTCGCGGCGTGTGAGATCGAGGCCCACCCCGTAGGCGACGACGGCCGCCTGCGCCTCGGCGGCGGTGAGTCGGTGCCCGCCCCGCCCCAGGGCGACGACGAACTCGACTTCGTGATGGAAATCTCGGGTTTCGGGCGGATAGGCAATACGGGCTCCGGGTCCGAGGAGGGCGTCGGGGGGCTTCATGAAAAAGCAGGGCAGGCCCGCGGCGGGGGCTCCCCCCATTTCGCGGACGTGTTCGGCGTAGTTCTGCCCGACACAGTAGATGCGGCGGACGGGAAAGTTTCCGCCCGTGCGCAGCGGCAGCGTGGGGCTCATGTCTGCGGGGCGTCGCGCGCGAGGATCATGGTCGTGAGGCGTGCGTCGCTCACCGGCCGGCCGTCCTCGCCCGTGACGGCGATGGACCAAAGATGGGTACGTCGTCCGAGATGGAGCGGGGTTGCGCGTGCGCGGACCAGGCCTTCGCGCACCTGGCGCAGGTGGTGGATTTCGAGGCTCAGGCCCACCGCGTAGAAGCGCTCGAGATCGAGACAGAGGTTGGAGGCGGCGCTGGCGAGCCCCTCGGCCAGGGCGGCCGAAGCGCCGCCGTGCATGATGCCCAGCGGCTGACGGGTCCGGGCATCGACCGGCATCGTCGCCTCGAGCGCGTCATCCCCGATGGCGGTGAAGACAATGCCGAGGAACGCGCCGAGCGTTCCGGCCTGGCGCTGCTGAAGGGCGTCAAGATCGTAGTCGCGAAACCAGATGCGGGTGCTCAAGGGGCTTCTCCGGGAGGCCGCGCCCCCCCGGTGGACAGCGGGGACGAAGGACAGAGGCCTTGGGGGGCTATTTTAGGCGACCGCTCCGCGTCCGGGGTCGCCGGCTTCAGACGGGGGCTTCGCAGAGATCCTGGAAGACGAAGCGCCCGTCGCGATGCACCCTCTCCCCCTTGCGGAAGCGCACGGGGTGGCGAAATCCCGGGCCGTCGTAAACGAAGGTGTGGAACTCCCCATTCTCGCCGCAGGGGTCCACGTGCGGCGGGAGCGCAGCGAGAAACCCCGCGTCGTACTCCCGCCCCACCGCCTCCGCGCCGAGCCGTGTGGTGTCCACGGCCACCACGACTGCGCGGTAGCCAGCGGCGAGAAAACCGCGGGCGAGTCCACGGGTCTCTTCGCCCCACAGGGGAAAGAGCGCCGCGAGCCCGTGGGCACGCAGAAGCCGTTCGCGATAAGCCCGGAGATCGGCCAGAAAGAGGTCCCCGAAGGCCACCGCCCGGAGGCCGCGCGCGGCGTGGCGGTCGAGGCGCCGCCCGAAACGCTCCTCGTAGAGTGTGTTGGGGCACACGGGCGGCAGGACGAGCAGTTCGAGCGGGACCCCGAGCGCCCGCGCTTGGGCGCGAAGAAGCCGGTGGCGAAGACCGTGGATGCTGACGCGGCCGTAGGCACGCGTCACCGACGTGAGGAGAGTGACGGAGACGGGGGGAACGGCGGTGCGCAGACGCTCGAGAGCCAGGACGCTGTCTTTGCCGCCGGAGAAGGAAAGGACGACGTGGCCGCCTGTGTTCACAGTTCGAAGAGCATCCGCCGTTCACGGGCGGTGGGCGCGAATCCACGGTCGTGGTAGTGCGCGAAAATCCGCTCGAGGAGTGCCTCGGGGTCGTCGACGACGGCGTAGAGCGCACGGTCCTCCGGCGCGATCGTGCCGAGGCCGAGGAGACGCGCGTCGATCCATTCGAGGAGCCCCGCCCAGAACTCGCCGCCGACGAGAAGAACAGGCACGCGGCGGGTCTTGCCGGTCTGAATGAGGGTCAGGATCTCGAAACACTCGTCGAGCGTCCCGAAGCCTCCGGGTAGAACCACGAAGGCGGCCGCGGACTGGACGAACATCACCTTGCGGGCGAAGAAATGACGGAACGCCAGGGACACGTCCTGGTACGCGTTGCGCGGCTCCCGTTCCGGGAGTTGGATGTTCAGGCCCACGCTGGGCGAGCGCCCGCTCTGGGCGCCGCGGCTCACCGCCTCCATGAGTCCGGGACCGCCGCCGGTGACCACGGCGAAGCCGGCGTCCGAGAGTGCCCGCCCGATGCGTTCGGCGAGGCGGTAGTAAGGATGTTCCGCAGGAATACGGGCCGATCCGAAGACGCTCACCGAGGGCCCCACGCCGGAGAGCTTCTCGAAACCCTCGACGAACTCGGCCAGGATGCGAAAGATTTTCCAGGCCTCCTTCCCGGTGTCCTCGACGGGGAGCCCGGACCGTTTGCCGGGGGGCGGGGGATCGATCGTGGGGGTCATGGTGTCGGCCGGAGCGGGGGGTTAGGATGTGGGCGCGCGGGTCAGGCGGGCGTAGTCCGCCAGGAGCCACTTGGTCCCGGCGCCGCGGAAGCGGATCTCGAGTCGCAGTCCGCCGCTGTCCTCTTCGCAGGCGGTGACGACCCCGTCGCCAAAGACCGGGTGGCGCACCCCGTCCCCGGGCCGCCAGGAGGCGTCGCTCCGGGCGTGGGGGCGCTGCGGGGAATCCCCGGATGGGTCCCCGGCGCCCGAAACCGCGAGGAGAGAGGAGGGAATCTCGCGCAGGAACCGCGAGGTCTGGGCCGGGAGCACGTAGACTCGCCCGCCGCTTCGTTGCTTGCGGAGCCGACGCGCCGAAAGGGCGAGGTCGCGCCGCGCGCGGGTGAGGCCCACGTAGAGGAGCCGGCGTTCCTCCTCGAGATCACCGGGGTTGTCGAGTGCCCGCGCGTGAGGGAGGAGTCCTTCGTTGAGTCCGACGAGGACGACGCGGTCGAACTCGAGTCCCTTGGCGGCGTGGAGGCTCATGAGCGTAATGACGTCTTTGGAGGTCGACGCCTCTTCCCGGTGGTCTTCGGCCTGGAGGAGGCAGTGGGCCAGGAACGCATCGAGGCGTCCGCCGGCCGACGCGGGGAGGCTCTCCCCTTCTTCGTTGGCGCGTTCGAGAAAGTAGGCGGCGGCCGCGACGAGCTCCTCGAGGTTGGCGGCCCGCTCCGCAGCGGGCGCGTCCCCCGCGCTCCGTTCGCGGCCGCTCGCCTCCGCATGGACCTTGAGACCGCTTTCCTCGACGACCCGCGCGACGAGCTCGGGGAGCGGAAGGGTCTCGACCGAGGCGCGGAGGCGCTCGAGGAGGTCGAGGAACCCGCCGAGCGCTCGCCGGGCGCGGGCGGGCTCGGTCACGTCGGCGACGTACGCCTCCGCCGCGTGCAGCAGTCCACGTCCCGCCCGTGCCTCGAGCGCGGCCAGGGTGCGCTCCCCGACCCCTCGGCTTGGACGGTTGACGACGCGTGCGAAGGCAAGATCGTCGTCCGGATGGCGCAGGAGACGGAGGTACGCGAGGGCATCCTTGATCTCCGCGCGCTGGAAGAAACGCACCGTCCCCACCAAGCGGTAGGGCAGGCCGCGGCTGAGGAGCGCTTCTTCGAGGGGCCGCGACTGGGCGTTGATGCGGTAGAGGACGGCGGCGGGGGTCGGATTCTCGCGCCGGCGATCCGTGAGCCAGTCGGCCACCCAGCGCGCCTCGTCCTCCTCGTCGCCGGCGAGATAGAGCGTGAGTGGTCCGCCCGAGCGGTCTTCGCTCCACAGCCGCTTGCCGAGGCGCGAGCGGTTTTGGGCGATCACCGCGTTGGCCGCGTCGAGGATCGTCTGGTGGGAGCGGTAGTTGCGTTCCAGACGGACGAGCCGCGCGCCCGGCACGTCGTCGAGGAACCGTCGCAGATGCTCGGGATGGGCCCCCCGCCAGCCGTAGATGGCCTGATCGTCGTCCCCCACGGCCAGAGGCACGGGGCCTCCCGGGCGGACAAGGGCGAGGAGCCAGCGGTACTGGACGGTGTTGCTGTCCTGGAATTCGTCGACGAAAACGTAACGCAGCCGTTCCCGGTAGGACGAGAGGATGTCGGGTTGCCGCGTCCAGATTTCAAGGGCACGTAAGAGCAGCTCGGCGAAATCGACCGCCCCCAGGGTGTTGAGACGCTTTTCGTAAGCTTCATAAAGGGCCCGGTGCGTCGCGGGGACCTCCGGACCGAGATCCCGACTGCGGCGGCCTTCGTCCTTGTGGCGGTTGATGAAGGCTTGAACGGCCCCCGGCGTGAGGCGTTCGGGGTCGACCCCCGCGAGGCGCATGATCTCCTGGACGAGACGCTTCTGATCGTCCTCGTCGAGGATGGTGAAGGTCTCGGGAAGGCCCACCGCAGAGGCGTGGCGGCGGAGCAGACGGTGGGCGAGGGCGTGGAAAGTCCCGACCCACATCCTCCGGCTTTCGGGCCCGACGAGGGTCGCGATGCGCTCTTGCATCTCGCGCGTGGCCTTGTTGGTGAAGGTGACGGCCATGATCTCGCCGGGGCGGGCGCGGCCCTGGGCGAGCAGCCAGGCGATGCGGTGGGTCAGGACCCGCGTCTTGCCGCTGCCCGCGCCGGCGAGCACCAAGAGCGGTGTGTCTTCGGCCGTCACGATGGCCCGTTGCTCGGGGCTGAGTTCCGCAAGAAGGTCGGCACGTTCCATCGCGTTATTGTAGAGGGGACGGGCCGCCGGTCCGACCTGCGGGTTCCTCGTTCTTGCCGTTGCGTTGCGCCGTCGCCGCGATCGTTCTCAACTACGACTCGACCGATCTCACCATCGCCTGCGTCGAGGCCCTGCTCGGCCGCACCGATCCCGGGCTGGACATCCACGTCCGGGTGGTCGACAACGGTTCCCGGGACGAAGAACGCGCCGCCCTGGTCCGTTGGGCCGAGGACCAAGGCGAACGTGTCTCGCTGCGGCTCAATCCCGTCAACCGGGGATTCGGCGGCGGCATGAGCGATGGGCTCGAAGGACTCGAGGCCCGCTACTACTTTTTCCTCAACAACGATGCTCTCGTCGAGGGCGACGTCGTCTCGATCCTGGTGCGGACCCTCGACGCCCATCCCCGTGTCGGGCTGGCCGGCCCGGCCCAGCGCGACGCCTCCGGAGCCCCCCGCTCTGCCTACGGAACCCTTCCCTCGATCAGCGAGATGCTGTTTGGACGCGCGCTTTCGCGGCGCCTTCGTCGGGCCCCGCCGCCCCCGGGACGGGAGGCCGGGCCGGTTGAGAGAGTCTCGGGCGCGGCGATGTTCGTGCGGGCCCGGGCGTTCTCCGATGTCGGCGGCTTTGACCCCCGGCTCTTCCTCTACGGCGAGGAGGAAGACCTTGCCTGGCGATTGTCGCAGCGAGGGTGGGAGGTCTGGCATGTCCCCGGAGCCACGATCCGTCATCTCGGGGGGGGGAGCAGCCGGGACCGGCCGGCTCTCGAACGGCTCTACTATCGCTCCTATCTTTATGTCATCCGCAAGCATCGGGGCCGAAGCTACGAACGCCTCTACCGCCTCCTTCTCGTCCTCAAACTCGCGCGCCGCGCCCTTCGAGGACGCGTCGCCTGGGCGCTCGTCCGCGAGGTCGCCCGCGGCGGGCCTCCGTCCTGAAGGGCAGCACGAGCGCCACGGGCACGGGGGGCTCAAGTCCGTCCGGCTCCCTTGGAGACGCTTGCGGCACCGGATTCCGTCGCAGGAGATCCTGTGATCAAGTACATCGGCTCGAAGCGTACGCTCGTGCCGCTCCTCCTCGAGATCGTGCGCCACGCGGGGGAAGTCCGTTGCCTCCTCGACCTCTTTTCGGGAACCTCCCGCGTCGGCCACGCCTTCAAGGCCGCGGGCTACCGCGTCCTTGCGAACGACCACAACGCCTACGCGGCCGTCCTGGCGCGTTGCTATGTTCAGGCGGACGCCGACGATGTGCTTGGGGACGCACGCCGGCTCGTCCGCGAGTTCAACGCGTTGCCCGGCACGCCGGGGTACTTTACCGAAACCTTCTGCCGACGCTCGCGGTTCTTTCAACCGCACAACGGCGCGCGGATCGACGCCATCCGTGAGGCCATCGCGGCCAAGAGTCTCGATCCGGAGCTCGAGGCGGTGTTGCTCGTCTCGCTCATGGAGGCCGCCGACCGTGTCGACTCCACCACCGGACTGCAGATGGCCTACCTCAAGACCTGGTCGTCGCGTTCCTACAAGGATCTGGAGCTCAGGCTGCCCGCGGTGCTTCCGCGCGCTCTCCACGGCAAGGGGGTCGGCTTGAATCTTGATGCCCTCGAAGCGGCGGCAAGGTTCGAAGCCGATGTGGTCTACATCGATCCTCCCTACAACCAGCATTCTTACTTGGCCAATTACCACGTGTGGGAGACCCTGGTCCGCTGGGACCGACCGGAGGTCTACGGCGTGGCCTGCAAGCGCACGGACGTCCGTGTCCGGCACAGCGCCTTCAATTCACGCCCGACGGCTCGGGAGGTCCTGCGGCAGCTGCTCGTCCGTGTCCGCGCTCCGCTCATCCTTCTCTCGTTCAACGACGAAGGGTTCCTCGGACGCGACGCTCTCGAGTTCGAGCTGGGCGCGCTGTGGCAGGGAGAAGCCAGGGTGGCTGTGCTCGAAATCGATTTTCCCCGTTACGTCGGCGCCCGGATCGGCATTCACAACCCGCACGGGGAGAAGGTGGGGACGATCGGCCGCGTACGGAACAAGGAATTCGTCTATATCGTCTCGCGGGACGATCTCTCCGACGCCCTTGCGCGTGCGGCCGAGGCCCGCCCCTGGCCGTTTCCGCTTCGCCGCGTGCGATCGGTGGAGTGAGGGGCGGCCGATCACCCCATGGGCGTTGCGGACTGTGTGCGTAAACGATTGTCCGGCGTCGGAAGCGGGGCGATCGCGGGCGCCAGACGTCGGGTGTCGGCCGACCAAGGCGCCACGGGCGGGTCGGCGCGTCCGAGGAAAGGGTAAACTCTACGTGTTCCAGCCCCGCCAGCGGTTCATTCCCGTGCCTCTCTTCCGTTGCTCGCCGCTCGTCCCGAGAGTCTTCGTCGTCGGGCTCTTGCTTCTCGCCCTCGCCCCGGCCGCCCGGGCCCTTCCCGATCTCTATGTTCCGCTGAGCGGGGGAACGGTGGCGATCTATGATCTCGGGAACCACGATAACCTCGTGATTCGCCTCGGCGTCGGTCCGGGCGATTCGGCCCTGGCCACCTCACCCCTCGGCGCCACCGCCTACGTAGCCAACACTGACGCCGAAACGCTGAGCGAGATCACGACGAGCTCCACCGGCACGAGTGTGGGGGCTCCGCTCGCCCTCCCGGGGGAACCCGACGCTCTCGCCTACAGCAGTGAAGGGGCCGCGGTTTTTGTGGCCCTCGGACCCCAGAACGAAATTGGCGAGATCGCGAGCGGCGGCACGACCGTGCTGCAGACGATTCCCGTGGGAGCCGACCCCGACGCGCTTGCGATCACGCCGGACGACGCCCTGCTGTTCGTGGCCAACGCCAACGGCAACGATGTCTCGGTGGTGTCCGCGTCTCTCGCGGTGGTGCTCGCCACGATCCCGGTCGGAGTCCATCCCGACGCGGTCGCCATCCTGCCTCAAGGCACCACGGTCTATGTCGCCAACGCCGGGAGTGGGACCGTGTCGGTCATCGACCGCGCGACCCGGGCGGTGGTGGGGACGATCGCGGTTGGTGCGGATCCGGTGGCTCTGGCCCTCTCGCCTGATGGAACGCAGCTCTTCGTCGCCTGCGCCGGCACGGACACGGTGAGCGTGATCGACACCGAGACCGGTGCCGTGACCGCGAGCATCCCTCTCGACGCGGCGCCCTCGGCTCTGGCGTTCGATCCGGCGGGGGACACCCTCTATGTCGTCGAGCCCTCCGCCCGGGCCGTCGCCGAGATCAACCCGGCCTTGGACGCGGTCACGGGGACGCTGGGGCTGCCCGCCGTTCCCACGACGAGCGGAAACGCCTTCGTCGGACAGGGCGATCTCGTGGCCCTGAGTCAAGGACTCTCGACCACGACGAACGTGGAAGTGACCGGGTCGCTCGGCTGCGGGGACACGCTCGGGCGGACACGTGATTTCTCCCTGGTGATCCCCCCCGCGCACGGACAGTTGCTTCTGTCTGCGTCGACAGGGGGGTTCGAGTACATTCCGGCGGCGAACTACATCGGTCGGGACTCTTTCTCGTTTCTCTGCGAGTCGATCCTCGGTGGTCCGAATCCGGTGTCGAACGTCGCCACGGTGTCTGTGGCCATCGGCAACGGCAACGTCTCGGTTTCTTCAGGCGCTTTGGGTCCCCTCAGCCTCGTCGTCCTGGGCGTCGTCCTCGTCCTGCGCCGCCGCGGTCGGCGGTCTTCGGTTTAGAACGCCCCCCGCGGGCCTTCTTGCTTGCCGTCGCCGGCGGCGTGACGGTTTTCTTTTGTGCCGCCTTCCCCGCGGTCCTCTTCGTTGTGGAGGTCCGCTTGGGGACGGCTCTTTTCACCACCGCCCGCCGGGATTCGAGGTCCAGGATCTCGCGGGTGGTTTTGAGCACGGTGTCGGGATTGAGGCTGATCGATTCGATGCCGAGCTCGACCAGGAACCGGGCCATCTCGGGGTGGTCCGAGGGCGCCTGCCCGCAGAGCCCGCTGTAGATGCCGTGGCGGCGGGCCGCCTCCACCACCCCGCGGATGAGAGCGAGCACGCCGGGATCGCGTTCGTCGAAAAGCTCGGCCACGATGTCCGAATCGCGGTCGATTCCCAGGGTGAGCTGCGTCAGGTCGTTCGACCCAATCGAGAAGCCGTCGAAGAGTTGTGCGAAAGCGTCGGCCTGGAGAACGTTGTTCGGGATCTCGGCCATCATGTAGATCTTGAGTCCCTGACGCCCGCGCACGAGTCCTTCCTCGGCCATCACGTCGAGCACGCGGCGTGCCTCGTCGACCCGTCGGACGAAAGGAATCATGAGAATGATGTTGTCCAATCCGAGCGTCTCCCGCGCGCGGCGGGCAGCGGCGCATTCGAGGGCAAAGGCCCCGCGGTACGACGGATGCGTGTAGCGTGAGGCGCCGCGGAACCCGAGCATCGGGTTTTCCTCGTGCGGTTCGAAATCCTCGCCGCCCACGAGCGCCGCGTACTCGTTGCTCTTGAAGTCGGAGAGGCGCACGACGACGGGCCGTGGGTAAAAAGCGGCGGCGATCGTGGCCATCCCCTCCGACAGACGATGGATGAAATATTCGCTTCCGCTTCGGTACCCCGAGGTGAGTCGGGCAATCTCGGCGCGCGTCTCTTCCCGGCGCACCCGCTCGGGATAAAGAAGTGCGAGCGGGTGCACGCGGATCGCCTGGCTGATGATGAACTCGAGACGGGCGAGGCCGACCCCGTCACAGGGGAGGGCGCTCAGGCGGAAGGCCAGGTCGGGATTGCCGATGTTGAGGAGGACCTTGGTCTGGGGACGCCGCAGTGTTTGAAGATCGGTGCGGACGACACGGAACGGCACCCGGCCCCGGTAGACACGGCCGGTGTCCCCTTCGGCGCAGCTCACGGTCACCTCGGCTCCGGCGGGAATGCGGTGGGTGGCGTCCTGGGTGCCGACCACGGCGGGAATGCCGAGCTCGCGGGCGACGATGGCGGCGTGGCAGGTCCGGCCGCCGCGGTTGGTGACGATGGCCGCCGCCCGTTTCATGACCGGCTCCCAGTCCGGCGTGGTCGTGTCGGCGACCAGCACCGCGCCGTCGGGGAAGCCGGTGAGGGCAGAGAGGCTGCTCGCCACCACGACCGGTCCGGCTCCGATGCGTTCGCCCACAGCGCGTCCACTCACGATCACCTCGCCGCTCCCGTCGAGCACATACTCTTCGAGAACGTTGACGGTTTTGCGGGAGGCGACCGTCTCGGGCCGGGCCTGCAGGATGTAGAGCCGGTTGTCTTCGCCGTCGCGGGCCCACTCAATGTCCATGGGCGTCGGTCGCCCACTGCGTTTGCTGTAGTGATCCTCGATGATGAGCGCTTGGTCGGCGAGGGAGAGGATCTCCTCGTCGCTCAGGGCGAAGCGTCCGCGCGCGGCTTCTTCGGTCTCCACCGTGTGGACGCCCTGCCCGTCGGGCGCGTAGATCATGCGCGTCTGTTTGCGGCCGAGGCGGCGGCGCACGATGGAGGGGTGACCCGTCCGCCGCGTCGGCTTGTGCACGTAGTATTCGTCGGGATCGACCGTCCCCTGAACGACGTTTTCTCCAAGACCATAAGCCGCGTTGAGGAACACGACATCGCGAAATCCGCTTTCGCTGTCGAGGGTGAAGAGCACACCGCTGGTCCCGAGATCGGCCCGGACCATCTTCATGATGCCCACCGAGAGCGCGATCCCGTGGTGGTCGAAGCCGTGGTCGAGCCGATAGTTGATGGCCCGCGCCGTGTAAAGCGACGCGAGACAATCCCGGTAACGGGCCAGAACCTCGTCACTGCCGTGCACGTTGAGATAGGAATCCTGCTGCCCGGCGAAGCTGGCTTCGGGGAGATCCTCGGCGGTGGCGGAGCTGCGCACGGCGACGGCGAGATCGCTCCGGCCGTAGTGGCGCCCGAGATCCTCGTAGCCGCGCACGATCTCCTCGGCCAGCGGCGTGGGAAGAGCGCGGGCGCGGAAGAGTTCGGCCACCTGCCGGCTGGCCGTTTCGAGGCCGTGGATGTCTCCCACCCGTACCGAAGCGAGAATCGCATCGACCGCCGATCCGAGGCCGTCTTGCTCCCGCACGAGGCGGTAGGCGTCTGTCGTCACCGCGAAGCCGTAGGGCACGAGGAGGCCTTGGGGTGTGAGCGTTCTATACATCTCCCCGAGCGAAGCGTTCTTGCCGCCGACGAGAGGGAGGTCCTCGAGTCCCAACGTATCAAAAAAGCGCAGGTAACGGTACGGCATGTGCGGACTCCTCACGGGGACGGTCGCGAGCGGGCGGAGGGTGGCTTTGGTGAATTGTCGCACAACACACCGCACGGAGAATCGTGAAAGGGCGGGAGTCGGGCGGGAAAAAGACGCTCCACCGCAGGGCTGTCAACGAGACCGTCGCCGTTCGGGTTGACAGCGCCCTCGTTCACGGGCACACTTTGAGGAGGGGGAGGCTCGCACGACCTCACCCGTCTCTCTCAACGGTTTGCTCTGGATCCCTGCCCATGGTCTCTTCCCTGCCGTCTTCCTCTCCGTCCTCCCCGCGGCCGATTCCGACCCAGGCCGAAGTCGAAGCCCTCTACGCCCGTCCGTTGAACGATCTTCTCTTTGAGGCGCACACGGTCCACCGCCGTCATTTCGATCCGAACGCGGTGCAGGTGAGCACCCTTCTCAGCATCAAGACCGGAGGCTGTCCCGAGGATTGCCGTTACTGCTCACAGAGCGCCCACTACCACACCACGGTCGGCCGTGACGAACTCATGGACGTCGAGGACGTACGCCGGGAGGCGCGTGCCGCCCGGCAAGCGGGCGCGACCCGTTTTTGCATGGGCGCGGCTTACCGCGGCCCGCGCGACCGTGATCTCGAGAAGATTGCCGGCATGATCGAGGCGGTCAAGGCCGAAGGACTCGAGACCTGCGCGACCCTCGGGCTCCTGCGGGAGGAGCAAGCCCGGCGGTTGGCGGCGGCCGGGCTCGACTATTACAACCACAACCTCGACACCTCGGCCGAGTACTACACACAGGTGGTGACGACCCGCCGCTACGAAGACCGGCTCGAGACTCTCGCGCACGTCCGCGCGGCGGGTCTCAAGGTCTGCTCGGGCGGGATCGTCGGCATGGGCGAGAGCGTCGCGGACCGGGTGGCCATGCTGCGCACCCTGGCCTCCCTCGATCCCCCCCCCGAGAGTGTGCCCATCAACGAGCTCGTCCAGGTCGAGGGAACCCCGCTGCACGGTCTTCCGCCGATCGATCCCCTCGATTTTGTGCGCACGGTTGCCGTCGCGCGTCTGCTCATGCCTGCCGCGCACGTTCGTCTTTCGGCCGGTCGGAGGGCGATGTCCGCCGAACTTCAGGCGCTGTGTTTTTTTGCCGGCGCAAATTCCATCTTTTTCGGTGAGCGTCTGCTCACCACGCCCAACCCTGAGTGTGGCGAGGATCTCAAGCTCTTCGAGCGGCTCGGGATCCGCCCGGAGCCGCCTGCTGCCTTGCCGTGAACCTCCTCGAGGAACGGTGTCGGCAGGAGATCGCCGAGCGCCTTGAGGCCGGTCTTCTCCGACGGCGGGAGGCGCGCGGGCCCGCACGCCTGCCGTGGATCCGGATCGGTGGACGCCGGCTCGTCGGTTTTGCCAGCAACGACTATCTCGGTCTCGCCACCGATCCGCGCCTTGCCCGCACGCTCGCCCGCGCCGCCCGCCGCTGGGGGGTTGGGGCAGGCGCCGCCGCCACCCTCGGGGGGTACAGCGAGGCCCAAGCCGGACTCGAAGGGGCTTTGGCGCGCGCGGTCGGCCGCCCGCGCGCGCTCGTCTTCTCCACCGGATACATGGCCAACCTCGGTCTCCTCGGGGCTTTTGTGCCTCGTGGCCGACGGGTCTACGCCGACCGTCTCGACCACGCCTCGATCCTCGACGCGGCACGCCTCGCCGACGCGCGTCTCGTGCGTTATCCGCACGGTGACATGCACGCTCTCGCCCGCCTGCTCGCGACCGCACGTGAGGTGGCGGGACAGCCTCTGATTGTGAGTGAATCGGTGTTCAGCATGGAAGGCGACCGAGCGCCGCTCCCGGAGCTGGTCGCCTGCGCGCGGTCGGCCGGAGCGGTCCTCGCGGTCGATGATGCGCACGGTTTCGGGGTGCTCGGCCCGGACGGCGGGGGCTGTCTTGCCGAAGGAGGCTGGGGCACGGACGATATTCCCCTCTACGTGGCTACGCTGGGCAAGGCCGTGGGGGTTTTGGGAGCGTTTGTCGCCGGAAGCGAGACGATCATCGAGACCCTCGCACAGAAAGCCCGGACCGCGCTCTTCACCACGGCGCTTCCGCCCGCTCTCTGTGAGACGGCGTGCGAAGCTCTGGTGCTGGTGCGGACGGAGTCATGGAGGCGCCGCCGCCTCTGGGCTCATGTCGCGCGCTTTCGCCGCGGTCTCCGCGAGCGGGGACTGCCGGTTCCGAACGCCCAGGGCCCGATCCAGCCTCTCGTCGTGGGCCCCCCCGATCGGGCGCTCGCCCTGAGTGACCGTTTGCGGCAGGCGGGGTATTACGTTCCGGCCGTACGGCCACCCACCGTTCCGCCGGGGACGTCGCGCCTCAGGGTGAGCCTTTCGGCGCTTCACGAAGAACGGGAGGTCGTCGGCCTCCTGGACGCGTTGGCCGCGTCGTGGGCTGCGGTCGGCAGGCCCGAGCCCTGATCCCCATGGAGTCCCGCTCCTCCGGTCTCGATGCGGACCGTGTCCGCCGGGCTTTTGACAGCGCTGCCGGGGAATACGGGAAGCACGATGTGCTCCAGCGTGCCGTCCGCGCCGATCTGCTCGACAGGCTGGGCTGGCTCAAAATCGAGCCGGCGGCTTTTCTCGATCTCGGCTCGGGACCGGGGGACCTCGCTCGTGCTCTTCGGGACCGCCACCCGGAGGCTGTGGCCGTGGCGCTCGACTGGTCGTGGTCGATGCTGGCGGGCGGGCGCAGGGGGGAAGACAAGGTGCACTGTCTCGGCGCCGACGCCCGAGCTCTTCCGTTTCGAGAGGCGTGTTTCGATCTCGTGGTGAGCGCTCTTCTGCTCCAGTGGATCGACGAACTCCCTTCGGCTTTGGCCGAGATTCGCCGAGTGCTTCGTCCGCGTGCGCCGTTTCTCTTCGCCACCCTCGGGCCCGACACCCTCGTTGAACTCCGGCGTCTTTTTGCACGGGTGGACACAGCGGAGCACGTCTTGTCCTTCCCCGACATGCATGTCGTCGGTGATCTCCTGGTCGAGGCGGGATTTGCCGAACCGGTCCTCGATGTGAGCCACATTGAGATTCTCTACCCGGATCTTCGTGCACTTCTCGGTGGCCTGCGCGGGCTCGGAGCCACGAACCACCGTCGTGATCGCCCCCGTGCTCTCGGGGGGAGAAGCTACTGGAAGAAGCTTGAGGCGGCGTCCGAAGCCGAGCGCCGTCCGGGGGAAGGGCTTCCCGCCACCTTCGAGGTGATCTACGGGCTCGCCTGGGTGCCGGCGGTCCGCTGGCGTGAGACAGGTTCGTGAGTCTCACTCTTTTCGTCACCGGGACCGACACCGGCATCGGCAAGACCCGCGTGTCCTCCGCCCTTCTCCGCTGGGGGCGTGCGTGCGGACTGCGGACCGTGGGCCTCAAGCCCCTGGCGACGGGAGCGGACACGACCGGCGAAGGCCTGCGCAACGACGACGCTCTGCGCCTGCAGGAGTTGGCCACGGTGGCGTTGCCCTACGCGTCGGTCAATCCTTTCTGCTTCCTCGAGCCGATGGCGCCGCATCTCGCCGCCGCGAGGGTGGGGGTCCGGCTTGCGGTCGCTCCGCTGATCGAACACATTCGGGTCTTCGAACCGCTGTGCGATCTCCTCGTGGTGGAGGGCGTCGGGGGGCTACGCGTGCCGCTCAACGAAACGGAAGACTTGGGCGATCTCGTTCGGGCCCTCGGCTGTCCCGTTCTCCTGGTTGTCGGCTTGCGGCTGGGTTGTCTCAACCACGCACTCCTGACGGCGGAGGCGCTCGAGCGCCTCGATGTCTCCTGGGCCTGGGTGGCCAATCGTGTCGATCCCGACCTCCTGGACGCCGCGGGCAACCGGGAAACTCTGAGGCGGCGCCTGGCAGGGCCGCTTCTTTGGGAGCAGCCGTACGCGGGCGAGGTGGCCGACGACGACGGCCTCCTGAGCGCTTCGGTCCTTGAATCCTGGCTCCGGTGCGCGACCATGGCCCGGTCGTGACGCTCCCGCCGATGATGGAATATGGCTTGCAGTCGGGCAAGGCGGCGGACTACGATGGCACGGACCCGGGATCTCTTCCGAACCAGTCAGTGTCCATCGCTTCCTCCCCCTCCCCGTCGTCCCTGATTGTCGTGCGCTCGGCGCACCATCTCGGCGCCCCCGGAAGTCTCCTGCTCTGGGGTGCCGTCGGTGCCGCCGCCCTGCTTCTTGCCCTGGTTTTTACCCTGGGCTGGGGTATGTGGCCCGTCCTGGTCTTTGCGCTGCTCGAGCTCTTTGGTCTTGCTCTTTGTCTTCTCGCTCTTCGTCGCATGAGCCGCTACCGGGAGGTCATTCGTATCGAGGGGGATCGCGTGCGGCTCGAGCGGGGCTACGGGCGGCCCGAAATCGTCGTAGAATTCACCCGCTACTGGACACGTACGGTGCGCACGGCCCTCCCCGGAGGGGGAGGAGAACGCACACGGTTGTGGCTCACCGAGAAGCAGCGCGGCTGCGAAATCGGAGCCTGCCTCAGCGAAGAGGAGCGGGGGGCGCTCGCCCGCCGTCTCACGGTTCTTCTGGGGCCGACCGTCTACGCGCCCGACCGTCGGTGGCCTGATTGAACATTTCGAACGCGACGAGGCGCACGATGGTGACGAGACGACGAGCGATTGCTGGAAGCCTGACGATCCTGGGGGCTCTTCTGAGTGCGGCTGTCCTCGCCGCTCCGGCCCGGGCGGCGAGCGAATACAACCTGCCTTACGGGGTCACGCCCATCAGCCACGCCGTCTACCGGCTGCACATGTTGGCGTTCTGGATGATGTGCGGCATCGGGGTCATCGTCTTCGGCCTCATCTTTTATTCCGTCATCTTTCACCGGCGCTCCCGTCATCCCGTGCCGGCCAAGTTTCATGAGAACACCGTTTTCGAGATCGTCTGGACGATCCTTCCCTTTTTCATTCTCGTCATCCTGGCGGTGCCGGCGGCACGTCTTCTCCTGCGCATGGAGAACCTCCGTCACTCGCAACTCACCGTGCGCATCACCGGTTACCAGTGGCTGTGGCGCTACACCTATCCCCGCTACGGCATCAACGTCTACAGCCGGCTTTCCAATTCGTCCTTGGCCGCTGTCCAGTACGGACGCCATCTCTCGCCGTACGCGGTTCCACACTACCTTCGCTCCGTCACCCACCCCATGGTGGTGCCCACGGGGGAGAAGATCCGTCTTCTCGTGACGGGAGGTGACGTCATCCATGCGTGGTGGGTGCCGGCGTTTGGCCTCCAGATCGACGGCAATCCCGGCCTGATCAACGCGATGTGGATCAAGGTCCTCAAGCCGGGCGTGTACCGCGGGGCCTGCAACCAGATCTGCGGATGGGGGCATGGCTACATGCCGATCGTGGTGGTGGCCAAGCCTCCGAAGCAATTCCTGGCGTGGGTCCATCACTGGCGCGCCACGCATCAAGGACCGGGGCAAGGCGATTTTCCCCCGCACCCCCTCGGACTCTGAGCCCGTGCCCGTGACGTCCGCTTCCCTCCCCGTGAACGGAGCCCGCGTCCCCGTGGTGCGCGCACCCTTCGACCCTTCTCAACATCGTCTGCGGAGACATCTTCCATGAGCAGCGAAGCCCTGGCCCACGACCACGCCGCGGAACACGCTCCCCCGCGCGGTCTCATGCGTTGGATCACAACCACGAACCACAAGGATATCGGGACGATGTACCTCGTTCTGAGCCTGATCATGTTCTTCGTGGGCGGTGCGATGGCGATGGTCATCCGTGCCCAGCTGTTCCGTCCCGACATGCAGCTCGTCACGCCGCTCTTCTTCAACCAGATGGCGACCATGCACGGGCTCATCATGATCTTCGGGGCGGTGATGCCCGCGTTCGTGGGGTTGGCCAACTGGATGATTCCGATGATGATCGGGGCTCCGGACATGGCCCTGCCGCGGCTCAACAACTGGAGCTTCTGGATCCTGCCCTTTGCCTTTACGCTGCTCCTCATCACTCTCTTCCTTCCGGGAGGCGGCCCCCAGGGTGGCTGGACGATGTACGTGCCGTTCAATCTCCAGCTTGGTTACGGATTCCCGTTCATGATTTTCGCCATCCATCTCATGGGGATCTCCTCGGTGATGGGAGCGATCAACATCATCGCCACCATCCTCAACATGCGTGCGCCCGGGATGACGCTCATGAAGATGCCGCTCTTCGTCTGGGCTTGGCTCATCACCGCTTACCTTCTCATTGCGGTGATGCCGGTCCTCGCCGGAGGCGTGACCATGCAACTCCTCGACCGCTACTTCGGCACACACTTCTTCAGCGTTGCCGGAGGCGGCTCGCCGATTCTCTGGGAGCACGTCTTTTGGTTCTTCGGGCATCCCGAGGTGTACATCATGATCCTGCCGGCGTTTGGGATCATCTCGGAGATCATTCCGACCTTTTCGCGCAAGCCCATTTTCGGCTACCGCTCGATGGTTTACGCGCTTGCGTCGATCGCTTTCCTCTCCTTCATCGTTTGGGGTCACCACATGTTTGTGGTGGGCATGCCGGTGGCTGCTGACCTCTTCTTCATGTTTTCGACCATGCTGATCGCGGTCCCGACGGGCATCAAGATCTTCAACTGGGTCGCGACCATGTGGAAGGGTTCACTCACGTTCGAGACACCGATGCTGTTCGCGGTTGCGTTCATCGTGCTCTTCACCATCGGGGGATTCTCGGGCGTGATGCTGGCCCTCGTTCCGGCCGACTTTCAATACAACAACAGCTACTTCGTCGTCGCCCACTTCCATTATGTCCTCGTGACCGGGGCGGTCTTTGCCATCATGGCCGCGGTCTACTACTGGTTGCCGAAGTGGACCGGGCACATGTACAACGAGTTCTGGGGCAAAACCCACTTCTGGCTGAGCGCCATAGCCGCCAACGTGCTGTATTTCCCGATGCACTTCTTGGGTCTGGCGGGGATGCCGCGACGCATTCCTGATTATCCGCTGCAGTTTGCCAACCTCAACATGGTGGTGAGCATCGGCGGATTCGTCTTCGGTCTCTCCCAGCTCATCTTTGTCGCGGTCATTTTCTCCTGCGTCCGCGCCGGCAAGAAGGCTGAGGCCCGTGCCTGGGAGGGGGCCCGCGGTCTTGAATGGACCCTGCCCTCACCGGCGCCGTACCACAGCTTCTCCACCCCGCCCGAGATCGCCTGAGCCGGTGCGCGAACGAGGTGCACGAGGAGAACGGAGGGGATGAACCGAGACGCGCGCGGCGCATCCGGCGGCTGGCTGTCGGGCTGGCCGCCTTTTCCCTCCTGATGTATTTCATGTACTATCTCGCCGGTTACTTGGTGCGATGATGGTGCTCGCGGCCCGCGCCTTCCGCGGTGCGGAATCTTGGCTTTGACAGACACGCTCGAGGACAGAACGACGATGGCACACAATCCCAGTTCCACCGGCTCCGGCTCCTACTATCTGCCGCACAGTGCCCCGTGGCCCATCGTCGGATCCCTCGGCCTGTTTGCCTTCATGCTCGGTGCGGCCCTGTGGCTCGATCGGCTGACCCCCGTGGGGCCGATCGTCATGGTCGTAGGTGCGCTCCTCCTGATCGTGATGAAGTCCGGTTGGTTCGGCACCGTGATCCACGAGAGCGAATCGGGACTTTACAACCCTCGTGTCGATCGCACTTTCCGCTGGGCCATGGCCTGGTTCATCTTTTCCGAGGTCATGTTCTTCGGCGCCTTCTTCGGCTCGCTCTTTTACGAGCGGGTGTTCATGATCCCTTGGCTGGGCGGTGCCAGCAACAGCTTTTTTACGCATGTCGTCCTCTGGCCGCACTTCCTCGCGGTATGGCCGACGAACGGGCCGGCGCATGTCGGGGGAGCGTTTCACCCGATGCCTGCGTGGGGCATTCCGGCGATCAACACGCTCATCCTTCTGACGAGCGCCGTTACTGTGACCATCTCGCTCTGGGCGCTGAAAGCGGGCAAGCGTGGGCTCTCCAAGATCATGCTGCTTTTGACGATCCTTCTCGGGGCAAGCTTTCTCGGCATGCAGGCGCACGAATACCATCACGCCTACACCCATTTCAACATGACGTTGGGAAGCGGAATCTACGGGGCGACGTTTTATATTCTGACCGGCTTTCACGGTCTTCACGTCACCCTTGGGGTGATCATGCTCACCGTCATCCTGATGCGTCTGCTCAAGGGTCACTTTACCGAAGAGCATCACTTCGCCTTTGAGGCGGTGAGCTGGTACTGGCACTTCGTGGACGTCGTTTGGCTTGGGCTTTTCGTCTTCGTTTATTGGCTCTGAAGCGAGCGGCCCTTCGACCTCAGGGCGGGGGCGCGTGGGGGTGGATCCAGCCGAACCGGTAGCCGAGAAGGAGCAGGAAGAGGAGCAGCAACGAGAGGCTGACCCTCCACGTCAGCGCCCGCACGGTGGCGGTTCCCCGGCCGCGGTTTCGCAGAAGGGCGATCAGGGCGCTCGCCAGCGAGAGGACGATCGCGATGAAGAGTCCCACGATGACGATCTTGAACACGGGATGCCTCGAGATGAGCGTCCGCAGCCATTCCTGGTGCCTCAGGCTAGCACGTTCGGCTTGATTCTGTATGAGCCCGTGCTTTCATCCCCGTTTCTGGCCCACGCTGGGGGCGGTCCTCCTGGTCCTTCTCTTCCTGGCTCTCGCCCTCTGGCAGGCCCGGAGGGCCGAAGAGGCGACGGCCTACAGGGTTCGGCTCGAACGGGCCGCCCGGGCTCCGGCGAAACCGTGGCGGACATTGCGGCCACGGCGGGCGAGCTGGTCCCGCTGGCGTTACCGCCGTGTCGCCGTCCACGGCGTCTACGACGCACGCCGGGAGATCCTGATCGAGGAGATGTACAATCAGGGGCGCAACGGCTACGATGTCCTGACGCCGTTTCGTCGGCTGAGTGGCGGTTGGGTGCTCGTGGACAGAGGCTGGGTCCCCGCCCGGGAGCCTGCCGTCTCCGCCCGCCGGCTTCTTCCTCCCGCCGGGTCGAGCACGGTGGTCGGGGTGCTGGGTCGGCTGCCCCGCCCCGCGGTCCGGCTCGGCCGCAACCCGCCGGGGTCGGGCTGGCCGCAAAAACTTCTTTTCCCCCGCCGTACGGGTCTCGAACGCAGGCTCGGCGTGCAGCTTCCGGCGGCCATCGTCCTTCTCGGCCCGCATCAGCCGGGAGGATTCGTTCGCCGCTGGGTCCCCCGGACACGGATGGGGCCCTGGCGCCACTGGGGCTATGCCGCCCAGTGGCTTCTCCTGGCGGTCGTCGTGGTCGTCGTCTGGGTGTTTTTGAACGTGCGGCGAGGTGAGAGTCATGACTGATGCGGACGATCCCGATCTGCGGTCCCGGCGGCGGCGGAACCGGCTCATCATCCTGGCGATCGTGGGCGTGTTTCTTCTTCCTTTTCTGATCGCGGGACTTTGGTACGCCAACATCCACGATTGGGGTTACGAGTCGATGGCCCACGGCCGTCTCCTGACGCCTCCCGTGACGCTTCGCCCACCGCCCCTGCCGTTGGCCCTGGGCCACGGGCGCCTCTCGCCCTCGTATTTTCACGGGCGCTGGACGCTCATGTATGTCGGTCGGCCCGACTGCCTTCCGGATTGCCGCGAGGCGCTTTACGCCACGCGCCAGATCCGGCTTGCGATGGGCGTCGACATCACCCGTGTGCAGCGGATCTATCTCGTCATGGGCCGTCCCACGAAGACGGGCTTTCTCGAGGTGGAAGACCCGGATCTCACCGTCGTCGACGCCGCCACACACGCCGGACGGAGGTTCGTCGGCCATCTCCTCCAAGCGGCGCACGCCCACCTCGGGGGGGAGATCTACATCGTCGATCCCCGGGGGCGTCTCATGATGACGTACCCCGCGGGAGCGGATCCCATGGTGCTTCTCCGCGACATGCACCGTCTCTTGACTCTGTCCCCCGCCGCCTGAGGAGGGCGTTTCGTGTCCCGCTGGTCTTACTACCGACTGCTGGCCCTCGCCGCCGTTCTCCTGACTCTCGTCGTGATCGGTGTGGGGGCGTACGTGCGGCTCTCGAACGCCGGTCTCTCGTGCCCGGGTTGGCCGGCGTGTTACGGGCATCTCGTCGTGCCCACCGGACAGACCGCCGTGGCGCGCATCGACCGGACCCATCCCGCACGTCCGCTGCGGCCCGCGAAGGCGGAGAAGGAGATGGTCCACCGCTATCTGGCCGGGACGTTGGGGCTACTGATCCTGGCGCTCGCGCTTCTCTCGCTTCGCCGCACGCGGCGTGAGGCCGGCCGTCCGCTCTTTCTGCCTTGGCTCGCAGCGGTGTTGGTCGTTTTTCAGGCTCTCCTCGGCATGTGGACCGTGACCCTCCTACTCGATCCGGCGGTGGTCGCCGCCCATCTCTTCGGGGCCATGGCGATTCTGGTCGTTCTCGCGCTCCTCGTCGCGCGGGAAGGCGATGCCCTCGGTTGGCGTGGGGAGGTGACCGGGAGGTGGCCGCGACGGCTGGCACTTCTTGTCCTGGCCGTTCTGATCGGCCAGATGTTCCTCGGCGTGTGGACGAGCACCCACTACGCCTGGGTGGCCTGCCGGGGATTCCCCGCCTGCCGGGGGAGTCTCTGGCCCCGGGGGCTTGATTTCCGCGAGGTCTGGCACTTCTGGCCGCGGATCGGCCCCGACTATCAGGGTGGAACCTGGCCGTGGGGGGTGCGCGCAGCGGTCTATCTTTTGCACCGCTACGGGGGGATTTTCACCTTCGTCGTGATCTTGGCGTTCGTGGGCGCTCTCCTGCGGGCGAGTCGACATCGCGGTCTTCGTCGCCTCGCCTGGACGGTGGCGGTGCTCACCGTGCTTCAGGTCGCGATTGGCATCGCCATGGCCGTCTACGGGGTGGGGCTCGACATCGCCGATGCCCACACGGTCGTTGCGGCTCTTCTTCTCACGGCGACGGTTCTTCTTGTCTACGCCCTGTGGACCCCGCCAGTGCGGGCGCGGGGTGCACCGTGAGAGAAGGATTGCCCGGGACGGGTGGAGCCAAGAGCCCCGCGTTTGCGGTCTCGCCCGTCCGCGAGCATCTCGCCGGCTATTGGGCGGTCACCAAGCCGCGGATCGTGGCGCTCATCGTCTTCACGGCGCTCGTCGGCATGCTGGTGAGCGTACCGGGAACACCGCCACCACTCAGGGTGCTCATGGCCTGCCTCGGGATCGGGTTGGCCGCCGCCGGGGCCGCGGCCTTCAACCATCTGCTCGACCGCCGTCTCGATGCGCTCATGCGCCGCACGGAGGCTCGCCCCCTCCCGAGCGGTCGGCTCTCCCCCCTGGAGGTGTTGCTGACGGGGGTGGGCCTCTCGGCCCTCGGAACCGTGCTCCTCTGGTTCCGGATCGGTCCGCTCACGGCCGTCCTCACCTTTGCGTCGCTCGTCGGTTACGCCGTCGTCTACACGAGCTTTCTCAAGCGTCTCACCCCGCAGAACATCGTGATCGGCGGGGCGGCGGGGGCGGCTCCTCCCGTGCTCGGCTGGGTGGCGATGACCGGGCATATCGCGCCCGAGGCGCTGGTTCTGTTTCTCCTCATTTTCGTCTGGACGCCGCCCCATTTCTGGGCGTTGGCCCTCAACCGTCGTGGCGATTATGAAAAAGCGGGCGTCCCGATGCTGCCCGTGACCCACGGCGTCGAGGTGACGGCGCGGAACGTTTTGCTCTACACGATCCTTCTGGCACTCGTGAGTCTCCTTCCGGTCGTCCTCGGAGCGGCCGGGCTCCTCTACCTTCTCGCGGCGCTCGTTCTCGATGCGGGCTTTCTCGTCCGCGCCTACGCGCTCTGGCACGAGCCCCACTCGGCCAGCCGGGCACAGGTGACCTTCCGCTTCTCGATCCGTTATCTCGCTTTTCTTTTTCTGGCTCTCCTCGTCGACCACTACCTTGCGCTCGTGCGTTGAGCACAAGAGGGCTGTGGACACCGGCTCGCCCCTGCGGCCGCTCTGGCTCGGCGAGCGCCACGGACCCGCCGTCGGCGGCGATCCTGGCCGGGGGGGTTCGTCCCGGAACGGGGTCCCTCAGAGCCCCGCGGCCTGGAGGGGCTGACGCAGACGACGCAGGGCCTGGGCCTCGATCTGGCGGATGCGCTCGGCACTTACCCCGTGCTGGGCCGCGAGATCCTGAAGCGTGGCCTTTTCCGAAGCCAGCCAGCGTTTCTCGATGATGTCGCGACTGCGTGGGTCGAGCGCGACGAGCGCGCGGCTGAGAGCCTCGTGCCCGTGTTGCCCCTGCTCTTCTTCGGCGAGGATCTCCTCGGGATCGCTTTTCTCGGCACTCAGGTAGAGAGCAGGAGCCGGGGTGGCGTCGTCGGTCTCTTCCTCCGGATCGCCGTCGTAGGAGATGTCCGTTCCGCTCAGACGGACGTGCATCGCCTCGATCTCTTCGGGGGTCGTCTTGAACTCGCGGGCCAGAGACTTCCTCTGCTCCTGGTCGAGAGCGATCCAACGGGCCGTCTTGCGGCGAAGGTTGAAGAAAAGCTTGCGCTGAGCCTTGGTCGTCGCGATCCGCACGATGCGCCAGTTACGCAGGATGAACTCGTGGATCTCCGAACGGATCCAGTAGACGGCGAACGAGATGAGGCGTACGCCCTGGGCAGGGTCAAACCGCTTGACGGCCTTCATGAGCCCCAAGTTCCCCTCCTGGATGAGATCCCCGAGCGGGAGACCGTAGCCGGCGTAGCCCCGAGCGATGTACGCCACGAAGCGGAGATTGGAGAGAACGAGTCTTTGTGCCGCTTTGAGATCGCCGTCGTTGCGGTAGCGCAACGCGAGATCTTTCTCCTCTTGGACGGTGAGGAGCGGAATGCGGTGGATGGCCGCCAGGTAGGCGTCGAGGCTTTCACCGACGGATGTCCCACGCGGCAGGGCGGGCAGGGTCAGACTGTCGCTCATAGACGTTTCTCCTTGACTCTACGAGGGGTTGTAGAGATTCTAGCACTCTTCTCCTTAGAGTGCTAAATGCGGGGGAAGTTCCCGGGAGGACCGATCGTCAAGGGGTTTCCTGGGGCTTCTGAGTCAGGACAGAGGGCCCTTGACGCAGCGGCTCACGGGCTCGGCTATTCTGAGCGTGCGGTGCGTGCGGTCGAAAAGACGAGTGACGCCCGCGGGCCCAACAATCTCCCCCCTCCGGAGCGTGCGCTCATGGGATGGTCCCCGCGTCAGGCCTTCGGCCGCCTCGGGCGGCTTTTGCGTGATCTCCTCCGGCAGGGCCTGACGCCCCGGAAGCTGGCCCTGACCGTGGCCCTCGGGTTCTTTCTCGGCCTGAACCCGGTGGTCGGGACGACCACCCTTCTGTGCACGCTCGTGGCCCTTCTTTTCGGGCTCAACCTGCCGCTCATTCAGATCGTCAACTACCTCGTCTACCCGCTCGAGATCCTCATGATCATTCCCTTTCTTGAGCTCGGGGCGTGGTTCTTCGGAGAGCGGCTTCCGCCCGTCGATCCCAAAAGGCTCCTCGCGGCGTTCCACAACCATTTCGCCCACAGCCTGGGGGTCTGGGGCCTCGTGATCCTGCGGGGCCTCGTGGCTTGGGTCGCCGTGGGCGGCGCCATGGCCGCAGTGGTCTATTGGGCGGGGTTGCCGCTCATCCGTCGTCTTGTCGGTCGGCATGATGACGCCGGCGGCGGGGGGGGAGCGGGTGGGGCGGGCTGATCCTGACGCGGGGGAGATCCTGGTCCTCGGCGCCGGGATCGTGGGCGTCATGATCGCCTTTCGTCTGCAGGGGGAGGGGGCCCGGGTGACGCTCGTCGACGCCCGTCCGGAAGTGGCCGCCGAAACGAGCCACGCGAACGGGGGGCAGCTCTCTTTTGCCAGCGCCGGGACCTGGAGCGGGAGCGAGCTCCTCTCGTTCCTCTGGCGTGGTCTCGTGCGCACCGAGGTGCGTCCCTGGGATCTTCTCTGGCGATCCCTCCCGACGGCACTCCTCTGGTCCCTCGGGGCGCACCCACGTGGGGCGGAGCGTCTTCACGCCCTCGTTCGCCTGAGCGCCCAGGAGTTCGATCGCCTCCTTGAAGATTCGGCCCTGGCGTCCCTCGTCGAAGGTCGTGGGGTCTGGGCGTTACGGAGGCACGCTCGAGGATCGGTCCCGGCGGATCTTCCCTCTCCGGTGCATTGGGAACGGGGACGGGCGGTCTTCCATGCCGGGGATCTCTACGGGGATTGCCGGCGCTTTGCGCAAGCGCTGGCCGACCGTTTTCGCGCTCGGGGGGGGCGGATCCTCCTCGGCGTTCGTGTCCGTGCTCTCGTGCGCGAACCTTCCACCGTCCGGATCGAGACGACCCGGGGCGTCCTCACGGCCGAGCGGGTGGTGGTGGCGAGCGGTCTGGCCGCCCGCATCCTCCTCGGGCCGCTCGGCGTGCGGCTTCCCCTCTTCCCCGTTCAGGGCTACAGTCTCACCTATCCCTGCCCGGTCTCGACACCGCGTTTCGCGCTCCTCGACGAGGACCACAAAGTGGTGTTGACGCGGCTCGGCGATGGCCTGCGCGTGGCGGGTCTCCTCGATTTCGGGCGCCGCGACGGAGAGCCACGCCCCCGCATGATCGCGCGTCTCGAGAAGATCGCGCGCCTGTGGGTCCCCGATCTCATGAGCGGGTCCGCCCCGGTGGCCCCTTGGGCCTGCGTGCGCGCGATGGCACCGGGAGGGGTGCCGTTTCTTGGATCCGTCGCCCGCGGGCGTGTCGTTGTTTCCGTCGGGCACGGGCACCTCGGCTGGACGCTCGCGGCGGCAAGCGCGCGTTACGTGAGCGATCTCCTCGCGGGACGACCGCCGCCGCTTCCGCCCGAGGACTACGCGCCGGCGTGAAGAGAGGAGGATGGGGGCTATAATTCCGCAGAAGGTTTTGTGACCAAAGATTCCTTTGTAGTAGGAGGACGCCCGTGCGTTTTGATGCTGTTTGCGCCGTCGTGAGCGGAGGGGCCTCGGGTCTGGGTCTGGCGGTCACCGAGCGGGTGCTGGCGAGGGGCGGGAAGGTCGTCGTCCTCGACGTTCAGGAGGAGGCCGGAGCGGCGCTCGCCCGCCGTCACGCTTCCGCCGTGCGTTTCGTTGCCACCGACGTCCGGGACGACGAAGCCGTGGAGCGGGCCCTCGACGAGTCGGTGAGGTTTTTCGGTCATCCGCCGGCGCTCGCGGTGAGCTGTGCCGGCATCCTCGGCGCCGGGCGTGTCCTCGCCCGCGAAGGGCCGATGCCCTCGGCGCGTTTTCGTCACGTTCTCGAGGTCAATCTCCTCGGGACGTTTCACCTCGCCCGCGCCGCTGCGGCGCGTATGAGCCAGGCCGCGCCCAACGAAGAGGGCGAGCGGGGGTGCCTCGTGTTCACCGCCTCGGTCGCGGCCTTCGAGGGGCAGATCGGCCAGGCGGCCTACTCCGCTTCGAAGGGCGGCGTGGCCTCCATGACCCTTCCGCTCGCCCGAGAGTTCGCCCGTGCGGGCGTGCGCGTGGTCACGATCGCCCCCGGTCTTTTTGAAACCCCGATGATGCACGGCATGCCGCCCGAGGTGCAGGCCTCGCTTTCCGCCCAGGTGCCCTTCCCGTCCCGGTTGGGGCGGCCCGCGGAGTACGCCGCCCTGGTCGAGAGCGTCGTGACGAACCCGATGCTCAACGGCTGCACGCTCCGCCTCGACGGAGCGATCCGCCTCCAACCCAAGTGAACGAGTCGGCCGCGGACGGCACTTCTCCGGGACCTGAGCGTCTCGGTTGCGACGTCCTCGTCGTCGGCGCCGGTCCGGCCGGCCTCGCCGCCGCCCTCACGCTTCGCTCCGCACGCCCCGACCTCGAGGTGATTGTTCTCGAGAAAGCCGCCGCGGCCGGAGGCCACACCCTCTCGGGAGCGGTGATCGAGACCGCGGCCCTCGAGCGGCTCCTTCCCGATTGGCGCACGCGTGCCAAGGAGGCGGGGGTGATCGCCGTGCCGGCCGCCGCGGATCGTTTTTCCTGGCTCACATACGGCGGGCGCATTCCCCTGCCGACGCCACCCCAGATGCACAACCGCGGCAACGTCATCGTCTCGCTGTCCGGTGTGGTGCGTCTTCTGGCGGCCCGGGCCGAGGAGTTGGGAGTCCAGCTCTTCTTCGGCTTCGCCGCCGAGGACATGCTCTACGACGGGCGGGGGCGGGTGCGCGGGGTGCGCGTGGGTGATCTTGGCCGCCGTCGCGACGGCACGCCCGGCCCCCGCTTCACGCCCGGTGTCGAGATCGAGGCCGGACTCGTCGTTCTTGCCGAGGGTTGCCGCGGCAGCCTGACCAAGACCATCCTCGCCCGTTTCGGCCTCGATCGTGGGGTCGGCCCGCAGTCCTACGGTCTCGGATTCAAGGAGCTCTGGCGTGTCCCGCCCGGCCGCGTGCGTCCGGGACGGATCGAGCACACGGTGGGTTGGCCGCTCGACGCCGGGACGTACGGCGGAAGCTTTCTTTACCACCTCGACGAGGACCGCCTCTACGTCGGCTTCGTCGTCGGTCTTGATTACGCCGACCCCGCGTTCTCGCCGTTCGAGGCGTTTCAGCAGTTCAAGCACCACCCGAGCGTCCGTCCTCTCCTCGAAGGTGGGGAAATTCTCGAGGCCGGCGCACGCAGCCTGATCGAAGGGGGCTGGGGAGCGCTCCCGCGGCTCGAGGCTCCGGGCGTGGTTCTCGTCGGAGACGCGGCCGGCACGCTCAACGTCCCGAAGATCAAGGGCGTGCACATGGCCCTCGGTTGCGGGATCCTGGCGGCTCGGCACTATCTCGAGAGCGGGACGGAGGAGGGGTTCGACGCCCGTTTCCGCGCCTCGCCCCTGGCCGCCGAACTCCGCCGTGTGCGCAATATCCGCCCGGGGTTCCGCGCCGGGCTTCTTCCGGGTCTTCTCAACGCGGCCTGGGAAACCGCCACTCGGGGGCTCAGCCCCTGGACGCTGCGGATGATGCACGATGATGCGGAAAGCCTCGTCCCCCACCGCAGACGCCGCCGCCCGCGTCGGCGCGAGCGGACCCTCCCGCCGGCCGACAGGCCCGCCTCGGTTTATTTCGCGGCGACCCGCCACGAGGAAGACCAGCCGGTGCATCTTCACGTGGCCGACACGGCCCTTTGCCTGGGGGATTGCCGAACACGCTACGATCATCCCTGCACCCGATTCTGTCCCGCCGGCGTCTACGAGATCGTGGGGGAGGGCGACGAACGGCGACTTCAAATCAACGCCGCCAACTGCGTCCACTGCAAAGCCTGCGACATCAAGGATCCGTACGGGCAGATCACCTGGGTTCCGCCCGAGGGCGGTTCCGGCCCGAACTATTCTGCTCTCTGAACCCCATCCACCCGGGCGGCCCGAAGGCCGCCCCCGAACCGTCGGGAGCCCTGCCGCATGAAAATCCTCGTTCCCGTCAAGCGCGTCATCGACTACAGTGTTCGCGTGCGTGTGCGCCCCGACCACCGGGGGGTCGTCACCGAGGGCGTCAAGACCGGTCTCAACCCTTTCGACGAGATCGCTCTCGAGGAGGCGTTGCGCATCCGCGAGGCGGGCCATCCGGTCGAAGAGATCCTGGTGGTGAGCGTCGGCACCGCCGAATCCCAGCAGGTGTTGCGCACGGCCCTCGCCCTCGGGGCGGATCGGGCTCTTCTCCTCGAGACGGCGCAGCCGAGCGTCCCGGCCGGGATCGCCCGCGTCCTCCGTGCGCTCGTCGAGGAGCGCAAGCCGGATCTCGTCCTCATGGGCAAACAGGCGATCGACGACGACGCGCACCAGACCGGAGCGCTGCTGGCCGGTCTCTGGGGGCGTCCGCAGGCCACCTGCGTCTCGCGGCTCGAGATCCTCGCGGACGGGCGGCTCCGCGCCACCCGCGAGGTCGATCACGGGCTCGAAACCCTCGAGGTGGATCTCCCCGCGGTGGTGACGGCCGATCTGCGGCTCAACACGCCGCGTTTCGTCAAGATGCCCGACATCATGCGCGCCCGGCAAAAGCCCCTCGACACCGTTCCCGCCGAGCGCTACGGTCTCGGGGAGGACGCCATCGAGTTCCTCTCGTTCGATCCTCCGCCCGAGCGGACGAAGGGGATTCTCGTCCCGGACGCCGACGCCTTTGTCGCCGCCCTCAAAGAACGTGGAGTCTTGTGACCATGTCGCGCATCCTCGTCATCGCCGAACGCCACCACGACCGCCTGACCGAGGGCACCCGCAAGGCTCTCAGCTGCGCGGCCGCGCTCGACCCCGGGGGGGCCGATCTCGCCGTTCTCGGCCGCGCGGCGGAAGCCGCCGCCGAGGAAGGGCGCCGCCTCGCCGGCGTGGCCCGCGTGCGCCTCGGCCCGCAGGCGGGTTTCGATCCTCCCCTCGCCACCGTCTGGGCGCCGGTGCTCGCCCGCCTCGCCGCGGACTACGAGGCGGTGCTCATGCCGGCCTCCAGCCTCGGGCGCGACGTGATGCCGCGCCTCGCCGCGCTCGTCTCGGGTGTCATGATCACCGAGGTGGCCGAGGTGATCGACCCGCGCACGTTCCGTCGCTTCATCTACGCCGGCAACGTTCGGCTCACCGTGCGTGCGCGTCCGGAGGCCGGGCGGCTCGTCCTCACGGTGCGCCTTGCGTCGTGGCCGGCCGCGGGCGAAAGGGCGGGGGAAGCGGCGCCCGTCGTGCGCGACGTGCCCGACCCGGCGGGCGATCCCGGGACACGCTACATCGGCCTCGAGGAGCACGCCTCCGAGCGACCCGATCTTCAGTCGGCGAAGCGGGTCGTTTCGGGGGGACGCGCCCTCGGCAGCGCCGAGAACTTTGCCCTCCTCGAGGGCCTGGCCCGCCGGCTCGGGGCGGCTCTCGGGGCGTCCCGCGCTGCGGTCGACGCGGGTTACGCGCCCAACGACCTCCAGGTCGGGCAGACCGGCAAGATCATTGCGCCGGATCTCTACATCGCGGTCGGCATCTCGGGGGCCATCCAGCACGTGACCGGGATCAAGGATGCGCGTGTCATCGCCGCGATCAACAAAGATCCCGAAGCGCCGATTTTCAAGATTGCCGACGTGGGGCTCGTGGGTGACCTCTTCACGATCGTCCCGGCGCTCGAGAAGGCGCTCGAACGGGCTGGCGTCGGGTCGTGAATCCGGTCGTCTGGACGCCGTCGCCGGACGAGGCTGCGCGCGCCGAGATCACGCGCTTCGCCCATCGTCTTCGCGCCCGGGGTCTCACGCCCGGCTCCGATCCCCACGCTCTCTGGAGCTGGTCGGTCGAACGGCCCGAGATGTTCTGGGCCGAGGCCGCCTCGTTCTTTGCCGTATCTTTCGCGACCCCGCCCCGGCGGGTTCTCGAGGACCCCGACGCGATGCCGGGCGCGCGCTGGTTCGTCGGGGCTGAGCTCAACTACGCGCGGGCGCTTCTCGAACCCGGAGCGGACGAGGATCCTGCCCTTGTCTTTCGCGACGAGGGCGGCGGGCGCCGCGCCTGGACGCGGGGGGATCTGCGCCGTCACGTCGCCGGCTGGCAGGACCTCTACCGTGCTCTCGGGCTGACCCGCGGGGAGCGCGTCGCGGGCTATCTGCCCAATCTGCCCGAAACCCTCGCCGCCATGCTGGCCGCGGCCGCCGGAGGCCTCGTCTGGGCGGGGGCCTCGAGCGATTTCGGTGTCGAGGGGGTGCTCGACCGCTTCGGGCAGGTGGCGCCCCGCCTTCTCATTGCCGCCGACGGTTACCGCCACCAGGGCCGTCGGTACGACGTGCGCGAACGTGTCGTCGAGATCGCCCGTCGTCTCGACTGCCCGACGGTGCTTGTGCCCTATCTCCATCCCGAGGAGTCGCCTCCCGCGGGGATGCGCCCGCCGCCTCCGCCCGCGGAGGGGCCGCCCGCCTTCACGCCGGTTCCCTTCGATCATCCCCTCTACGTCCTTTTCTCTTCGGGGACGACCGGACGACCCAAAGGGATCGTCCACGCCCACGGCCGGGTTCTCCTCCAGCATCTCAAGGAGCACCGTCTTCACGTCGATCTCCGGGCGGGCGAACGCCTCTTCTACTACACCACCATCGGCTGGATGATGTGGAACTGGCTCGTTTCGGCACTGGCCTCCCGAGCGGTCGTCGTGCTCTACGAAGGTTCGCCCTTTCATCCCGGCCCGGAGGCGCTGCTCTCCCTGGCACGCGAGGAGGGGGTTGCGCACTTCGGAACGAGCGCCAAGTACCTTTCCGGACTCGAGAAGGCGGGGGTCGACGCCCGCGCGAGCGGCGCCTTCGACGGGACACGCACGATTCTTTCGACCGGTTCGCCCCTTCTTCCCGAACAGTTCGACTACGTGCACGACGCGCTTGGTCCGCATCTTCACCTCGCCTCCATCTCCGGCGGAACCGACATCGTTTCCTGTTTCGTCTTGGGGCATCCGCTCCTGCCCGTCCATCGCGGAGAGATCCAGTGCCGGGGGCTCGGGATGCCCGTCGATGTGTTCGACGAGGCGGGCCGTCCCCTGCGCGGCCGGCCGGGTGAACTCGTCGTGACCCGTCCGTTTCTGGCGATGCCGGTCGGCTTTTGGAACGATCCTGACGGAGCGCGGTACCGCGAGACCTACTTCTCGACCTACCCCGGCGTCTGGCGTCACGGCGACCGGGCAGAGATCACCGCCTCGGGCGGACTCATCCTGAGCGGCCGCTCGGACGCGGTGCTCAACCCCGGGGGAGTGCGCATCGGCACGGCGGAAATCTACCGCCAGGTCGAGGTGTTCCCCGAGGTGCTCGAGGCCCTCGCGGTCGGCCGACGGGTGGAGGGCGACGAGCGCATCGTGCTCTTTCTGCGTTTGCGCGAGGGTTGCGTCCTCGACGAGAACCTGCGTCAGGCGATCCGCCGCAGGCTGCGCGAACAGGCCTCGCCGCGTCACGTGCCCGATCGCATCCTGGCGGTGGCAGACTTCCCACGCACACGCAGCGGCAAGATCAGCGAAATCGCCGTCCGCGAGGTCTTGGCCGGTGGCACGCCCGCGAACACCGGAGCCCTCGCGAATCCCGAGGTCCTCGATTTGTTCCGCGGCCTCGACGAACTGCGTTCGAAGAAGCGCGGGTGAGACGGGCATGAACCGCCGCCGGACGCGCCCGTGAGCGGGACGGACGTCGGGAGGGACGGGTTGCGGTCCTACTTCGAGGCTTCGCTCCGGGGGTTCGGGGGGATCGGCGGACGCGCCCTCGCCCAGGCGGCGGTCGTCCTTCTTCTCGCCCGCGTCCTCGGCCCTTCGTCCTACGGGCGCTTCGTGACCGTGCTCGCCGTCGCGGGGTTTCTCATGCCGCTGGTGGGTCTCGGAGCGGCCGGCATCGTCCTGCGTGAGGAGAGCCGCACGCCGGGGGGTCGGGCGGGGTTGCGGGCGGCCGCCCTCGGTCTTTGGTGGCGGACGCTTTGTTTCGTCGTGCCGCTCGGAGGGGTGGCCCTCTTCTTCGCCCTTCCTCCGCCCTTCCCGCTCCGCGCGGGCCTGTTCCTTCTGGCCGCCGAGGTCGCCTCCTCCTCACTCGTCGAGCTCCTCGCCCGTGGCGAGCAGGCGCGCGGGCGCCTCGGTCGTTACGGTATCGCCCAGGCCGGTCTCGTCTGGACACGGCTTCTCGTCCTCGTCGCTCTTGCCGTCTGGCTCGGAGCGCACCGTCTCGCACTCTGGATGATCTTCTACGGTGTTGCCGGGATCGGCTATGCCGGTGTCCTCGGGCTCCTCGTCCTCCGCCCGCGACCGCGGCGTGGCGGGATGAGCCCTTGGGGGCTCGCGCGTCAGAGCTGGCCTTTTGCCGCGGGATCCTTCGGTCACCGTCTGCAAAACGAGTTCAACAAGCCCGTCCTTGCCTACAGCGGCTTTGGCGACGTGGCCCGTCTCAACGTCGCGCAGCGGGCCGTCGATGTCGTGGTGTTGCCTCTCCTCGCGCTTCAGGAAGCCCTGTGGCCCCGTCTTTACCGGTCGGGAGGCGACAGGCGGCGTCTTCGGCGTCTCCTTGCGGCGCTTCTCGGCACGGCGGTTCTGGCCGGCGTGGGTCTACGTTTCGTGCTCGCACCCCTTGTCCCGCTGGTGTTGGGAACCGGCTTTGCGGGCGCCGCCCGTCTCCTCGGTCTTTTGGCGCTCCTGCCGCTTTTTCAGGTCCTGCGTAATACGAGCCATGTCCTCGCGGCGGCGCGGGGACGGATGCGTCTCGTCGCGGTTGCGGCTGGGGCGGGAGCCGCCGCCGGCGTCGTCTTCAGTCTCGTCCTCATTCCCCGCGACGGATCGACGGGGGCTGTGGCCGCCCTCTACGGAGCGGAGCTCGCCACGGTTCTTGTCTACGCCGGAGCCTTCCTCTGGCACCGCAATGGGGAGACTTCCGGGTGAGAGGGAGGATCGCAGGAGAGCTTCCATGCCGGCATCGGAGGCCGGGCGTGACGGCGGAAGACGGGGGATTCCCGTTCCCCCGTATTCTGGTAATATTCACTTGGGACCATGTAGGACTGCGGGGAGAGTTTTCTTGCGCCTGCCAGCAGCGGTGTTTGCCGAAAGAGGGATGCTGCCGCTCGGCACCGGTGCCGTCGGCGTTCTCGTGGCGGCGCTCGGATTCGTGTCGCTGTCTCCCGCCTCGGCCGGGGTGCTCGCGCCGGCTCTCCGCGCCTTGGTCGAGCACGGTGTCCCATCGGGGGCGGCGGGGCAGAGGCCCCTCTCGCCCTTCGCGCCGCGGATCGATGCCGCCGGCCGCGTCGAGGTCGTGATCCGGCCTCTTCGGCCGCAGGCGCCCCTCCCGGCGAAGAACACACTCGTGGCCCTCGGTGCACGGCGTGTGCGGGTCGTGCGTCTCATGGACGTGATTCAGGCCTGGGTGCCGGTCAAGGCCCTCACAGCCGTCGCTTCCCTTCCGGGGGTGGGTTACGTCGGGATTCCCCGCTACGCTGTGGTCAAGGCCTCCCCCACCCACACTCCTCCCGCGGTCCGAACCACAACCCCGGACAGGGGAGCCTTGGCTCCAGGGGGTCTCGGAATGCTCTTCGTTTTCTCGCTTTTTGCGGCGGTGCACCGCAGAAAGAGCCACGGCGTCCTGCCGCGGCCCACAATAACCTGCACCCAATTCCTCTCAACTGTGTAGGAGACATCGTGTCATGATGAGAAAAATCATGTCGTTCTCCCTTCCCGCGCTTTTCCTTGTCCTCGCGGGCGGGGTGCGGGCAGGGGTTCTCGGCCCCCGCCTGGAGGCCTTGGTGCACGGAAGGCTCCAGGCGCTTCCGGCGTTTTCGAAGGCCGCGGTTCGCGACCCCCTTGCCCCGCGGGCCGATCAGGTCGGACGCGTCCAGGTTGTGATTCGCCCGACGCTCGGCTCGGGTGCTCTTCCTCCGGTGGGTGAGATCGCCTCGCTCGGGGCAGTGGGGATCCGCGTGTCTCCTCTCATGCACCTTGTGCAGGCCTGGGTTCCGGTGGGCTCGCTCGAGAGTCTTGCGGCCCTCCCCGGTGTCGGGCGGGTGAGTGTTCCCGTCTACGCCAGGGTCCAGCCGCCTTACGTTCCGCACCGGGCGGGCGCGGTCCCCCAACAGAGCAGCAGCTCCGTTCCGAGCGGTCTTCCGATCGACGCGACGGGTCTCGTGGCGCTCCAGGGCGATCTTCTCAAGTCGGCGGGCGCCGAGGGCCAGGGGATCAAGGTCGGTGTGATCTCGGATGATGATTCGGGCGACGCCGCCTCGCAGCAAGCGGGCTATCTTCCCACCAACATTTTCCAGGTCCAGCAATTCCTGAGCACGGAAACACAACCGACGCCCGGCGATCCGGCGGAGGGGACGGCGCTTCTCGAGGTGGTGCACGCGGTGGCCCCCCAGGCCCAACTCGGGTTCTGCGGCCCGCAGACGGACGTTGACTTCGTGACCTGCTACCAGGCCTTCGTCCAATGGGGAGCGAACGTCGTCCTCGACGATCTCGGGTTCCCCGGCACCGACATGTTCACCCGTGGGGTGAACACGAGCGGGAGCTTTGCCAACGCGGTTTACCAGATCGTGAGCGGCAATCCCAACGTCGCCTTTCTGAGCGCCGCTGGGAACGATTCTCAAGATTATCTCCAGGCGTCCTACGCGAGCACGACATGCCCGAGCTCGGTCACGGGTGCGAGCGGGTGCATGGATTTTGGCGGGGTGACCAGCGCGTTCGGCGCCACGCTCAGCACCTACAGCGTGACCAATGAGCTTCCGGTCATTCTCTTCCCGGGCTACACGTTCTTCCCGATCCTCGAGTGGAACGATCCGCCCTCGACGACGAGCGCCCCCACGACCCAGTACGAACTCTATCTCCTTGATGGCTCGGGGAACGTCCTCGCGAGCGGAGGGGCCTTTTCGCTGAGCAACGACACGACGGGGGACGGTCGACCGGCGTCCTATTTCTTCTACACCGTTCCCAATTCCTCCGCCTCTTTCGTGACCGACAATCTCGTGATAGCGTGCACCGGGGGCTGCACCGCCTCGCCGGTCCCCTCGCTCAAACTCATCGGCAACGGCGACGGCGCCGTCCTCTTCGGCACCGTGAGCAACAACGCTCTGACGCCGATGTACACGAACGGCTCCACCTCCGACGGTGAGACGGCCGTCCCCGGGGTGCTTGCGACGGCCGCCGCTGAGGTCGACTCGGAGAATCCGCTTGCGGTGACCCTCGAGGGCTACAGCGCGCTCGGACCGTTCCTCTACGGGAACGCCGGGGCCACGGGTGAGGAATCGGAGCCCGCGATCACGGGCATCGACGGCGTCGAGACGAGCGGAGCCGGAGGATTCTCCGGCCTGTTCCTTCCGAACGGAGGGGTGGCTTTCTGCGGGACTTCGGCGACGGCCCCGAACGTGGGAGCGCTCGTGGCCGATCTCATGTCGGCTGAGCCGGGCAAGACCGCGTCCTTCTACGCGGGCGCGCTCGAGTCGACGGCGTCGAGCTCACTCATCACGGGGAACCCCATCCCGGCCAACAACCCCACGGGATTCCAGTGTTCGTTCGGGAACCCTCTCGGCTACAGTGCCGACAGCGCGGGGGCGGGCCTGGCGCAGGGGTACGCGGCCCTCACGGCTCCCCAAGGTCTTGACTACCAGTTCCCGACGGTCGCCGTCTCGGTCCCGGCGGGAGGAGGGACTGCCGCGACGACAGTCACGAATGGTGAGAGCGTGACCGACTACGGCTTTGACATCGGCAAGCCCGTGACCCTGACGGCCGCCGTGACGGGGGGCACCACCCCGGCCAAGGCGTCGTCCTGTGAATGGACGTACAACGGCCAGACGGCCACGGGATCGAGTGTGAACATCACGTTCACGTCGACGACCGTCGAGCCCGAGATGATCACGGTGAATTGCCCGGACGAGAACGGAATCATGAACCCGGAGCCGGCGACGATCGAGGCGGTGGTCTTTCCGGCGCCGGTCACCCCGGCCCCAAGCTCGTCCTCGGGCGGAGGCGCCCTGAGCCCCCTCGGGCTTCTGCTCCTCGCCCTCCTGGCCGCGGCCGCCGTCGTACGGCGCCGTCGGACGGTCTGAGGCAACTACCACAAGTCCGCACGAGCGGCCCCCCGCGCAAAGGAACGCGCGGGGGGCCGCTCTCTTTTTGGGGGT
>JAJZYM010000030.1 GCA_021798115.1 Pseudomonadota bacterium | reverse complement strand
CGAAGTGGCGGCGTGGGAGCGACGACGCAACGCCGCTCAATGCGGCATCGAGTGGACATTCACGCGCAAAGACGCGGATCGGAAGCTGCGTCGACATTATGTTTCGTAATTAACGCGTCGCTGTACTGAGGCCGCATCGAGCGATACCGAGATCCGGAGCGCCCTGGCCGCCGCCTCCCCGCACTGGCTCCGGCATACATATGTGACCCGGCTCATCGAGCGAAACGCAGGCGTGGTCGATCTCGATACCGTGCACAACGCACGTCACACCCGCCTCGAGACCACCCTCCTCTATGCGCACAGTGACCAGCTGAGGCGGTATGTCGCGGTCCGCAACTTGTCTTGGGGCCGCTAAACCAGGATCCTGAAAACATCCCCGCCGGATCGGCGGCGGAGATTGGGATTTGCGATTTAATTTATTAGTGGATGAACTTCAGGATTGTAATCAGCAGGGCAAGCACCGCTGTCGTCTTCCATGCCATGTGCATGATTTCCTTGTTCATCCTGGTTTCCAGGGCGGTCATTTCGGACCGGATCGCCCCAAACCCGTCGACCATTTTGGTTTTCAGGTGTCGATGTAAGATGAATGAATCGGAAAAGACGGAATCAGAAACGTAGACAGTAACGTGTCCACCGAAACTGGTCAACTCCACCCGCAGCATCCGTTCCAATCCCTTCGGTGGTTGCCCATATTTTTCTTTCGGATAGTAAGGCTCAATCCGCTTGACACATTCCGTCCACGGAACTACCCGTTTCATGTCCTCCAGTAATATCTCGCTTCGCATCTTCTCCCGCTTCGCCTCCCACACCATGCTCGCACAACTTTGTTATTTCATCTCTGCGATTCCCGTTTGGCAACTCGTGAGTTAGGCTCCACAAGTTACGCAGAGATGCCCAGACTCCTTAACGCACGCCTAAAATCATCTACCCAATTCTTATCCCGTTTTTCCCCATTCTGGTATATATCCGCCTCCGATACTTCGCAGTTACCGAGTTTCAAAAATACACCGTAGGTGTATTGATACAGGCTCTGTTGATTACTATCAGTGAACCCCTTCAGCTTTTCGCAGTCTCTGGTATTTGTTTTTCCATTGACTTTCTTAATTTCAAGCACCAATAGGTTCTGGCATGTGTTCCGCCGATGAACAATAATATCCGGGAAAACGGTCTTGGCCTCAATGTCGTCAGGCTGGTCGTCGTCAGACTTGAAAGCAGTCAGTAATTTCTTGTTGTCGTATCCACGACGGTTGTATTCGCAATCCACATGCCAGTCAGGGAATTCACGCTGTAGATATTCCGCAAGCTTATGCGTGATCGACCGCTCGTTAGCGTTGTTCTCCAGTAATTGCCAATCATGCCGATACAATACGCATACAGCGGCAATAAGTCGCTGTTTCACATCATTTTCATTCGGGCAGGGATACGTGTCGTTATCGCACATTGGTCAGGATCTCCCGTGCCGGCAGGTGGCCGTTGCGCACCACCGCCTGGCGCCCCGGGGCATCCCGCCGGTCGGCATATCCGGCCAATAACTCTCCCAGTTCAGCTTCCACAGCCTGCTGTAGCAGCTGCTGGGCTCCCGAGCGCAGCAGCCCGGTCAGCGGGTCTTCCGCTCCGGCGGCTGGGCTCCGAAACCCAATTACTTTACCCTCGTTCATGGCGTACTCCTCTGCTGAATTGCGTCTTGGTAAACACATTGTCAGCAGGTACGCCACTTTTTCAAACCGCCCATACACCAGATTCGACTATAACTCTTCTCCATTTCACGCTGAACCAAATTACTGTGAGGCATTCGTCGGTGGCGGGCAAACTCGACATCCGAAGCGGTAAGAATAGTCGGAAGCGTACCAAAGTAAAATTATCAGCACAAGAAATGCAATGAAGTACACAATTACAATTGCCAGGAATGGAATATTAGTGAAATTCCGTGCCTCTATTGTAATTACAGTGAATATGACAATTGCTATCATACAACTGATAGCGTGCGTTGCAATCCAACCCCAGAGAACTGCTGGAACCCACATACCATTATGAAAGCGACGGATCTGTGAATACCAAGGAGGAACCTCTTCACCCTTCTGGGTCAAACATGCGGAAAACCTCGGTCGGAGAAGAATTAGAACGGTTCGCACTAGGACAACCATATTGTAAATAGCCAGCACCAAAAACCAACAAGTTGGCAACGTGCTAGCAGCCAATAATAGTCCACCTAAAAAGCATAAAGCTATATCTATCGTTTGCTCAATTTGATTAACATGCCCAAGGGTCTGAAAGATGCCTTCCTTTCCTCTACCACTTTTAGTGTAATAATATCGCCACTGTTTGCTGCCAAAACACCCTGTCAACAAGAAAGCCGTAAACGTAACAGCTAACCAGCAGAATACGTGGCCACTGGTTTTCGCATAAGTGAAGGTGAATGGTTCAAAATTGGCCAATCCTGGTTCAAGCGCAAACGCGCCGAGACCGCCAAACCCTCCAAAAAAAACCCACGTCAAAGCCATTTCCGTTGAAAGAGATGGTGAATTCGTACTGGCCTCTCGAATTGGAGAAATACTGAACGGCGACATATGTGATTGCATAGCGCATCTTCCAAGCTATCAGAAGTGGTCCCGGTGGTCAAGGAGCTATCGTCAAATGTGGTGTATGAGGATTCGTCAAGCGGCGCTCCTGCTGTCCCCTAAGTTGCTCTCGACGTCTTCGATTCCATCAGTGAACCTGACGCCGGTGATCACTTTCGCCAAGTAGTGGAACCCGCGGATCCGGCTCCAACGCTTCTCGGCACATTCTCCCAGTTTGAACATCATGGTGAGCAACGTCTCACGGCTGCCACATCCCTGCGTCTGATTCGTGCGATGCCGGATCGTCGCGAAGCTCGACTCGATGGGATTGCTGGTACGGATGTGCAGCCAGTGTTCAGCGGGGAAGTCATAGAAGGCGAGCAAGGCCTCACGATCCTTGCTGAGACAGTCCGTCGCCTTGGGATACTTGGCCTGATAGGTCTCCACAAACAGCCCGAAGGCTTGGTGGGCGATCGTGCGGCTCGGCGCCATCCAGATCGCCTGCAGCGCTTGCTGGGCCTTCGGCTGCACGGATTTCGGCAGGTAGTTCAGCACGTTCGCCGTCTTGTGGACCCAGCAGCGCTGCGCACGGGTCTCGGGATACACTTCCTCCAGCGCGCCCCAGAACCCGAGCGCACCGTCACCGATGGCGAGCTTCGGCGCCCGCACTACGCCACGCGCTTTCAACTTCAGCAGCACCTCGCGCCAGCTCTGGGTCGATTCCCGCACGCCGTCCTCAATGGCGAGAAAGTGCTTCTCACCGCGTTCGTTCACCCCAATCACCACCAGCACACACAGCCGCTGGCCCTCGGCCCGCAGACTACTATAGATACCGTCTACCCACACATAGACCCAGCGGTCCTGGTCCAACGGCCGTTGCCGCCAGCGGTCGTACTCGCGACGCCACTCGGTCTTCAGACGGCTCACCACCGGCGCCGACAGGCCCTTCGCCTCCGGCCCCACTAGCACCGCCAGGGCCTCCTGCATCTGCCCGGTAGAGATGCCCTTCAGGTACAGCCACGGCAGCGCCGCTTCCACGGCCTTGGCCTTGCGCACGTACGGCGGCACCAGCGCGGAGCGGAACACCACCGGTTCCCCGCTGCGCGAACGCACCTTGGGTACCCTGGGGTGGCTCGGGTCGTTCGGACAGATTTCCGGGTGGGATAAATGGACGACCCTGCTGAGTTGATTAAACACGGTAACGGTTCTGTCTTCAACTCTTGATCGTGAATTCTACATCTATCGGGTCTCCTGCTTGCGACGCCGAAGGCGTCGCGCAGTCTGCCGCCTTCGGCGGCAGAAGTCCGCGCTTGAAAAGAACGCGGGCCTCTCGGTGTCTGAGGCGCTCCGAGGGAGGAAAGTCTGCTTTTTCTGAAGGCGCGAGTAAAGGCGACCGCATAGGAAGCCCTGTGAGCGGCGATCATGGGGGTACCCGCTACCTCGCCATCCCTCAGATTTCGATGCCGGCTGTTGCGCCTCGTCATTGCGATCCTTCAGGCTACCACGGCGAGCTCGTCGATCCGCGTGCCGAAGTAGACCTCGTCCGGCGTTTGGTCGTCGAGGGACTGATGCAGCCGCCTGCGATTGTAGGTATCGAAGTACGCCGCGAGCTGCCGCTGCGCTTCGCGGCCGTCACGGTACGCGTGCAGATAGACCTCCTCGTACTTGACCGACCGCCACAGCCGCTCGATGAATACGTTGTCCACCCAGCGACCTTTGCCGTCCATGCTGATGCGGCAGCCGGTGTTCTTCAGCCGATCGAGCCAGTCCTCGGAAGTGTACTGCGCGCCTTGGTCGCTGTTGAAAATCTCCGGAGTCCCGAAGCGAGCAAGTGCCTCGTCCAGGGCGGCGAGGTAGAAATCAGTCGTGAGCGTGTTGGAGAGCCGCCAAGCCAGTACCTTGCGGCTGGCGATGTCGAGGATGGCCGTCAGGTACAAGAACCCGTGGGCCATCGGCAGATAGGAGATATCGGTGGCCCAGACCTGGTTCGGCCGTTCGATCGAGACGCCCTCGAGCAGGTACGGGTAGATCGTCCCCTCTCGGGCCGGGATGCTCGTGTGCGGCTTGCGGTAGCGCGCCTCAAGGCCCATGCGGCGCATGAGCGTGCCGACGTGCAAGCGGCCCGCATCCAGGCCCTCCCGGCCAAGCTGCCGGGCGATGCGTCGCGCCCCATAGTCCGGATACTTCAGGTGCAGCTCATCGATCCGCCGCATGAGCCTCAGGTCCTCCTCTGGCACCGGACGCGGCGTGTCGTACACGCCGGTCCGGTTCAGGTCCAGAAGCTCACATTGGCGCTGCACCGACAGCTTCCCGCCCCGATTGATCATCTCTGTCCGCTCGGTCCGGGGAAGCGACCGAGCGCATGTGCTAAAAAATCTCGTTCCACCGTGAGCTCGCCGATCTTCGCGTGCAGCTCCTGGAGTTTTTCCCGATCCAGGGTGCTCTCGCCAGGGTCACCGCCGAACACGACAGCGACGCCATCGAACAGCTCTTTCTTCCAGCGGGTCACCTGATTCGGATGGACCTCAAACTGCTTGGCAATCTCGGCCACGGTCTTCTCGCCCTTCAAGGCTTCGAGAGCGACCCGGGCCTTGAACGCAGGGGAATGGTTTCGTCTCGGTCTTCGCATCGGATCCGCTCCTTACACAGGGGGAATGTACAGCAGCCCGTCCACTTATCGCCGCGTCCGAAAAAACCGAGCCACCTCTCACAACCAGCTGTTGAATAGCCCCCTCACCGTGCTGTTCAAGTTGCCGGAGAACCCACGCGAACTCGCGGAGCAACTCCAACGCGACCCCGCGCGCGCCAAACGGTTGTACAACACCTTGACCCTGCTCGCCTGGCTGATGGGCACTGTCAGACCCGGCTCGACATGGGCGGGAGAGATACGCCGGCTGATCGCCTCGCGGGAGGATCTTTGCGAAGACTTGGGTTTCCCGCAAGGGGGGAAACGCTTCAAACTTTGGCGTGAAGATCCGCTGTGATCGCATCTCTCGTTCTGCGTACAAACTCGGCTTGCGAGAGAGAGGGCAAGATGCCTGAGGTCGACGCGACCGTGGTGGTGGTTGGTTGACGTCGTTTTGAGCGACGATGCCGTAGGCGCCCCATCCCAGGACCTGCGGCCGAGACCGACGAGACGGCTCCGTCCGCTCGGGACGGCGTCGAAACAGAGCGTGTTGACCGTCTCGGGACGACGACAGAGGTGCGGCGTGTGGACCGGCCGTGCCCGTGAATCCTCCCCTCGCATGAGGCTGCGAGAGTCGCCCTGGGTTCCATGAGCTTGGATAGGCTTACGGTAGGATAAGCGTTCAAAACCAAGACGGACAACGAGGCTCCTTGCGGTCCGGCCCCGCCTCGGGGCCGCCTTCCCCTTTCCCGGGCGTGCGTCGCCCCGCCATCGAACGAGATTTGTCGTGCTTCCCACTCATCACCTCTTGACCGTCGGTCGCGTGGAACGCGAGCTCCCGGTGGTGGAGATCGCCCCCGGTCTCGCCCTCGCGGTCCTCGACATCCTCGGGGACACCGAACTCGTCGAGGAGGCCGCCCGGGCCCTGGCCGCGCGCCTCGAAAGCCTCCCCTTCACGGTCGTGGCAACACCCGAGACGAAAAGCATCCCCCTGGCCCACGCCCTCTCCCGCCTCCTCGCCCGCCCGTACGTCGTCTTTCGCAAACAGGCCCGTCTCTACATGGGGGAGACCCTCTCGGTGACGACGCGATCGATCACCGCCCAAAAGGAACAGACCCTTCACCTCTCGGCCCGCGATCGTCTCCGACTCGCCGGAGCCTCGGTCCTCCTCGTCGACGACGTCGTGAGCACGGGCTCGACCCTCGAGGCGATGCGCGCCCTCGTCGCCCGAGCCGGAGGAGAGGTGATCGGCGTGGCGGCGATCGCCACCGAGGGCGACCCCGAGGCTCATCCCGGGGTCGTGTGCCTCGCCCACCTCCCGCTCTACACCGCTCCGTGAGCGCCGCCCTCTCTCCTCCGGTCTCCGGGTCCTCCCCGCCGGAGGAAGCCTTTCGCATCACCGGTCTCGTCAAACGTTACGGCAAGAAAACCGTCCTCGACGGTCTCGACTGGGTCGGGACGAGCGGAGGCGTGATCGGGCTCATCGGTCGCAACGGGGCCGGCAAGACCACGCTCCTTCGCGCCCTCCTCGGCCTCTCCCCCATCGACGCCGGAGAGATCCGGATCCTCGGAGCCGAGATCGGACGACACGGAGGCACGATTCTCCACCGGATCGGCTACGTCCCCCAAACCTTCGATCTCTTCCCGTGGATGCGGGTCCGCGACTATCTCGGTTTCACGGCGGCGTTCTACGAGCGTTGGGACGGCGATCTCGTCGAGCGGCTCCTCGAGGAATGGCGTCTTCCTCGCCGGGACAAGATCGCCACTCTCTCCCAGGGCCAACGGCAGATGCTCGCGATCGTGCGTGCCCTCGCGCCCGATCCCGATCTCCTCGTCCTCGACGAGCCCGTGGCGAGCCTCGACCCCGCCGCCCGCCGCGAGTTCCTCGTCACCCTGGCGCCCCTCGTCCGCCGCCCCGGAAAGACCGTGATCCTCTCCACCCACATCGTCCGCGATCTCGAGCGGCTCGAAGCCTCCCTGGCCATCCTCCGCGACGGTCGGATCGTCTTTCGTCTCCCGCGGGGCGATCACGCGGGTCGGCTGGCGCTCGCCGTCGTCCGCGGCACGAACGGGCTCCGCCTCCCCTCCGACCTTCCGGGCGTCCTCGCCGTCCGTTCCCTGGGCGACGAGACGCGGATCGTCTACACGGCGGACCGCGAACGGGATCTCGCCGAAGCGATCGCCACCGCGGTCGGCGCCCGGGGAAACGCGCCGGAATTCCGGCCGATCGATCTCGAAGATCTCTTCGTCGCCTTGGCCTGAGCTCCGGCCTTGATCCTGCGTTCCGCCCGTCGACTCGCCCGTCTTCCCCTCGAGGTCACCCCTCTCGCCGGGCCGATCCTCGTGGGCTTGATCGCCCTCGGGAACGCCCTCGTCGTGTGGCTCGGACTCCGGGCTCTTGCGTCCGGCGGCCTGCCCGGAGTCGCCCCGATCCTGCGCACGATCCTCCTCGGGGTCGGCATCTTCGGGTTTTTTGCGCTCTCGTTTGTCGGCGCGGAGCTTCGGGCCGTCGCGCGCCCGGAGACGCGCCTTCTCCCGAACTTCGGCCGGGCCCTCGCCGTCGCGGGCGGTCTCTGGTTCGGCTTCCTCTGGCTCCTTCCCCTCGCCCTCGCGGGTCTGTTCCAAGTCCTCGCACCTCCCCAACTCCTCGCCGTGGGCGGACTCACCACCCTCCTCTTCGTCTGGATCCTCATCGTCAACGCCTGGCCTCTCCCGCGCGGCATGCTGCCCGTCGTCCTGGCGTTCCTTGGCGTTTCGGTTTTCCCTCCCGCCGTCCGTCGGACCCTCCTGAGTCTGGCCCTCTCCGCGCCGGTGGGGGCGGGAGCGTTCGTCCTCGCCGCCATCCTCCTCCAGAAGCTCGCCCGTCATCTCCTGGCGCCCGCCGATCCGCCCGAGGCCCTGGCGCCCCTCTCGGCCGTCGGCATGAGCGGCTTGAGAAGCAACGCCCGTCGGGCCACCTTTCAAAGCGCCCGCCCCTCCCGCTTCCGAAGCCGCCTCGAGGCGTGGATCACCGCCCCCTCGGGAGAGCGCCTCGAGAAGCGACTCGCGACGCTCCGCGCCCATCCCGACCATCCGCGCCGGGTGCGCGCGGTCCGTCTCCTCCTCATGCCAACGGAGAACCCCCGCGGCTGGCTCGTCCGTCTCGTCACCCTGGCCCTCTTCCTCGGCCTCTACGGCTTCCTGGCCTTCGCCCACGGGCGCCCGCCGCCCTTCGTCCACGGGCTTCTTTTCGGCTACGTCGTCCTCGCGGGATTCTCCTCCCTGACCGCCATCCCCCTCGCCCGCGAGCGGACCAAGCGGCATCTCGCCGAACTCTACCTCACCCTGGGCCTCGAAAAGCCCGAAGAGTTTCGGTCGGTCATCGCCGACGCCTATCTCGGCATTCTCCCGGGTGTGATCGTCGTGACTCTCGCTCTTCTCGTCCCCGCCGCTCTCCTCCTTTCGCCGTCACGGTCCCTGACGGTGCTCCTCGCGGCCCTCGCCGTGCTCCCACCCCTAGCCCTCTTTCTTCTTTCCGCCGTGCTCCACATGCCCGAGCGGACCCTCCCGCGCGTGCTTCTCGGGATCCCCCTCTTCGGCCTCGCGTATCTCGCGCTTCCGATCGCGCTTGTCGTGATGAGGACCTTCGGGACCGCGGCAGGAGCCCTCGTCACGGTCCTGGCCGGGGGAATCGTCGCCCTGAGCAGCTGGCGGACTTCCCGTCGTCTTTGGATCGAGAACCCCCTGGATTTCGGGGCACCGGACCCGCGTCTTCCTCTCTGAGCGGAGCGCCCGCCCACCGGGGACGGACGCAACCCTCAATATCGAGTCCGGCGGAGAAGCCCGGCGCAAGATCCTCGGTGCGCACCACCGCGAGAAAGCCCATTCTTCCGACCGGCACGCCCAGGCGGCGGAGGATGGCGTAGGCCGCGTGACCGAGAGCCTTGGACGAAGACCGGGACAGTGAAGTCGCCGAAGGGGGAGTGGGTCGCGGCCCTGGCAGAGGAAGCGGAAGCGGGGCGATGACGGCAAAGGGAGTGAGCCTTCGAGGGATCGGCCGAGACCGTAATCCGCCATCTCCGTCCTAGGAGCGGGGGCGTCGGTCCTTCTCAGCGCGGGTGGGCTCATGACCCTCTTCCACCCCTCGCCTCACCGTGTTTCTCGTTCGTGGGGCCGCGGTCGGGAGTCATCCCTTGTCGGCCCTCTCGAAGGCTCGAGGGAGCTTCGGGACGATCGAGCCCAAAGGGAGGGGGGCCCCTTCGAGCGCCGGAGCGGCATAATTGGCAAACACGAACGGCGGCGCCCGTAGCTCAGGTGGATAGAGCATCGCACTCCTAAGGCGAGGGTCGGAGGTTCAAATCCTCCCGGGCGCGCCACTTCCGAAAGAATTCAAGACGCCGCAATGCGCGCTTCCAATCGGGCGGTCTCGCGTTCCACTCGGATGTCGTCCGAGATCCCGGAACGATCCATAGCCTGACCCGAGGACACCCCTTTCCCCGGCCTCCCCGCGTCGTCAATCGTGCGATCTTCTGCCGGGAAGATGCCGTTCCTCGAGATAGCGCGCAAGAGCCACGGCGTTGTTGTGTTCCTCATCCTTGGCCGCGTAGAGCAGCGTCACACACGGAGACTTCCGAAGGAGATCGAGGAGCGGGTCGAGAGCCTCGGGTCGGCGATCGAGCTCTTCCGCATAGCGACGGCGGAATTGTTCCCACCGCTCGGGATCGTGGCCAAACCAGCGCCGGAGTTCCGTGCTCGGCGCGAGTTCCCGGAACCAGTGGTCGACGGCGGCCGTCTCTTTGCGAAGCCCGCGTGGCCAGAGCCGATCGACGAGGACACGGACACCGTCCCCCGCGTCGGGCTTGTCGTACACACGGCGCACGCCGATTCTCACGTCGCGCTCTCCGGACACCACCGCTCGAGGGCGAACGGAGGCAATATAGCACGGGAGGGGTGAGACCCCCTCGTCCCTTGCTCTTGGGCATCTTTCGGGAGACCAATCATGGCCGATGAACGCGTTCCGTTTTTCCTGGCGAATCGTCCCGCAACCTCCCAGGGCATCCTCGAGGTCCGCGACAAATTCAAGGGCACGGTAGCCGCCCGCGTCGCTCTCCCCGATCCCGCGGCGATCGAACGGGCCATCGCCGCGGCGCACGAGGCCGAGCGGACGATGCGCACGCTTCCCGCCGACCTTCGTCGGTCCATCCTTCACCACTGTGCCCGGGAGATCGAGAAACGGTGCGAGAGGTTCGTTCATCTCCTCACGGTCGAAGCCGGGAAACCCCTCAAGGACGCCCGCCTCGAGGTCGAGCGCGCCCGGGAGACCTTCACCGTCGCCGCCTCCGAGGCCGTCTCGCCCGAGGGACGCGTCCTCGATCTTGCCTACGCCCCCCGTTCCCGCGGGACGCTCGGTCTCGTCCGCCGCGTGCCCCTCGGCACCGCGAGTCTCATCACCCCCTTCAATTTTCCCCTCAATCTCGTCGCCCACAAGGTCGCCCCGGCCATCGCCGCCGGCTGCCCGTTTCTCCTCAAGCCCTCGGAGAAGACTCCGCTCGCGGCGCTCCTCCTGGGCGAGATCCTGGCCGCCGCGGACCTTCCTCCGGGGGCCTTTTCCGTTCTTCCCCTCCCGGGCGAACGGTCGGCTCCCCTGGTCACGGACGAAAGGATTCGCCTCCTCTCGTTCACGGGCGGGCAGACGGGCTGGGAGCTCCGGACCCGGGCCGGGCGGAAGAAGGTGCTTCTCGAGCTCGGCGGGAACGCGGCCTGCATCGTCGACGGGGATCAGGGCAGGAAGCTTCCCGCGATCCTCCCCAAACTCGTGAGCGGATCGTTCGCGCAATCGGGCCAGAGCTGTATCAGCATCCAGCGCATTCTCGTCCACGTCTCGCTCTACGAGGCCGTTCGCGACAGCCTGGTTGCGGCCACGCGCCGGCTCCGGATGGGCGATCCCGGCGAGGAGACCACCGACCTGGGTCCGCTCATCGACACGGCCGCGGCCGAACGGGTGCGGGCCTGGATCGAGGAGGCCCGGGCCGGAGGGGCCCAGATTCTCTGCGGGGGTGGAGGCGACGGTGCCTTCGTGCCCGCGACGGTGCTCGAGAACGTGCCGCGCTCGGCACGCGTCTGGCGGGAGGAGGTCTTCGGACCCGTGGTCGTCCTCGAACCCTTCACGACCTTCGATCAGGCGCTCGCCGCCGTCAACGATTCCGACTACGGGCTCCAGGCGGGCGTCTTCACGGACTCCCTCCGTCACGTGGAAGAGGCCTGGAGCGAGCTCGAGGTGGGCGGAATCGTGATCGGACACACCCCGAGCTTCCGGGTGGACGCCATGCCGTACGGCGGCGTGAAGCGCTCGGGGGTGGGACGCGAAGGCTTGCGCTCCGCCGTCGAGGAGATGACCGAACCCCGTCTTCTGGTCATCCACGACGAAGAGAACTAGCCGACCGTTGAAAAGATCACGGTGCTTCATGACGTGATTCCACTGTCCCCTCCCCTGTCCACTCCTGACCGAGGTGTGGCCCCTCCGGGCCCCCTTCCGAACTGTTCGGCTATGGGAGCCTGAAGGACCGGGTTACCGCCGTGCCCACGGGCGCCGCTTCCGTGCGGCATCGGTGATTAACGGCCTGCTCACATCTCCGCCCCTCTCTGTTGAGCTTGCCCTCAATGTCGGCACAGGTTTCCATGATGGAGTCAAACCCCGGGGTGTTGGACGACAACAGACCATCTTCCCGCATGGCCAGAAAATCCTCGGCCAACGCTCCGCGTGATGCGCCCTCCGGCACCAGTCTGAGCGAACCGCTCACAGCCGCGAGGTAATCGATCGTCTTTCCTCCGGCATCCTTCTCGACGAAATACATCGATTTATGTTCGGCAACCTGATGCGCCACTTTCGCGGCAACCACCTTGTCGAAGTGCTCGCTTCGCGCCAGCGCGGCTAGTACAGCGACGCGTTAATTACGAAACATAATGTCGACGCAGCTTCCGATCCGCGTCTTTGCGCGTGAATGTCCACTCGATGCCGCATTGAGCGGCGTTGCGTCGTCGCTCCCACGCCGCCAC